>NZ_BONI01000006.1 GCF_016862635.1 Catellatospora coxensis | reverse complement strand
TGGTGCGGGTTCCGCAGGCGCGGGCCGGTGGCGGCCCGGCGAGCCTGCTGGAGATCAGGGATCTGCGGGTGTCGTATCGCGACCGTGGCGTGCCGCTGCCCGCGGTGCGCGGCGTGGATCTCACGCTCGGCGCGGGGCAGACGCTGGGGCTGGCCGGGGAGTCCGGCTGCGGCAAGTCGACGCTGGCGAGCGCGCTGCTGCGGCTGCTGCCGGGCACCGCCGAGGTGTCCGGGGAGATCCTGCTCAACGGCAGCGACGTGCTGAAGATGAGCTGGGGCCAGCTGCGCGCGGTGCGCTGGAACGAGGCGTCGATCGTGTTCCAGGGCGCGATGCACGCGCTCAACCCGGTGCGCGCCATCGGCCGGCAGATCGCCGAGGCGATCCTGCTGCACGCCCCGAAGTCGTCCGCGGCCACCGCGCGCAAGCAGGTCGGCGAGCTGCTGGAGCAGGTGGGCGTGCCCGCGTGGCGGGGTGAGTCGTACCCGCACGAGCTGTCCGGCGGGCAGAAGCAGCGCGTCATGATCGCCATGGCGCTGGCCTGCTCACCCCAGCTGATCATCGCGGACGAGCCGACCACCGCACTCGACGTGATGGTGCAGGCCCAGGTGCTGACCCTGCTCAAGCAGCTGGTCCAGGAGCGGGGCGTCGGCCTGATCCTGATCAGCCATGACCTGTCGGTGCTCGCGTCGACCTGCGACCGCGTCGCCGTGATGTACGCGGGCCGGGTCGTCGAGCAGGGACCGGGGCACCGGCTGTTCGCCGACGCCGCCCACCCGTACGCCCAGGCGCTGGCCGCGGCGTTCCCGGTGATCGGGGACATGGCCTCGCGCCGGGCGCCCCGAGGTCTGCCCGGCGACCCGCCGGACCCGCGCGAGCTGGGCGAGGGCTGCGCCTTCGCACCTCGGTGCCCGGTCGCGCTGCCCGAATGCGTACAGCACGACATCGCACTGCGCCCAGTGGACGCCGACCGCAGCGCGGCCTGCGTACACGTGGGGGTGGCGGCATGAGCGACCGTCTGTCGCGACAGAGCCGAGCGCAGGGTGACGAGCGTAGCGAGGAGCGGGCATGAGCGAGATCTCGGTGCATCCGGTGCTGGAGGCGCGGAACCTGCACGTCGGGTTCGGTGGCCGGGGCAGGGGCATCCCGCCCGTGCGGGCGGTGGACGGGGTGGAGCTGTCTGTCGACAAGGGACAGATCGTCGCGCTGGCCGGGGAGTCGGGCAGCGGCAAGACTACGCTGGCCCGGACCCTGCTCGGCCTGCAGCGGCCGTACCGGGGTGAGGTGCTGCACCACGGCAGGCCGCTGGACTACCGCGGCAAAGGGCTCAAGGCGCTGCGGCGCAGGGTGCAGCTGGTGCTGCAGGATCCGACGGGTGCGCTCAACCCGCGCCGCACCGTGTACGAGGCCGTCGCTGAAGGGCTGCGCATCCACCAGGTGCCCGGTGACGAGCGCGCGCTGGTCGCCAGGGCGCTGTCGCAGGCCGGGCTGCGGCCCGCGGAGCGTTTCTTCGGGCGGTATCCGCACGAGCTGTCCGGCGGGCAGCGCCAGCGCGTCGTCATCGCGGGCGCGCTGGTGCTGGAACCCGAGCTGATCATCGCGGACGAGCCGGTGGCGTCCCTGGACGCGTCGGTGCGCGGCGAGATCCTCGCGCTGCTGCTGTCGCTGCGGGACGAGCTGGGCCTGTCGGTGCTGGTCGTCACGCACGACCTCGGCCTGGCCTGGAACATCGCGGACCGGCTGGCGGTGATGTACCTCGGGCGCATCGTGGAGGTCGGGCGGACCGAGCAGGTGCTGGCCGCGCCGAAGCACCCGTACACGGCGGCGCTGCTGTCGGTGCTGCCGGAGGCTTCGGGGCGTACCCCCGTGATCTTGTCGGGCGAGTCGCCGGACCCGTCGCGGATCCCGGCCGGCTGCCGTTTCCACCCGCGCTGCCCGGCACTGGCCGGCGGCCTCGCCCAGCGGGCGGGCATCGCCGACCGCTGCGTCGGCGAGCCGCTGCCGGTGCTGCCGCTGCACGGCCCGCACGCCGCCGCCTGCCTGCTGTCGGGCCACGTCGGCGACGGCATCGCCGGCGCCGCCGCCGGCTCCCCCACCGGCCTCCACACCCCCTGACCATCCAGATCCGGCACCGCTCCGAAATCGCACGACGCGAGCGCGGCGGCTGCCTTATCGTCGGCCTTTCGGCGATGTCGGAGGGGCAAGTGGACGGGTATCGGGTGCGGTCCGCGAGCGAGGACGACTGGCCGTTGCTGGAGGCGCTGGAGGGGGCGGCTGATCGCGTCTTCGAGCCGATCGGATTCGGGCCGCTGCCGCCGGCCGCCCCGGCCGCCTCCTATGCCGACGCGGACTGCGTGCTGGTCGTGGGCGATCCGCCGGTGGGCTTCGCCCGGCTCGGGCTGGTCGACGGGACGGCCTACCTGGAGCAGTTGTCCGTGCATCCCGACCAGGCCGGGCAAGGCGTCGGCACTGCTCTGCTGGCGGCGGCGTGCGCGTGGGCGCAGGCCGCAGGCCATCGCGAGCTGACCCTGACCACCTACGCCGAGATCCCGTGGAACGGCCCGTTCTACGCCCGCCGCGGCTTCCGCCCGGTCGCCGAACCCGGCCCGCAGATGCGGGAGCTGCGCCTGCACGAGGTCGAGCTGGGCCTGGACGCGCTGGGGCCGCGCGTGGTGATGAGCCGGGCGCTGTGAGCCCGGAGGCGCTCGCGCTGATCGACGTCGACGGGGTGCTCAACCCGCACGGCTCGGCCGCCTGCCCGGCCGGGTACACCGAGCACGAGCTGTTCCCCGGGGAGCTGGTCCGGGTCCGGCCCGAGCACGGGCCGATGCTGCTGCGGCTGGCCGCGCGGTACACCCTGGTCTGGGCCACGTACTGGGAGGACGAGGCGAACCGGCTGCTCGCGCCGCTGCTGGGGCTGCCGCGGCTGCCGGTGATCCCGTGCGCGGGGCCGCCCGGCAGCGGGCAGGACAAGCTGATCGGGATCGCGCCCTGGGTCGCCGACCGGCCCGTGGTGTGGTTCGACGACCTGCACAGCGCGGCCGCCCACGAGTGGGCCGTGAGCCGGAGCGCGCCGACCCGGCTGATCCACGTCGACCCCGTCGGCGGCCTGACCGACGTCCACATCGATCAGGCACTGATGCGCGCGCGCGAGCGCTCCTGAGGGCCGGTGGCGAGCGGGCACAGCAGCACCGGTTCAGGCCGGTCAGCTGGCGAGCGACGCCACGATGACGATTCCGGCGGTCGCGGCGAACGGGGCGCCGGCCATCCAGCCGATGACGAGTCCGACGCCGTTGGCTCCGTCGCGGCGTACGGTCCGGGTGATGCCGAGGGCGACGATGAAGGCGGCGAGCAGCAGCTGGGCGGCGACGCCGCCGACGGCGAAGACCGGGCCCGGGTCGTCGGTCAGGATCGCCGGGAGCAGCGGCAGCGTCACGGCCAGGCCGTGTCCGGCCAGCGCGGTGCCGATGCCGGAGCGCACCCGCTGTACGCGGCGCGGGCCGCGCCCGGCGGCCGGCGGCTCGAAGGCGTCGGCACGGTTCGGGAAGGCCGGGGCGGCGAGCGGTGGGGCGGCGAGCGGCGGGGTGGCCGGCGGCGGGACGGCGAGCGCGGGAGCCCGGTAGGGATTGGGGGTCACCTGTTCATTGCACCAACCCGGCGGCCGTGCGGCCCTTTGCCCCACGAGGTCTTCACAGCATCCACACGACCTGCGCCGTCGGGGGGTGCGCGTTAAGAAGGGCACCTTCTTCAACGCGGAGCGTTGTGAAGGTGCCCTTCCTTTGCTTCAGAAGTCGGTGAGGAGGAGTTCGGCGATCTGGATCGCGTTGAGGGCGGCGCCCTTGCGGAGGTTGTCGCTGGAGCAGAAGAGGGCCAGTCCGTGCGGGGCCGTCTCGTCGCGGCGGATGCGGCCGACGTAGGTCGGGTCCTGGCCGGCGGCCTGCAGCGGGGTGGGCACGTCCGCCAGGATCACGCCGGGGGCGTGCGCGAGCAGCTCGCGGGCGCGCTCGGGGCTGATCGGGTTGGCGAAGCGGGCGTTGAGCTGCAGCGAGTGCCCGGTGAAGACCGGCACCCGGACGCAGGTGCCGGAGACCGGCAGCCCCGGGATGTCGAGGATCTTGCGGGTCTCGTTGCGGAGCTTCTGCTCCTCGTCGGTCTCGTCGGAGCCGTCGGCGACGATCGAGCCCGCGAGCGGGAGCACGTTGAACGCGATCGGGTGCGCGTACACCTTCGGCTCCGGGTAGGCGACGCCCCGGCCGTCGTGGGCGAGCGCGCGGGCCTCGGCGACCACGGCGGTGGCCTGCTCGTGCAGCTCCTCGACGCCGGTCAGGCCGGTGCCGGAGACGGCCTGGTAGGTGCTGGCGATCAGCCCGGTCAGCGTGGCCTCGTCGTGCAGCGGGCGCAGCACCGGCATCGCGGCCATGGTGGTGCAGTTCGGGTTCGCGATGATGCCCTTGGGGCGTACCTTGGCGGCCTGCGGGTTGACCTCGGCGACGACCAGCGGCACGTCCGGGTCCAGCCGCCAGCCGGACGAGTTGTCGATGACGACCGCGCCCGCGGCGGCGACCTTCGGCGCGAGCGCCAGCGAGGTCGTCTTGCCGGCCGAGAACAGCACGATGTCGAGCCCCGCGTAGTCGGCGGTGGCCGCGTCCTCGACGGTGACCTCGCCGTCGCCCCAGGGCAGGGTGCGCCCCGCGGACCGGGACGAGGCGAACAGCCGCAGCTCGTCGACGGGGAACTTGCGCTCAGCGAGCACCCGGCGCATGACGCCGCCGACCTGGCCCGTGGCTCCGACAATGCCGATTCTCATAAGCACAGGTTACTCAGAACGTTGATCTACCAGGCGCGCCGTCCCGTCATCCGGGCTGTGTCGGTCCGTGACGAGCGGCACGTCAGGCCCGGTCGACGCCCGGCGGCGGGGTGGTCAGCCGCGGCCCAGGGTGACGCCGATCGCGCCGACGACGACGCCGAGGGCGGCGAGCAGCCGCCGCCACATGTCGCGCTCACCCAGGAACCGCGCCCCGAGGAACACCACCAGCAGCACGCTGACCTCGCGCAGCGGCGCGACCACGGTCACCGGGGCCATCGTCATCGCGGTCAGCGCCAGCATGTACGCCCCCGGCGAGCAGACCGCGGTGCCGAACACCTCGCGCCGGTGCTCGCGCCACACCTGCCCGACCTTCGCCCGGTGCCGGATCAGCCACGGGGCCAGCAGCAGTGCCCGGCCCGTGTCGCCGCCCCAGTTGACCAGGATCGGCGAGAGCGCGGCGACCGCGACCGCGTTGCGGTCCCACAGGGTGTACGCGGCGATGAAGACGCCCGTCGCCAGCGCGTACAGGATCGGGGCCCGGCGTTTGAGGGCGTCGGGGGAGGGCTTGCCGATCAGGGCGACGCTGACCGACAGCGCGAGCGTGCCCGCCCAGCCGAGCAGGCCGGGGTCCTCGTCGAAGAACGGCACCGCGACGGCGCAGATCAGCACCGGACCCAGGCCCCGGGCGACGGGATACACCACGGACAGGTCACCGACCGCGTAGCCGCGCTGCAGCAGCAGGTAGTACCCGGTGTGCAGCAGCGCCGCGCCGCCGAGCAGCACCAGGCTGCCCCAGCCGAGCGTGTCCCACCCGGTGACCAGCGCCCAGATGCCGAACGGGGCCCAGATCAGCGCGGCGACCACTGACCACACCGCGACGAAGACCGTGCCCGCGACGGCGGCCCGCTTGGACAGCAGGTTCCACGTCGCGTGGCACAGCACCGACGCGGCCACCAGGGCGAACGCGGTGAGTGACATATCAGGCCACCGAGGCGGACTCGAAGGCGGCCGCAGCCTCGGCGTCCGGCGCGGCCCCGGCGGCGGGTCCGTGCCCGGCGACCGGTTCCCGGCCCGCGGTCGGCGGGATGGTCGGCCGCTCGGGGACGAGCGAGGTCCCGGCGAGGTGGCTCTCGCCGATCAGGGGCTGGCCGAGCACCGCCAGCACGGTCGGGGCGACCGATACGTGGCTGACGTCGGTGGGCGGGGCGGTGCCGACGCCCGCGCCGCAGGCGGCCAGCCAGGCGGAACGCTCCCAGCGGCTACGGCCGCCGTGGCCGCCCTCGGCACGGTGCCCGTGGTCGGTGACGACGAGGACCGTCCAGCTCTCGTCGGTGTGCCGGGGGCGGGCCCGGACGGCGCCGAGGACCTGGCCGAGGCGGCGGTCGGCGCGCTCGATCGCCGCCGTGTACTCCGCTCCGGTGCCCAGCTCGTGCGCCACCTCGTCGGGCTCGCCCAGGTAGACGAACGAGGCGTGGAACGTGCCCTGGCCCAGTGCCCGCGCGGCGGCGTCGGCGACGTGCTGGTCGGCCGCGTCGTGGCCGAGCGTGTGCCCGTCGGCGAAGGTGAGCAGGCTGGGCGAGGCGAACATCGGGCCGCCGTACGCCGTGGTGACCAGCGGGGCCCAGCTCGCCCCGACGAACGTGGTGAAGCCGCGGCGTTTGGCCGTGGTGAACACGTCGGGGAAGGCGTCGAGGCGGTGGCCCGTGAAGACGTTGCCGTAGATGCCGTGCACCCGCGGCCACAGCCCGGTCGCGACCGACGCCCAGGTCGGCCCGGACAGGGTGGGCGCGTCGGTGCTCAGCTCGAACTCGGCCAGCCACCCTTCGCGCTCGATCGCGTCCAGGTGGGGGGTGTGCGCCGCGCGGGCGGTGTCCAGCCGGACCCCGTCGATGCCGACGACCAGGATGTGTGCGCTCATGCGGTGGCTCCAGGGTGTTCAGGGCATGGTCGTTGACCTGCCCGCCGCGGGTGGGCGGGCAGGTGGTCAGGGACGTCCGGGCAGGATCAGGCGACGCGCATCCAGACGGCGCCGTTCGGGGCGACCTTCAGGTCCTCCAGCGGGTCGCTGGTGAGCAGCAGGTACTCGTAGGGCGGCAGCTCGGCGGGGGTGCCGCTCAGGTTGACCAGGCAGGCGAAACCGTCGCCGCGCTGGAAGTGCAGCACGCCGTCCGGGGCGGGCAGCCACTGCATCGGGCCGTCGCCGAGGTCCGGCTCGGTGCGGCGCAGGTGCAGGGCTCGGCGGTACAGCTCCAGCATCGAGCGCCGGTCCCCGGTCTGCGCCGCGGCGGACAGCCGAGCCCAGCTCGCCGGTTGCGGCAGCCACGGTTCGGCGGGGGCGCCGTCCGGGCTGAAGCCGTACGGCTTGGCGTCGCCCGACCAGGGCAGCGGCACTCGGCACCCGTCGCGGCCCCGGTCGGTGAACCCGGAACGCAGCCAGCGCGGGTCCTGCAGCAGCTCGTCGGGGATGTCCTCGACCTCCGGCAACCCGAGCTCCTCGCCCTGGTACACGTAGGCCGAGCCCGGCAGGGCCAGCGTGAGCAGCGTGGCGGCACGGGCACGCCGGGTGCCGAGCGCCGGGTCGCTGGGCTCGACGTGCTTGGCGTCGTCGAACGAGTGCGCGGTGTGCTCCCGGCCGTAGCGGGTGGCGTGGCGTACCACGTCGTGGTTGGACAGCACCCAGGTCGCGGGAGCGCCGACCATGGCGTGGGTGGTCAGCGTCGTGTCGATGACGTCGCGGAACGCGGCCGCGTCCCAGGGGCAGGACAGGAACGGGAAGTTGAAGCCGGTGTGCAGCTCGTCGGGGCGCAGGTAGCGGGTGAACCGGTCGGGGTCGTCGTCCCACAGCTCGCCGACGAACACCCCGCGCTGCGGGTACGAGTCAGCGATCTTGCGCCATTCGCGGTAGATCTCGTGCACGCCCTCCTGGTCGCGCCAGGGCCGGATGACCTCCGGGCGCAGCGTCGCCACGTCGGGCAGGGCCGGGTCCTTGACCAGGTGGTCGGCGACGTCGATGCGGAACCCGTCGACGCCCCGGTCGAGCCAGAAGCGCAGCGTGGTCTGGAAGTCCTCGGGCACGGCCGGGTTGTCCCAGTTCCAGTCGGGCTGTTCGGGGGCGAACATGTGCAGGTACCACTCGCCGTCGGGGACCCGGGTCCAGGCCGGGCCGCCGAAGTGCGAACCCCAGTCGGTGGGCGGCAGCTCGCCGTGCTCGCCGCGACCGGGGCGGAACCAGAACAGCTCGCGCTCGGGCGAGCCGGGTCCGGCCGCGAGCGCCGCCTGGAACGCCGGATGCCGGTCGGAGCAGTGGTTGGGCACCACGTCGACGATGACCCGCAGGTGGTGCTGGTGGGCCTCGGTGATGAACAGCTCGGCCTCGGCCAGGGTGCCGAAGATCGGGTCGATGTCGCGGTAGTCGGCCACGTCGTAGCCGGCGTCGGCCATCGGGGAGACGTACCAGGGGCTCAGCCAGAGCGCGTCGACGCCGAGGTCGCGCAGGTACGGCAGGCGCTCGCGCAGGCCGGTGAGGTCGCCGAGGCCGTCGCCGTTCCCGTCGGCGAAGCTGCGCGGGTACACCTGGTAGATGACGGCGTCACGCCACCAGGGGTGTTCGTGTCGTGCGGACATGTCGTCTCCGATGGGCGAGTGCGGGTGGGTAGCCCGATGGTAACGCGATGGAAAACGTTTTCCATCGCGGTCGCTCACCCTACCGGGGCGCTTTACTCACGGTCAACGGTCGGGTCCACGGTCGATGATCCGTTTTCGTGGACGCTGGGTGTCGCTATAGCAGCATCCAGCGTCCACAAAAACGGATCATCGCCGCAGGCGGAACGGCGCACGGCTGCCGCGTGACCGCCGGCCGCGCCGGCCGGGCGCAAGGTCGGTCATGAGTGGCGGGCGAGGAGTGCGGCGACGCGGTCGACCGGGAGGCCTTCCGAAGAGTTGCCGCTGCGGCCGACCACGGTCGGGGCGTTGAGCAGGCTGTTCAGCACGCTCTCCTCCGTCGCCTCGACCACGGCGGCGAAGAACGGGTCGAGCTGGCGGCCCTGCAGCGGGATGACGGTCGAGGCCGTGCCGCGCGGGGCGCGCAGGCCGGTGGCCAGGGCCAGGAAGATCTCGCCGCTGGCGTGGTGCGCGGTGGAGCCGGTGCGGGCCAGGCCGAGCCCGGCGCGGCGGGCCAGCCGCCGGCAGCCCGCCGGATCGATCGGCGCGTCGGTGATCACGATGACGATGCAGGAGCCCGCCGGCGGGGCGGTCGGCGCGGGCGCGGGCGGCAGCAGCCGTCCGACCGGGACACCGGCCACCGTCAGGCGGCCCCGCTCGCCGAAGTTCGTCATCACGAGCACACCCAGGGTGTGACCCGACGGCAGCACCCGAGACGCGGTGCCGATGCCGCCCTTGAAGCCCAGGCAGCTCATACCGGTGCCCGAACCGACCGCGCCTTCGGCGGGCGCGGCGGTGGGCAGTCCGGCCGCGCGGTCGGCGGCGGCCGAGGCGGCGCTCGCCCGCGCGGCGTCCAGCGCGGCGGCCACGTCATCGCGGGTGACCTGCATGCGGCGGGACTCGGACAGGAAGCTGTCGTCGCATTCGGCCACCACCGGGATGACCACGTCGTCGTCGCCGATGCCCGGCTCGGACTCCATGAGCAGCTCGCAGGCCGCGTCGTACACCCGGCCGAGCTGCATCGAGGAGGTCAGGAAGATCGGCGTTTCGACCAGCCCCCACTCCTGCGCGGACATGAAGCCGGTGCATTCGCCCGCCCCGTTGAGGACCGCGCCGCCCGCCGGGATCGGCTCCCGGAACGCGTTGCCACCCGGATCGAGCACCGTCACCCCGGTGCGGGCGACGCCCCGCCCGGCCGGCGGCGGCTCCTCGTCGCGCCACACGGTGGTGTGGCCGACGCCCACGCCGGGCACGTCGAGGATGGAGCGGCTGGGGCCGCTGGGCAGCTCACCGATGGTGATGCCGAGGTCGTCAACACGAGGCATGGGCGCAGCCTAACTGAGTCTCGACTCAGTAACGATCCCCGTCGCGGGCCGCCTGCGCTGGCATCATGCCGGGATGGCGAAGCTGGACCTGCCCGTGGTGTGGAGCGACGACGTGCTGCGGCACGTGCCCGACGCGGAGATCTGGATCGGGGTACGCACTCCCGGCACGGAACTGCCGGAGCGGGCCACGGTGCTGCGCTCGGCGCTGGTGCGGGCCGGGGCGCGGCTGGTCGAGGCGCGACCGCTGGGCGACGAGCTGCTCGCCCAGGCGCACACCCCGGAACTGCTGGCGCACCTCGAAGGCGTCTACGGCCAGTGGGTCGACGGCGGCTACCTGGAGTACCAGAACCGGGTGGTGCCGTACGTCTTCCCGACCCCGGCGATGCTGGAGGGGCTGCCGGTGCGCCGGCCCACGGCCACGCACGCGCGGGCGGGGCAGTTCTGCTACGACACGATGACCCTGGTCGGGCCGGGCACCTGGCCCGCGGCACGGGCTGCCGCGCACGCCGCGGCGACCGCGGCCGACCTGGTCGCCGCAGGGGAGCGGGCGGCGTACGCCATCTGCCGCCCGCCGGGCCACCACGCCACCCGCGGCGGCTTCGGCGGCTCGTGCTACCTCAACAACGCCGCGGTCGCGGTGCTCGCGCTGCAGCGGGCGGGCGTGGGCCGGGTCGCCGTGGTCGATGTGGACGCCCACCACGGCAACGGCACCCAGTCGATCTTCTACGACCGCGCCGACGTGCTCTACACCTCCGTGCACGTGGACCCGGGCGAGGGCTGGTTCCCGCACTACGCGGGCTTCGCCGACGAGACCGGCACCGGCGCGGGCGAGGGCGCGAACCGCAACGTGCCGCTGGCCCCGGGCACCGGCGACGAGGGCTGGCTGGCCGGGGTACGCGAGCTGGTCGAGTTCATCGGCGACCGGGCCGACGCGGTGGTGCTGTCCCTGGGCGTGGACGCGGCCGAGGACGATCCGGAAAGCCCGCTGCGGGTGAGCGAGGACGGCTACGGCCGCACCGGTGAGCTGGTACGCGAGCTGGGCCTGCCCGTCGTCGCCGTGCATGAGGGCGGCTATCACCTGCCGACCCTGGGCCCGCTCACGGTGGCCACCCTGGCGGGCGTCACCGGAACCCGCTAACCTCATCGCGGTAAGCGCTTTCCGACTGGGAGAGGTGGCGGGTCCGCGTGGAGTTCACGGTGGCGGGACGGGTGGTCGCGGAGTACAGCTCGGGCCTGGGGATCGAGGCGACGCTCGGGCCGCGGCCCCACCTGCATCCGATCCGGACGCTCGCCGGGACCGTGGTCACCGACACGCTGCCCGCCGACCACCGGTGGCACCTGGGCCTGTCGCTGGCCATGCAGGACGTCAACCGCAACAACCTCTGGGGCGGGCGTACGTACGTGCGCGACCAGGGGTACACCTGGCTCGACGACCACGGGTCGATCACCGGTGAGGGCTTCGACGAGGTGCGGCCGGACGGGTTCACCCAGCGGCTGGCCTGGCGCGGCGCGGACGGCAAGGTGCTGCTGTCGGAACGGCGCACGATGCGGGCCGCCGCGCTCGACGAGCGGTCCTGGGCGCTGGACCTGGGCTGGGCGCTGACCGCCGACGAGACCGTGACGCTGGGCAGCCCGGCCACGAACGGGCGGCCGGGCGGGGCCGGCTACGGCGGGTGTTTCTGGCGGGTGGCGCCGGGGGCGAACCTGGCGCTGACCGCGGGGGAGCTGACCGGCGAGGAGCAGGTCAACGGGAGTGCGGAGCCCGAGCTGGTGTGGCGGGGCGAGTCCGGCGGCGCGGCGTACACCCTGCGGTTCTCGGGTCTGGGCGACGGTGACCGCTGGTTCGTGCGCACCACCGAGGGACCGACCGGGTATCCGGGGGTCTGCGCGGCCTGGGCCTACGAGCACACCCGCACCATCGAAGCAGGCGACACCCGCACCGGCGCCCTCCGCGTCGTCATCAGCGACTGAGCCGCGCGGCGGGTCAGGCGAGGGCGGCGGGGTCGAGGCCGACCTCGCGGGCGGCGGCCATGCGCATCCATTCGAAGGCTTGCTTGCGGGAGATGGCCTTTTCGTGGACGGTGAGCTGGACGGCGAGGCCGTCGATGATGGCGTTGATGCGCCAGGCCGCGCCGGCCGGGTCGTCGCAGGTGAACGAGCCGTCGGCGACCCCGTTGGCGATGACCTCGGTGAGGCCCTCCTTCCAGCGCAGGTCCATGCGGCGCGACACCTTCTCCAGCTCAGGGGTGCGCAGCGCCTCCGACCAGCCGTCGATCCACATCATCCAGGACTTGGACCGCCCGGTCGGGGCGAGCAGTTTCACCAGCTTCTTGAGCTTCTCGACGGACGACGCGTTGGAGTCGATCACCGCGTGCAGCCGGGCCATGTCCTGCTCGGCGGCGTACGCGAAGGCCTGTGCGAGCAGCGCGTCCTTGCTGGTGAAGTGGTAGAAGACGAGCGCCTGGCTGACCCCGGCCGCCTTGGCGACGTCGGCGGTGCGGGTGTTGGCGAAGCCGCGCTCGACGATCACGTCCACTGCGGTGCGCAGCAGCGCGTCCAGGCGCACTTCGGCAGTTCGTCGAGCCACCGCTGAACCCTAACGCACGCCCGTCCATGCCCCGCCATCCACCAACTCGCCGACCAGCCCACCCGCCCGCCTCGCGGCCGCCCTTCCTGCCGCAACTCTTAAAAACCTGCGGCCTCACGAGAGGCCTGAAGCCGCGACTCTTCAAGAGTTGCGGCAGGTGGGGGAGGGGTCAGTGGGCGGCGGGGGCGGGGGTGGGGAGGGTGGTGGGGTCGGGGTTGGCGGCGGCGTCCGCGGCGATGCGGCGGCTGGCCGTGGTGGCCAGCAGGGCGCCGGTGGCGACCATCGCGGTGGCGATCAGGATGACGACAGTCAGGCTGGTGCCCTGGTTGATGACCAGGCCGGACAGCGACGAGCCGGCCGCGAAGCCGACGTAGATGCCGGTGCCGACCCAGGTGAAGGCCTCGGTGCTGCGCCCGGCCGGGGCGATCCGGGTGACCAGCGCGCACTCGACCGCGGTGGTCGGTGAGATGACCATGCCGCCGAGGAACAGGATCAGCGCCAGGCTGGGCAGGCCGAAGGCGAGCAGCATCGCGCCGAAGCCGATCGTGTTCAGGCACAGCAGCAGCGCGAACAGTTTCGCCTGGCCGAGTTTCGGGTTCATGCCGGAGAACCAGACGCCGCCGACGATGGAGCCCGCACTCCAGGCGGCCACCACCGCGCCCGCGGCCTGCGGCGCGCCCAGGTCGGCGGCGTACTTCGGGATCGCCACCTCCATCACGCCGTACGCGGCGGCTTCGAGCGCGCCGACGACCAGCACGACGACGAGGCTCAGCCGCATCAGCCGGTTGGCGCGCAGCGCGCGGTCACGAGCGGCGGCGCTCCCGTCCGAGCTGGTGGCCGCGGTGGCGAGCGCGGCGGTGCGCACCTCGCGGTAGCGGGCGGTCAGCCCGGGCGCCGCGGCCAGGCCGAGCGAGCCGACGGTGGCCAGCAGGGCGGTGACGACCACCGCGACGTACGGGTTGCTGACCGCGGTGACCAGGGCGATCAGCACCGGGCCGAGCACGTAGGTCAGCTCGACCGTGATGGCGTCGAAGGCGTACGCCGTCTGCACGTGCCCCGGGGCGAGACCGGGCAGCACGACGCGGGTGACCGCGCCGACGGGCGGGTTCGCGGCCCCGGCCAGCGCGGCGAGGCCGATGATCAGGGCCACCGGCTGGTGCGTCCACAGCGCGGCGACCATGCCGGTGAGCAGCAGCGCGTAGAGCACGCCGGTGACCCGCAGCACCGCGACGGCGTGCCCGCGGTCGCACAGCCGCCCCAGCCAGGGCGAGGTGAACGCGGTGATCGCCGAGTGCGCGCCGGTGGCGATGCCGGCCACGGCGTACGAGCCGGTGCCGTGCTGGACGGCGAGGATGAACACGAGGGTCGCCATGCCGTAGGGCAGGCGGCCGATCAGGGACGGCAGGGCCACCCGGGCGACACCCGGGCTGGCCATGAGGGCACGGTAACGGCGGGCAGCGGTGACGACCGCGAGGCCGGACATGGAAAGGTCTCCCAAGCAGGAAGTGAGGAAAGGGTCGACGTCGGCGCGATGGGGGACGTCAACCGAAGCGGCGGGCCGCCTGGTGGTTCCAGCAGCGCTTGCTCACGACGGCGTCGCCGTCGTACGCCTGCAGCGTGATCGCGACCGTCAGGTGGTCGGCGTCGGCGGTCAGCTCGACCGCGCATTCGGTGCTCACGCTGGTCTCGCCCCAGGTGAGCGTGAACCGGGCGGTGGACGTCGACGTCTGCCGCCAGGTGCGCCGGTCGACGCTGACCGAGGCGCTGTACCGGTCGGTGCAGGTGCCGCCGGTGATGTCCCACGTGGAGCCGTGCTCCACGGTGGCCGTGGTGACACGGTCGACGACGTCGTCGCTGATCCGCCACGCGACCGGGTCGCCCTCGACCGCGCGCTGCCCCTGGTCGTAGCGGGGCGCGGGGTCGTGGGCCTGCAGCGCGGGCAGGTGGATCGTGCTGCGGTCGCCGTCCACGGCCAGGGTCACCGGGCGCGGCGGCGCGACGGTGTTCGGCCAGTCCACGCCGCTGATCGACAGCCGCAGCCGGCGTCCGGGCAGCACCGTGTAGGCGCAGGTCTCCAGCTCGACCTCGGCGTCGGTGAATTCCCCCGGCGTGAGCGGGACCGGCTCGGTGCGGCCGTCGCGGTGGGTCAGGTTGAGGAATCCGCGCGTGATCAGCGTCGAGGTGCCGTCGTCGGCGACGTCGCACAACTTCACGGACACGCTCGCCACCGGCTGGTCGGCCGCGATACGCAGGCTGACCCAGCCGAGCCCGATGAGCGTCAGCGGCTCCGTCTCGGCGGGGAAGTCCCAGGTGAGCGAGGCGGCGTCGTCGAAGCGCTGGTCGGTGGGCTGGCCCCAGGGCAGCCGCCCGGCGCAGCTGTTCCACGCGGCGGTGCCGGTGTCGGCGCGGACCGCGAGCACCCGGGTGCCGCCGCCGATCGCCCAGGACAGCGGGCGGCGCCAGGTCGTGTTCGGCCAGTCCGGCATGGACCGCCAGGACCCCGCGACCTGCGCCGCGTCCGGCTCCGGGGTGCCGCCGGATTCGCGCAGGAAGAAGGTGTACGGCGGCTCCGCGTCCACCCCGTTGTCGGCGCCCCGCAGCCAGCGGTCGAACCAGCGCGCCAGCTCGGCGACCAGGTCGAGGTGCGGGCCGGGCAGCGCGGACTCGGCGGACATGTGGCTCCACGGCCCGGCCAGCAGCCGCGCCGGGGTACCCGCGTCGCGCAGCTGCGCGACGGTGCGGAAGCTGTTGTTGCGGTAGCCGTCGGCCCAGCCCGCGACGATCATCGTGGGTACGGCGATGCGGCCGTAGTCGTTGCCGTAGACCTCGTCGGTGTCCAGCGACGGGTCGCGCAGCGAGCCGTGCCGCCAGTACGGGCCGTCGGTCGCCTCGTCGAGCCAGCGCAGCAGCCACGGCTCGGTGCGGTCGAGCCGGTCGTGCCAGCGCTCGCGCCAGTCCGGCCCCGCGATAGACGGCACGGGCGGCAGCGCGTTCATCGCGATCATGTACGTCGGGTAGTCGACGACGTCGAGCAGCCGCAGCGAGCCGCCCATGTAGTGCACGTCGTCGGTGTACCGGTCGTCGGTCGCGTAGATCGGCACGATCGCCTTCAGCGCCGGCGGGCGGCGCATGGCGACCTGGATCGCGTTGAACCCGGAGTAGGACGTGCCGTACATGCCGACGTTCCCGTCGCACCAGGGCCGGCCGGCCAGCCACGCGATGACGGCGACCAGGTCGTCCTGCTCGCGCAGCGGGTACTCGTCGACGGCGATGCCCTCGCTGCTGCCGGTGCCGCGCAGGTCGACCCGGCACACGGCGTACGAGAACTCGTCGCGCAGGCGCTCGTACTCCTCGGCGTACGAGGAGGTGATGTCGTCCTTGCGGTAGGGCAGCGCCTCCAGCAGGCAGGGCTGCGGGCCGTCGGCGGCGGGGAGGTACAGGGACGCGGCAAGGCGGACCCCGTCGTCCATGGTGATCCAGACCTGCTCGCTGCGCCCTGCGGCCCGCGTGGCCATGCCGACACCCCTCCCGGTTCCCCCGCAAGGTTACTTGCTGACTGAGTCATCAGTCAACAAAGCTCGCATGAACCGCAGTGGTCACCCAGGTCACAGCCGTATGACGGGGCCTCAGTTCTTGTCAGGAGCGTGCAGCAGCGCCGTGATGCCGGCGAGAAAGGTGTCCGGATCGGGCCGTCCGAGCAGCACGCGCTGCAGCGCGTACCCGGGCACCATGCTGAACAGCACGGCGCCGACCGCCTCGGGGTCGGCGTCGGCGGGCAGCCGCCCGGCGGCCTGCTGGTCGCGAGCGATCTCGTCGAAGTGGCCGCGGACCCGCCCGTAGATCGTGCGGACGAACGCGGCCAACTCCGGGTTGCGCAGCGACTCGGCCCAGACCTGCAGGGCCATCGGGAACACGCCGTCCGGGCTGAACTGCGGGTCGACGGTCTGCAGCAGGCGGCGCATCACGTCCTCGATCGGCGGTGGGGGGTTGATCGCGCGCACCTCGTCGAGCAGGTCGCTGACTCGGCCGATCACCTGCTCGGCGATGGCGGTGACGAGTTCCTCCTTGCTCTTGAAGTAGCGGTAGAACGCCCCGACCGACAGCCCGGCCTCGGAGATCACGTCCTGCATCGAGGTGGCGTGGAAACCGTTGCGCGCGAAGCAGGCCCGGGCGGCGTCCAGGATCTGCTGGCGGCGGGCGGCGAGGTGGGCTTCGGAGACGCGTGGCATGGCTCTCATCGTAAAACGAACGATCGTTCTTGACAGGTGGCGGGCAGCAGGCGCATGGTTTCGCTAAAGAGAACGAACATTCGTTTTAAGGAGATCCACCATGCGCCGCACCCCGCCCCCGGCGGCCCTGGCCGTGGTCATCGCCGTCGGGGTGATGGCCCTGCAGGCCCTGCTGCTGCCCCTGTTCGCCGGACCCGCCGCCAACCTGGGGCCGCGTGACCTGCCCGTGGCCGTCGCCGGGCCCGCCCCGGCCGTCGAGGCCTTCACGTCCAGGATCGAATCGATGAGCCCGGGCGCGTTCGAGGTCACCGCGGTCGCCGACGCCGCCGCGGCCGACGCGGCGGTGCTCGACCGGCAGGCGTACGCCGCCTTCATCCTCAGCCCCACCGGCGTCACCCTGCACACCGCGTCGGGCGCCGCCCCGGCCGTCGCGAACCTGTTCGCCGCCGCCGCCACGCAGCTCGGCGCGGGCACCGGCATGCAGGTCACGGTCGAGGACCTGGCTCCGCTGACCGCCGACGACCCGCACGGGGCAGGCTTCGCCGCGGGCTTCTTCCCGTTGATCATCACGGCCATGGCCGCCGCGATCGCGCTCTACTTCGCCGTGCCGGCCTTCGCGGCCCGCGTCGTCGGCCTGTTCACCTTCGCCGCGCTGGCCGGTGCCGGCGGTGCGGCCGTGCTGCACAGCTGGCTCGGGGTCGTCGGCGGCGACTGGTGGGCGGTGGCCGGTGTCATCTCGCTGCTCACCCTGGCCATCAGCGCCACCATCCACGGGCTGGCCAGCGTCGCCGGCCCGCGCGGCATCGGCGTGGGCGCGGTGCTCGTCCTGCTGGTCGGCAACGCGCTCGGCGCGGTCGGCGCGGCCCCGGAGATGTTGCCGCAGCCCTGGGGCGAGGTCGGCCAGTGGTTGCCCATCGGGGCGGGCGCGACCCTGCTGCGCTCGGCCGCCTGGTTCGGCGGCGCGGGCGGCGGCGCGGCGGCCTGGGTGCTGGTCTCCTGGGCGCTGATCGGCCTCGCGCTGGTCGCCGTGGGTTGGCTCGGCCGCAAGGAGCAGGCGGCGCCGGCCGACGATGAGGCCCATGAGGCGGCCCGCCGTCTCGGCGCTACGGTGGCTGCCTGAGCTGACATACGCCGGGCGCGCCCGCCTGCGCGCCCGGCGTATCCCCCTGCGAAACGGGGTCCCCCGTACCCGCGGTACGGGAATCCGGAACGATGGTGTTCCGGAACAGGAATGCGCTCCCCGTGCGCGTTGTTGGCTCCGGTGGAACGACCATCTGCAGGAGGCGAACGACGTGCTCGACCCACAGAAGCTCTACCAGCTGACCGACGAACTGCCCGAGCTGGGCCGTCCGGTCCTGCTGCACGCGCTCTCGGGGTTCGTCGACGCCGGTTCGGCCGGCAAGCTCGCCCGCGAGCACCTGCTCGACTCGCTCGACTCGACCGTGGTGGCCGAGTTCGACCTCGACCAGCTCTACGACTACCGCTCCCGCCGGCCGCTGATGCACTTCTCGGCCGACCACTGGGAGGCGTACGACGAGCCCAAGCTGGAGCTGCACGCCCTGCGCGACCACGACGACACCCCGTTCCTGCTGCTCACCGGCCCCGAGCCGGACTTCCAGTGGGAGCGTTTCGTGGCCGCCACGACGGGCCTGATCGAGCAGCTCCAGGTGCGGCTGACCATCGGGGTGCACGCCATCCCGATGTCCGTGCCGCACACCCGCCCCGCCGGCATCACCGCCCACGGCACCCGGCCGGAGCTGGTGGTCGGGCACGAGCCGTGGATCGCCGACGTGCAGGTCCCGGCGAGCATGACCAACCTGCTGGAGTACCGGCTGGGCGAGGCCGGGCACGACGCCATGGGCTTCGCCGCGCACGTGCCGCACTACCTCGCCGACAGCGAGTACCCGCAGGCCGCCGAGCTGCTGCTGACGTCGGTGTCGCGGGCCACCGGCCTGCTGCTGCCGACCGAGGACCTGCGCGAGGCCGGCGACCGGGTGCGCGCCGAGATCGAGCGCCAGCTGACCGACAACCACCAGGCCGCGGCCGTGGTCAAGGCGCTGGAGGAGCAGTACGACGCGTTCATGCGCGGCCGCGCCAGCAACCTGCTGACCGAGCCCGCGCCGCTGCCCACCGCCGACGAGCTGGGCGCGGAGTTGGAGAGGTTCCTCGCCGAGCACAGCAAGGGCGACAAGAACGAGGGCTGACCCGGCACGGGCCCGCGCTGGTTGCGTCCGGCCGTCATCCTGTGCGGCATGGACGACGGGGATTCTCACGACGCAATGCGCCGCGCGCTGGCGTGGTCGGCGCATCCGATAAGCGTGGCCGGACTGGCCCTGCTGCTGGCCAATGACCACCTGTTCAAGGCCTGGCAGCCGGGGCCGGTCACCGGCAAGCTCAGCGACGTCGCGGGGATGCTGATGTTCCCGCCGCTGCTGGCGGTACTGGTGGCGGCCGTCGTGCCGCGCGTGCCGGCCCGCGCGCTCGCGGTCGGCGCGCTGGCCGCGACCGCCGCCGGCTTCGCGTTCGTGAAGGCGACGGCGTACGGCGCACAGCTCGCCTCGCAGGCGTGGTCGCTGGTCAACGAGCCGTCCCTGGTCCGAGCCGACGTCACCGACCTGCTGGCGCTACCCGCGCTGGCGCTGTGCCGGTGGGCCTGGCAGCGCACCGCCCGGCGACCGGCCCCGAGCCGTGGCACGGCCCGCCTGGTGCGCGGGGCGCTCCTGCTGCCGGTCGCGCTGCTGGCCACCACCGCCACCACTGCCAGCCCGCAGCGCGGGCCGGAGGCGATCCTGCTGCACGAGGACGGCGGGCGGGTGGTGCTCGGCGTGAACGGCAGGTCCGACGTCGAGTGGGCCGTCAGCGCCGACGACGGGCTCACCTGGACCGCCCTCGACCGCGAACCGGACAGCGCGACCGCGCTGCAGGCGTCGAGACAGGACTGCGCCGGGAGTGCCTGCTACCGGGTCGTCACGGGCGGACTGCGGGTCGAGTCCAGCGCGGACGGCGGCGTGACCTGGCAGACCGCCTGGGAGATCAGCGGCAGTCAGCTGGCGAAGCTGACCGAAGCCTACGAGCGACGTGGGCTCTTCGGCCCGACGGGTGAGCCGACCGGTGACCTGATGTCGTTCGCGCTGGTCGTGCGCGAGGTGGGCAACGGGCACGTGGTGCTGGTGGCCAACGGGCGTGACGGGATCCTGCGCCGCGGCGCCGACGGTCAGTGGACCCGGCTCGGTTCGTGGCAGGGCGGCGTACTGGAGCCACCGCCCGCGTTGGCGTAGGCGCATCGGGCGGCGGTGCTCGGCGATACGCGCCAGGGCGGCCACCGACGCTCGTACTCGAAGAGACACCGGGGCGGCACGCCGTGCGTGCCGCCCCGTTCCGTTCGGGCTGCCGCCGCTCAGGTCGCCAGGGCGAACTGGAAGCCGGTCGACACGTCCTTCGGCTTGTCCAGGCCGGTCACCACGGTCGCCGGGACGAGCACCGGGTCGAACCCGGTGAACCCGATGCCGACCTGGCCGGAGCTGTTGTCGCCCCAGGCTTTGATGACGCCGTTGCTGATGGCGACGGTGAAACCGCCGTCGAGGCCGGCGCCGGACCCGGCGGTGGAGATGTCGGCGACACCGGTCAGGCCGACCGCTTCGGCGGGGCGCAGCTGCGGGGTCGCCGTCGTGCCGAGGCCGAGCTGGCCGTCGCCGTTCGCGCCCCAGCCCTTCACCCGGCCGTTGACCAGGATCGCGAAGCTGGAGAAGCCGCCCGCGTTCACGGTCCTGGCCCCGGTGAGGTCGACGACCTGGGTCGGGGTCGGCACGGGGTCGGTGCTGGCGGTGCCGTTGCCGACCTGGGCGCGCGAGTTCTCGCCCCAGCCGCGGACGGTCCCGTTGCCGAGCACGGCCAGCGCGTGGCTGTCGCCCGCGTCGACCTGCTTGACCCGTACGCCCGCGAGGCCGCCCACCGTCACCGGCGTGGTCTGCGGGTCGAGGCCGACCTCGCCGATGCCCAGCTGACCCGAGCGGTTGTCGCCCCAGGCGCGCAGCGTGCCGTCGGCCAGCAGCGCCAGGCTGAACTGCGAGCCGGCGGCGATGCCGACGACCTTCAGCCCGGTCAGCCCGGTGACGGGGACCGCGGTGGTGCGGTCGTCGGTGGTGCCGTCGCCGAGCTGGCCGCGGTCGTTGTCGCCCCAGGCCAGCACGGTGCCGTTGGTGAGCAGGGCGAGGCTGTGCGCCCCGCCCGCGGCGAGCGCCTTCACCCCGCGCACGTTCGGCACGGAGCCGGGCACCGGCCGGTCGATGGTGGTGCCGTCGCCGAGCTGGCCGTCCCCGTTGTCGCCCCACGCCTTCACCGTGCCGTTGTGCAGCAGCGCCAGGCTGAACCGGCCGCCTCCCTCGACGTCGCGGACCTCGTCCGGCACGCGGGCGGTGACCGCGCTCGGCCGGGTGATCAGCGTGCCGTCGCCGAGCTGACCGGAGTCGTTGAAACCCCAGGACTCGACGCCCGCGACCGGCAGCTCCGGTTTCGGCTTCGGCTTCGGCTTGCCCTGGCTGCCCCCGCCACCGTGGCTGCCCCCGCCCTTCACGTCCTCCGCTCCGGCGGCGTGTGGCGCCGCCAGGGCGATGATGGTGCTGGCGGCGACAACGCCCAGGACGCGCAGTCCTGTCGTGATAGGTCGCATGTACGTTCCCCCGCATGGTTGCGACATGAGTCGGCCACCCCCGAGCGCGCAACAAATGCGCAGCTCACGGCCTCGTCGCTAGTTGTATCCCACGCCCGCCCCCGAACCACCACGACGCGCAGCGGCACCGGGGCCCGTCTGGCGATCTTGCGCGGGTGGCCTCGCGTCCGTCCGTTATGGGCGTGTCGTGGGGGACACTTACGCAAGATCGTTGCGGGGGTCGCCGACCGTTGCCGGGGTATTGCCGAACGGTGAACGTGCACGCATGATGACGGAACTTCGACGTGCACCGCGTACGAGAGTGAGGCGACGATGCCCTTTTCCAGCCCCATGGCCGACGTCGAGATCCCCGAGGTCTCCGTCCCGCAGCTCGTGATCGGACCCGCGGCGGCGCGCGGCGACCATCCCGCGCTCGTCGACGGCCGCACCGGGCAGACGCTGACGTACGGGCAGCTCGCGCACATGGTGGACCGGCTCGCCGCCGGGCTGGCCGGGGCCGGGCTGAAGCCGGGTGACGTGCTGGCCCTGTTCAGCCCGAACACGCTGCTCTACCCGGTGGTCTTCCACGCCGCCTTGGCCGCGGGTGCGACGGTCACCACCGTCAACGCGCTGGCCACGCCGAAGGACCTGACCACCCAGCTCAGCGACTCCGGCGCGAAGCTGCTGGTCACCGTGTCGCCGTTCCTCGACCGCGCGACGGCCGCCGCCGCCCAGGTGCAGGAGATCCTCGTCTGCGACACGGCTGAGGGATACCGCTCGGTGCAGGAGCTGATGGCCACGACCGAGCCCGCGCCGGTGGTCGAGATCGACCCGGCCACGGCGCTGGCCGTGCTGCCGTACTCCAGCGGGACCACCGGCGTCGCCAAGGGCGTCATGCTCACCCACCGCAACCTGGTCGCCAACATCGCGCAGACCCAGCAGGTCGTGAAGTACGACCCCGCCGACAAGGTGCTGGCGGTGCTGCCGTTCTTCCACATCTACGGGCTGACCGTGCTGATGAACATGGCCCTGTCCAAGGGCGCGACGCTGATCGTGCTGCCGCGCTTCGACCTGGCCGAGTTCCTGACCGCGATGCAGGACCAGAAGGTCAGCCGCGCGTTCGTCGCGCCGCCGATCGTGCTGGCGCTGGCCAAGCACCCGCTCGTCGACCAGTACGACCTGTCCGCCCTGCAGGTCGTGTTCTCCGGCGCGGCCCCGCTCGACGGCGAACTCGCGCAGGCCTGCGCGACCCGGCTGGGCTGCGTGGTGCAGCAGGGCTACGGCATGACCGAGCTGTCGCCGGTGTCGCACGCGCAGGTCCACGGCGACACCCGGGTCAAGCCCGGCACCGTCGGCCCGCTGATCCCGAACACGCTGGCCCGGGTCGTGGACGTGGCCACCGGCGACGACCTCGGCACCGGCGAGCCCGGCGAGCTGTGGATCAAGGGCCCGCAGGTGATGCAGGGCTACCTGGGCCGCCGCGCCGACACCGACGCGACCGTCGACGCCGACGGCTGGCTGCACACGGGTGACGTGGGCCTGGTCGACGCGGACGGGGACTGGTTCATCGTCGACCGGGTCAAGGAGCTGATCAAGTACAAGGGTTACCAGGTGCCGCCGGCTGAGCTGGAGGCGGTGCTGCTGGGCCACCCGTCGATCGCGGACGCGGCGGTGGTCGCCGGGCACGACGCCGAGGGCGAGGAGATCCCGCACGCCTTCGTCGCGGCCGCCCCCGGCGCCGAGCTGAGCGCCCAGGACGTCAAGGACTACGTCGCGGAGCGGGTCGCCCCGTACAAGCGGGTCCGCGCGGTCACCTTCGTCGACGCCATCCCGAAGAGCGCCTCCGGCAAGATCCTCCGCAAGGACCTCCGCGCCCAGCTGTAGCTGCCGCGGGGGGTGTGGGCAAAGGAAGGGCACCTTCTTAACGCTCCGCGTTAAAGAAGGTGCCCTTCTTAACGCGGGATGCGGGGTGAGCAGGGCCGATCGCGCGTGAACGGGCCGGTCGTCCGCCGGTCCACGTGACCGGCGCCCGCATCGGCGTGTTCGCGCCGCCAAGATCGGTCGATGTGCCGGGCACCTGTGCGTATCTTGAGCGCCGATACGACCATATGCCACGCAAATCGGGCGATCATGGCGGCGGTGGTTCGGCGCGCGCGGCACCCGGCTGTGCGGGTGCGGCGGGCCGAGGACTAGCGTGACCAGGTGTTCGCCGCGTTCGCTCCGATCTGGATGATCACCGCCCTGGGCTGGGGCACGATGCGCTTCGGGGTGCTCACCCGGGCCACCCAGCAGGCGCTGGCGCACTTCACCTTCGTCATCGCGATCCCGTGCGTGCTGTTCACGTCGCTGGTCAAGGTGCCGCTCGGGGACCTGCCGCTGCGCCCGCTGGCCGCCATCGCGCTGAGCACGCTGCTGATCGGGCTGTCGGTGTACGCCGTCGCGCGCCGGCTCATGCCCGGCCCCGACGGGGACCGGGTCATCGCGGCGATGGCCTCGGCGTATCTCAACGCGGGCAACCTCGGCGTGCCGGTCGCGGTGTACGTGCTCGACGACGTCTCGCTGATCATGGCGGTGCTGGTCTTCCAGACCATGCTGCTGACCCCGCTGATCGTCGGGCGGCTCGACGCCTCCGCGCACCGGGCCGAGCTGGACCGGCTGGCGGCCGAGGAAGCGGCACGGGCTGCCGTGAACGGTGCGGCCACGGGCGTGAGCACGGGGGAGGGTGTGCACGCCGGGGCGACCGGGCCGGCGCGCGGCACCGGGGCGGGGGAGCGGGCCGGTAGCGTCGCGGTGTCGCGCTGGCGGCGGCTGGCGATGCTGCCGCTGCGTACCCCCGTGATCCTGGGGTCGATGGCAGGTGTGACCGCGAGCGCGGCCGGGTGGCTGCCGCCGGAGTGGCTGCTGCGGCCGCTGGAGCTGCTGGGCGGCGCGGCGGTGCCGGCGGCGCTGTTCGCGCTGGGCATGTCGCTGCACCAGACGGACGCGTCGTCGTGGCGGCTGCCGGGGCGCGAGGTGACCGCGGCGGTGCTACTGAAGGTGGTCGCGCAGCCGCTGGCGGCTTATCTGATCGGGCGATACCTGCTGGGCCTGGACGGTGCGGCGCTGCTGGCGGTGACGCTGGTCGCGGGCCTGCCGACGGCGCAGAACACCTTCGTGTACGCCTCGGAGTTCCGTGCCTCGACCGCGCTGAGCAGGGACGCGATCCTGTTCTCCAGCCTGCTGTCGATGGGCACCCTCACCCTGATCCTCTGGCTGCTCGGCCCGGCCTGACGCGGACCTGCTCCGTGCCTGCTCACGGAGGGTGGAGCGTTAACAAGGTGCCCTTCCTCTACCAATAGCGTTAACAAGGTGCCCTTCCTTTTGGTGTGGTGGGAGGGAATGATGGAGGTGGAGCTGAGGCGCCGTCGTGCGAAGGGCAGAACCATTTGGTTCGTACGGGTGGCGTAGGCCGTGACGTCTGTCGTAGCCGGGTCCGGGCAGGAATCTGCACGTCGACCGAATCACAGACGTCTCAAGGAGAGTGCGTTGACCCCCGATCTCACGTCATCGCCGCACCACCGCCGCCGGTCTGACCGGCGCCTGGTCGCGCTCGGCGCGGCCGCCGCCATGACCGCCGCGACCGCCCTGGCCGGGGTGCTGCTGGCGACCACCGAAGCCTCGGCCGGCACCCTGACCGGCAGCTTCTACCGCGATCCCACGTCCGGCGTGAACCAGTGGCTCGCGGCCAACCCGAACGACTCGCGCGCGTCGCTGATCAGCCAGCGCATCGGCAGCCAGCCGCAGGCGCGCTGGTTCGCCAATTACAACCAGAGCACGATCCAGTCTCAGGTGACGTCATACGTCAACGCCGCGAACAGCGTGAACCAGATCCCGGTGCTCGTGCCGTACATGCTGCCCAACCGCGACTGCGGCGGGGCGAGCGCGGGCGGCGCGCCGACCATCAGCGCGTACCGGACCTGGATCGACAGCTTCGCCGCCGGCCTCGGCACGCGCACCGCCGTGATCATCCTGGAGCCGGACTCGCTGGCCCTGCAGACCTGCCTGTCGTCGACCGAGAAGGCCGACCGCAACTCCGCGATCAGCTACGCGGTGACGAAGTTCAAGCAGGTCAACCCGAGCGTGAAGGTGTATCTCGACGCGGGTCACTCGGCCTGGAACAGCGCGGCGGACACCGCGTCGCGGCTGCAGGCGGCGGGCGTGGCCAACGCGGCCGGTTTCTACTCCAACGCCTCCAACTTCCGCTGGACCGCCGACGAGATCAGCTTCGGCCGCAACGTGCTCACCGCGCTCGGCAACGGCAACCTGCACCAGGTCATCGACACCGCCCGCAACGGCAAGGGCCCGCTGGGCAGCGAGTGGTGCGACCCGGCGGGCCGGGGCACCGGGCAGGCGCCGACGACCGCCACCAACGAGGCGACCGTCGACGCGTTCATCTGGATCAAGCCGCCGGGTGAGGCGGACGGCTGCGCCGCGGCCGCGGGGCAGTTCGTGCCGGACCTGGCGTACTCGCTGGCGCAGAACGGCATCGTGACCAGCCCGCCGCCGAGCCCGTCCACGGTGCCGTCGCCGTCGGTGTCCCCGTCGCGCTCGGCGTCGCCGTCCCCGTCGGCTCCGCCGTCGCCCTCGGCCTCGCCGTCCACCCCGCCCTCGCCGTCCCCGTCGGCCAGCCAGGGCACCGGGGCCTGCTCGGTGAGCTACAAGATCGACAGCCAGTGGAACAACGGCTTCGTGGCGTCGGTGGTCATCACCAACCGTGGGCCGGCGCTCACGTCGTGGACGCTGACCTGGACGTACAGCGGCAACCAGGCGGTCACCAACGCCTGGAACGCCACGGTCACGGCCAGCGGGGCGAACGTCACGGCCCGCAACGCCGGGCACAACGGCAGCATCGCCACGAACGGGACCGCGAACTTCGGCTTCCAGGCGACGTACAGCGGGACCAACACGAATCCGACCGCCTTCAAACTGAACAACGTCACCTGCAGCTGAGAGCGGCTGAGCAGGACCGGAGGGCCGATACGCTCTGTATCGGCCCTCCGCCGTCGGCGCATGTGGTCGGCCCGGGCGGACACGAATACGATTCGGGTCCTACGGTGGATGTTCCGGTGACAGTGGAGGCAGGCATGGCGAAGGCACGTGGTCCGCAGGTGGGCGAGGTGGCCCCCGACTTCGAGCTGCCCTCGCAGGGCGGTGAGACGGTGCGGCTCAGCGACTTCCGCGGCAAGCAGACCGTGGTCCTGTACTTCTACCCCAAGGACAACACCTCCGGCTGCACTGCCGAGGCCTGCTCCTTCCGGGACAGCTACGAGGTCTTCACCGAGGCCGGTGCGCAGGTCATCGGCGTCAGCTCGGACTCCGTCGAGTCGCACGACGGCTTCGCCCAGCGCTACCGGCTGCCGTTCCTGCTGCTGGCCGACGCGGGCGGCGAGGTGCGCAAGGCGTACGACGTCCCGGCCACCTTCGGTCTGCTGCCCGGCCGGGTCACCTACGTCATCGACCGCGAGGGCGTGGTCCGCAACGTCTTCTCCTCCCAGGCCAACATCGGCAAACACGTCACCAGCGCCCTGGAAGTAGTCCAGTCCCTCGCCTGAACAAGAGCAAGCGTCAGGAAGGGCACCTTCTTAACGCTCCGCGTTGTAGAAGGTGCCCTTCCTGACGTCGCGATGCGGCTGAGCAGGGCAGACGTGCCCGGTTGGAGACGGGTGCGCCGCGTCGCCCAGGCGGCCGCCCGGCCGGCCGCGGTGGGCAGGGCGCAGCGGCTCGACGCCGACCGCCTTGGCCCGCGAGGTCGCCGTCGCCTAGGCTCGTGCCTGGACTTCGAAGGCGAAGGGCCGCTCGCCGCGCCCGAGGACCCCGAAGCGCGCGGGCCGCCCGGCGAGGCAGGTTACGACATGGCGCTGGCCCAGCATCCCCTTGACCACCGCTACCACGGCGAACACCCGGTACGCACCGTCGCCTACCTGCTGCGCGAGGACCGCTGGCGGCTGCTGCTCGGGGTGCTGGCGTTCGCCGTCAAGCACAGCCCGACCTGGCTGCTGCCCCTGGTCACCGCCAACGTGATCGACGTCGTGGTGCGCCACGAACCGGTCGAGCGGCTGTGGTGGAACGCGGGCCTCATGCTCGCCTGCCTGAGCCTCAACTACCCCTTCCACGTGCTGTTCGTACGCAACCACAGCGGCTCCGTCCGCCGGATGGGCACCCGCCTGCGCTCGGCCCTGTGCCGCCGGATGCAGGAGCTGTCCATCGGCTACCACTCCCGCTCCAGCGCGGCCGTGCTGCAGTCGAAGGTGATCCGCGACGTCGAGGCGATCGAGCAGATGGTGCAGCAGGCCGGCGACGTGGGCGTGGGCGCGCTGATGATGCTGCTCGGCGGCACCGTCGTGATCGCGCTGCGGGCCCCGCTGTTCCTGCCGGTGTTCCTGGTGCTGGTGCCCTGCGCGGCGTTCCTGGTGATGAAGCTGCGCAACCGGATGCGCACCGACAACGAGTCGTTCCGCCGCGAGGTCGAGCGGCTGTCGTCGCGGGTCGCCGAGATGACCACGCTGATCCCGATCACCCGCGCGCACGGCCTGGAACGCGACGCGCTGCGCCGGGTGGACGGCTCGCTGGACCGCGTACTGCGCGCGGGTCTGCGCCTGGACCTGCTCAACGGCCGCTTCGGCGCGCTGGCCTGGACCCAGATGCAGGTGCTGAGCGTGGCCTGCCTGGCCGGGTCGGCGCTGGTCGCGTACTACGGCTGGGCCCCGATCACCGAGGGCGACGTGGTGATGCTGAGCGCGTACTTCTCCACGCTGACCGGCTCGGTGATGACGCTGATGAGCCTCGGCCCGATCTTCGTCAAGGGGCTGGAGTCGGTGCGCTCGGCGGGCGAGCTGCTGCAGGCCCCCGACCTGGAGGTCAACGCGGGCAAGCTGCGGGTCGACGAGGTGCGCGGCGCGGTGCGGTTCGAGGGCGTGGGTTTCGCGTACGACGGAGCGGCAGGCAGCGCCGTACGCGACTTCGACCTCGACGTCGCGGCGGGTGAGCGCATCGCGCTGGTCGGCCCGTCGGGCGCGGGCAAGTCCACCATCCTGAACCTGGTCATCGGCTTCCTCCGGCCGACCTCGGGCCGCCTGCTGCTCGACGGCCGCGACATGGAGACCCTGGACCTGCGCACCTACCGGCGTTTCGTGTCGGTGGTGCCGCAGGAGCCGATCCTGTTCGAGGGCAGCATCTTCGAGAACGTCACGTACGGCATGGCCGACGTGCCCCTGGACCGGGTCCGCCAGGCGCTGGCCGACGCGAACGCGCTGGACTTCGTCGACCAGCTCACCGACGGCCTGGACACGGTCGTCGGCGAGCGCGGCGCGCGCCTGTCCGGCGGCCAGCGCCAGCGCCTGGCCATCGCGCGGGCGCTGATCCGCGACCCGCGTGTGCTGATCCTCGACGAGGCGACCTCCGCTCTGGACACCCACTCCGAGGCGCTGATCCAGCAGGCCATGGAGCGCCTGGTCGCGGGCCGTACCGTCTTCGTCGTCGCGCACCGGCTGTCCACCATCCGCAACGCCGACC
Organism: Catellatospora coxensis; assembly: GCF_016862635.1. Lineage (GTDB taxonomy): Bacteria > Actinomycetota > Actinomycetes > Mycobacteriales > Micromonosporaceae > Catellatospora > Catellatospora coxensis. Next base: position 170,853 of record NZ_BONI01000006.1, on the reverse strand, counting down.
GCATCATCGTCATGCGCGACGGCCGCATCGAGGAGATCGGCGACCACGGCGAGCTTCTCTCCCGCCGCGGCTCGTACGCCCGCCTCCAGTCCACCCAGCTCGCCTGAAGAAAATCCGCAGCTCAGCGGGTGCCGAAGGTTAAGAAGGGCACCTTCTTTAACGCGGAGCGTGAAGAAGGTGCCCTTCCTTTGGGGCCAGCAGGAAGAGTGCGACCGGCACGCCCAGGCCCGCGACGAGGGTGACGAGGCTCGCCCCGAGGTCGAGGCCGGTGAGGGTGCCGTGGTGGAAGGTGTGGAAGCCCAGGTGGAGGGTGTTGAAGGTGATGGAGCCGGCCAGGGCGAGGCGGGCGGTGGCGCGGCGGTAGCGGATCGCGGGTACGGCCAGCAGGACGGCCAGGGTCAGGAACGTCGCGCCCAGGTCGGCCGTGAGGTGCTCGTTGTACGGCGGGTACGCGGCGGTCCAGTGGTGGCCGAGGCCGGGGAACGTGGTGAAGAAGTGGCGCGGGGCGGAGTAGGCCCACAGCCCCCACCACAGGTGCACCACCGCCATGCCGGCCAGCCCGAGCCGGACGATGAGCTGCGTCATGCCTGCTCCTCGCTGCGCTCGTCGCAGGCATGGCCACTGGGCTCATGATTCGCTCGCTGCCGCTCGCTCATGGCCGCAGTGTGCCCTACACCTCCAGCTGCTGTACGGCCGCCTCGATGGCGCGGTGGAAGGTCGGGTACGCGTAGATCATGTGTTGCAGGACGTGCACCGGGACCTGGGCGTGCACGGCGACGGCCAGCGCGCTGAGCACCTCGCCGCCGGTCGGCCCGGCCGAGGTAGCGCCGACCAGCACGTCCCGGTCGCGGTCGGCGACGAGCTTGATGAACCCGTCGTTGCCCGCCTTGTGGATCCAGCCGCGGGTCGCCTCGGGGATCTTGGTGTACGCAGTCTGCACGTGGATGCCCTGGTGGCGGGCCGCCTCCTCGGTCAGCCCGACCGAGCCGATCTCGGGGTCGGTGAAGGTGACCCGGGGGTGCGCCCGGTAGTCGGCGGGCGGCCCCTCCTGGCCGAGGATGTCGCGGATCGCGATGGCCGCCTGGTACATCGCCATGTGCGTGAACGCGCCGTGGCCGGTGCAGTCGCCGACGGCCCACAGCCCGTCGGCGGCCCGCATGTGCCCGTCCACGGTGATCTCCTTGGCCGCCGGGTCCAGGCCGACCGTGTCCAGGCCGAGCTTGTGCAGGTCGGCGGTGCGCCCGGTGGCGACGAGCAGCTTCTCCGAGGCGAACGATCGGCCGTCCGCCAGGTGCACGGTGTTGCCCTCGACCCGGACCGCCCGGCAGCCGGTGTGCACGGCGACGCCGTCCCGCTGGAGCACCTCGGTGATCAGCTCCGACGACTCGGGCTCCTCGTACGCCATCAGCCGGTCCATCGCCTCGATGACGGTGACCCGCACCCCGAAGCGCTGGAACATCTGGGCCAGCTCCAGGCCGATCGCGCCGCCGCCGAGCACGGTCAGCGACGTCGGCAGCTCCTCGACCTCGATGGCCTCCTTGTTGGTCCAGAACGAGGTCTCGGCCAGCCCGGGGATCGGCGGGACCGCGGCCTTGGTGCCGGTGCCGAGGACCACGCCCTTGCGCGCGGTGTACACCTGCCCGTCGACCTCGACCCGCTTCGGCCCGGCCAGCTTGCCGGTGCCGCGCAGGAAGCGGCCGCCGCGCTCGGTGAACCGGTCGACGGCGACCTTGTCGTCCCAGAAGTCGGTGGCCTCCTCGCGGATGCGCTTCGCGACCGGCGCCCAGTCGGGGAAGACCTCCGAGGAGCCCGCCATGCCGTTGATCCGGCGGCCCTCGGCCAGCAGGCCGGAAGCCCGGATCATCATCTTGCTCGGGATGCAGCCCCAGTACGGGCACTCGCCGCCGACGAGCCGGTTCTCGATGCCGAGCACGCTCAGCCCGGCCATGGCCAGCTTGCCGCCGACCTCCTCGCCGCCGACGCCCATGCCGAGGACGATGACGTCCACTTCTTCAGCCATGAGTCCTGTATATCCGAATCCGGTCAGGCTGATGCGCGTACCACGAGTTCGGTCGGCAGGACCACGGACGGCGGGACCTCCTCGCCCGCGATCACCCGCAGCAGCTGGCGGGCCAGCTCGCGGCCCAGCTCCAGGATCGGCTGCCGGACCGTGGTCAGCGGCGGGTCGGTGTACCGGGAGATGTCGAAGTCGTCGAAGCCGACCACGGCGACGTCCTCGGGGATGCGCCGGCCGAGCTCGCGCAGCGTGGTGATGGCCCCGTGCGCCATCAGGTCCGAGGCGACGAAGACCGCGTCGAGCAGCGGGTCGTCCTCCAGCAGCTGGCGCATCGCGGTCGCGCCGGACTCGCGGGTGAAGTCGCCGACGGCCACGATCGAGCGCCGGTCGGAGCCGCGCAGCTCGGCCCGGTAGCCGGCGAGCCGGTCGATGCCGGCGACCATGTCCTGCGGCCCGGCGATGGTGGCGATCCGGGACCGGCCCGAGTCGAGCAGGTGGCGTACGGCGGCCCGCACGCCGCCGATGTGGTCCACGTCGACGTACGGGACCGCCGAGCGGCCCAGCGGGCGGCCGCTGACGACGACCGGCATGCCGAGCCGGTGCAGCTGCCCGGGCAGCGGGTCCACGCCGTGCGTCGAGGCGAACAGCACCCCGTCCACGTGGCGCGCGGTGGTGTAGCGCTCGACCCGCTCGTACCCGCCGACCGTGTTGGTCATCATCAGCACGAGCTGCTTGTCGGCGGCGTCGAGCTCCTGGCTGACGCCGTGGATGATGCTCGGGAAGAACGGGTCGTCGGAGAAGACGCGGCTGGCGCTCTCCGGCAGGACCAGGGCGATCGAGTCGGTGCGCTGGGTGACCAGGCTCCGGGCGGCCGCGTTGGGGATGTAGCCCAGCTCCTCGACGGCCCGGCGCACCGCGCTGCGGATCGGCTCGGCGACCTTGGGCGAGCCGTTGACGACCCGCGACACCGTCGCCCGGGACACCCCCGCCAGACGTGCCACGGCCTCCAGCGTCGGCCGCTCATGTGCCTGGCTCATGCCTTCTCCTCATTGTGCTCATCGCCGGTGGCAATGCCGCCGACCTGTGCCGGATCACATCCCGGCGACCGTGACCTTACCCCGTCCTCGTTACGGCACGAAGCTGCACGTGAGAGCGCTTTCAGGGAGAGAGCGTTTGCACAGCTTGGTAACGAGAAGGTAATCAGCCCTTGACAGGGCTTGAGGACGACTCCATCCTCTGCTGTGAGAGCGCTCTCTCAACCCGGCCGCGAATTGCCCTGATGAGCGGCCGGGTTCCTACTGACACCCCCAAGGAGGGTCGTCATGCGTGCCTCCCTGCGCCGCCTGCTGGTCCCGATCATGGTGACCGGACTGCTGGCGACCGCCGCGTGCGGTTCCGACGAGCAGCCCGGCGGCAACGAGAAGATCACTTTGAACGTCGCACTCTTCGGCGACTTCGGCTTCAAGCCGCTGTACGAGGAGTACCAGAAAGCGCACCCGAACATCACGATCAAGGAGCGGATCTCCGACTACGCCGCCCACCACCAGAGCCTGATCTCGCATCTGGCCACCGGCAGCGGTGCGGCCGACATCGAGGCCGTCGAGATCGGCTACCTGTCCAGCTTCACGGCCACCCCGAACCGCTTCCACAACCTGCTCGACCTGGGCGCGGGCTCGCTGGAGAGCCAGTGGCTGCCGTGGAAGTGGCAGCAGGGCCTGTCGACCGACAAGAAGACGCTGATCGGTCTCGGCACCGACGTGGGCGGCATGGCCATGTGCTACCGCACCGACCTGTTCAAGGCGGCGGGCCTGCCCACCGGCCGCGACGAGGTGTCCAAGCTGTGGCCGACGTGGGAGGAGTACGTCGCCACCGGCAAGAAGTACAAGGCCGCCGCGCCGAAGTCGTACTTCATGGAGGCCTCGGGCAACATGTTCCGGGCCATGGTCGAGCAGGCCTCGACCGGTGTGTACGACGACGCCGACAAGCTCATCGTGGACAGCAACCCGGCCGTGAAGAAGGCCTGGGACCTGACCGTCGACGCGATCGCCTCGGACCAGTCCGCGAAGCTCGCGGCCTGGACGCCGGAGTGGAGCGCGGCGTTCGGCAAGGGCACCTTCGCCACCATCGTGTGCCCGGCGTGGATGACGGCATACATCGAGACCAACGCCAAGGACGCGGCCGGCAAGTGGGACATCGCCGCGGTGCCGGGCGGGGCGGGCAGCATGGGCGGCTCGCACCTGGCGCTGCCCAAGCAGGGCAAGAACGCGCAGGCGGCGTACGACCTGATCAAGTGGCTGACCGCGCCGGAGCAGCAGAAGAAGATCTTCAAGGCGACCGGCAACTTCCCGTCGACCCCGTCGCTGTACACCGACCCGGACCTGACCGGGTTCAGCAAGCCCTTCTTCAACAACGCGCCGCTCGGCAAGATCTTCACGGCCTCGGCGCAGGCGGTGCAGCCGCAGCACCAGGGCCCGAAGCAGGGCGACGTGTTCAACACGATCGGCGCCGGGCTGGGCCGCATCGAGCAGGGCAAGCAGAACGCCGCCGACGCCTGGACCCAGGTCCTGTCCGACGTGGCCAAGCTGGGCTGACGCGCAGAGCATCCACCGATTTCCGGGGGCCGGGCGGCGCACATCGATGCCCGCCCGGTCACCGGGCCCTTCAGGGAAGGGGAGCGCTCCGTGCGCACCTGGCTCTACAAGGCGGACACGCAGCTGTCCCCGTACGTCTACATCTCGCCGTTCTTCATCCTCTTCGCGGTCTTCGGCCTGTTCCCGCTCGGCTACACCGCCTGGGTGTCGCTGCACGACTGGAGCCTGCTGTCCGACGAGCACTCGTTCGTGGGCCTGGGCAACTACTCCGAGCTGCTGGCCGACCCGTACTTCTGGAACGCCCTGCGCAACACCCTGTCCATCCTGGCCCTGTCCACCATCCCGCAGCTGATCCTCGCGTTGATCCTGGCGCACCTGGTGAACCGGCCGCTGCGCGCCAAGACGCTGTGGCGGCTGGGCATGCTGCTGCCGAACGTCACCAGCGTGGTCGCGGTCGTGGTCATCTTCAGCCAGCTGTTCGGCCGCGACTTCGGCCTGATCAACTGGCTGCTGGAGAGCTTCGGCCTCGGGCGCATCGACTGGCAGGCGGGGGTCGCGTCCTCGCACGTGGCCATCGCCGCGATGATCACGTGGCGGTGGACCGGCTACAACGCGCTGATCTTCCTGGCCGCGATGCAGGCCGTGCCCAAGGAGCTGTACGAGTCGGCCACCCTCGACGGGGCCACCGCCGGCCAGCAGCTCCGGAAGATCACCATCCCGTCGATCCGGCCCACCATCATCTTCGTGGTCATCGTGTCGACGATCTACGGCCTGCAGGTCTTCGCCGAGCCGCAGCTGTTCGCCGGAGGCGGGCCCAACGGCATCATCGGCGGCCCCGACCGGCAGTTCCAGACCCTGACCCTCTACATGTACGAGCACGGCTTCAACCGGGGCTTCGAGTTCGGCTACGCCTCGGCCACCGCCTGGGTGATGTTCGGGCTGATCGTGCTCGCCGCCGCCGTCAACTACCTGATCACGCGCCGGATCCGGAGCTCCCGATGACACGCAGACTCGTCTACCTGACGCTGACCGGGGTCCTGATGCTGACCGCGTTCCCGCTGTACTTCAGCGTCGTCGTGGCCAGCCAGGACAACTCCGCACTCTCGCAGGTGCCGCCGCCGGTGCTGCCGGGCGCCAACCTGATCGAGAACATCAAGCGCGTGTTCGAGACCGTGCCGTTCGACCAGGCGCTGCTCAACTCGGTGATCGTGTCGGGCGTCAACACCGCCTCGGTGGTGCTGTTCTCGACGCTGGCCGGGTTCGCGTTCGCGAAGCTGAAGTTCAAGGGGCGCACCGCGCTGCTGCTCACCGTGGTCGGCACCATGATGGTGCCGATGCAGCTCGGCATCATCCCGCTGTTCATGCTGGTCACCAAGCTGGAGTGGCACGACACGCTGCTCGCGGTGACGGTGCCCGCCCTGGTCAACGCGTTCGGTGTGTTCTTCATGACGCAGTACCTGTCCGAGGCGCTGCCGACCGAGCTGCTGGAGGCCGGGCGCATCGACGGCGCGGCCACCCACCGGCTGTTCTGGCACGTGGTGCTGCCGGTGGCCCGGCCCGCCGCGGCCGTGCTCGGCATGCTGACCTTCCTCAACGTCTGGAACGACTACCTCTGGCCGCTGGTCGTGCTGGCCTCGCCGGAGAACCAGACGGTCCAGGTCGCGCTGTCCCAGCTGCGGGCCGGCTACGTGCAGGACTACTCGCTGGCGCTGACCGGCACGATGCTGGCCACGCTGCCGCTGCTGCTCGTGTTCGGCCTGCTCGGCAAGCAGCTGATCGGCGGCATCATGCAGGGCGCGGTGAAGGGATGAGCCAGATGGCACAGGCCGAGGTGGCGGCGGAGACGCTGCAATTCCCGGAGGGCTTCCGGTGGGGGGCCGCGACGGCGGCGTACCAGATCGAAGGGGCCGCGGCCGAGGACGGGCGCGGGCCGTCCATCTGGGACAGCTTCGCGCGCCGGGACGGGCGGGTGTTCGCCGGGCATACCGGGGACGTCGCGTGCGACCACTACCGGCGCTACCGCGAGGACGTCGCGCTGATGGCCGAGCTGGGCATCGGCACGTACCGGTTCTCGATCGCGTGGCCGCGGGTCAAACCCGACGGGACCGGGCCGGTCAACGTACGCGGGCTGGACTTCTATGACCGGCTGGTGGACGAGCTGCTGGCGCACGGGATCGAGCCGATGGTGACGCTCTACCACTGGGATCTGCCGCTCGCGCTGCAGTCCCACGGGCGGGGCGGCTGGGGGGACCGGGACACCGCGGCGTACTTCGGCGAGTACGCCGCGGTGACCGCGTCCCGGCTCGCGGACCGGGTCGGCACCTGGACCACGCTGAACGAGCCGTGGGTCGCGGCGTTCCTCGGGTACGCCAGCGGCGACCACGCGCCGGGGCACACCGACAACCGGCAGGCCTTTCGGGCCGCGCACCATCTGCTGCTCGGGCACGGGCTGGCCGCGCAGGCGCTGCGCGCGGCGGGCGTACGGGAGCTGTCGCTCACCGTGAACCTGGCCCGGGTCAGCCCCGACGACCCGGGCGACCCGCACGACGTGGCGGCGGCCTGGCGCGTCGACGGGGTGCTCAACCGGATCTTCCTGGACCCGGTGCTGCGCGGCCGGTACCCGCTGGACATGCTGGGGCTGTTCGAGCGGTTCGGGGCCGCGGACGCGATCGCCGACGGGGACCTCGCCGTCATCGGCGCGCCGATCGACCTGTTGGGCATCAACTACTACCAGCCCGCCCTGGTACGGGCCCAGGTCGGCGCGGCGGCGCACCCGATGTACCCGGGCAGCGAGGGGGTGGCGTTCCTGCCGCAGCCCGGCCCGGTCACCGACATGGGCTGGACGGTCGACCCGAGCGGCCTGTCCGACCTGCTGCTGCGGCTGTCCCGGGAGTACCCGGGCACGCCGCTGATGGTGACCGAGAACGGCGCGGCGTACGCCGACGCGCGGGCCGGGGACCGGGTGGCCGACCCGGAGCGCATCGCGTACCTCGACGGCCACCTGCGCGCGGTCCACGCGGCGCTGTCCGGGGGCGCGGACGTGCGGGGCTACCTGGCGTGGTCGCTGCTGGACAACTTCGAGTGGGCGTTCGGCTACGACAAGCGCTTCGGTCTGGTGTACGTCGACTACGAGACCCAGCGCCGCTACCCGAAGGACTCGGCGCTCTGGTACCGCGACGTGACCCGGGCCAACACGCTCTGAGGCGCGGGCGCGATCCCGCACGGAGCGGACGACGACGTGTCGACCGGCCCGTGCGGGATCGCCGCGTTCGGCGGTCAGTAGACGGAGACGTTGTACTTGCCGAGCGCCTCCACCACGGGCTGGAAGTAGGTGATGCCGCCGGTCCGGCAGTTGCCCGAGCCGCCGGACGTGAGGCCGAGCGCGGTGCTGCCGGAGTAGAGCGGGCCGCCGCTGTCGCCGCCCTCGGCGCAGATGTCGGTGCGGATCATGCCCTTGACGGTGCCCTCGGCGTAGTGCACGGTCGCGTTCAGGCCGGTCACCGTGCCCGAGCGGGTGCCGGTGGTGCTGCCGCGGCGGGTCGCCGACTGGCCGACCACCGGGTTCGCGGCGGAGCTGAAGCCGCCGGTCTTGGTGACGGACGTGTTGGTGTACCGCACGATGCCGTAGTCGTTGCCCGGGAAGCTGGTGCCGGTCCGGTCGCCGAGCTTGGTGGTGTGGGTGGCGTTGGCGAACCACTCGCTGGCCAGGTCGGTGCAGTGCCCGGCGGTCAGGAAGTAGTACGTGCTGCCGTTGCGCACGTTGAACCCGAGCGAGCAGCGGTATCCGCCGCCGTAGATCGCGTCGCCGGCCCCGATGGTCGGGGTGAGCCGCCCGGCGACCGCCTGCAGCCGGGCCGCGCCGCCGGAACGGGCGACCGCCTGCGCGAGGCCCGTGTAGCGCGCGCCGGTGACGGTGCTGTCGACGTCCACGACGATCTGGTTGCTCACCGGGTCGACCGACCAGGCGGTGCCGACCAGGCCGCGGTCCAGCGCCGCCAGGAGCCGGTCGAGCTGCCGGGTGCTGCGGGTGACGAGGCGCGCCTGCGCGCCGGTGGCGCGTACCGCGTCGGCGGCCGCGGCGTCGGTGACGTTGACGACGGTGCGCCCGGCGGTGTCGACATAGCTGCCGGCGCTGCGGTCGTCGCCCAGCGAGGCGGCGAGCGCGACGCCGTCCACGTGGGACGGCGCCGCCTGGGCGGGTGCGGTGATCCCGACGAGGCCGGCTGCCACGGTGGCGGCGGTCGCGATCGCCAGGACGATTCTGGTGGCCCTCACATGTCCTCCCCTGATGAGCTCCGCCCGGTGGGACGGATCGCGCATCGATTGATGGACATGGTTCCAAGCCGATGGGGTGCGCCTCAACGGACCTTCGGGGGGTACGCCGTCACCTCGCCCGTGACGCGGACGGCGTCACGGGCGGCGGGTGTGCGGCCACGGCGGCTGGGTCATCGCCGCAGGTGAACGCTGGGGCCGCGTTAAGAAGGTGCCCTTGCGCTACCTATCGCGATGTGCAGGTGCCCTTCCTTTGTCCTTACGCCTCGAAGATGAGGCAGGAGGAGGTGGCGTGGGCGAGGAGGCGGCCCCGGTCGTCGGTGAGCTGGGACTGGGCGAGGGCGGTGCGGCGGCCGCGGGAGATGACGGTGCCCTCGCAGCGCAGCAGGCCGGAGTCGACGCTGACCGGACGGAGGAACTTCGTGGTCAGGTCGAGTGAGGTGTAGGCGGTGCCGGCGGGCAGCGTGCTGTGCACGGCGCAGGCGGCGGCCGTGTCGAGCAGGGTGGCCAGGATGCCGCCGTGCACGCCGCCGAGCGGGTTGTAGTGGAACTCCTGGGCGCGCATGGTGACCACGACGCGGCCCTCCTCGGCCTCCAGGCCGTCCATGCCGAGCAGGTGCATCACCGGCGGGGCCGGGAGCTCGCCGCGCGACATCGCCTGCAGCAGCTCCAGGCCGCTGAACCGGCCCAGCTCGGCGGCGTTGCGGCGCGGGTCGGACCAGGAGAAGGTGCGCGTGCGCTCCGCGGCCGCCAGGGGCGCTGTCGGCTCGGTCTGGGTCTGGGTCATGGACTCAGCCTCGCAGGCGGTTGCTGAGTCTGTCAACGAGACTTAGCCTGGTGGGGTGAGACCTAGCGCACTCGACTGGTCGGCCGAGAACTGCACCGTCGCCCGGGCCATGGCCGTGCTCGGCGAGCGGTGGACCCTGGTGGTGCTGCGGGAGGTCTTCAACGGCATCCGCCGCTTCGAGGACATGCGCGAGCACAGCGGCATGCCCCGGCAGGTGCTGGCCAACCGGCTCGCCATGCTGGTCGAGCAGGGTGTGCTGCGCCGGGTGCCGTACCGGGAGCCGGGCGAGCGCGAGCGGCATGAGTACCGGTTGACCGAGAAGGGCTTCGACCTGTATCCGGTGCTGGTCGCCGTACGGGAGTGGGGTGACCGGTATCTGGCCGATCCGGCGGGGCCGCCGGTGGACATGGTGCACCGGGACTGCGGGTCGCCCGTGCACGTGTCGCTGGCCTGCGCGGACGGGCACGAGGTGGGCTCGCCGCGGGAGGTGGTGACCCGGCCGGGGGCGGGGGCGATCCGGCGGGGGCGTACGCCCGCCGCCGCGCAAGCGGCCTGACCCGGCCCGGCGGCGGACCGCTCTCGCCCGAGCTGGTCGAACCCCGGGTGGCAGTGCGGCGGCGAACGGGAATCGGGTTGGTCCCGCACCGCCCAGGCTGGCAGCATGGCGCGGCGTGGAACGAGTGCTGATCCTGCCGCCGCGGGTGACCGAGACCGGGCTGGCCTTCGCGGACGCCGCGCGCCGGCGCGGCATGCGTGTCGAGACCCTGCACACCTGGCGGCTGCCCGAGCACCTGGCGGGCCACCCCGGGGCGCACCTCTACGCCGGGCCGCTGTTCGCCGACGCGGTCGGTGCGGAGCTCGGCGCGGGGCTGCTGGAACCGGATCAGGACTGGCTGGCCCGGCTGCCGCGCGAGGCGACCCGCCGCGACATCGTCTTCACCACGCTCGCGCAGGCGCGCCTGCTGGACCGGCCCGCGTTCGTGAAACCGCCGGACGACAAGAGCTTCCCGGCGAGGGTGTACCCGTCCGGGGCGGACCTGCCCGGCACGGACGTGCTGGAGGACGGCACCGCGGTGCTGATCAGCGACGTGGTGGCGTTCGAGGTGGAGTTCCGCCTGTTCGTGGCGGCGGGCCGGGTGCTCGCCGCGAGCAGGTATGCCGTGGGCGGCGAGCTGGACCTCGCCACGTCCGCGGAGGACGCGCGGTGTGCGGAGGCATCGGCATTCGCGGCGGGGCTGTTCGCCGCGGGGATGCCCGAGCTGCCGAGCGCGGTGGTGATCGACGTCGGGCTGCTCGCGGACCCGGCGACCGGGCGTCCGGAGTGGGCGGTGATCGAGGCGAACGCTGCGTGGGCGAGCGGGCACTACGCGGCCGACCCGGACGGGGCGCTGGACGTGGTGCTCGCGGCGAGCCGCCCGGTGGCCGACATCGCGCCGGCGGATCGGCACTTCCTGCGCCGCCTGCCGTCGGTCTCTCGCTGAGCCGCGCCGGTCGCCCGGCACCGCGCCGGACGTGCTCGGCGGGCCGCGAGGCGGTATCTGGTCAGGCTCGGGTGCTGCCGCCGCAGGGGGTGACGGTGATGGAGGTGAAGCCCTGCTGGGCGGTGGCGCCCTGGATGGTCACCGTGACGAAGATGTTCGTGGCCGCGCCGGTGAAGTGCTTCTTCTCCAGCTTGGGCAGGGTCGCGGTGTACCGGGCCATGGTGGCGTCGCGGGTCAGCGTGACCTCGCCGGTGTAGTCGCCGCCGGTCATCGTGTACCGCGCCTTGGCGGTCACCGGCGTGCCGCCGTCGGCGATCTCCGCGGTCACCGCGACGGTCTGCGGCGGCACGCCGCCGCAGGTCGGGTTGCCGACGGCGGCCACATTGGACTCCACGCGGCTGATGGTCGCGCCGCCGGACGTCGTGGTGGTGGCCGGGCCCGCGGTGGCGGGGCTTCCGGTGGGCCGGGCGGCGGCGGGTGAGGTGACTCTCTCAGGCGTGGCCTGGTCGCGGGTCCACGAGTCGCCGACGCCGATGCAGCCCTGCAGGCTGAACATGGTCACCACCGCGAGCACCGCCGTCACCGGCGCACGGAATCTGAGCACCGTGTGAGCTTAGCCAGGCTAACGGCGTTCGTGGGATCAACGTGTCATCCCATCCCGCCCCGGCGCTACCTGTCCGGGCTCCCACCGGTTTGGATGATCATGAAGTTGTGGCGGTGACACGCCGTCGAACCTGCCCATAAGTTCATGATCAACGCGGGGAGGTGGGGGTGGTGGGGTGGGGGTGGTGGGTCAGCCAGCGGGTGTAGGCGGGGGATTGGGTGGTGGCGTCGGTGTAGGACTCTTCGGCGTAGCGGATCAGGCGGGGGGCCACGCGGGCGGCGGGGGAGTCGGGGTGCCAGCCGAGGAGGTGGCGCCAGCGCAGGGGGGTGCCGGCGAGGGGGACGGTGCGTACGCCGGCGATCTCGCGGAAGGTGGGCTGGCACAGGGCCACCACGCTGCCGCCGCGGACCAGGTCGGAGCAGCCGCCGAGGTCGCTCTCGTGGATCGGGCTGGGGGTGAAGCCGGCGCGGGCGCAGGCGGCGGCGAAGCAGTCGGCGAAGCAGCCGTCGCCGGGAGTCGCCGCCCAGCGGGAGCCGGCCAGGTCGGCGAGCTCGATCTCGTCGGCGTCGGCGTACGGGTGGGAGGCGGGCAGCAGCACGAACACCGGTGCTATGGCGACGGTGTGCCAGCTCAGGCGGCCGTCGTCGGGCGGGGTGGCCTCGCCGCAGGCACCGATGAACGCGAAGTCGAGCCGGGCGTCGGCCAGCATCGCCGCCAGCTCCGCCGACGACCACGACGGGTACGTGCTCAGCTGCGCGCTGGGCTGCGCGGCGGCCAGCCGGTGCACCACGCCGCCGATGAGCGGGCCGTTCACCGCGCCGATCCGGTACCCGGGCAGCCCGTCGCCGCCCGAGTCGCGGGCCAGCCCGGCGAACCGGGTCGCCTCGTCCTGCAATCCCTGCACCGCGGGCAGCAGCACCCGGGCGCGGGCCAGCACCAGCTCGCCGAGCGGGGTCGGGCGGGCGCCGCGGCGGTCACGTTCGAACAGCCGGCCGCCGAAGGCCTGCTCGATGCGCTGCAACTGGGTGGTGAGCGCGGGCGCGGCCAGGCCGAGGACCGCCGCCGCCTTGGTCACGCTGCCGGCGTCGGCTATCGCGCAGACCACCCGCAGGTGCCGCAGCTCCAACCTCACCCGCTGATGTTATGGCCGCACCGGCGGCCCGGGAAGGTGTCGAGCGCGATCATCCGATCGGCCGGTATGGACGGAGATCGAAACTCGTCGGTAGGGTCGAGCCGGCAGGACGGCCCCGCCGGGCCTGGTCCAGGAGGTGGCGATGCGGCGCAGAGCGGCGCTGATCGGGCTGCTCGGCGCCGAGCTGGTGTCGACCGTCGGCTCGCGTATGTCCTTTCTGGCCATTCCCTGGCTGGTCCTGGTGACGACCGACGATCCGACGAAGGTCGGCGTGGTGGCGTTCGCCGAGGCGCTGCCGTACATCCTGGCCGGGATCTTCGGCACGCCGCTGGCGGACCGGTTCGGGGTGCGCGAGGTGTCCATCGGCACCGACCTGGGCAGCGCGCTGGTGGTGGGCGCGATCGCCGCGTTCGGTGGCGGCGACTTCACCGTGCTCGTGGCGCTCGTCGCGACGCTGGGCGCGCTGCGCGGGGTCGGCGACAAGTCCAAGCGGGTGCTGCTGCCGCCGGTGGTGGAGGCGTCGGGCACGCCGATGGCGCGGGTCACCGCGGTCTTCTCCGCGCTCAACCGGATGGCGATGGTGATCGGCGCGGCGGTGGCCGGGGTGCTGATCGCGTGGCTCGGCCCGGTCGGCGCGATCTGGGCCGACGCTGCGACGTTCGCGGCCTGCGCGGGTGTGGTCGTGGTGCTGGTGCGCATCACCCGGGAGCAGAACCACCCGGCCCGGGGCGCGCAGGAATCCTACTGGCAAGGGCTGCGCACCGGGTTCGGCTTCGTGCGGCGGGAGCGGCTGCTGCGCAGCCTGGTCGGCATGATGTTCGTGACGAACCTGTTCAACCAGGCCAGCGCGGTCGTCTTCATCCCGATGTGGGTACGCGAACACCTCGGCTCGCCGGTGGCGCTGGGCTGGATCGGCGGGGCCTTCGCGCTCGGCGCGATCGCGGGCGGGGCGGCGTTCGCGGCGCTGGTGATGCGGCTGCCGCGGTACGCGACCCTCGTGATCGGATACTTCGTCGGCGGCGCGCCGCGCTTCCTGGTGCTGGCGCTCAGCGACGACCTGCGGGTGGCGCTGGCCGTGTCGTTCGTGTCCGGGATGGCCATGTCGTCGGTGAACCCGACGTACGGGCTGCTGATGTTCGAGCGGGTGCCGCGGGCGATGCAGACCCGCGTGTTCGGGCTGACCGGCGCGATCACGTTCGGCGGCATCCCGCTGGGCGGCATGGTCGGCGCGTGGGCGGTGGAGACGCTCGGCCTGTCCGGCGGGCTGTGGCTGGCCGGGGTCGCCTACTTCGCGGCCACGCTGACGCCGGTGTTCGGGTGGCGGATGTGGCGGCAGATCAACGACATCGGTTCCGGCAGGGCCGCCCCGGACGTGCCGCTGTGGCAGGAGTACCTGTCCGAGCTGGGCCGCCGGATGGGGCTGGTGGACACCGGGCCGGCCGTGCCGGTGTCGGTGACGCTGGCGTACGCCGGGGGCGGCTGGACGGTCACCGCCCGCCGCGGCAGGCGGCGGCTGGCGCGGCCGTACGCCGTCACGTCCGCCGCGGCGCTCCAGCACGTCGCCGCGCTGGAGCTGCCCGAGGTGTACGAGACGGTGGAAGAGGTGCACCTGGCCCGCCGCCGGGACGCGCAGCTGCGGGCGGCGGCGGTGCGGGCGAACCTGCGCGAGCTCGAGTCGACGCTGACCGAGCTGCGGGCCGCGTCGGCTCAGTGGCCGCCCGGCCAGCCGGGGGAGCGGCCCAGGTAGGCGACGAGCCGATCGCCGGGCGGGGCGTCCGCGGCCGGTTCGACCATGACGCCGAAGGCCTTGCTGGGGCGGTCGGTGGGCCAGCGCAGGGCGATCTTCATGGCCGACGTGCTCAGGTCAGGGTCGAGCACGGCGTCCGAGCCGGTCGACTTGGCCACGTCCCAGGCGTGCACCAGGAAGTCGACGAAGTGCATGCCGAGCACGGTCTGGGCGGTGAACGCGCCGTAGCCGTACACCTCGATCTTGCGGTCCAGCAGCGTCTTCGCGCTGAACGCCTTGGTGACCAGGGCGACGGAGTCGGCGAACGCCCGGCGGGGGTCGGCGGGCGGGGTCAGGTCGTCCCAGACGGCCGGATCGGTGGGCTTGCCGGCCGCCGCGGCGGCGAAGCCGCGGTTGTGCCCGATCATGTGCCCGAGCAGCTGGCCGAGAGTCCAGTCGCCGCACGGCGAGGGCCGGGCGAGATCGGCGCGCTTGACACGGTTCACGGCCGTTGCGGCCGCGGCGAGCGCACGCCGGTCGAGGTCACGAAGGTCCATGTTCGCACCATAGTGCCGCAGCTCGGTGTGCTCCACCGCTGACACCGCCAGGCGGTAAAGCTGTCCGGACCGTCCAATCAGCTGAGTCGGCAGATATTGACTCGTGCAAACATTTCTTCGTAATTTGAGTCCGCGGCCGGGCCGCAGCTCCCCACGACGGCGCGTGGCCGGACGGCCGCGCCAAGGAGGTTCAACCTGTGAAGCACCCCTCGACGCGGCGGGCGCTGCTCGCCGCGGCCCTGCTGGCCACGACCCTCGGCGTGCTGGCCGGGCCCGGTGGCGGGGCCACCGCGGGCGCGAAGGACGAGTGGGTCGGCTCCTGGTCGGCCGCGCCCACCGGGGCGGGCGCGGGCCTGTCCGGCACCGGCTTCGCCGACCAGACCATCCGCATGATCGTGCACACCTCGGTCGGCGGCAGCGCGGCGCGCATCCGGCTGTCCAACACCTTCGGCACCGGCGCGGTGACCATCGGGCACGCCACCGTGGCCCGGCCCGATGCGGCCACCCCGGCGCTGACCGACGTGCTGCCCGCCAGCGTCGCCGAGCTGACCTTCAACGGCGCGCCCGGCATCACCATCCCCAAGGGCGGCCAGATCGTCAGCGACCCGCTGCCGGTGGCCGTGCCCGAGCTGTCCGACCTGGTGGTCAGCATCTACCTGCCGGTCGCCACCGGCCCGGCGACCTGGCACTGGACCTCGCGGCAGGCGACGTACTACGGCAGCGGCGACACCGCCGCCGAGCCCACCGGCGCGACCCTGACCGGCACCCGCAACTCGTGGTTCTTCCTCACCGGCGTCGACGTGCTCAGCCGCAGGTCGCCCGGTTCGGTGGTGGTGCTCGGCGACTCGATCACCGACGGCAGCCAGTCCACGATCAACGGCAACGCCCGCTGGACCGACCGGCTGGCCGCGCGCCTGCTGGCCGGGCACGCCCCGCACACCGAGGTCGGCGTGCTCAACCAGGGCCTGGCCGGCAACGCGGTCAGCCACGACGGCACCGAGATCGGGTACGCCGAACTGGGCGTGAACGGCCTGGCCCGGCTGCAGCGCGACGTGCTCAGCCAGACCGGCGTGCAGACGGTCGTGCTCGCGCTCGGCATCAACGACCTGCAGATCTACGCCGACCCGGCCGACAAGGTCATCGGCGGGCTGCGGCAGCTCGCCGCGCAGGCCCGGCTTGCCGGAGTGGACGTGGTGATCTCCACGATCACGCCGTTCGAGGGCTTCTCGTCCTGGACGCCGGAGAAGGAGCAGAGCCGCCTGGCGATCAACGAGTACCTCCGCACCCACCGGGCCGAGTTCACCGGCGTGGTCGACTTCGACCAGCTGCTGCGCGACCCGGCCGCGCCGTCGAAGCTGCGGGCCGAGTGGGACAGCGGCGACCACATCCACCCCAACGACGCCGGATACCAGGCCATGGCCGACTTCGTGCCGCTGTGGCTGCTGTCCTGAGCCGTCGCTGACACCGCGGGACCGGCACGGCTGCCCGTGCCGGTCCCGCACATCGGGCACCACCGGGGTCGAGAGGAAGAGGCATGGCCGTCCACGACGATCGTCCACTGCTGCTGATGGTCCGCACCGGCAAGCGCGAGTTCCGGGAGTACCTGCTCCGCTCGCTGGCCCCGGCCTACCGGGTGCACGTGTTCACCGGGGTCGCGCCGACCTGGGAGCTGGACTACGTCGCCGGCGCCACCGAACTGGGCAGCCTGCTGGACGTGACGGCGATGGCCGAGGCCGCCCAGCGGCTGCCCGGCGGCCCGGTCGCGGGCGTGTTCACCTGGGACGAGGCGCGCACGCTGCAGACCGCCGAGCTGGCCGTGGCGCTGGGCCTGCCCGGCGACCCGGCGGTCACCGCCCGCTGCCGCGACAAGCTGCTGACCCGCCGGGCCCTGGCCGCCGCCGGGGTCGCCCAGCCCGCGTCGGTGCCGGTCGGTTCGCTGTCGCAGGCCTTCGCCGAGGCCGCACGCATCGGTTACCCGGTCATCCTCAAGCCCAGCGACCTCGCGCTCAGCGTCGGCGTGATCAAGGTGGCGGAGCCGGCGGAGCTGGCCGCGGCGTACGAGTTCACCAGCGCCGTGCGGCACGGCGCGCTCCCGGACTGGCGGCCGCAGGTGCTGCTGGAGGAGTACGTCGACGGCGAGGAGATCAGCGTCGACGCGGCGGTGCACGACGGCCGGGTCACCCCGCTGTGCCTGGCCCGCAAGGAGATCGGGCACCCGCCGTACTGCATCGAGATCGGGCACTACGTGCACGGCGACGACCCGCTGCTGCACGATCCGCAGCTGCTGCGGCTGCTGCAGGACGCGCACACCGCCCTCGGGTTCCGCGACGGCGTCACCCATACCGAGATCAAGCTGTCCTCGCGCGGGCCGCGGATCATCGAGGTGAACGGGCGGCTCGGCGGCGACATGATCCCGTACCTGGGCCTGCGCGCCACCGGCGTCGACGTGGCGCTGGCCGCCGCCGCGGTCGCCTGCGGGCTGCCCCCGGTCGCGGAGCCCGACCGCAAGCTGGTGGCGGCGGTGCGCTTCTTCTACCCGGCGCGGCCGGACACCGTCATCGAGACGCTGGCGTTCGACCGGGCCGGGCTGCCGAGCGCCGTGGACGAGCTGGCGCTGCTCGCGGACCCCGGCGACCGGCGCTCACCGCCGCCGCAGGGCACGGTCAACGGCCGGGTCGCGTACGCCACCGCGGTGGCCGCCACCGCGCACGAGTGCGAGCGGGCACTCGACGCCGCGGGCGCGGCCCTGCGCGTCAACGGCGAACCTCCGGCTCACCACTCGTAGCCGAGGCGCTCGACGAGGTCGCCGTAGCGGGCCCGGAACGCGGTCAGGTGCTCGGCCGCGAGATGGTTGCGCCAGTCCCCGGCGACGCCGCGGCGGTAGTGGCTGTGCACGTCCTCCTGCCCGCGCTCGCGGCCCTTGGCGAGGCGGTTGAACGAGAACCGGGCGCACGCGTCGGCCACGTAGGCGCCCGGCAGCCGGCGCAGCGGCAGCCGGGGCAGCACGTGGCGCGGGTACGCCAGCGCCTTGGGGATGCCCCGGCGGGCCGCGACGTTCCAGCGGACCGCGGCCATCCGGGCCTGCTCCGGTCCGGAGCCCTCCGGGGTGAGCAGGTCCAGGTGGCCGAGGATCGCGCTCCAGGACTTCACCGGGTCGGTGATGGCGTCCTCCATGCGCACCTCCAGCACCCCGGCGCGGGCGTAGTCCCACTGCGCCATCGGGTCCAGGAACATGCCGCTGAACTCCACCTCGGCCAGCAGGCCGCCGGCCTCGTCGAGGGTGCGCAGGTTGCGCCGGTGCGCCACCAGCTCGGGCCAGGGCACCCCGCCGACCACCTCCGGGTGGCTGTGCAGGTGGCTGAAGTAGCCGGAGACCACGATGTCGCGCGGGTCGCGGATGAGGTGGAAGGCCCGCGTCTCGGGCAGCGTGTCCACCCACTCCGGCTTGGCGTTCGTCATGATCAGCAGGTCGGGGCGGGTGGCGCGGATGTAGTCGCCGAGGCTGTCGTACGGCGCCCACTGGTCCGGCACGTGGATCGTGTCGACCTTGAGGTTCAGCGCGAAGGCCGCTTCGTGCAGGATGGATCTGGCCCAGGTCGACGCAGACTTGTGGCGCGCGAAATACGCACGAAGCACCGGTTCACTCCCTGACGAAAGTCCTGATGGGACGCATTGCCGACGCCGCGGGATTGCTGCGTTGACAATAAATACATCTATGCAGGAAGCTTCGGCAGTGTCAAGAACGTGAATGGGTTGCGGTGGTCAGTCCGCCGGCAGCGCGGCGGCCTTGAGGATCTTCTTGCGCTCCTTGGCGGTCAGCCGGTCCACGTAGACCGTGCCGTCGAGGTGGTCGCACTCGTGCTGCAGGCAGCGCGCGATCAGCTCGGCGCCCTCGATGCGCACCGGCTCGCCGTGCATGTCCACCCCGGTCACCACGGCTACCGCCGTACGCGCCACGTCGCCGCGCCGGCCGGGCAGCGACAGGCAGCCCTCCCCGGACACCGCCAGCTCGCGCGGCGGCGGGGGCAGTTCCAGGACCGGGTTGACCACGTGGGCCACCACGTTCGGGCCGCCCGCCGTGTCGGGGCAGTCCATCACGAACACCCGCAGGCCGACGCCGATCTGGTTCGCGGCCAGGCCGACCCCGTTCGCGGCGTACATGCTGGCGAACATGTCGGCGACCAGCCGGTGCAGGTCCGGCCCGAAGCCGGTGACCGGCGCGGTGGGGCGGTGCAGCACCGGAGTGCCGTACAGCGTGATGTCCCGGGGGATCCCGGACCCGGCGGCCTGCTCGCTCACGCCGCGGTCCCGGCGGGCGGCAGCTCCCCGGTCTCGCGGGTGCCGCCCGAGCAGGGCGCGCCGACCTCCGGCCCGGCGTTCCGGCGGGCGGCGTTGACGAAGAAGTCGATGCGCGGATCGTCCGCGCTGTCCACCTTGAGCTGGTAACCCCAGGCCTGCAGCGAGATCGGCTTGTCCTGGCCCGGGAACGGGCTCAGCATCAGGTACTCCCGCCCCGACACCTTCGCCGCCAGCGCCCGGACGTCGCCGTCGCCGAGGTCCGGCCGGTAGGTGATCCACACCGCGCCGTGCTCCAGGCTGTGCACGGCCCGCTCGCTGGCGATCGGCGCGTCGTAGACGGCCCCGGAGCAGTTCTGCCAGGTGCCGTTGTGCTGCCCGCCGACCGGCGGCTGCTGCGGGTAGACCACCGCGCCCGGCGCGTGGTCCTGGCTCAGCGAGCCCTCGGCCAGGTAGTTGCGCACCCCGTCGATCCCGGCGAGCTGCTGCTGCCACGTGCCGGTCGGCGCGACGGCCGTCGTGCCGCCCGGCGTCTCGGCGCCGTCCCGCAGGTAGTAGAACAGCGCTCCGGCGACCCCGAGGCAGCAGCAGAGCAGCACGGCCACGCCGCCCGCGACCCACGCCCACACGGGCACCGCCGGCTTACGCGGCGGCGTGTTCGTGTAATCCACCATGGCGCGGCCTCCCCAGGAACTCGACTCGCCGCCGCGATCCTATCGACCCCCGCCTACAGGAGCCGAGGGGGCAGGTCAGGCGGTGGGGCGGATGTCGAAGCCGGACAGGCCCTCGGGGGTCTCCTCGAATACCGCCACGTCGTCGACGATGGCCAGCTCGGGGCCGTGCCGGGTCCAGGCGACCAGGCGGTCCACGCCGTCGGGCGTACCCTCGAAGACGGCCTCCACCGTGCGGTCGGGCCGGTTGCGCACCCACCCGGCGACGCCCGCCGCGCGGGCCTGCTGCCGGCAGGTGTCGCGGT
Organism: Catellatospora coxensis; assembly: GCF_016862635.1. Taxonomy (GTDB): domain Bacteria; phylum Actinomycetota; class Actinomycetes; order Mycobacteriales; family Micromonosporaceae; genus Catellatospora; species Catellatospora coxensis. Next base: position 150,414 of record NZ_BONI01000006.1, on the reverse strand, counting down.
AGTAGACGCCCTGCACCTCACCCGAGACCACAACCCGCCTGCGGATCATCCGTCAACCGTAGACTGGCGGCATGGCCCGGCCAAACGAGGTCGTCGCGGCGGCGCTGCAGGAGTACGCCGATCTCATCTCGATCACCGGCGGTGACGCCTTCCGGGCCCGCACCTACGAGAAGGCCGCCCGCGGCGTGGCCGGGCACTCCGCGGACGTGGCGACGCTCGACCCGAAGGGCCTGGAGCAGATCCCCGGCGTCGGCAAGTCGACCGCCGAGAAGATCGTCGAGTTCCTCGCCACCGGCCGGATGGCGGCCCTGGAGCAGCTGCGGGCCAAGGTGCCCGCGGGCGTGCTGGAGCTGATCTCCATCCCGGGCCTGGGTCCGGCCAAGGCCATGGCGCTGCACCGTGAGCTGGGCATCTCTTCGATCGACGAGCTGGTGCACGCGATCGAGGCGGGCAGGCTGGCCGGGCTGCGCGGGTTCGGGGCGAAGACCGCGGAGAACATCCTGCACGGCATCGAGGTGCTGCGGCACAGCGGCGGCCGGGTGCTGGTCTCGGCGGCGCTGGAGGTCGCCGAGGAGGTCATCGCGGCGCTGTCGGCGCTGCCCGGGTGCGAGAAGTGCACGTACGCCGGGTCGCTGCGGCGCGGGCGGGACAGCATCGGCGACGTGGACGTCCTGGTCGCCTCGCGCGACTCGAAGCCGATCATGGCGGCGTTCACGGAGCTGCCGCTGGTCGGCGAGGTCATCGCGGGCGGTCCGGCGAAGACGTCGATCCGCACCACCGGCGGGCTGCAGGTGGACCTGCGGGTGGTGCCGCCGGAGTCGTGGGGCGCGGCGCTGCAGTACTTCACCGGCTCCAAGGAGCACAACATCCGGGTACGCGAGATCGCCGTGCGCAAGGGCCTGAAGCTGTCCGAGTACGGGCTGTTCCGCGCCGAGGACGACACGCTGCTCGTCTCGGAGACCGAGGAGGAGGTGTACGAGCGGCTCGGCCTGCCCTGGATCGCGCCGACCCTGCGCGAGGACCGCGGCGAGGTGGCCGCCGCCCGCAACGGCACCCTGCCGCAGCTCGTCACCGAGGCCGACATCCGCGGCGACCTGCACACCCACACCAACCTCACCGACGGGGTGTCCACGCTGGAGGAGATGCTGGCCGCGGCGCGGGCCCGCGGCTACCGCTACTACGCGGTCACCGACCACGCCAAGAACATGCCGATGCAGCGGATGACCGACGCGAAGATGCTGGCGCAGCGCAAGAAGCTCCAGGCGCTGGCCGGGGACGGCAAGATGGCGCTGCTGCACGGCAGCGAGCTGAACATCGACCCGGACGGCGCGGTGGACTGGGATGCGGACTTCCTGGCCGGGTTCGACATCTGCGTCGCCTCGGTGCACTCGCACTTCACGCAGACCCCGACGGAGTTGACCAACCGGTTCGTGCAGGCGTGCGAGAACCCGTACGTCAACATCATCGGGCATCCGACCACGCGGCTGATCGGGCGGCGCAAGCCCGTCGAGCCCGACTGGGACGCGGTCTTCGACGCGGCCGCCGCGACCGGCACCGCGATGGAGGTGAACGCGTTCCCGGACCGGCTCGACCTGCCCGACGAGCTGATCATGCGGGCGCGCGAGCGCGGGGTGAAGTTCGCGATCAACACGGACTCGCACTCCACGGTGCACCTGGACATGCTGCGCTTCGGCATCGGGATCGCCCAGCGCGGCTGGCTGACCCCGGCCGACGTCATCAACACGTGGACGCTGACCAGGCTCAAGGGGTTCGTCGCCGCAAAGCGGCGCGCCGCGTGAACGCCGGCCGGCGGCCGCCGGCGTTGCGCTGATCCGGCCGCTCGGCGGTTTCCACTGACGTTGGCCTATCTCATCGAAAAATCGTGACTCGGATTCGATGTGATAGGCCAGCGTCTATCGGCGTGAGGCGCGGGCGTCCGCCGGCGCCGGCCGGTCCGGCTGGGGCCGATGTGGTCAGGTGAGGTGGTCGGTGAGCCAGGTGGTCAGTTTGGTCCAGGCCTGGGCGGCGGCGGGGGCGTTGTAGCGGGCGCCGGTGTCGTTGAAGAAGGCGTGGTTGACGTCGGGGTAGGTGACGATCTCGTACGTCAGGCCGGCCTTGCGCAGCGCGTCGCGGGCGGCGTCGCGGCTGGCGTTGACGCGGTCGTCGAGCTGGGCGTATATGCCCAGGACGGCGGCCTGCGGGGAGCCCGACAGGGACGCGCCGGCGGGGAACGGGCCGTAGAAGGGGGCGGCCGCCGACAGGCGGGGTTCGCCCGCGGCCAGCAGGGACCAGACCATGCCGCCGCCGAAGCAGAAGCCCGTCGCGCCGACGGTGTGCCCGGGGTTGCGCCGCAGCAGCTCGTCGATGCCCGCTCTCATGTCGGCGATGAACCGGGCCGGCGGGGCGGCGTTGAGCGCGGCGGTGGCCTGGGCGGGGTCGGTGAACTTCGCGGTGCCGCCCTCCGCGGAGAGCAGGTCGATCGCGAGCGCCGACCAGCCCGCGGCGGCCAGCCGGCCGGCGATCGAGGCGATGTGCTCGGTCAGGCCCTTGTTCTCGTGGACCACCAGCATCGACCCTTTGGGGGTGGCGGCGGCGGCCCAGCGTCCCTGCAGCTGCCCGTTCGGGCCTTGGAAGGTGATCGGCTCGGTGGGGGCGGGGCTGGGACCGGCCGGGCCGGTCACCGCGGGCGTCGGCGCTGCCTGCGGAGGTGTGGTGGTGCCGCGCTGGGCGTCGCACGCGGCCAGCAGCGGGGCTGCGACCGCCGCGCCGACGCCGAGCAGGCCCAGGCGGCGCAGCGCCTCGCGGCGGGAGATCAGGCCGTCGGCGTAGTCGACGACGACCTCGCTCGACAGATATTCGCCCAACTCAGACATGTCTCATTCATACTCCCCCGACCGGGCGGGGTGCGGGAGCCGGGCCCGCGCACGCGGCGCGGGCCCGGCCGAGGCCGCCGGCGAGCGGATCAGCGCTCGTCGAGGCTGTCGACGATGTTCTGCCGCCAGGTGGCGTGGTAGTCGACGAGCGGGTCGAACTTCGGGCCGGACCTGGGCGGGGTCAGGCGCAGCCGGTCGTCGAGGCTGATGCTGCGCCGGCCGACGGCCCACGCGGTGACCGGGTCGAACAGGATCTCGATCGCCGAGTTCCCGTCGGTCTGGCGGATCGCGACCAGCTCGATGTCATCGATCATGACCGTGCCGGCGGTGAGCCCGTCCATGCCCTGGAACGCGCGCAGCAGCGCGGCCCGCAGTTGCGGGCTGAGCAGGATGTCGCACCTCTGGTAGAGGTAGGTCATGGCGTCCCAGAGCTGCTGGTCCTTGGTGAACGTCTCGTTGTCGGGGACGTCGGCCCGCAGCAGGGCCAGCAGCGCCTGCGGTTCCGTTGTCAGTCCGGCAAGCCACTGCGGGGTCGGCGACACGATGCTCGGGCCGTTGTCGCGCAGGAAGTTGCGGGCGTGCTCCAGGTCGCCCTCGCGGTCGGCGCGCCCGCTGTCGAACATGTTCTCGTCGCCGTTCAGCACCTTCAGCGGGATCATGCCCTGCGGGTCCAGCCACAACTCGCGCGGCTGGAACTCGACCGTCCCGGCCCAGTTGTCGGTGAGGTGGACGGCCCAGCCCTCGATGAGCACGTGTACGAACTGCCCTGCTCGCAGGTCGACGGTCTGGGCGCGCTCGGCGGTGCGGGCGAGCTCCTCCAGCGCCGTGATCGCCTCCGGGGTGGTCCGCGTCAGCCCGGGGTTCGTGCCCCGCTCGGTGGGCAGCGGCTGGTGGGAGGCCTCGACCAGGGCGATGTTCGGGGTGGCGAACCGGTGGCCGCCGACCCCGCCGACGGTCACCGCGCCGAGCGCGACCGCCGTCACGGTCAGGCCCGCGGCTACCGGGACCAGCCATCGGGCCAGCCGCCGCGGAGCCCGGCCGCGTGCGGCGGCCTGCCGGGCGCTGAGCAGGTACCAGGTGCGGGAGACGGACTCGTCGGACGGGTCGGGCGAGCCCGGGGGCAGGTCGCGGACCGCGGTGAGGTCGGCGTCGGTGCGGGTCATCGGGAGCCTCCAGTGGCGGCGAGCGCGGACTTGATCTTCGTACGGGCGCGGTGCAGCGCCGACTGCACCGAGCCCAGCGGGATGCCGAGCGCCTGGGCGATCTCGGCGTACTCCAGCTCAGCGACGGCGAACAGCAGCAGCACCTCGCGCTGGCGGCGGGGCAGCTTGGCCAGGGCGGTCGCGACGCGGGCCACGGCGCGCTGCGCGTCGACGCGCTCCGCGGAGCGGGCGTCCGGCGCGACCTCGTCAGCGGCGTGGAACTGGGCGGCGGCCACGGCGCGTAGCGCCCGGACCTCGGTGCGGCGGTGGCGGCGCAGCAGGTTGCCGCAGATGCCGTACAGCCAGGGCAGCATCGCGCCGCGGGTGCTGTCGTAGTGGTGGCGCTGCTCGTACGCCACGAGGAAGGTCTGCGCCACGACGTCCTCGGCGACCTGCTCGCCGACCCGCTGGGCGGCGTAGCGGAGCAGGTCACGCGCGTACGCGTCGAACATGGCACCGAGGTCCGCCGGGTCGGGCGGCTCGGTCGTGCCGAAGGCGTCGGGCGGTTCGGCGGCCTCGACCGGCGGGGCGGCGCCCGGCGGCGGGTCGTGCTGGGTCGTCACGGTCATGCCAGTACTTGCCCACACGCGCCGGCCATGTTCCCGGTTCCTTCCGTCGCGCCCGGCCGCCCCGCGTCGCCGGGCCCCGTCGCCCGGGACGTCGAGGCTACGGGTCGGCGCGGCTGCGCGCTCGCCCCGCTCCGCTCCGCGGCACGTTTTCCGGACGACTGCCGCGTTTCCATGGACCGGTGGACGGGCGATGCGGGAGGCTGGACGGCATGAGTGCGGACGAGCGGGTATTCGTCATCGTCGGTGCGTCGCTGGCCGGGGCCAGGGCCGCCGAGGCGCTGCGGGCCGAGGGGTTCACCGGCCGGGTGTTGCTGATCGGGCAGGAGGAGGAGGTGCCCTACGAGCGCCCCCCGCTGTCCAAGGGCTTCCTGCAGGGCAAGGACCCGCGGGAGAAGGCGTACGTGCACCCGCGCGAGTGGTATGCCGAGCACGACATCGAGCTGATGCTCGGCCGCCGCGCGCTGGCGGTGGACCCGGCCGCCCGCACGGTGACGCTCGACGGTGACGAGCAGGTCTCGTACGACAAGCTGCTGCTGGCCACCGGCTCGAAGGTGCGCACCCTCGACGTGCCCGGGGCGGACGCGGACGGGATCCACTACCTGCGCGCCTACCCCGACTCGGAGGCACTGCGCCGGGCACTGACGGCCGATCCGCGGCCGCAGGTCCTGGTGGTCGGCTCGGGCTGGATCGGCCTGGAGATCGCGGCCGCCGCCCGGGGTTACGGCTGCCCGGTCACCGTCGTGACGCCCGACCGCGCCCCGCTGCGCCATGTGCTCGGCGACGAGCTGGCCGCGCTGTTCCGGGCGCTGCACGAGGCCAACGGGGTCGAGTTCCGGTTCGGCACCGGGGTGAGCTCGTTCGGCAGCCTGGACGGGGCGGTGCGCAGCGCGGTGCTCGACGACGGCACCGAGTTGGCCGCCGACCTCGTGGCGGTCGGCGTCGGCATCCGGCCCGCCACCGAGCTGGCCGAGCAGGCGGGACTGGCCGTGGACAACGGCGTCGTCACCGACGCGGGCCTGCTCACCTCCGATCCGCACATCTACGCCTGCGGCGACGTGGCCTCGTCCCTGAACCCCCTGCTGGACCGGCATCTGCGCACGGAACACTGGGCCAACGCCCGGGCCGGCGGCAAGGCGGCGGGTAAGGCGATGGCCGGGCAGGACGTGACCTACGCCCAGGTGCCGTACTTCTTCACCGACCAGTACGACCTGGGCATGGAGTACTGCGGCTGGGCCGGCCCCGGCGACTACGACCGGGTCGTGTTCCGCGGCGACCCGTCCCTGCGCGACGGCAAGTCCCCCGAGGTGATCGCTTTCTGGCTCACCGACGACGACCGCGTCGTCGCCGCCATGAACATCAACATCTGGGACGTCCAGGACGACCTCTCCGCCCTGGTCAAAGCGGGCTTCGCCGGCACCCCCGCCGACCCCGCCCGCCTCACTGACCCGTCCGTCCCCCTGCCCGCCACGCTGCGTTGATCATGAACTTATGGCACGGGTCGGCGGCGTGTCGCTGCCATAACTTCATGATCGTTGCAGCGGTCGTAGCATCTGTCCGATGGGGACGCGGCTGATCTTCGTACGGCATGGGGAGTCGGTGCACACGGTCGAGCGAATCGTGGGCGGGCGTGCGGGATGCCGCGGGTTGACGGCGCGAGGGCACGAGCAGGCGGCGGCGGCCGCGCGGCGGCTCGCCGGGGATGTGCCGGGGCCGGTCTCGGTGTACTCGTCGGTGCTGCGGCGGGCCGTCGAGACGGCGGCCCCGATCGCGGCGGCGCTGGGCGTCGTGGCGGACACCGACTGCGGGCTGTGCACCTGGCACTATCCGGCGTACGCCGACGGGCAGTCACTCGACGTGCTCAAGGGGGCCGAGCTGCCCGGCGGGGGAGTGCACCGGCCGTTCCAGCGGGAGAACGAGAGCTGGGCGGAGCTGGTGGTGCGGACCGGCCGGGCGATCATCGACATCGCGTACCGGCACGCCGGGGAGACGGTGGTGCTGGTCGGGCACAGCGAGACGGTCAACAGCTCGTTCCACGTGCTGGGGATGCAGCCGCTGCTGCGCGCGTTCGACACCGAGGTCGCGCCGGGCTCGCTGACCGAGTGGACCACCGACGGCGACCCGGCCTCTCCGCCCACCCGCTGGACCCTGCGCCGCTTCAGCGCCTGACCCGGCCCTGGCCGCTGGACTGGGCCCCGCCTCGGCGCCTGACCCGGCCCCACCTGCTGGACCGCGCGCCGGCACCTGGCCCGGCCCACGAACTCGGATCGCCTTTGCGCAGCTCGTCGGCCAAGTGATGTTAAGAAGGGCACCTTCTATAACGCGGAGCGTTAAGAAGGTGCCCTTCCTTTGTTCTTGGCCGGGTTCAGCAGCGGGGGTGGAAGTTGCGGGTGGCGAGCATGGTGCAGAAGGTGGACTTGGCGTTGGTGTATCGGGTCAGGCGGCCGTCGGCGAACCAGGTCGAGTTGACCGGGAAGTCGAAGGTGCCGTCGTTGATGCCGTCCCAGCCGTAGCGGAAGTCCAGGTTGATGTAGACGACGGCCTTGATCACGTTGGACAGGTCGTACGTGCCGGACAGGTTCGGGATGGGGCCGTTGTAGGCGAGCAGGCTGGACAGGCGCTGCATCCACTTGTCGCCGGCGACCGGCTCCAGGCCCGAGGTGTCGGAGCCGTCCGCGGTGAAGTTCATCATCCCGGACTCCGACACGATCATCGGCTTGCCGCGGTCCATGGCGAACTTCATCATCTTCAGCACGTTGCCGTCGTGGTCCCAGCTCTTCCAGACCGCGGTGTCGTTGCCGTACGCGTCCTTGGCCAGGTACGCGTTGCGGCACTGCGACGTGGACACGTCGTAGTTCGCGGGCGGGGTGCCGTTGTACAGGTACCCGTTGTCGTGGATCGGCATGCACAGCTCGTGCGCGAAGATGGAGACGCCGATCCAGTCGGTGACGGCGTCACCGGGGTAGAGCTGCTCGTACTCGCCGCGCACCGGGTGGTAGACGTAGCGCACGTTGCCGCCGACCTGCCCGGCGATGAGCTGCCGGATCTTCGCGAAGGCGTTCTTGTACGACGCGCACGACGCGTCCGTGCAGTGGTAGAAGCTGCTGACCTCGTAGTCGATCCGCAGCTGGAACGTCGCGGCGGGGTACGCCTTGATGAAGTTGACCAGGTTCGTGAACTGCGCCGCGTGCTGGCCGTTCGCGAGTTCCTGGGTGACCGCCCGCGAGCGGGCCGCCTTGGTGTTCTCATCGCCGCTCGTGTAGCCGGGCGGGTTGTCCTTCCAGCTCACGCCTACCTGGACGACCTGGCCGCGCTGGGCGAGCTGGGTGGCGAAGTCGCGATGGTTGGTGTTGACCCAGGTCCCGGACTTGACCTCGTAGTAGACCGAGCCGCCGTCCGGGGTGTCCACGACGCTGTCCATGTCCTGGTAGGACCCGGCGGTGGACTGCCCGGCCAGCATCAGCCGCTGGCCCGCGCCCGGGGTGGTGGTCGGCGACGGGCTCGGCGACGTGGTCGGGGACGCGCTGGGCGGGACGCTGGGCGAGGCGCTCGGCGGCGGGTTGGTGGCCGAGCCGCCGGTGCCGATGAACGTCACGTAGTCGAGGTCGGCGACCGGGGACGAGTCGTTGGACTTGAACACGATCGAGATCGTGGTGACCCCGGACGGGGCGTTGCTGAGGTTGTACGTCAGGTCCTGGTAGGTGGTCCAGGAGCCGGTGCCGAGCACGCCCGGCGAGGCCAGCACCGGGCCGGTCGGGGAGCCGGACCGGACCTCGATGGTGAAGGCGGAGTTGGTGGGCCGCTGCGACGAGTAGCGCAGCTTGATCTGCGTCGGCGCGGGCGAGCCCAGGTTCAGGTTGGTGAAGGTCAGCGATGCGCCGCCGGTGTTGCCGCGCACCTTCGCGCCGCCGGACGCGCCCGCGTCGGACACGATCGAGGCCTGGCTGAGTGTGTTCGCGGACTCGGCCTGGAGCTGGCCGTACGGGTTGCCGCCGGTGCCGCCGGTCGGCGACGGGGACGGGCTCGGCGACGCGGTCGGGCTGGCCGACGGGCTCGGCTGGGTCGACGGGGACGGCTGGGTCGACGGCGACGGTCCCGTGCTCGGAGTCGGCGGCGGGGAGTACGTGCCGGTGCCGTTGACGTACCGCGCGTTGCGCAGTTCGGTCAGGAAGCGCGACTTGATCGTCGGGTCGGCCTGGATGCGCGAGTCGCCCCAGTAGCCGTTGGCGCAGCCCGCCGAGCCGGCCGAACCGGTGCACTGCCACATCGTCTGCGCGTCCCAGTGCGTGTTGATGTAGGCGACGGCCCGGATCACGTCGGCGTTAGCGGCGATGTAGCCGAAGAAGTCGGCGTACCAGGTGTTCCAGATCTGGTCGGCGGTGACCGGCTGCGGGGCCTTGTTCAGGATGCAGCTGGCGGTGCGGGTGCCGGTGGTGAAGCCCTGCGGCGAGGACTCGGCGATCATGACGGGCTTGCCGTGGCCGCGGGCGAACGTGAGCACCCGGTCCTGCAGGGCGCGCGGCGACACGTCGACCCCGCGGCAGCTCCACTGGTACGCGGCGTACGTGCTGCCGTAGAAGGCGGACATGCCGACCCAGTCCACGACGTCGTCACCGGGATACCAGACGTCGTAGTGGTTGGCGGCGGTGACCACGTAGTTCCACTCGGGGTGGTCGGCGTGCTCGTTGAGCGGCCACGCGGCCGACTGCCACACCGTGGCGACCTTGCTCGCGCCGAGAGCGTCGATGCGGCCCTTGATGTAGCGGAACGCCTGCTTGTAGAAGTCGGCGCTGTAGCAGTTCCAGGGGCCGTCGAACTCGTAGCCGATACGCAGGAAGACCTCCCGCCCGGTGTTCTTGAACCAGGTGATCAGCTCGTCGACCTTGGCGCGGTACTGCGGGGTCAGCGTGACGACGTCGGCGTCGCCGGTGCCCGCGATGGCCCGCAGCGGCTGGTTGTAGCAGCCGGTCTTGGTGTCGGACAGGTACAGCCCGACGGCCAGCGCCGCGCCCGGGTACTGCCCGAGGGTGGCGTTGAAGTCGACCAGGCCCGAGCCGTAGTCGACGCCGGAGTTGACCCCGGCCAGGGCGTCCGGGAAGACGATGTTGGTGTACAGGGTGACGCCGCCGGGGCGCGGCGCGGTCGCGTCGGTGTCCAGCACCGCCGACTTGTACTCGGCCAGCGTGGTGCTGTCCTGGCCCATGAAGAAGCGGATCTTGCCGTCGGCGGGGAGGTTGCGGCCGTTGACCGCGGCCCCGGCGGCCGGCGCGAACGCCAGCGCGCCTGCCGCCGCCAGGGTGGCAGCCAGTATTGCCCCGAACGCGGCGCGACCGCGGCGGGGGAGCGAAGAACCCATGAGTGCCTTGCCTTCCGGAGCGAAGGATCGATGGCTGGGCACGCTAGGGCCTGTTACGAACACATGTCGCGAAGTTTCGAAACTCCCACCGCAACGCGCCGCCCCGGTCGCGCTGGGTGAAGGTCGGCGTCAGCGCAACGCGGCGGTGCTGTTGCGGAGGATGAGTTCGGTGTGGAGCTCGATGCGGGGGGCTTCCAGGTGTTCGCCGTTCACCAGGCGCAGGAGCAGGCGGGCGGCGGAGGCGCCCATCTCGTGCAGGGGCTGGCGGATCGTGGTCAGCGGCGGGGCGGTCCACTGGGCGTAGTGCAGGTCGTCGAAACCGACCACGGACAGGTCGTGCGGGATCTGGCGGCCGACCAGGCGCGCGGCCTCGTAGACGCCGGTGGCCTGCTGGTCGCTGCCCGCGAAGATCGCGGTGGGCGGGTCGGCCAGGGCGAGTAGCTGCTGGGCGGCGCGCAGGCCGCCGCTGTGCTGGAAGTTGCCGTAGCGGACCAGGTCGCGGTCGGTGGGCAGGCCCGCGGACTCCAGCGCGGCGCGGTAGCCGGCGATCCGGGCGCGGCTGCACAGCAGCTGCTCGGGGCCGCCGATCGCCCCGATCCGGCGGTGCCCGAGCTTGATCAGGTGCTCGGCGGCGGCGTACCCGCCGGAGAAGTTCGTCGCCCCGACGCTGGGCACGTCCGGCGGGGGCTGGCTGACCCCGTCGACCACGACGAAGGGCAGGGTGCGGCGCTGGAGTTCGGCGCGCTGGTCGTCGGACAGGTCCGACAGGACCAGGATCGCTCCCTGCGAGCCGCGCGAGATCAGCCCCTCCAGCCAGCGCCGGGTCAGGCTGGCCCGGTTGTGCACGGCGGAGACGACCAGGCCCAGCCCGGCGGCCTCGGCGACCTGCTCGACGCCGGTGAGGATCTCCAGGCCCCAGGCGCTGTCCAGCTCGTTTATGACCAGATCGATCAGGTCGCCGCGCTGTGTCTTGCGGCGCGGGGCCCGGGGGCGCTGGTAGCCGTACCGCGTCAGCAGGGTCTCGATCCGGCGGCGGGTCTGCGGCGAGATGTCGCTGTGGCCGTTGAGGACCTTCGACACGGTCGGCACGGACACGTTCGCCTCGCGGGCGATGTCGCCCAGCGTGCAGCGCGGGGCGGCGGCGGTCCGGCCTGGGGTTTCTGGTGCTGCGGTCACCGAGACAGTTTCGCAACACCCTCGACCGGATGACCACCATGTTTCGAAACTTGTTCTCGTTTGTTTCGGCCGCTCCTAGGTTGCTGTCACCGCGCCGCCGCCGGAGCTCCTCGGCATCCCGGCGGCGCGGCGCTCCCCCCAGAACTCATTTCCGGGCCGCCCGCCGGCCCGTTCATCGAGGAGGAACGCATGGCAGCAGGAGGCGTGTTCGCCCGCAGGGGCGTTCGCCTGGCCGCCGGTCTCGTCGCCGGAGCGCTCGCGCTCACCGGCTGCGGCGGCGGCGACGACAGCGCCGGCGAGGGCGACAAGATCACCCTCACCGTCGCCACGTTCAGTGACTTCGGGTACGAGCCGCTGGTCAAGGACTACATGGCCGCGCACCCGAACATCGAGATCAAGCTCCGGGTCACCGAGTTCGACCAGCACCACAAGCAGCTGGCCACCCGCCTGGGCGCGGGCGCCGGCGCGGCCGACATCGAGGCCGTCGAAGAGGGCTACATCCCGCAGTTCCGCCAGTCCAAGGACAAGTTCGTCAACCTGGCCGACTTCGGCGCCAAGGACCTGGCCAAGCAGTGGCTGCCCTGGAAGTGGGAGCAGAGCCTGGCCGACAACGGCAACTTCGTGATGGGCCTCGGCACCGACATGGGCGGCCTGGCCCTGTGCTACCGCTCCGACCTGTTCAAGGCGGCCGGCCTGCCGGTCGAGCGGGACGCGGTGTCGGCGCTGTGGACCGGCTGGGACGAGTACTTCGCGGTCGGCGACCGGTTCATCGGCTCCGGCAGCAAGGCCAAGTGGTTCGACGGCGTGGGCAACATCTACCAGGCCATGATGAACCAGACCCCGTACGGCTACTTCGACACCTCCGACGCATACGTCGGCGACAGCAACCCGGCCGTGAAGACCGCGTTCGACAAGGTCGCCGCGGTGGCCAACAAGCCGGGCATGTCGGCCAAGCTCGACCCGTTCAGCCAGCAGTGGAACGTCGGCTTCAAGCAGGGCACGTTCGCCACGCTGCCGTGCCCGAGCTGGATGCTGGGCCTGATCAAGGACGGCTCCGGCCCGGAGAACGCCGGCAAGTGGGACATCGCCAAGATCCCCGGCAACGGCGGCAACTGGGGCGGGTCGTTCCTGACCGTGCCGAAGCAGGGCAAGCACGCCAAGGAGGCGTACGAGCTGGCGAAGTTCCTCACCTCGCCGGAGTCCGAGGCCAAGATCTTCCAGAACGTCGGCTCGCTGCCGTCGCAGCCGGAGACCCTGAAGAACCCGGCCGTGCTCGGCTTCAAGAACGAGTACTTCAGCAACGCCCCGGTCGGCGAGATCTACGCCAAGTCCGGCGAGACCCTGCAGCCGAACTACCGCGGCACCAAGGACGCCGACGTGCGCCCCGTCTTCGGCCGGGCCCTGGCCCGCGTCGAGCAGGGCAAGCAGTCGGCGGCCGACGCCTGGACGCAGGCCCTGTCCGAGGCCGGCAAGGCCCTCGGCAAGTGAGAACCCGGGCGGCACGGCGCTACCTCTCGGCGCCGTGCCGCCCCCTTCTACCCCTTTCCAGGAGCTGACATGCGCGGGCGCCTCGACCGGCACCTCACCCCGTACCTGTTCGTCGCACCGTTCTTCGTGCTGTTCGCCGTGTTCGGGGCATACCCGCTGCTGGCGACGCTGTGGATGTCGCTGCACGACTGGCACCTCATCAACGGCGACGGCGGTTACATCGGCCTCGCCAACTACAGCGACCTGTTCGCCGATCCGGACTTCTGGAACGCGCTGGTCAACACGCTGAGCCTGTTCGTCATCTCGACGGTGCCGCAGCTGTTCATCGCGCTCGGCCTGGCCGCGCTGCTCAACACCAAGCTGCGCGGGCGCACCTTCTGGCGCGCCGGGGTGCTGGTGCCCAACGTGGTGTCCGTGGTCGCGGTGGCCCTGGTCTTCGCCCAGGTCTTCGGCCGCGACTTCGGCATCGTCAACTGGCTGCTCGGCCTGGTCGGCATGGAGCCGATCGACTGGCCCGCCAACGTGTGGTCCTCGCACCTGGCCATCGCCGCCATCGTGACGTGGCGCTGGACCGGCTACAACGCGCTGATCTACCTGGCCGCGATGCAGGCGGTGCCCAACGACCTCTACGAGTCGGCCCGCCTGGACGGCGCGTCGACCTGGAAGGCGTTCTGGACCGTCACGGTGCCGATAATCCGACCGACGATCCTGTTCACCACGGTCGTGTCCACCATCGGCGGCCTGCAGCTGTTCGCCGAGCCCCTGCTGTTCGAGTCCAAGGGCGCCTCGACCGGCACCGGCGGCTCCGACCGGCAGTACCAGACGATCACGATGTACCTGTACGAGAAGGGCTTCACGCTCTTCGACGCCGGCTCCGCCGCCACCATCGCCTGGGTGCTCTTCCTGATCGTCGCCCTCTTCGCATTGTTCAACTTCGCGGTGGTACGCCGCACCGTCGCGAGCCGCTGAGGAGCCCTCGATGACCACCACCACCGCAGCCACCGCCGTGCCGCGCCGCCGGCGCCGCGCCCGCCCCGCCGGGGGACGCGGCCGCCCGCTGATCTATATGCTGCTGGCCGCCGTGCTCGCCTCGTCGATATTCCCGCTGTACTGGACCTTCGTCGTGGCCAGCTCCGACAACAGCGCCATCGGCGAGGCCACCCCGCCGCTGGTGCCGGGCGGCAACCTGATGGAGAACATCAGCCGCGTCTTCGAGAGCTCCGAGTTCTCCCTCGCGCTGATGAACTCGGCGATCGTGGCCACCACCGTCGCCGTCGGCAACGTGTTCTTCTCGGCGCTGGCCGGCTTCGCGTTCGCCCGGCTGCGCTTCCGCGGCCGCAACGCCCTGCTGGTCACCGTCGTGGCGACCATGATGGTGCCGACCCAGCTCGGCATCATCCCGCTCTACCTGCTCACCACCGAACTCGGCTGGACCGGGCACCTGCAGGCGCTGATCGTGCCCGCGCTGGTGTCGGCGTTCGGCGTGTTCTGGATGCGCCAGGCCGTCGACGAGACCGTGCCCAACGAGCTGGTCGAGGCCGCGATGATGGACGGCTGCTCGCTGGTGCGCATCTTCTGGCACGTGGCGCTGCCCGCGATCCGGCCCGCCGCGGCGGTGCTGGGCCTGTTCACCTTCATGGGCGCGTGGAACGACTTCTTCTGGCCGCTGGTCGTGCTCAACCCGGAGAACCCCACCGTGCAGGTCGCGCTGTCCGTGCTGGCCAGCGGCTACTACACCGACTACGCGCTGATGCTGACCGGCGCGCTGCTCGGCGTGCTGCCGGTGCTCGGCGTGTTCCTGCTGCTGGCCCGCCAGATCGTCGGCGGCATCATGGCGGGCGCGGTGAAGGGATGATCCGCAACCCGATCCTGCCCGGCTTCCACCCGGACCCGTCGATCCTGCGCGTGGGCGAGGACTACTACGTCGCCACGTCGACGTTCGAGTGGATGCCGGGGGTGCGCCTGCACCACTCCCGCGACCTGGTGCACTGGCGGCCGCTGGGCGGCGCGCTCACCGAGCCGCGGCTGCTCGACCTGACCGGCACGCCCGACTCCGGCGGGGTGTGGGCACCCTGCCTGTCGTACGCCGACGGGGTGTTCTACCTGGTGTTCACGAACGTCGCCGGGTATGCGGGCGGGTTCTGGGACGTGCCGAACTACGTCGTCACCGCGACCTCGGTCGAGGGGCCGTGGTCGGACCCGGTGGTGCTGCACGCCCGGGGCTTCGACCCGTCGCTGTTCCACGACGAGGACGGCCGCAGCTGGCTGCTCAGCAACGACCTCGACTGGCGGCCGGGGCACCACTGGTCGGCGGGCATCATCGCGCAGGAGTTCGACCGGGCCACCGGCAAGCTGCTCGGCGAACCGGTGACGATCTTCAGTGGTACGCCCGCGCTGTACACCGAGGGGCCGCACCTGTACCGGCGCGACGGCTGGTACTACCTGCTCACCGCCGAAGGCGGCACGGGCTGGGACCACCAGGTCACGGTGGCGCGGTCACGAACGCTGCTCGGGCCGTACCAGGTCGATCCGCAGACGCCGCTGGTCAGCGCGGCGCGCGAGCCGAGGCTGCCGCTGCAGAAGGCGGGGCACGGCAGCCTGGTCGACACCCCGGCCGGGGAGTGGTACCTGGCGTACCTGGTCGGGCGGCCGCTCACCGAGCGCGACGAGTGCGTGCTCGGGCGGGAGACCGCGCTGGCCCCGGTGAACTGGACCACCGACGGCTGGCCGCGCATCGAGGGAGCACGGCCCGCCCTGACCGTCCCGGCGCCCGACCTCGCTCCGCACCCGTGGCCCGCCGAGCCGGCGACCGACGACTTCGACGCGCCCGTGCTCGGCCCGCAGTGGAGCACGCTGCGGCGGCCGTTCCACGCCGACTGGGCGTCGCTGCATGCCCGGCCCGGCCACCTGCGGCTGCACGGCGGGCGCTCGCCGTCGTCGAAGTTCGACACCAGCCTGGTGGCGCGCCGGGTCACCGCGGCGAAGTGCGGCTTCGCCGCGTCCGTCGAGGCCGATCCGCGCTCGCCGCAGCAGCTGGCGGGGATCACCGCCTTCTACAACACGCGCAACTGGCACTACGCGTACCTGACCTGGCGGGAGGGCCTGGGCCGCTGCCTGGAGCTGCTGTCCTGCGACCGGGGCCGGCTGCACCGCCCGCCGCACACCCCGGTCCCGGTCCCGCCGACCGGCCCGGTCCACCTCCGGGCCGACCTGGACCTGCCCGACCTGCGCTTCAGCTGGTCGCTGGACGGCCAGGACTGGCAGCGCCTGGGCTCGGCGCTGGACGCTCGCATCCTGTCCGACGAGCACGCCATCGAGGCCAGCCCCGAGGGCGTCTTCCAGATCTGGGGCTTCACCGGCGCCTTCGTCGGCCTGTGGTCCCACGACCTGTCCGGCAACGCCATGCCCGCCGACTTCGCCCACGCCACCTACACCGCCTGAGGCACCGTCCAAGGCAAAGGAAGGGCACCTTCTTATCGCTCCGCGTATAAGAAGGTGCCCTTCTTAACCTCGGCCTTCTGTCCGAGGTCGTGTACGGCGACCGCCGGATCGAGGGCGCGGTATGCCGTCCGGCGGGCCCGGTGCAGGTCCACGCTCACGTGATGGGCCAGGTGGATCTCGTCAGGACGGACGTCGAGCGCGTCCCGGGAGGGCCGGGGCAGGCGCGCCAGCGCCGAACGCAGGTTGGCGTACGCGCACCGTTCCGGCGCGGCGGGCCACAGGGTCTGCGCGACCAGGGCTCGCGGCACGGCGGCGCGGCAGCGCATCGCCACGAAGGCCAGCAGCCGGGCCGATCCACCCGACAGCGGCACGGGATCGTCGTGCACGGCGAGCTCGAATCCGCCGAGCAGCGAGAGGTGCGCCGCGGGTGCCGCCCTGTCGTCCTGCGCCCGAGGTAGGGACATCACCAACTCGTCTCGCCTGCCCGGCTGCGGCGCCCACCGCACCCACGAGCAGCCTACGGTCCTGACCATGCCGGTACAGGCCGGATGCCCGATCTGTCCGCTGCGCCGCCGGGGCCGTCACGCCCGCGTCACGTTCGGGTGACGGCGTCCGACCCAGAATGAGTGACCGGAAGCGTTGATCACCGACCGAGGGGAGGAAGACCCCATGCGTACCCGAAAGGTGTCAATTCTATTCGGCACCGCCGCGATAGCGGCCACCCTGGCCGTGTCCGCGCCGGCCTCCGCCGCGCCGGCGTCCTCCGGACCGGTTTCCGCCGCACGGTCGTCCACGGTGGCCGTGCAGGAGCAGCCCGTCATGGATCCGTGGCGCGACGGCTACCGGCAGGGCTACCGCGACGGCTTCAAGGACGCGAAGGAGGACTGCCAGCGTTCGTACGCCAGCCGGCAGTTCGACAACTGGAAGTTCGCCCAGGGCTACGAGGCCGGTTTCGGCGACGGGTGGGAGGCCGGTGTGGCCCGGTACTGCTGACACCGACACCTCAGGTGGGAGGCAGGCGAGGGCACCCTCCGCCGGGGCCCTCGCCATCGCGTACGGGACCGCGGGTCAGCCCCGGGGGTAGTCGAAGTTCTCCGGGGTCCACTGCTTCTCCTCGACGAGGACCAGCCAGTTGCCGGAGTTGTCGCGCATGACCGCCTCGACGCCGTACGGGCGGTCGGCCGGCTCCTGGAGGAAGACCACGCCCTTGGCGCTGAGCTCCTCGAACGTCTTGCGGCAGTCGTCGACGCTCAGGCCGAGCCCGCCCATCTGGCCCTTCTCCAGCTGGCGGCGTACGAAGTCGGCGGCGTCGGCGTCCAGCGGCGGCCCCGGCGTCATCAGGGTGACCTGCAGTTCGGGCTGGCTGGGGTGGCGGACGGTGACCCAGCGGAAACCCTCGCCCATGGTGATGTCGGTGCCGGGCTGGAAGCCGAGCACGTCGACGTAGAAGTCGCGGGCCTTGTCCTGGTCGAGGCAGTACACCGTGACCAGCGAGATGTTTGTGATCATGTCGTCAAGCCTAGGAGTCGGCGCTGAGCTGGGGCTTCTCCGAGATTGCGCCGCCCGCCAGGTCCCGGTTCGGGTGGCCGGTGGTGCCGCCGAGGTCGAACACGCCGCGCATGAACAGGTAGCAGCCGGGCACGTGCGGCCCGCCCCGGGCGGCCCAGCGGTCGCGGTATCCGGTCGGCGACTCACCGGTCAGCGCCGAGAACCGGGCCGAGAACGAGCCCAGGCTGGCGAACCCGACGATCATGCACACCTCGGTCACCGTGAGGTTGGCCAGGCGCAGCAGGTCCTGGGCCCGTTCGATGCGGCGGCGGGTGAGGTAGCGGATCGGGGTCTCCCCGTACGTCGCCTCGAAGCTGCGGACGAAGTGGAACTTCGACACCCGGGCGACCCGGGCCAGCCGGTCGAGGTCGAGCGGCTCGGCGTAGTGGCGGTCGATGTGGTCGCGCGCCCGTCGCAGGTGGGGTAGCAGCTCCACCGCCACCGGCCGGGTCAGCCTCGCCATACGTCCGAGCCTAGAGCCGGCCGCCGACGAAACCGGTCCGAGCATCCGGCCGGGCCGGGTCGGGCTGATCCCGTGCCGATCGGGCACGGGGGCGCTGCGGCCGACGCGTCCCAGGTGGCAGACTCGCGCGATGACCGACGGACTGGTGATCCCTGAACTCGACGCGGGACCGTTCCTGCTGCGCCCGTTCCGGACCGGTGACCTGCCGGTGATCCAGGAGGCCGCCGCGGACCCGTACATTCCGGTGATCAGTTCGGTGCCGGTGCCGTACAGCGCGGCCGACGGGCTGGCGTTCGTCCAGCGGCAGCACGACCGGGCCCGGGAGGGCGTCGGATACTCCCTGGCCATCGCCGACCGGGCCGGGGACCGGGCGGTCGGGCAGATCGGGCTGTGGCTCACCGAGCTGGCCGAAGGACGGGCCGCGACGGGGTACTGGATCGCGCCGTCCGGCCGGGGGCGGGGCGCGGCCGTGCACGCGCTGGCGGCGGTGGCCCGCTGGGCGCTGACCGACCTCGCCGTACCGCGGGTGCACCTGCACGTCGAGCCGTGGAACACGGCCTCGATCCGCACCGCCGAGCGAGCCGGGTTCCGGCGCGAGGGCCTGCTGCGCAGCTGGATGGAGCTGGGCGGCGAGCGTCGTGACATGCTGCTGTACGCCCGCGTGGCCGCCGACGAGCAGGCCCCGCCCGCTCCGTCGATGATGTCACCAGGCGTCGATGCGGTGGGTGCCCGCACGATATCGTCGCCGGATGGCCGCACCCCCGCAGCGATGGCCGCTGGCACCACGTGAGCTGGACGAACCGCATCCTTCCCGGCTGCGCGAGGACCACCCGGAGCGGGCCGAGATCCTGGCCCGGCACGCGGAGGCGCTGCGCGAGGGCTCCCCGGGTTACCTCGATCCGTCGTCCGGGCTGTTCGTGCTGAGTGCCGGTTTCCTGGCCAAGCGCGGTTTCTGCTGCACCCGGGGCTGCCGGCACTGCCCGTACGTGACCTGACCGGCGGGCGCCGGTCGGCGGGACGGCCGCAGTGCTGCGGTTCGGCTAGCCTGCGGTTCGTGATCGAGACGCGGCGTGCGGTGACGGGGGATGCGACGGAGCTGGTCAGGTTGCGGGCGGTGATGCTCGGCGCGATGGCGGGGCAGCCGGTCGAGCCGGGGCCGTGGCAGCAGGAGGCGCTCGCGCTGCTGCGGACGCGGCTGGCGGAGCCGGATCCGGTCATGGCGGCGTACGTGGTGGAGGTGCCGGGCGGGGCGGGGCTGGCGGCGTGCGCCGTGGGCGCGATCGATCTGCGGCTGGGTGGGCCGGGCAATCCGTCGGGGCGGACCGGGTACGTGTACAACGTGGTGACCGACGAGGCGTACCGCCGCAGGGGGTTCTCGCGGGCGTGCATGGAGGCGTTGCTGGGCTGGTTCGCCGAGCGCGGGGTGTCGACGGTCGATCTGCGGGCCACGGCCGACGGTGAGCCGCTCTACCGGGCGCTGGGGTTCGCGCCGGTCTCGCATACCGCGCTGCGATTGGCCGTCGGGCAGCGGTGATCTCGGCCGAAGCCCGCGCCGCGCATGGTCGGACGGAGGACGCGCCGGAAACCGCCGGGTGTGATGATGGCGCCAGATCTCAGCCGCGCCGGCGGCCGGGTCCCACGAGGTCCCCGGACGCGGCGCACCCACGCTGGGCACGACCTGGAGGCGTCAGGCGGGACCTGTCTCTGCATGGTGAGACAGGTCCCGGACTGTACTGCCCGTCGTGCTGCCATCCCGCCGCAGGCCAGCACGCATGCCGCGTTATGAAGGTGCCCTTCCTCTACGCATTTGGTGATGAAGGTGCCCTTCCTTTGGGGGGAGGTTGAGGCGGCCGGTGAGGGTGGCGCGGAGGCGGAGCGTGGTGCCGGGGGGTGGGCTGGTGGGCAGGAGGGCGGCGGGGGTGGCGACGTCGAGGGTGACGGCCGGGTGGACGTGTAGGCGCAGCCAGTGGAAGGGTTCGCCGGTCAGGGTGTTGGTGCGCAGTTCGGCGAGGCGGACGGCACCGTGCAGGCGGGCGCGGGGAGTGGGGGTCCAGGCCGGGTCGGCGTGGTGGGGGCGGGTGAGGTCGTCGCAGACGAGGCCGGGTGGCGTGGGGTCGTCCGGGGTGGGCGGCGGGTTCGGTTCGAGGGATTCGGCCAGGGCGGACAGGGTGATCTGACCGCGGGGGAGGGCGCCGCCGGCGACGTGCAGGGCGGTGTGGTCCTCCAGGTGTACGGCGACGGGGCAGAGCAGGCCGCCGTCGGTCTCGTCGAGCAGGTCCATGACCGCGGTACGGTCGTCGATCAGGCGGATGTTCTCGCAGGCCACCGCCACCGCGCCGCCGGCGAGTGAGGGTTGTACGTGGTGGATGCGGCCCCAGCGGGCCCGGGCGACCACTCGTGCGCCCGAGGTGTCGGTCCACACGTGGTCGCAGAACCGGCGGGAGTGCGGCACCGCGACGCCCGCGGTGACCACCGACATGGTGAGCTGCCGCAGGTCCTCCCGGGCGAGGTCGACGCCTATCGAAGCGAAAAGGCCTGTCACCTTGCCCTCCCCATCAAGGTCGGTCGGTCTACCAACGTACCCCGCAACCGAGGGCTGTCCCGTTGAACGCGCCACGGTACGGTGGGCACTCGGCGCACGCGGGAGACGGAGGCAGAGATGTTCTGGTGGAGGAGGCGAAAGTCGGCCGCCGGCAAGTGGATTGTCGTGGTCAGCCGCGTTCGTCCGCTTGACCCGAATGGTGGCGGACGGGACGAGCTGCGCTGGCCGGAACAGCGCGATGCCGAGCACACCACCGAGTCCCGTGACGCCGCGGACAGCCTCGCCGGTCGGTTGACCGCCGGAGACGGCGTGCAGCGGGGCCAGCACCGGGTGAAGGTGCTCTTCACCGGTCACTGACCTGATCGGACACTCGGGCGGTTTGTCCGAAAGGGATATTTCGCCCGTTTTGTAGTGACGGTGGCCGGCCGGGCCGCCGTCACTGGTCGGCAGGGCGCAGCCGCCGCGGATCGGGATCGCGTTCGGGGAACCGCTGCAGGTACTCCAGCTCCAGCTCGCGGCTGCGCTGATCATGGTTGGCCAGCGCGTGGTCCGAGCCGTGCACGAACGTGTCGTGCCGCGTACGGTGCAGCGACGCCAGCTCGCGGGACAGCTCGTGGTTGCTCAGCGCGGCGGCCGGTATACCGCTGCGGTCGGCCACGTCGGACCTCATCATGCACCTCCGGGTGGGTCAACCGGGCCGGACGGGCATGTCCGGCTCGGTACGATCACAGTGGGCATGTACCCACCGGCCGCGGTGGCTCACCTCTCCAGTCTGGCCTGCTCACGTGGGCCGCACCGGCCGAACCGGGGCACGCCGGCCGAACGAGGAGGTGCGTCGATGTCGGTGCGGACCGTGCGGCAGGTGATGTCCGCGCCGGTGATCAGCGTGGGCACCGCGACGCCGTACAAGGAGATCATCGACCTGCTGGCCGAGCACGGCATCAGCTCGGTGCCGGTGCTGGACCCCGGCGGCACGGTGGTCGGCATCGTCTCCGAGGCCGACCTGCTGCACAAGCTGGCCCTGAGCGGCGAGGAGCCGCAGCGGCACCTGTTCGAGCGGCGGCGCCGCGCGGTGGCCCGGGCCAAGGCGGAGGGCGACCAGGCCGAGGACCTGATGACCAGCCCGGTGATCACGGTCGCGCCGGACGCCTCCGTCGTCGCGGCGGCCCGGCGCATGGAGGACGAGCAGCTCAAACGGCTGCCGGTGGTGGATGCCGACGGCATGCTGGTGGGCATCGTGTCGCGGCGCGACCTGCTGCGCACGTACCGCCGCTCGGACGAGGCGATCCGGCACGACGTCGTGCACGACATCATCCAGGGCATGCTCTTCGTCCAGCCGCCGGAGATCGACGCGACGGTCGAGGACGGCGTGGTGACCCTGACCGGCGGCACCGGCCGGCGCAGCTCGGCCCAGATCGCCGAGCGCCTGGTGCGCGGCGTGCCCGGAGTGATCGACGTGGTCAACGCGCTGACCTTCGAGTACGACGACACCCCGGGCCTGGACAAGCGCTACGAGTTCAACGCCGAGGTGGACGGACCCGAACGTCCCCGCGACGGCACGCTGGGGATCGTCGAGTAGGCAGTGTCGAAGGGACGGGAGGCCCCATGCCGATCCAACGGGAGATGCGCAGCAAGCTGCGCTACCAGTCGAGCCAGACCAAGGAGCAGCTGCTCGGGGTG
This sequence comes from Catellatospora coxensis, assembly GCF_016862635.1. Classification (GTDB taxonomy): domain Bacteria; phylum Actinomycetota; class Actinomycetes; order Mycobacteriales; family Micromonosporaceae; genus Catellatospora; species Catellatospora coxensis. The sequence continues at coordinate 128,079 of NZ_BONI01000006.1, read as the reverse complement.
GCCAAGAAGCTCAACGTCACCGGCCGCTGGCACATGACCAAGGCCGAGCTGGTACGCGCCATCGAGAAGGCGAACAACCCGGCGCGCCGCAACCAGCGCGACCAGGGCTGACCTGGGGGTACTCTCAGCCCGTGCTCATCCCGCTCGCTCCGGGCGACCTCGCTCCAGGCTCACCCGTGCTGGCCGAGCTCGCCAGGCTCTACGCCGGAAACGCCGCCTTCCACCGCCTCAGCGGCGAGTTCGGCCCCGAGCCGGACACCGTCAGCCCGACCGAGGTGGCCGACGCGCTCACCGGCGAGCTGGCGATGCCCGGCGTCGAGGTGCTGCTCGTGCGCGTACCCCGTCCCGAAGCCGCACCCGACAGCGGCGATCCGCTGGCCGGGGTCGTGGCGCTGCTGGACGAGCACCCGGTGGACGGCTTTCCCTGGATCGGGCTGCTGATGGTCGACGCGCGGCGGCAGGGCCGGGGACTGGGCCGGAAGGTCGCGGAGGAGGTCCACGAGCGCCTGCGCCGCGCGGGCCGGCCCGGGGTGCGGCTGGCGGTGCTGGTCAACAACCCGGCCGCGCTCGCCTTCTGGACCCGGCTCGACTACGCCGAGATCGACCGCCGCCCCGACCTCCAAGCCGGCCGCGACTGCGTGGTCATGCACCGCGACCTGTGACCCCGCCGCGCGGCTAGGCTGTCGGGGTGCAGCAGCGAATGCTCGGCCGGACAGGCCGGAATGTGAGCGTGGTCGGGCTCGGCGCATGGCAGCTCGGCGCGGACTGGGGCAGCGTCAGTGAGGACGACGCCCTGGCAGTGCTCGCCACCGCCGTCGACGCGGGTGTGAACTTCATCGACACCGCCGACGTGTACGGCGACGGCCGCAGCGAGACCCTGATCGGAAGGTTCCTGCGCGAGCGCGGGGCCGACCACGGGATCACCGTGGCCACGAAGATGGGCCGCCGGGTCGCCCAGGAGGCGGCCAACTACAACATGGACAACTTCCGGGCATGGAACGACCGGTCCCGGGCCAACCTCGGGGTGGACACGCTGGACCTGGTCCAGCTGCACTGCCCGCCGACCGAGGTGTACTCCGCCGAGGCCGTCTACGACGCGCTGGACACCCTGGTCGAGGAGAAGCGCATCGCCGCGTACGGCGTCAGCGTGGAGACCTGTGACCAGGCGCTGACCGCGATCGCCCGGCCGCACGTGGCGTCCGTGCAGATCATCTTCAATGCGCTGCGGCTCAAGCCGCTGGAGCGGGTGCTGCCCGCCGCCGCGGCCGCCGGGGTGGGCATCATCGCCCGGGTGCCGCTGGCCAGCGGCCTGCTGTCGGGGCGCTACGACGAGCACACCACGTTCGCGGCGGACGACCACCGCACCTACAACCGCCACGGTGAGGCGTTCGACGTCGGCGAGACGTTCTCCGGCGTCGACTTCGCCACCGGCCTGGCCGCGGTGCGCCGCCTCGCCCCGCTGGTGCCGTCCGGCGCGACCATGGCCCAGTTCGCGCTGCGCTGGATCATCGACCAGCCCGGCGTCACCGTGGTCATCCCCGGCGCTCGCAATCCCGAGCAGGCCCGCGCCAACGCCGCCGCCGCCGACCTGCCCGCCCTGCTCCCCGACCAGCTCCGCGTCGTCACCGAGGTCTACGACGACCTGATCCGCCCCCAGATCCACCACCGCTGGTAACCCCGAAGCAAAGGAAGGGCACCTTCCCATCGCTCCGCGATGTAGAAGGTGCCCTTCCCATCTTCATAGGGCTGCGACCTGCGGCGACGACTCGTGCTGTGGCCGGCCGCCGCTCGCAGCACCACCTGTCCGGACCGTCGTCAGCGATCCGTTGCGAGCGGTAGCCGGATCACGTTCCAGGACAGCGGCGGCAGGGTCACGGTGAGGCGGCCGCCGTCGACCGCGGGCGCGGCCGACTCCCGGGGCGTGACGCGCTCGGGTTCGGTCATCGTGTTCGCGGCCGAGGGGTCGTCGTCCGCGAGCACCGAGTGGGTGGCCGGACCGGCCGGGGTGAAGCCGCCCAGGTGCACCGTCAGCGGCAGGGCCGCCGCCGGGTCGCGGTTGACGGCGAAGACGGTGAGCATGCCGTCCTCGCCGTGCACCGCGGTGGCGTGCAGCAGCGGCACGTCACCGAACTTCGGGGTCTCGTACGTCGGCGACGCGACGTGCAGGCGCAGCACCTGCCCGCGGCCGTACCGGGCGGCCTGGGCGAACGGGTGGAAGATGGTCTGCCGCCAGGCCGGGCCGGCGGGCTCGGTCATGATCGGGGCGATGACGTTGACCAGCTGAGCCAGGCAGGCCGCGGTGACCCGGTCGGCGTGGCGCAGCAGCGTGATCAGCAGGGTGCCGAACACGACGGCGTCGGTGACCGTGTAGACGTCCTCCAGCAGCCGCGGCGCCCGCGGCCACTCGCCCTGGCCGGGCCGCTGCCGGGACATGTACCAGATGTTCCACTCGTCGAACGACAGGGACAGCCGCTTCGCCGAGCGGTGCCGGGCGCGGGCCGCGTCGCACAGCGCGATCACGTCGGTGATGAACCGCTCCATGTCCGACGCGCTGGCCAGGTAGGAGGCCGGGTCGCCCGCCTCGGGGTCGTAGTAGGCGTGCAGGGAGATGTAGTCGACCTGGTCGTACGCGTGCGCGAGCACCGTCGACTCCCAGTCGCCGAACGTCGGCATGCCCGATCCGGAGCTGCCGCAGGCGACCAGCCGCACCGACGGGTCGATCATCCGCATCAGCCGGGCGGTCTCGGCGGCCAGGCGCCCGTACTCGTCGGCGGTCTTGTGCCCGACCTGCCACGGCCCGTCCAGCTCGTTGCCCAGGCACCACAGCCGGATGCCGTACGGCTCCGGCGCGCCGTGCGCCCCGCGCAGGTCGGACAGCGTGGTGCCGCTCGGGTGGTTGCAGTACTCCAGCAGGTCGGCGGCCTCGGCCGGTCCCCGGGTGCCGAGGTTGACCGCCATCATCGGCTCCAGCCCGGCGGACCGGGTGAACGCGGTGAACTCGCCGAGGCCGAACCGGTTGGTCTCGATCGTGCGCCAGGCCGGGTCGAGCCGGCGCGGGCGCAGGTCCGCCGGGCCCACGCCGTCCTCCCAGCGGTACGCCGACACGAAGTTGCCGCCCGGGTAGCGGACCATGGTCACGCCGAGCTCGCGGACCAGGGCCAGCACGTCGGTGCGCAGGCCGGCGGCGTCGGCGGTGGGGTGGTCGGGTTCGAACAGTCCGGTGTACACGCACCGGCCCAGGTGTTCGACGAAGGAGCCGAACAGCAGCGGGTCGACCTCACCGACGGTGAAGTGGGGGTCGAGGAAGACGGCGGCGGGGCGGGGTGGCGGCATGACGGCCAGCTTCGCGTACCCGGCGTGCGCCGTCCACAGCCGCGAAACTATCGCTCGCCCGAACCCGCATCGGACGCCGAGGTTGGTGGTGCCGCTCGACTCCTGATCGACGTTGGCCTATCTCATCGAAAATCCGAGCGCCGGATTCGATGAGATAGGCCAACGTCAGTGGAAGGCGCGGCTCAGTCGCGGGGGCGCGGGCTGGGGCGGCGGCGGAGTGTGGCCACCGCGCCGGCGGCCTGGGCCTTCAGGCGGGTGCCCTCCAGGCGGCGGGACAGCGCGGCAGCGAGCCACAGCGCGCCCGCGCCGAGCAGCAGCACGGTCAGGCCGGTCAGCACCAGGGTCGACGTGGACGGGCCCGAGGTGCCGGTCCGGGGCAGCTCGTCATCGCCGTCATCGCCGCCGCCACCGCCGTGGTGGTCGCCGCCGTCGTCATCGCCGTCGTCATCGTCGTCGTCATCGTCGTGGTGCGCCCCGGACACCCCGGTCGTCGGGGTCGCCGAGTCGGTGGGGCCTTCGGACGGCCACTGCGACGGTGCGGCGGTCGGGTCGGTGGGGGCGGTGGACGGGCTGTGCCCGCCGGGCGAGGTGCTGGTCGGCGTCGCCGAGTGGGTGCCGTACCCGCGGTGCTTGCCGCGGTCGTCGGGGCCGGCCGAGCTGGGCGCGACGAGCAGGAACATCACCGAGGCGACCACCATCGCGGTGACCGCGGTCGCGACGGCGGCGAGGCACGCCAGGCGGGACTGCTCTCGGGACATACGCATGGGTCGTCCTTCTCTGGCCGTCCGGGTGGGCGGCGGGTAGGAGGGCTGGCCGGGCTGCGGCACCACATGGACAACGCGTTTCTCCTGGCCCGGATACGGATGAGCTGGGACAAGACAGCGTGAAGCGGGCACGTGCCGCCCTCGATACCCGGCCGTTTCTATGCCGGTATGTCCTGAGTTGAGCCCGCAGAACGAGGGGGCGAACGTGGCGACAGAACCAGCGCGGGTGACACGTCGGCGGCCGCGGGTCGGGGCGGCCCTGGCGGCCGTCGGCGGGCTGGCCGGCGTGGGGCTGGCTGCCTGGTGGGCGACCGGCGGCACACCCGGCACGGGGGCCGGACTGGCGGAGGACGGCCACGACCACGGTCTGCTGCTGGGGCGGCTGACGGCGGAGTTCACCGGGCTGGTCGGCCGGCAGGAGCTGACCCCGGGTTTCGCCGCGCTGGCGATGCTGGTCGCGCTGGCCCTGGGCGCGGGCCACGCGCTCGCCCCGGGGCACGGCAAGCTGCTGATGGCGACGTACCTGGTGAACGAGCGGGGGGCGCTGCGCCAGGCGGTGTCGGTGGCGGGGACGGTCGCGCTCACCCATACCGCCGGGGTCCTGGTCCTGGGGGTGGTGCTGGCCGCCGGGCTGCACTTCGTCCCGCACCGGGTGTACACGCTGCTCACCGTGCTGAGCGGCGCGCTGGTCGTCACCGTGGGGCTGTCGCTGCTGCGCCGGGCCTGGCGCGACCGGGACCGCCCCGGCGCGCCCGCGCACGGACATGCCCACGACGGGCACGCCGGCTGCGCCGGGCACGGGGAGCGGCTGGGCGGGCGCGGGATCGTCGCGATGGGACTCGCGGGCGGGCTGATGCCGAGCCCGTCGGCCGTGGTGGTGCTGCTGGGCGCGGTGGCGCTGGGGCGGGCCTGGTACGGCGTGCTGCTGGTGGCTGCGTACGGCGGGGGCATGGCGCTGTCGCTGCTGGGCGTCGGCCTGCTGCTGACCCGGATGCGCGACCGGCTGGAGCGGGCCCCGCGCGCCTGGATGGCGCACCGCGCGTGGCGGCTGCTGCCGCTGGTCACCTCGTCCGCGGTGATCCTGGTCGGGGTGGGTGTGGCGGCGACGGCACTGCTGGCCTGACCGTCGTTTGTGGATACCCATCAATCTGGCATGGACATTAACAGTTAAGAGAGTTAATAATCAGGGCCATCCATTTCGAGGAGGGCCCGTGACCAGAAGACCACTCGCACTCTCCGCCGCCCTGTCACTGCTGGTCGCGGTCGGCGTCCTCGCCGTCGCCACCCCGGCCTCGGCGGCCAACCTGCTGGCCAACCCCGGTTTCGAGACCGGCACGCTGTCCCCGTGGAGCTGCACCGGCGGCCTCGGCTCCGTGGTCGGCACGCCGGTCCGCAGCGGCGCCAGGGCGCTGCAGGGCGCGGCGTCGGCCTCGGACAACGCCAAGTGCAGCCAGACCGTCGCGGTGCAGCCGAACACGGCGTACGCGCTGACCGGCTGGGTCCGCGGCAACTACGTCTACCTCGGCGTCGACGGCGGCGCGTCCACCTGGACTCCCGGCGCGGCCGCGTTCACGCAGCTCACCGTCAACTTCACCACCGGCGCGTCGCAGACCAGCGTGGTCGTCTACACGCACGGCTGGTACGGCCAGGGCACCTACTTCGCCGACGACATCAGCCTCGACGGCCCCGGCGGCACCGGCGTGCCCGGGGTGCCCGGCAATCCGTCGGCCGGCACGATCACCAACAGCTCCATCGCGCTGTCCTGGGGCGCGTCCAGCGGCACCGTGACCGGCTACCGCGTGTACGAGGGCAGCACCGTGCGGGCCACGGTCACCGGCACGAGCGCGACGATCAGCGGCCTGGCCACCTGCTCGGCGCACACGTACACGGTGGCGGCGTACAACTCCACCGGCGAGTCGGCCAGGAGCGGCGCGGTCAGCGCGACCACCACGGGCTGCACCGGCGTTCCGGCGACGCCGGGCGGCCTGGTCGTCACCGGCTCCACCGGCTCCTCGATCTCGCTGTCCTGGGTCGCCTCCTCCGGCGCGACCGGCTACCGGGTGTACGAGGGCACCGCCGTGGTCGCCACGGTCACCGGCACCACCGCGACGGTAAGCGGCCTGGCCGCGTGCACGACCCACGGCTACACCGTGGCCGCGTACAACGCCTCGGGCGAGTCGGCCAAGAGCGGCGTGGTCAACGGGACCACCACGGGCTGCTCCGTGCCGCCGACCCCGACGAACCTGCGGACCACCGCCATCGGCAACAACTCGGTGACGCTGGCCTGGAACGCCTCGACCGGTGCGACCGGCTACCGGGTGTACGAGGGCGCCACCGTGGTGGCCACCATCAACGGCAGCGGCACTGCGGCGACGATCAGCGGCCTGGCCACCTGCTCGGCGCACACGTACCAGGTCACCGCGGCCAACGCCGCCGGCGAGTCGTCCAAGAGCGGTCCGCTGGGCATCACCACGACCGGCTGCGTCAACACCGGGCTGCCCAAGCATGCGCTCATCGGCTACCTGCACGCCAGCTTCGCCAACGGGTCCGGGTACATGCGGATGGCCGACGTGCCGTCCTCGTGGGACATCATCAACCTGGCGTTCGGCGAGCCGACCTCGGTGACCTCGGGTGACATCCGGTTCCGGCAGTGCCCGGTGGCCGAGTGCCCGAACGTGGAGAGCGAGGCCGACTTCATCGCCGCCATCCGGGCCAAGCAGGCCCAGGGCAAGAAGGTGCTGATCTCCATCGGCGGCGCGAACGGGCAGGTCCAGCTCACCTCGACCGCCGCTCGGGACACGTTCGTCAGCTCGGTCAGCGCGATCATCGACAAGTACGGCCTGAACGGCCTCGACATCGACTTCGAGGGCCACTCGCTGTACCTCAACGCCGGTGACGGCGACATCCGGAACCCGACGACCCCGGTCATCGTGAACCTGATCTCGGCGCTGCGCACGCTGAAGGCGCGCTACGGCTCGAACTTCATCCTGACGATGGCCCCGGAGACGTTCTTCGTGCAGCTCGGGTACCAGTTCTACGGCGGCACGTGCAGCGGCTGCGACAACCGGGCCGGGTCGTACCTGCCGGTGATCTACGCGCTGCGCAACGACATCACGGTGCTGCACGTGCAGGACTACAACTCGGGTCCGATCATGGGGCTGGACAACCAGTACCACAACATGGGCGCGGCGGACTTCCACATCGCCATGACCGACATGCTGGCCGCGGGCTTCCCGGTGGCCAACACGGGCGTCACGTTCCCCGCGCTGCGCGAGGACCAGATCGCGTTCGGCGTGCCGGCCGCGGTCAGCGCGGGTGGCGGGTACACCACCCCCGCCCAGGTCCAGCAGGCCGTCAACTGCCTGGTCAAGAACCAGAACTGCGGCGGGTACACCCTGCGCGGCGGCACCAGCCCCGACTTCCGCGGCCTGATGACCTGGTCCATCAACTGGGACCGCTACTACAACTGGGAGTTCAGCAACTCCCACGAACCCTTCCTCAACGCCCTCCCGTAACCCGCCACCCCGCTCCGAGCCCCGCCCAGACCTCCCCGGCCTGAGCGGGGCTCGGCGTTTTGCGCGTGTTGATCATGAACTTATGGCACGGTTCGACGGCGTGTCACCGCCATAACTTCATGATCAACGAGGTGTGCCGGGCCGCAGGCCGCGGGCCGGGTCAGTCGAGGAGGTGGAGGCGTTTCATGTCCATGCCGCCCAGGCCGCGCGGTATGTCGGGATCTGAGTGCAGGTCCTTGCCGGCGCTGACAGCGTCGCTGGTGCTGGTGCGCTCATGCTCGCTGGCGAAGTCGGCCTCCTCGGCGAGCACCTCGTCCAAGGTCAGCGAATCGCGGGGTTCGGGCTGCATGTGGCCATTGTCCGCCCGCCGGATGGTTCGAGATCGCCCGATCGGGGAATCCCACTGTCAGCCCCGCCCCATCCGCCTGGTCATCGATCATGAAGTTAGGCCCGCGACACGCCGTCGAGCCGTGCCACAGGTTCATGATCAACGTGAAAGAACGGGGTGGGGGGTGGGGTTGGGGGAGTAGGTTGGGCGGTCTCACGTGCCGGTGGTGGATGGACGGGGGTGAGTGCGGTGGTGCAGCGGGAGATGGTGCGGGACGCGGGGGTGCGGATCGCCGATCGGGCCGAGGCCGAGGGGTATGTCGCCAAGGTGTGCTTCAAGACGGGGCCGCCGGGGCGGGTGGGCATCGAGCTGGAGTGGACCACGCACCACCTGGACGATCCGGCGCGGCCGGTCGATCCGGGGGTTCTCGGCTCGGCGCTGGGCGAGCACGCCCCGCGCAGTCTGGTGCCGGACAGCCCGCAGACCCCGCTGCCGTACGGCGGCCGGGTCACCCTCGAACCGGGCGGGCAGGTGGAGATCTCCACCGATACCAGCGACTCCCTCGCCGGGCTGCTCGACGCCACCATGGCGGATCTTCAGCAGCTGACCGGCCTCCTCGACCGCGCGGGCCTGGCACTGGACGGGCAGGGCTGCGACGCCCACCGCCCGCCGGGCCGCATCCTCGACACGCCGCGGTACGCGACCATGGAGCGCGTCTTCGACCGCTTCGGCCCGTACGGCAGGTTGTGGATGTGCGGCACGGCCAGCGTGCAGGTGTGCCTCGACGCGGGCCTGCCCGACCGGGTCGCGCCGCGCTGGCGGGCGCTGCACGCGGTCGGCCCGGCCCTGGTCGCCGCGTTCGCCAACTCGGCACGTTCGGCGGGCACGGACACCGGCTGGGCGTCGGCCCGGATGCGGGCCTGCCTGGCCGCCGACCCGATGCGCAACGGGCCGCCCGCCGACGACGCCGATCCGGTGGCCGGCTGGGCGCGGCGGGTGCTGGACACCCCCGTGCTGTGCGTACGCCGCGACGACGGCTCGTGGGACGTGCCGCCCGGGATCACGTTCGCGGACTGGATCGGCGGCGCGATGACGCCCGCACCGACCTATGCGGACCTCGACTACCACGTGAGCACGATGTTCCCGCCGGTGCGGGCGCGCGGCTACTTCGAGGTGCGCTACCTGGACATGCAGTCCGGCCTGGACTGGGTGGCCCCGGTCGCGGTGCTGGTCGCGCTGTTCGCCCGGGAGGAGACCGTCGACGCGGCGGCGGCGCTGGCCGCGCCCGCGGCGGGGCGCTGGGTGCAGGCGGCCCGGCACGGGCTGGCCGATCCGGCGATCGCCGCGGCCGCCCCGCGCCTGCTGGACCTGGCCTGCGCCGCACTGGAGCACACCGACCTGCCGGCCGCGACCGTCGAGGCGGTGACGGCGGTGGTGGAGCGGCGACTGCGCGAAGGAGGACTGAGATGAGCACGGGACTGCGGGAGCGCGCCGCGGCCGAACTGACCCGGACCCGGCAGCGCAGTGTCGGGCTGACCGACGCGGTGGACGACGACGACCTGGTGCGCCAGCACTCCCGGCTGATGTCGCCGCTGGTCTGGGACCTGGCGCACATCGGCAACCAGGAGGAGCTGTGGCTGGTGCGCGACGTCGGCGGCCGCGAGCCGGTCCGCGCCGACATCGACCAGCTCTACGACGCGTTCAAGCACCCGCGCGGTGAGCGCCCGCAGCTGCCGCTGCTGGGACCCGCCGAGGCGCGGGCGTACGTGCGCACCGTGCGCGAGAAGGTGCTGGACCTGCTCGACTCGGTGGAGCTGGCAGGCCGCCCGCTGGTCGAGCAGGGCTTCGCCTTCGGGATGATCATCCAGCACGAGCAGCAGCACGACGAGACGATGCTGGCCACCCACCAGCTGCGTACGGGTGACCCGGTGCTGGTCGCCGTCCCGCCGCCGCGCTCGCGGGCGATCGTGGCGGGCGAGGCGCTGATCCCGGGCGGCCCGTTCGAGATGGGCACCTCGCTGGAGCCGTGGGCGCTGGACAACGAGCGGCCCGCGCATCAGGTGCACGTGCCGCCGTTCCTCATCGACCGCGCGCCGGTCACCAACGCGCAGTACCAGGCGTTCGTCGACGCGGGCGGGTACGACGACCCGCGCTGGTGGACCGGGCGGGGCTGGGCGCACCGGCAGGAGGCCGGGCTGACCGGCCCGGCGCACTGGCACGGCGACGGCACGTACACCCGGTTCGGGCGGCGCGAGCCGATCGTCGGCGACGAGCCGGTCGTGCACGTGAACTGGTACGAGGCGAGCGCGTACGCGGCCTGGGCCGGACGGCGGCTGCCCACCGAGGCGGAGTGGGAGAAGGCGGCCCGCTTCGACCCGGCGACCGGGCGCTCGCGGCGTTTCCCGTGGGGCGACGAGGATCCGACGCCCGAGCACGCCAACCTCGGCCAGCGGCACCTCTCCCCGGCTCCGGTCGGCGCGTACCCGGCCGGGGCCTCGCCCGCAGGCGTGCACCAGCTCATCGGCGACGTGTGGGAGTGGACCGGCTCGCCGTTCGGCGGCTACCCGGGGTTCCGGGCGTTCCCGTACCGGGAGTACTCCGAGGTGTTCTTCGGCGACGACCACCGGGTGCTGCGCGGCGGCTCGTTCGGCACCGACGCGGCGGCCTGCCGGGGCACGTTCCGCAACTGGGACTACCCGATCCGGCGGCAGATCTTCAGCGGCTTCCGCTGCGCCCGCGACCCGCGCCCGGGGGAGGCGGCCGGCTGATGTGCCGCCACCTGGTCTATCTCGGTCCGCCGGTGCCGCTGGCGGCCCTGCTGGTGGAGCCGCCGTACGGGCTGCAGCACCAGTCCTGGGCGCCCCGCGACATGCGCGGCGGCGGGACGATCAACGTGGACGGTTTCGGGGCGGGCTGGTTCACCACCGCCGGACCGGTGCGCTACCGGCGGGCGGTGCCGATCTGGACGGACCGTAACTTCGCCGCGATCGCCCGGGTCACCGTCACGGGCTCGCTGCTGGCGGCGGTGCGCTCGGCGACGCCGGGCCTGACGGTCACCGACGATGCCTGCGCCCCGTTCAGCGGCGACGGCTGGTTCTTCAGCCACAACGGTTTCGTCGCGGGCTGGCCGGACACGGTGGCGAAGCTCGCCGAGCGGCTGCCGGTGACGGATCTGATGACGATGGACGCGCCCACGGACGCCGCGTTCGTGTGGGTGCTGGTCCGCAACCGGCTGCGCGCCGGGTACGGCCCGGCCGACGCGCTGCGCGCGACGGTGGCGGAGGTGAGCGCCGCCGCGCACGGCTCCCGGCTGAACCTGCTGCTCACCGATGGCGACAAGGCGTACGCGACGACCTTCGGGCACGCGCTGGCGGTCCACCACTCGCCCGGGCGCGTGGTGGTCGCCTCCGAGCCCTTCGACGACGACCCCGGCTGGGTGCAGGTGCCCGACCGCCGACTGGTGGTGGCGCACCCGGCCTCGTACACCGTGGAGGAAATATGAAGCTCGACGTGTACCTCACACCCGACGACCTGAGCGAGCAGCTGCGCGAGGACGCCCGCGAGGGCCTGACCTCGTCGCCGAAGTGGCTGCCGCCGAAGTACTTCTACGACGCGTACGGCAGCGACCTGTTCGAACGCATCACCAGGCTGCCCGAGTACTACCCGACCCGGGCCGAGCGCGCCGTGCTGGCCGAGCATGCGGCCGACATCGCCCAGGAGACCGGCGTGAAGACGCTGGTGGAGCTGGGTTCCGGGTCGTCGGACAAGACCCGGCTGCTGCTCGACGCGCTGCACGACACGGGCACGCTGGCCCAGTTCGTGCCGCTGGACGTGTCGGAGACGGCGCTGCGCTCGGCCGCCAAGTCGATCGACGGTGACTACCCCGACCTGGAGGTGCACGGCATCGTCGGCGACTTCAGCCACGACCTGCACCGCATTCCCGAGGGCGGCCGGCGGATGGTGGTGTTCCTGGGCGGCACCATCGGCAACCTGCCGCCGCTGGAACGGGCCGCGTTCCTGGAGGAGCTGCGCGACGTGCTGCACGAGGGCGAGTGGCTGCTGCTCGGCACGGACCTGGTCAAGGACCCGCAGACGCTGGTCGCGGCGTACGACGACGCGGCGGGGGTGACCGCGGAGTTCAACCTGAACGTGCTGCGGGTGCTCAACCGCAACCTCGGTGCGGACTTCGACCTGACCGCGTTCGAGCACGTGGCGCTGTGGGACCCGAAGCACAACTGGATCGAGATGCGGCTGCGGGCGACCCGGGACATGCGGGTGGAGGTGCCCTCGCTCGACCTGGACGTGGACTTCAAGGCCGGGGAGGAGCTGCGGACCGAGGTGTCGGCGAAGTTCGACCGGGTGCGGGTGGAGGCGGAGCTGTCCCGGGCCGGGTTCAAGGCGGCGCGCTGGTGGACCGACCCGCAGGGCCGCTTCGCGGTGACGCTGGCGCGGGCGGTGGAGTAGCCGGGTTCGGCCCCGGTGCCGCCGCGTTGGTGATGAGATGTCGGGTATGGGGGATCTGCGCCCGCGGATGCCCGGCGAGGTTGTCGAGAAGCCCCGCCTGACCTGGTTCGACTTCGTCATCACCGCCGTCGCGCTGATCGTCGGCCAGATCGACGAGCTGGTCGGCGCCGGCTCGCCGGGGTTGCTCGGCCGGTCCGCCGTCGCCGAGGTGCTCACCCTCGCCGCCGGGCTGTCCCTGCTCGCCCGGCGGCGCTGGCCGCGGGCCACCACGCTCTTCGTGGCGGCCTGCCACCTGCTGGCGTTCACCCCGTTCGTGTTCGCGGTGATGATGTACACGATGGGCGTCATCACCCGGACCTGGTGGCAGCTGGGTGTGCTGTCCGTGTTCGGGGTGGGCGTGCAGGCCCTGTCGGCGGCCGAGGGCCTGGACCCCGACGTGCGCGCCTGGGCGTACACCCTGTCGTTCGCGCTCGGGCCGCTGCTGCTCGGATATGCCGCAGGGGTGCGCCAGGAACTGGTGGTCAGCCTGCGGGAACGGGCCGGGGACCTGGAGCGCGAACGGGACATGATGGCGCAGACCGCGCGCCGCGCCGAGCGCGCCCGGATCGCCCGCGAGATGCACGACGTGGTGGCGCACCGGGTGAGCAACATCGTCGTCACGGCGACGGCGCTGCAGTCCGTTCCCGAGGCCCAGGTCCCGCCGCTGCGCTCGGAGGTGGACCGGATCCGCGAGGAGGGCCGCGCCGCGCTGACCGAGCTGCGCGCCCTGCTCGGGCTGCTCAACGCGCGCGGCGCGGCCGGAGAGCGGGCCCCGCTGGCCCCGCAGGCCACCGCGCGCGACCTGCCCGCGCTCGTCGAGCGCATGCGCGGCGTGGGCCGCATGCCGGTCGAGCTGGACGTCACCGGCTTTCCCGAGCTGCTGCCCGACCAGACCCAGCGGGCCGTGTACCGGGTGGTGCAGGAGTCGCTGACCAACGCGGTCAAACACGCCCCGGGGGCGGCGGTGCGGGTCGGGGTGCGGTGCGCCGCCGACGGCGTGCACGTGACCGTGGACAATGACGGGCCGCCGGGCGGCCGGGACGCGGGCCTGCCCGGCTCGGGGCGCGGCCTGATCGGGCTGAGCGAGCGCGTCGACCTGCTCGGCGGCGAGTTCGCGGCGTCGCCGCTGCCCGGCGGCGGATTCCGGGTGACCGCGGTCATCCCGCCCGCCGGGCGGCCGAGAGCCGTGCCGCCGGCCGGTGTCGCGGCGCGGCCGCGGCTCACCGGGGGAGAGGGCAGTTCATGATCAAGGTGATGATCGTCGACGACAACGACATCGTCCGGCGCGGCCTGCACACCATCATCGACGCCGCCGACGACCTGCGGGTGGTGGCCGACGCGGGCGACGGGCGCAGCGCGATCGAGGCGGCCCGGCGGGCCAGGCCCGACATCGCGCTGGTGGACATCCGCATGCCGGGCATGGACGGGCTGACCGCGACCCGCGAGCTGCTGGCGCTGGAGCAGCCACCGCACGTGATCATTCTGACCACCTTCAACACCGACGAGTACGTCGACGAGGCGATCCGGTCCGGCGCGGCGGGTTTCCTGCTCAAGGACTCCCCGCCGGAGGAGCTGCTGCGGGCGCTGCGCGCGGTGCACTCCGGCCACGCGATGCTCGACCCGGCGGTCACCCGGCAGGTCATCGACGCCATCGCCGACCGGGCGCCCCGGCTGACCGCCGAGGAGAAGGCGCAGCTGGATTCCCTGACGGCGCGGGAGGTCGACGTGCTGCGGCTGGTCGGGCGCGGACTGTCCAACGCCGACATCGGGGCCGAGTTGTTCATGACCGAGGGCACCGTGAAGGGGTACGTCAGCGCGATCCTGGCCAAGCTGGCGGCGGACAACCGCGTCCAGGCCGCCCGGCTGGCCTACCGGGCGGGCCTGGACAACGGCTGAGACCTGAGCCGGGCGGTCGCCACACCAAGAGCATTCGACTTGCCAGGCAGGTGGGCGAATGTGAGGTCAAGATACGCACAGGTGCCAGGCAAGTCGGATGACCTTGACGGCCGCGCGGGCCCGTGGGCGGCGTGGCGCTGGGTGCGATACGAGCAGATGTAGCTGTGGTGGGCGTTACTCGGCGAATATTTCATCATGCGTTGACTTGCTGCCGGGCTTGCGCGTTAAGCTTGCGTTAACGCATTAGTTGTGAAGACGCAAACAATGGGAGCCGCCATGGAGCCGCAGCTCGACCAGCTCGCCCAGGACATCGGGCTGTTCCGGCGTGCGCTCATCCCCGACTTCCTGCTCGGCCTGGTCCGCCGGATGGGCGACGAGGAGCCCAACCTGCTGCAGATGGCCACGCTCTACGTGCTCGACAGCGGCCCGAAGCCGACCGTGCGCGACCTCGCCGAGCAGCTCGGCCGTTCGATGTCGGTGACCAGTCGACTTGTCGACCACATGGTGCGGCGGGACTGGATCGAGCGGACGGAGGACCTGGCCGACCGCCGGGCCAAGCGGCTGCGGATCACCCCGGCCGGCCGCGACTACCTACGTGCCTTCGAGCGCGTCCGGGCCCAGGCGCAGCAGCAGCTGATGACGTACCTGACCGACGACGAGCAGCGCCAGGTGAGCGAGGCGATGGCGCTGCTCGGCAAGGCCTCGAGGAGGCATCTGGATGAGCGAGCGCAGGGAGCGGACCATGTGGGCTGAGACTCGTGCCGTCGACGAGCGCGGCGAGGAGGGGGCATGAGCGCGACGCTTACCCCCGCCACCGACCTCGTCCTCGACTTCGCCGACATCGACGCCGGGATGCTGGCGGTGGTCGGCGGCAAGGCGGGCAACCTGGGTGTGCTGACCCGGGCCGGGCTGCCGGTGCCGCCGGGGCTGTGCCTGACCACGGAGGCATACCGGGTGGTCGCCGACACGGCGCACCTCGACGAGATCCACGCCGCGCTGGCGCGTACCGCCCCGACCGACGTGCCCGCGCTGATCGCGCTGGCCGGCCGGGCGCGGGAGGCGCTGCTGGCGGCCCCGATCCCGGCGGGCATCGCCGCGGCCGTCGCCGCCGGGTACGGCCGGCTCGGTGCCGGTGTGCCGGTGGCGGTGCGCTCCTCGGCGACCGCGGAGGACCTGCCGTTCGCCAGCTTCGCCGGCCAGCAGGACACCTACCTGAACATCATCGGCGAGGACGCGGTCGTCGACGCCGTACGCCGCTGCTGGGCGTCGCTGTGGACCGACCGGGCCGTGGTCTACCGGGCCACCAACGGCATCGACAACCGCACGGTACGGCTCGCCGTGGTCGTGCAGCGCATGGTCGACTCGGCGGTGGCCGGCGTGCTGTTCACGGCGAACCCGGTGACCGGGCGGCGCCGCCAGGCCGTCATCGACGCGAGCCCCGGCCTGGGCGAGGCCGTCGTCTCCGGCGCGGTCAACCCGGACCACTTCGTGGTGGACACGGCGAACGCGACGATCCTCGACCGGCGGCTGGGCGACAAGCGGCTGGCCATCCGGTCGCTGCCCGGCGGCGGCACCGAGCACGTGAGCCTGCCCGCGGGCGGCGACACCGCCTGCGTCACCGACGCGCAGGTGCTCGCGCTGGCCGCGCTCGGCGACCGGGTGGAGGCGCACTACGGCGCGCCGCAGGACACCGAGTGGGCGATCGACGGCGACGGGGCGCTGTGGCTGACCCAGGCCCGTCCCATCACGACACTGTTCCCGCTGCCCGACCGTGCGCCGGGCACGGACACCCGGGCCTACTTCTGCTTCAGCGTGGCCCAGGGGCTGTACCGTCCGATCACGCCGATGGGCATGGCCGCGTTCCGGGTGCTGGCCTCCGCCGCGGCGCGCCTGCTCGGGTTCGGCGTGGCCGACCCGCTGGCCGGGCCGGCCGTGTTCGCCCCGGCGGGGCAGCGGATCTTCATCGACGTCACGACCGCCGTACGCAGCAGCATCGGCCGTACCCTGATCCCGAAGATCCTCGGAGTGATGGAGGCCCGCTCCGCGGCGATCTTCCTGAACCTGTTCGAGGACCCCCGGTTCTCGAACACGCGCCGCTCGCGCCTGCCGTTCCTCCGCCGGGTCGGCGGGGTGGCCGCGAAGCACCGGATACCGCTGAGACTGGTCGGGGCGCTGGCCAAGCCGCGGCGCGGGCTGGCCGCCGTGGACCGGGTCGGCGTGGAGCTGGAGCGCCGGCTCGCCGTGCCGGAGCGGGCGACCGCCGCCCAGCGGCTCGACTTCGTCGAGACGGTGCTCGGCATCGAGGTCGTCCCGCTGCTGCCGCGGGTGATGCCGGTGGCCGCGGCCGGGTTCGTGGCGCTGGGCATCGCCGACAGGCTGCTCGGGGCCGACGCGGCCGTCGGCGAAGTGCAGGCCGTGCTGCGCGGCATCCCGAACAACGTCACCACCGACATGGACCTGGAGCTGTGGCACCTGGCGGTCCGGCTGCGCGCCGACGAGGCCATCGCGCGGCTGTTCGCGTCGGCGAAGGTGGACGAGCTCGCGCATCGGTACACCGCGGGCACCATGCCTGCCGCGGCCCAGTCGGGGATCGCCGAGTTCCTGGCCCGGTACGGCCACCGCGCCGTCGCGGAGATCGACATGGGTATGCCACGCTGGTCCGACGACCCGCGCTACCTGCTCGGCGTGCTCGCCAACTACCTGCGCATGGACCCGGCCGACGGTGCGGCGCTGACCCCCGACCGGCTGTTCGCCCAGGGCGCGGCCGAGGCCGAGGCGATGGTCGAGACCCTGGCCGGGCGGGCCGCTCGGCGCAGCCGCCTGCGCGGCAAGGCGGTGCGGTTGATGCTCGGCCGGGCCCGGCTGCTGGCCGGGGTACGTGAGCTGCCCAAGTACTACATGGTGCGGATCATCGCCGGCTGCCGGCAGCAGATCGCGCTCGTCGGGGCGGAGCTGGCCAAGGAAGGGCGGCTCGAACAGGCCGACGACGTGTTCTTCCTCGACCTCGCCGAGGCCCGCGCGGCACTGTCCGGAACGGACCAGCGTGAGCTGGTCGAAGTGCGCCGTCGGGCGTACGACGAGGAGCTGCGCCGCCGCCACATCCCGCGCGTGCTGCTGTCCGACGGCACCGAACCGCAGGCGAAGCCGACCGAGGGCGGCGCCGACGGGGCGCTCGTCGGCACGCCCGCCTCGGCCGGCCGGGTCACCGGGACCGCCCGGGTGATCCTCGACCCGGTCGGGGCGCACCTGGAGCCCGGCGAGATCCTCGTCGCGCCGTCCACCGACCCCGGCTGGACCCCGCTGTTCCTCACCGCGGGCGGCCTGGTCATGGAGATGGGCGGGGCGAACTCGCACGGGGCCGTGGTCGCCCGCGAGTACGGCATCCCCGCCGTGGTCGGCGTCCCCGACGCCACCCACCGCATCACCACCGGCCGGCAGATCACCGTCGACGGCACCACCGGCACCGTCACCCCCACCTGACCACCCATCCCCTCCCGGGGGCGGCCCGACACCCCTGCGGGCCGCCCCCGCCCCCGCCCCCACCTGGCGCAATTCTTAAAGACATGCGCCATCGGCGGGCCGGTGAGGCCGCGACTCTTTAAGAGTTGCGGCAGGTGGGGCGGCCGGGGTCATTGGCCGAGGGCGCGTTGGAGGGCGCGGTAGATCTTGCCGAAGCGGGCGGCGTCGTCGATGCGGAGCAGGAGGACCTGGGCGCCCTGGGTCTCGGCCCAGACCTCGTAGATGGCGTTGCCGCGGTCGTAGCTGTCGTCGACGCGGTGCAGGGCCCACTCCCACAGCAGCGGCACCAGCCCGAGCGCCAGCAGCAGCACCGCGACCAGTAGCAGCGTGTCCCGCGGGAACGGGAGCCTGCCGAGCGCGGCGGCGACACGGGACTCGCCGTACGCGGATGCGATCAACCCGACCAGCGCGATGAACCCGGCGAAGGCGGACAGGATCATCAGGAGGTTGAGGATCCCGCGGCCGGCCGTGCGGCGGCGTACCCGCCAGTCCGGGCGCTCCTGGCGGTGCCAGACGTAACGCAGCTCGTCCAGGCGGAACCGGCGGTCCTCGACCTGGACGTACGTCGAGGTCACCGCCACCGTCTCATCACGATAGTAGGTGATCACGATCCCTCCGACGCTTCAGCGTTGTCTTAGGATCGCGCAGAGTGACCAAGTCGTCCGTGAGTGAATCGACGGTCCCTCGATCGTCCGACTTGCCCGGCACCCGTGCGTATCTTGAACCCGCTTTCGCCCACCTGCCTGGCAAGTCGAACGATCATCGGACGGGTCCGGCGGCCCTCGTGCGGTGGCCTGGCGCGGGGCCGACATACTGGGATGATGTTCACCCTGGACGAAGCGCGCACCCGGCTCGCCGCGCTGATGCCGCAGCTCGAGGAGCTCATCGGCGTACGGGCCGACCTCGCCGAGCTGCGTGCCGATCTGGACACCGGCGGGCACAGCGAGCTGGGCGGGCTGGCCGAGGCGAAGGCCCTGGAGGCGCGGCTCTACGCCGGGCTGGAGGAGATCGCCGACCAGGACATCGAGGTGAAGGGCTTCGCCCCGCTGCTGCTGGACTTCCCGGGTGAGCTCGACGGCCGCGCGGTGCGCTGGTGCTGGCTGGAGGGCGACGAGGGCATCGACTGGTACCACCGCAGCGACACCGGCTTCGCGGGCCGCCGCCCCTGCTGAGACCCCGTCAGCCGACGCGGTGGGCGCGGGCGGGCAGCTGCGGCCGGGGGCGTAGCAGCAGCCCGGCCTGCGCGGCGGGCAGCGGGCGGGACAGCAGGTAGCCCTGGCCGAGCCGGCAGCCCAGCGAGCGCAGGGCGGTGCGCTGGTCCTCGGTCTCGATGCCCTCGGCGATGGCGACCAGCCCGAGCGAGTCGGCGATGGCCAGGATGGCCCGCACGATGCTGAGGTCGATCTGCCCGCCGCCGGGCCCCGTGACGCCGCTGACGAAGGACTTGTCGATCTTCAGGATCTCGATGGGCAGCCGCTTGAGGTAGCTCAGGTTCGAGTACGCCGTGCCGAAGTCGTCGAGCACCAGGTGCACCCCGGCCGCGCCGAGCGCGCCCGCGTACTCGGTGACCTCGTGGCGCAGGTAGCTGTGCTCGGTGATCTCCAGCCAGATGTCGGCGGGGTGCAGCCCGGCGGCGCGGATGACGTCGAGCGTGCGTTCGGCGGCCTGCGGCTGGTGCAGCTGCACGGGGGACAGGTTGACGCTCATGCCCAGCCCGCGGCCCTCGGGCAGCCGGTGCCAGAGGGCGAGCTGGCGGCAGGCTTGGGCCAGCACCCACTGGCCGATCTCGACGATGGCCCCGGTCTCCTCGGCCAGCGGGATGAACACGTCCGGCGGCACGATGCCGTGGTGCGGGTGTGTCCAGCGCAGCAGCGCCTCGAAGGCGACGATGGCCCGGCTGTCGAGGGCGAAGATCGGCTGGTACGCCAGGTGCAGCTGGCCGCGCGAGCGGGCGAGCAGCAGCTCGGCGCGCAGGTCGAGGCGGTCCCGGGAGCGGTGCGAGGCGTCCTCGTCGAACACCTCGACCTGGCCGGCGCCGCGGGCCTTGGCGACGTACATGGCGGCGTCGGCGTCGCGCAGCATGGCGCTGGGGGTGGCCTGGCCGCGTACGCCGAGCACGCCGCCGATGCTGGCGGAGACCTGCACCTGCTCGCCGCAGACGACGAGCCGGTCGTCGAGGTCGGCGCAGACCCGGGCCCCGATCTCGGCGACCTCGGACAGCTGCTTGACCCGGTCGAGCACGATCACGAACTCGTCGCCGCCGAACCGGGCGAGCAGGTCGTCGGGGCGTACGCTGCCGCGCAGCCGGTCGGCGACCTGCAGCAGCAGCTCGTCGCCGGCCTCGTGGCCGAAGAGGTCGTTGACGGCCTTGAACCCGTCGAGGTCGCAGAACAGCACGCCGACCCGGGTCGGGTCGCCGGCGGACAGCAGGGTGTCCAGGTGCGACACCAGCGCGCTGCGGTTGGCCAGCCCGGTGAGCGGATCGCGGGTGGCCCGCTCGGCGAGCGCATGGTAGAGGTCGGCGTTGGTGAGCGCGACCCCGAGATAGTTCGCGAAGATCGTCATGATTTCGAGGGTGCCCTGCGCGAACGGGCGGGCCTGCTCGCGTCCGGCGCACAGCAGCGCGGTGGCGCCGTTCTCGCGGGAGACCGCGACCTTGAGCACCTCGGGCAGCCCCGCTTCGCAGGCGGGCAGGTCGTCGAGGCTCTTCGCGGGGACGGGCCAGTCCGCGATGATCCCCGGGGTCAGGCCGCGGTGGGCGCGCAGCCGCCCCTGGCCGCCCTCGACGGTGACCACCCAGGCCCGGTCCGCGCGGGTGAGCCGCAGCAGCAGTCCCGCCGCCTCGTCGAGCAGCGGCTCCACCTCCAGGTGGCGGGCCAGCAGGTGGCCGTAGTGGGCGAGCTGCTCGATGATCGCGTGGCGCTCGCGCTCCTCCAGCGCCATGTGCAGGCGGGCCGCGACCGAGGTGAGCATGCGCAGGTCGGGCACGGCGAACGGCTGGTCGAGGCTGCGGAACAGGATGAGCAGGGTGTCGGCGTAGGGCTCGGCCGACAGCGGGATCCACGCGGCCGACCGGATGCCCAGGCCCGCCACCGAACCGGGGACGTCCTCGGCGGGCACGTCGCGGTGCAGGGCGGTCGGCTCGGCGGTGGCCAGGGTGCGGCGTACGGCCTCGCCCACCGGCCAGCCCTCGGTGTAGGCCGGATCGTCCTCGGGCAGCCCGCACGACCCGGACACGATGAGCCGGTCGCCGCACACCCGGGCCATGCAGACGACGTCGGCGAAGAACGCGTCGGACAGCACGTTCAGCATGTCGCCGATGAGCTCCGCAGACCCGGCCGGGCGGCCCAGCAGGTCCAGCAGCTGGATGAGCCGGGTGGTGTCGCGGTAGGCGTCGCGAGCCGCGTCGACGGCTTCGGCGAGCTGCCGTCTGAGCTGCTCGGTCTCGCTGTCGGCGGGCACGTCCGCGGTCACAGCGCGATCGCGGTCAGTGTCGCGTTGTGGTATCCGGCGACGCGGGTGGTCCGGGCGAACTCGCCGTAGGTGTAGAAGCCGAACGTGGCCACGTCGCCGGCCGCGTCCTGGATCAGCGCCGCCTCCTTGGCGCCCTGCTCGGCCAGCACGTCCAGGCGGGCCACGCAGCTGAACGCGAGCAGCACCGACGCGTCGCGGCCGGCCAGGCTCTGCCGGACCACGTCGCCGGTGACCCGCAGCAGGTCCTCGGCCTTGCAGGAGACGATCTGCACCGGGGCGTACAGCGGCAGCGGGCTGAACGTCTTGAGCTCGCCGTCCTCGTCGATGTACGCGCCGCGCACCAGCTTGCTGCCGTCGGGCTGGATGAGCCCGAAGGCGTACGCCGACAGGTAACCCGGCGCGGGTTTGAGCAGGCCGGGGCGTTCGAAGGTGACCTCGTCGTGGAAGTGCTCGCGGAACACCTCGACGGCGGGGCGGCCGGCGATCTCCTGGATGACCAGCCCGTCGGACTTGGTGACCAGCAGCGGCAGGCCCACGTCGTGCCAGCCGTGCTCGGCGACCACGGACAGCGGCGTCGGCGAGGCGATCCAGACGGCGGTGGCCCCGCCGTCGGTGAGCACGTTGTCGTTCTCGAACACGCAGGTGCGGATGAGCAGCCGGTCGTCACCGGCGCTGCCGCCGACCACGGGCACCGGCGCGCCGACCACCTTGTGCACCCCGTTGAGCAGCTCCTGCTGGTGCCCGGCCAGGCCGGTGGTGAGCAGCAGCACCGCGGCGTGCGCGGACGGCTCCGGCCCGGCGGCCGCGCGGGCGGCCCGGGCCAGCCGCTGCCCGGCGTCGTCGCCGTTCTCGGTGACGCCGGTGACCGAGGCGGTGCCGAAGCGGTAGGGCCCCGCGGACAGCGCGAGCACGGACACCCCGAGGCCGGGGTTGATCAGCCTGCCGTCGTGGAACTGCCCGCTGGTCGTCGCGCCGACCAGGGGCGCCTTGCCGGTCGCCCGGCGTACCGCGTGCAGCAGGGCGATCAGGTCGTAGGAGACGGAGGCGTACACGATGATCAGCTCGGGCGGGGTGCCGTGCAGGCCCGCCAGGGCCTCGGCGGCGGCGGCGCGCCCGGCGGTGGCCGCGTCGGCGGCGTCGCTGTAGCCCACGCCCACCCGCAGCGGCTCGGTGACGGGCGTGACGACGGCGGGACGAGGTGCGGGTATGTCGACAGGCATGATCACTCCCGGCGCCCGACGGAGGCCCTCGCGGGCCACCTGACCTGGCACTTCACAAAGCGACCATAACTCGCTAACCGGGCGGCACGCCAAAGATCGCGTCTCATGGCAGCGCCCCCGACAGGGCCACGATCAGCGGCCCCAGCAGCGGCAGCAGCACCGCCGAAAAGGCATAGACGATGGTGTACGACAGCAGCGGCGTGGTGTTGCCCGCCGCCTCCCGCACCGCGTCCACCGCCGGGGTGCTGCACTGCTGGCCCGCGATGGAGCCGGCGACCAGCGGCGCGGGCAGCTTCATCAGCCGGCTGCCCACCCACAGGCTCAGCAGCGCCGGGATCGCCGTCACCAGCACCGCCGTCACCGGCAGCACCGCGCCGTACCGCTTCATCAGCGTGATCGCGGCCGGGCCGGCGCTGAGCCCGACCGCGCACACGAAGGTGGCCAGGCCGAACTGCTGGATCACCTGCGCCGCGGCCGGGTGGTACTGCCCGTAGGTCGGGTGCCGGGCCCGCAGCCAGCCGAAGAACAGCCCGCTGAACAGGCAGCCACCGCCGATGCCCAGCGACAGCGGCACCCCGCCCACCGGCATGGCCAGCTTGCCGACCAGCATGCCCACCACCACACCGAGCGCGATGAAGCTCAGGTCCGCCTTGACCGCCGGGTTGATCCGCACCCCGAGCAGCGGGGTGTACGCGGCGAGGTCGTGCGTCGCGCCGGTGAGCCGCACCGTGTCGCCGGTGGTGATGTCGGTGGACGGCTTGACCGGCAGGTCGTGCTCCATTCGGGACAGGCCGGTGACGAACACGCCGCGCGGCGGGACCTGCCGGTGCAGCTGCTCCAGCGTCCAGCCGCGGTAGCGCGGGTCGGTGATGACGACCTCCACCACGTCCAGGCTCAGCGGGTCGCGGCCGGTGCCCAGCGTCTCCGGCCCGATCAGGCGCTCCGCGTGGATCAGCGTCTCGCGATGGCCGACCACGGCCAGCCGGTCCCCGCTCCGCAGCACCGTGCCGGGCTCGAACGGGGTGATCTCGCCGCCCCGGCGCAGCCGCTCCACCGCCGCGCCGTCACCCAGCGCCTCGGCCAGCTGCGCCATCGTGCGCCCGTGCGCGGCGGCCACCACGTACACCCGGCCCACCACGCCCGGCACCGCGCGGGCCGTGCTCTCCGAGCGCTCGGGCTCGCCGCCGAGCTTGCGCCACAGCGCGCTCGCCTGCTCGCGCAGGTCGACGCGCATCAGCACGGGCACCAGCTGGCTGGTGAACAGGATCAGCGTGACCAGGCTGAAGATGTAGGCGATCGAGTACGAGGTGGCGAGGTTGGACTGCAGCTCGCGGACCCGCTCGGGGCCCACCGGCAGCGCGCCGATCGCCTCCCCGGCCGTGCCGAGCACCGACGACGACGTGGTGCCGCCGGCCAGCAGCCCGGCCGCGGTGCCCTGGTCCAGCCGCAGCGCCACGGTCGTCAGGCAGACCAGCGCGACCAGGGTCACCACCTGGATCGCGGTGAACACGGCGTAGCGCAGCGCCCTGCGGTTCAGGTGGGCGAAGAACGACGGCCCGGCCAGGTAGCCCAGCGTGAAGATGAACAGCGCGAAGGCGACGTTGCGCAGCTCGGGGCTGAGGGTGACGTTCAGCAGGCCGACGGCGAGCGCGACCAGCAGCGTGCCGGCGACGCCGCCGAGGGTGATCTTCCAGAAGCGCACCCGGCCCAGCGCGAAACCGGCCGCCAGGCAGGCGAACAGGGCCAGTCCCGGAGTGCTGCGCAGGAGGTCGCCCAGCCAGTCGAGCACCGTGCACCCCCGCCCCCTGAGTCACCTCATATTAGGACAAAGGGTTCTTCGCGTTACGGCATCTCGACCGTCTCGGCCCGCATGATCTCGGCGAACGCGGCCGTCAGGTACGGCTCCAGCCGCCGTCCCGAGAGGGTGAGCAGGTAAGCCAGCAGCACCGGGGCGTGCCAGGCGAGCCTGCGCGGGTCGGGCCGGGGCGCCCCGTCCTCCTGCTGGTGCACGCCCAGCGCGCCGGTCAGCACGGTGACCAGGGTGTCGACGTCCAGGTCGGCGGTCCAGGCCAGGGTTTCGCGCACGCACTGCTCCAGCACGTCCTGGATGTCCTCGCCGGCCAGGCCGTCCGGGTGCAGATCCTCCAGCAGCGCGCGGACCACGCTGCCGAGCACCAGCCCGACGTGCTCGGCGTCGGCCGCCGCCAGCCGGTCAGCCGCCCCGGCCAGCGCTTCCGCGTCGCGCGCCCGCGCCGCGTCCACCGCGTCGACCGCCGCCTCGGCGATCCCGCGCGCCACCGCCGGCAACCGCCGCAGCTCCCCACTCAACATCCCCGGATACTCCCACGCCCCACCGACCACCCGCCTCGGCCACCCCGCGCCCGCGGGTCGCCCACGCCTCCCCTGGCCCACCCGCCGCCCCGCCCTGCCCGCTCCGTCCTTTAATCGACGTTGGCCTATCACATCGAGTTCGATCGCCGAATACTCGATGTGATAGGCCAACGTCGATGGAAAACGGGTGCGCCAGGACGGCGGGCGGGCGGGGGCGGCGCGAGGCCGCCCCCGGGGTGGGTCAGCTGGGTTGGCTGGAGCGGAGGGAGATGGCCTTGAGGAAGATCTCGCCGATCTTGGCGGGGTCCTTCGCGGAGAAGACGCCGCCGCCGGTCAGCTTGGTGATCTGGTTCAAGGGGTCGGTGCTGACGTCGCCGATGGTGAGGATGACGACCTGGATGGGGCGCGCCGGGTCGGCGATCTCCTTCAGCTTGGCCAGCAGCGCCTCGTGCGAGATGCCGTTGTTGTCGTCGTTGTCGCCGTCGGTCATCAGCACCACGGAGTTGACCCGGCCGGGATCCCAGTCCTTCTGCACGGTCTGGTACGCGGCGAGGATCGTGTCGTAGAGACCCGTGTCACCGGTCGGCTTCGGCTGGATGGCGGACAGCGTCGACAGCATCTTCGTACGGTTCGACGACAGCGGCCCGATCGGCATCAGCTGCTTGTAGTCCTTCTTGCCGTCCAGCTCGGTGGAGAAGGTCCACAGGCCGACCGCCCACGAGTCGTCGAACAGCCCCAGGCCGCGCCGTGCCGCCTCCAGGGTCACCTGGGCACGGGTCGCGCCGCCCGCGGTGGCGACCTGCTGCAGCATCGAGCCGGACACGTCGATCACGGCGAGCATGCGCGCCGGCAGCGTCACGGCCACCCAGGTGGACAGGATGCGCTCGACGGCGGCGGTGGTGGTCGCGGCGGTCGGCGAGGCGGCCGGGGCGGGAGCGCCCATCACCTCGGGCGCGCCGCGCGGTGTCGTCGCGCCCGTGCCGAAGCCGCCGTCCGGCCCGCGCAGGCCGATCTTGGCGAGCCGGTCGCGGAAGGTGGGCGTCTGCAGCGCCTCCAGCAGGCGGCCGGCCGTGGCCTGGCGCTCCGGCTCGATGCCGGGCATCACGGCGTACGGGTAGTCCAGCGCGATCGGCGCCGGCTCCAGGTAGAGCCCGGCCAGCGGCACCGGCGGCTTCGCCGCGTTGTAGGCGATGACGGCCTGCTCGGACAGCGGGGCCGCGCCCAGCCCGGAGGCGATCGCGGCGGGGTCGTTGGCGCGGGGGAACCGGGCCAGTATGTCCTGGCGCAGCGCGGAGCGGCCCGCGGCCAGGGTGCGCAGCGCGCCGGTCGTGGCGGCCTGCGCGTTCGGCGAGGTGCTCGCCGCCGACGCCATGGCCAGCAGGCCGGACAGGCCGGCGGAGTCGCGTGTCGGCTCGACGATGCCGATGTGCAGCTTGGTGCCCGCGGTCATCTGCTGGAGCAGCGCCGGCCAGGTCAGCTTCGCCGTCGGCCAGCCGAGGCCGGTGGCGGCGGGTTCGGGCATGGCCACCACGACCGGGCTGCGCGCGATCGAGGGCGCCTCCTGCACGGCGGTGTTGGGCGCGGCGGCGCTCACCCGGGCCAGCCAGGTCGCCGAGTCCGGGATCCAGACGTCGGGCACCTGGGTGCTGCCGCTGGGCTGGCCGACACCGGTCAGCGAGAGCCCGCGCAGCGCGGCGACGGCGGCAGCCACGTCGGCGGGGTCGGCCGCGGTCACCTGTACGGCGATGCAGGCCCCGTCGATCTCGGCCTTCTGCGCGGAGAGCGCCGCGGCGGTCTCCTGCAGCGCCGGCGCCATCTCCGGCGGCGCGGCCACGGTCAGCGGCGCCTCCCCGGAGCAGGCCGGCTCGGCGAGCTGGCGGTAGGCGAGGAAGGCACCCGAAACGACCAGCGCGACCGCGAAGACTGCGGCGATGGCGCTGGTGGCAGGGTGGAAGCGACGTCTATTGCGATGGCGGCCCGGCACAAGAAGCTATGTTTCGTCAACGTGAAGGCGTCTCGCCACATACGTTCGGACGAATGTTACCGGGAAGGAACTTCCTGAACCGGCCTTGTGTACTGCCTGAACACCGCTAACCCGACGGAAAGATCACCCGTTACTCCTTCTGGCGGACCGGAATTCATCCCGTCCCGTCCCATTCCCCGGGACTTCTGGAGGTGCGGCGATGTGGACGTCCCGAATGCGCGGTTCGGCGCAGCGGCCCGCGGACGACCCGCCGGCCGGGTCCGGGGGACTCGCCCTCGATGACGTATCTCACGCCGACACAGCGCCCCACCAGGACGGGTACGGCGGCGACCCGGAGACCGCACTCGTCGAGTCCTACGACCGGCAGGTGCGCGTCGGCCGGCGGCGGCGCGCGTACGACGAGCCCGGCGAGTCCCGACCGGACGCTCCCGAGCAGTGGGCCGACGGCGACGAGGCCGAACCCTGGGACCTCCCCGAAGCGCGGGCGGGCGAGCCGGGCGGCGTCGAGCTGACCCGGGCGCGGCTGCTCAGCTTCACGCCGTACCAGCCCAAGCGCGACCGGCTCTGCACCGACACCGCGTCGCTGCTGCGGCCGCTGGTCCGGGCGGGGATCATCGACACCTGGGCCACCGACCACAGCTACCCGTCCCACCGGGCGTGGAAGCTGCTGCCCTCGCGCCTGGCGATGCCCCGGCAACTGCCCCTGGACGGCTACGTCGAGCCCGACGGCGGCATCACCCTGCTGCCGCTGCCCGACAGCTACGACGAGCCGCCGCTGTGCATGCTCGACTGGGTCATCGACTGGACCGCCGCGGGCCGCCTCGACAGCCGCTGGTGGACGACCGCCGTGCACGTCACCGCGTCGGCGGGCCTGCCGCCCACGGGCACGCTGCGCCCCTGAACGGCAGGCCGCGGTCAGGCGGCGGCGACCCAGGCGGGCAGGGGCTCGCAGGCCTCCCGCCAGGTGGCGGGCACCGCGTCGAGGCCGGTGCGGGCGGCCACGACACCGCCGACGATCGCGCAGGTCGTGTCGATGTCGCCGCCCGCCGACGCGGTCGCCCACAGCGCCTCGGTCAGGTCGTCGAGGTGCCGCGCGGCACACCACACGGCGTACGGGACCGTGTCCGGGGCGGAGATGCGCAGCCCGCAGCCGACCTCACCGGCCACCCAGGTCGGATGCCGGTCGAACGGCAGCCGCGCCACCCGGCGCAGCCCGGCGGCGACCTCCCCGTCCGGGGTGCGCGCGAGCACGCCCTCGATCAGCTCGCCCGCGGTGGTCCCGGAGACGGCCAGCGCCGCCGCCACGGCGACCGCGACCGCGCCCGCCACCGCCTCGGGGTGCGCGTGGGTGACCTCGGCCGAGGCGCGGGCCTGCGCGACGACCAGGTCCAGGTCGGCGGAGAACCACGCGCCCAGCGGCGCGACCCGCATCGCCGCGCCGTTGCCCCACGAGCCCTGGCCGCCGAACTGCCGCCCGGTGACCTCGCGCCAGTGCTCGCCCTCGAACACCGCGCGCAGCACCCCGTGCATGGACGGCCCGTAGTTGCGGTACGGGTCGGCGTCGTACGCGTTCGCGAACACCGCCGCCAGCGCGTCCTGGTCCACCGCGCCGTGCTCGGTGAGCACGCGCACGAGGGACAGCGCCATCGCGGTGTCGTCGGTCCACGGCCAGGGGCCGGAGCGGGCCTGCCGCTCCTCCAGCAGCCACTGGAACTTGTCGGCGGGCTGGAAGAACCAGGTCTCGCCGAAGGCGTCACCCAGGGCCAGCCCGCGCAGCGAGCACAGCGCCGCGGCACGGTTCGGGGTCATCGTTCGATGATCGCGCGCCACGCAATCGGATAACGCCGTCCGGGCCGCGTGCCGGGTAGGGCGGGTCGGGTTCCGTGCGGGCGGGGTGAGGGGTGATGCTGGTCGGGTGGACATGACCCTGAACGACGTCAGCCGCCCCGGCCGCCTGGCCGCCCCGGACGAGGGCATCAGCGCCGAGGAGCTGGCGCTGGCCGCCCGCAACCACGGCATGCCGCTGGAGGCGCTGCGCTACGACGTGACCCCGGCCGGCCTGCACTACCTGCTGATCCACTACGACATCCCGTACGCCGAGGAGGCGTCCTGGCAGGTCGCGGTCGGCGGGCTGGTCGACCGGCCGCTGATCCTGGACCTGGCGGCGCTGCGCGCGATGCCGTCCCGCACGGTACGGGTGACCATGGAGTGCGCGGGCAACGGCCGGGCCCGGCTGCTGCCCCGCCCGGTCAGCCAGCCGTGGCTGGTGGAGGCCGTCGGCACCGCGGAGTGGACCGGTGTGCCGCTGCGTGACGTGCTGGCCGCGGCCGGGATCGACCCGTTCGCGGTGGAGGTGGTGTTCACCGGGGCCGACCACGGGGTGGAGCGCGGGGTCGAGCAGGACTACCAGCGCAGCCTGCCGGTGGACGAGGCGCTCGGCGAGGACGTGCTGCTGGCGTACCAGATGAACGGCGCGCCGTTGCTGCCGCAGCACGGCTTCCCGGTGCGGCTGGTGGTGCCGGGCTGGTACGGCATGGCGCACGTGAAGTGGCTGCGCGAGATCACCCTGGTGGACCGGCCGTTCGAGGGCTTCCAGCAGGCGGTGGCGTACCGGGTGCGCCGCGACGCCGAGGACCCGGGCGTGCCGGTGACCCGGATCGCGCCGCGGGCGCTGCTGGCCCCGCCGGGTTTCCCCGACTTCATGTCCCGCACCCGGGTGGTGCGCCCGGGGCCGGTGCTGGTGGAGGGGCGGGCCTGGTCCGGCCGCGCGCCGGTGACCTCGGTGGAGGTCAGCGTGGACGGCGGGCAGACCTGGTCGGCGGCCGAGCTGGAGCCGGAGGGCGGGCACCGGTGGGCGTGGCGGCGTTTCACGTACGCGTGGGACGCGGTGCCGGGCTCGCATCTGCTGACCGCCCGCGCCGTCGACGCCCTCGGCGGGGAGCAGCCGATCGACCAGGCCTGGAACCGCGGTGGCTTCGCCAACAACGCGGTGCAGCAGGTGCCGGTCGCCTGCCTGGACTAAAGGGATCCGCGCGGGGCGACCCACTCGACGGGTTGCCCCGTGACGGCCGCGATGCGGTCGTAGTCCGCGTCGTAGTGCAACACGGTCGCGCCATGCTGCTCGGCCGTCGCCGCGATGATCAGATCGGGGAGCCTGAAGTGCCGGTGCTGGCTGCTGGCGGCCAGGCTGAGGTGCACTTCCATCGCCCGGTCCATGGCAGCCGTGGTCACATCAAGCCAGCGCTGACTCAGCATGGCCTCGTGCAGGATCCGGTATGCCTTCGGGTCGGGCGCGTTGTTGAGGAACTCCAGCGCCACCATGTGGCATGCCGCGAGTCTGCCCTCCAGCAGCAGTTGCTCGAACCGGCGGCGTACCTGCTCATGGCGGCTCTGCAGGACGTAGACCGAGGTGTCGGCCAGGAAGATCGGGGACGCCATCACGCCGCCCGGTGCGCGTCCGCCTGGCGGGCGTCCTCCTCCAGCCTGGACAGGTCGCGGCCACCGCCGTGACCGAAAGCGTGCTCCGCACCCGTGTAGTCCATCTGCACCGAGCCGAAAGCGGCGATGATGTCGCGTGCCCTGCGCCGCGCGGCGAACGTGCGCAGCGCCTCGTTGATCGTGGCGACCTTCGTGGTGGTTCCGAGCTCCTCCATCGCAGCCTCCAGCCACTCGTCGTTGACGTCCACCGTGATGCGCGTCATGCCATCGAGCATACACCAAGATCACCATATGGCGCGCACCAAGATCGTGAGATTGGCACACCGTGAGTGATCGGTTGTCGGCATCAGCCCGGAGCGTGAACTGGTCTGCCGGGTACGCCGGCGAGGCTCACTCGGTGGTCGAAAGTTGGGAAGGGCACCTTCACCTCGCGGAGCGATGTGAAGGTGCCCTTCCTTGCGCTCACGGGTGGCGGGGCCACCAGGTGCGGGGGCCGACGTGGTGGACGAGGGCGGGGACCAGGAGGGTGCGGACGACGAAGGTGTCCAGCAGGACGCCGAGGCCGACCAGGATGCCGACCTGGACCATGAAGACGATCGGCATCAGGGACAGCACCGCGAACGTGGCGGCGAGCACGACGCCGGCACTGGTGATCACGCCGCCGGTGACGGACAGGGCGCGGGTGACACCCTGGGCGTGGCCGTGTTCGGCGACCTCCTCGCGGGCCCTGGTCATCAGGAAGATGGTGTAGTCGACGCCGAGCGCCACCAGGAACAGGAAGCCGTGCAGCAGCACGGAACGGTCGATCGCGGGGAAGCCGATCGCGTGGTAGACCAGCGCGGCCGCGCCGAGGGCCGCGCCGAAGGACAGCAGCACGCTGCCGAGCAGGAGCAGCGGCGCGACCAGCGAGCGCAGCAGCACGATCAGCACGCCCAGCACCACCGCCAGGATCAGCGGGATGAGCAGGCGCAGGTCGGCGTCCATGGTGGTGTTCTCGTCGAGTTCCTGCGCGGTCGCGCCGCCGACCAGGGCCGACGGGTCGACGGTGTGCACGGCGTCGCGCAGCCGCAGCACCGTCTGCTCCGCCCGGTCGCTGGACGGCGCGTCGGCGAGCACGATGCGCAACCGGGTCCAGCCGCCCGCCGGTGACGGCTCCGCCTCACCGACCTCGGCCACGCCGGGCAGGGCGCGCAGCGTGCCGGTGACCTGGGTCGCGGTGGCGGTGTTCGTGTACACCTCGGTGGGGTCGCCGGAGCCGGCGGGGAAGTGTTCGGCGAGGGCCTCGAAGCCGCGTACCGAGTCGGGTTTGGTCACGAACGACTCGGACTGGCGCAGGCCGGTGCCGAGGGTGGTGGCCGCGAGGCTGAGCGCGGCCAGGGCGAGCGCGGTGACGATCCAGATCGGGCGGGCGTGCCGGGCCACGAACTCGGCGGTGCGCGCCCACAGGCCCGGTCCGCGGGCCGGCGCCGCGGTGTCGCGTACCGCGGGGATCAGCGGCCAGAACACCCGCCGCCCGCACATCACCAGCAGGGCGGGCAGCAGGGTGGTCATCGCCAGCAGCGCCGAGACGATGCCTAGCGCGGCGACCGGGCCCAGGCCCCGGGTCGAGTTGAGCCCGGCGGCCAGCAGCGTGAGCAGCGCCAGGATCACCGTGGCGGCCGACGCGATGATCGCGGGCAGGCTGTGCCGCAGGGCCAGGCGCATCGCCTGCCGGTGGTCGGCGTGCCGGGTCAGCTCCTCGCGGTAGCGGGAGATCAGCAGCAGCGCGTAGTCGGTGCCCGCGCCGAACACCAGCACGGTGAGGATGCCCGCGCTGGCCCCGTTGACGACCAGGCCGAGGTACTTCGCGCCGACGTAGACCAGCGCGCTCGCGAGCTGGCTGGCGACGCCCACGGCGACCAGCGGCACCAGTAGCAGCACCGGGCTGCGGTAGGTGAGCAGGAGCAGCAGCGCGACCACGCCGACGGTGACCCCGAGCAGCGTGGTGTCCAGCGAGTCGAAGGCGGCGTCGAAGTCGGCCCCGGCGGCCGGTCCGCCGGTCATCCACGCGCCGAGGCCGGTGGGCAGGCCCTCGGCCAGCACCGTGCGGGCCTGGTCCAGCACGGGGCCGATCGCCTCCTCGGCGGTCTGCTGCGGGCTGAGCGGCACGGTGACCAGCAGCGCCGCGCCGTCCTGCGACGGGATCGGCGGGGACACCGGGCCTGCGGCGAGGGCGGCCAGCGCGGTGGCGTCGCCGGCGGCCGCGTCGCGGTCGGCGCTGGTCAGGCCGCCTTCGCGGGCGTACACGAGCAGCAGCTGCTCCGGTTCGGCGGCCGGGAACTCGCGGTCGGCCAGTTCGAGCGCGCGGGTCGACTCGGCCGAGGCCGGCAGCCAGGAGCTGAGGTCGTTGGTCTCGACGTCGCCGACCTTGGCGAACATGGTGGCGGACACGGCGATGAGCAGCCAGCCGACGAGCACGGACCAGGCGGTGCGGCGGCCGGCGGGGGCGGTGGCGATCCGCTGCCAGGCGGAGGACATGGGCGGCCTTCCTGTTCGGGTTCTGGAACCCGGCCAGGTTCCCGGCCCACCCCCGTCGCGCACATCAGCACGAGCGCGTATCCCCACCTACGCCCCGCCGCGCCCAACCCCCGGTCGCAACTCTTGAAGAGATGCGGCTGTGGATCGACGGGATGGGCGCGCCTCTTCAAGAGTCGCGGCAGGCGGGGCGGGGTCAGGGGTGGGGGATGGGGAGGTTGGACTGGTAGGCGATGACGACGAGTTGGGCTCGGTCGCGGGCGTGGAGTTTGATGAGGGCGCGGCTGACGTGGGTGCGTACGGTGGCGGGGCTGACGACGAGGCCCGCGGCGATCTCGTCGTTGGACAGGCCGGTCGCGACCCAGCCCACGATCTCCCGCTCCCGGTCGGTGAGCAGGTGCAGGTCGGGGTGTACGCGCAGCGGCGGAGCCGCCCCCGGGGCCGCGCCGAACCGCTCGATGACCCGGCGGGTCACCGCCGGCGACAGCAGCGAGTCCCCGGCCGCCACGACCCGCACCGCGCGCAGCAGCTCGGCCGGCTCGGCGTCCTTGGTGAGGAAGCCCGACGCCCCGGCCCGCAGCGCCTCGAACACGTACTCGTCCAGCTCGAACGTGGTCAGCACGATCACCCGGGTGGGCCCGTCGAGGCGGCGCAGCACCTCCAGCCCGTCCATCCGCGGCATGCGGATGTCGAGCAGCAGCACGTCCGGGCGTTCGGCGGCGACGAGGTCGAGCGCGCCGACGCCGTCCTCGGCCTCGCCGACGAGTTCGAGGTCGGGTTCGCAGCTGAGCAGGGTGCGCATGGCCAGCCGCAGCAGCGCCTGGTCGTCGGCGAGCGCGACCCGGATCATGCGACCCCGCCCGGCAACGGGTGCACGCCGCGCGCCCGGTCGGGCAGGGGCGGTGGCGCGCTACGTTCCCGGTCGGGCACGGGGGCCGCAGCGGAAGCGTCGCCGTAGGGCAGCACGGCGTGCACCCGGAAACCGCCGCCGGGCAGCGGGCCCGCGTCCAGGACGCCGTGCAGGGCGCGGGCGCGCTCGTGCATGCTGTCCAGGCCGGAGCCGCCGGGCAGCGGGGCGCCGCCGCGGCCGTCGTCGGTGACGGTCAGCGTGACGCCCTGCGGGCCGTAGGCCACGTCCACGGCGGCCTGCCGGGCGGCGGCGTGGCGCAGCACGTTGGTCAAGGCCTCCTGCACGATGCGGTATCCGGCCAGGTCGACCGCGTGCCGCAGCGGCTGGGCGGTCCCGCGTACGTCGAGCTGGACCGCCAGCCGGTCGGAGCTGGTCGCGGCGACGAGTTCGGGCAGCAGGCCCAGCCCGGCCGCGGGGCGGTCGGGGGCGGGGCACGCGCCGGTGAACGCGGACAGGGTGACCCGCAGCTCGTCGAGGGCGGCGGTGCCGGCCTGCCGGATGGCCCGCAGCGACTCCTCGACCTGCGGTGCGGTGTCCGGGCTCCGGCTGAGCACGTGCAGCGCCGCGCCGGCGTTCATGCTGATCACGGCGAGGCTGTGGCCGACCACGTCGTGCACCTCCTGGGCCATGCGCAGGCGTTCCTCGTACGCGTGCCGCCGCCGCTCCTCGATCGCCGACTGCTCCAGCGAATGCCGCCGCACGCGCACCGCGATGCCCGCGATCAGCGGGGTGGCCAGCCAGAAGGTGGTGGTGGCCAGGTTGAACAGCACCCCGTCGGGCTCCTTCTCGACCCACGCGCTCAGCCACACGTAGAGCACGACGAGCACCGACGTCACCGTGACGGACCAGCCCGTGCCACGCCACGCGGCCAGCGAGTACACGGTGATCATGACGTACAGGAACAGCGGCCCGTACGGGTAGCCGGCGCCGATGAACACGGTGACCACGGCGAAGGTGACGGTGCAGGCGAGCACCGCCCAGCGGCGGCGCACCACCAGGGCCAGGGCGCCGAGGGCGAGCAGGGCCAGCGCCGTGGTGTCCAGCCGGAGCCGGTCGGGTTGCTCGCTCTGCGTGGGGAACGAGCAGCCGATCACCAGGACGCCGACGACCAGTGCGAACAGGGTGTCGGCGAGCTGGGGGCGGGCGGCCAGGCGATGGAGCAGGTGCACAGGGCGAGGTTACGGAGTCGGCGGGCCCGGCCGCATCCGCGCGGCGGCGTACGTCGGGCTGCGTACGCAGCGGATCACACCGGCGGCCTGGGCAAAAGGGTTGTTTTGCCGATAACAGACGGTGACTGACCGGAGACTGTTCATGGATACGCCGATGGGAGGGGTTGTCTGTGGGCACGTGTGAGGTCTGCAAGAACGACTACTGGCTGTCGTTCGAGGTGCACACCGCCGGGGGTGCGGTGCACGTCTTCGACTCGTTCGAGTGTGCGGTGCACATGCTGGCGCCGGTGTGCGAGCACTGCGCATGCAAGATCATTGGGCACGGGGTCGAGGTGTCCGGGCATTTCTACTGCTGCGCGCACTGCGCCCGCTCGGCCGACGCGCGGGAGGGCTTCAAGATCCGCGACGCCGTCGGCGTGCATCCGGGCTGAGTCCGGGGTGCTCGAAGGCTCCGTTTCTGCCGAAAGACGGGCACGAACGGAGCTTTTTACTATAAAAAGGTATGAGTCGGGCGCGCAGTACCGCCGGGTGGCGGATGTTTCGGTGCGCCGGGTGCCGGATCGTGGATGTCACGGAAGCACCGGCGCTCGTCGCTCCGCCATGCGGGCAGGCAGGTCCGGTCCTCCGCACCGACCACGACGACGAGCCGGCAGCTGGGAGATGAGCATGTACGTCACCGCGGATCACGCGCTGTGCCTGATCGACCAGGCCGTGGCCACCGGCGGCACGACCGCCCACGACGCCGGCTCGCTGCGCTCGGCGATCCGGGAGGCGTTCGCCAGCAACGCCCCCGTCGAGCACATCGCCACCCGTGCCCGCACCTCCATCCATGACGTGCTCACCGTCGTCAACGAGATGTACGCCGGACGCGCGGACCACTGACGTTCCTCGCACCCATCCCACCCCACCCCGAACACGGCGGCCCGCGAGGCGGCCACGTTCGGCCCCATGGCGCCGCCTGGGACATGCCTGACGACTAGGCTTGTCCCATGGCGGCGCCTGTGTTCGTGGGCCGCGATGCCGAGGTCGAACTCCTGCGGGAGCTGGCCCGGGCGGCGGCCGCCGGAACCGGCGCCGCGGTCCTCGTCGAGGGCGAACCCGGCATCGGCAAGACCAGCCTGCTGGACGCGGCCGCCGGCGAGTGCGGGCGGCTCGGCATGCGGGTGCAGCGGGGCGCGGCCGAGGACCTCGAACAGCAGCTGCCCTTCTCCGCCATCGGCGCGTGCCTCGGGCTGCTGACCGTCACCGACGACCCGGCCCAGGCCCGGGTGGCGCGGCTGCTGCGCGGCGAGGGCGTGCTGGCGCTGAGCGCGGCCGCCGCCAACCACCAGCTCGCGGTCACCGAGGCGATCCTCGACCTGGTCGACGCGTGGTGCGCGGCCGGCCCCGTCGCGGTCATCGTCGACGACGTGCAGTGGGCCGACCCGGCCAGCCTGGTGGTGCTGCACCGCCTCGGCCGCGGCATCGACGAGTACCCGCTGCTGGTCGTGGTCGCCACCCGGGCCACCAGCCGCGCCGAGGCCGCCGGGCTGCTGCGCAGCCTGCAGTCGCGCGGCGCGGACCTGGTCGAGCTGGCCGCGCTGCCCGAGGCGGCGGTGACCGCCCTGGTCGCCGACCGGCTCGGCGCGCCGCCCGGTCCGCGGCTGGGCCGCCTGGTGGCGGGCGCGGGCGGCCACCCGTTCTACGTCACGGAACTGCTGGCCGCGCTGACGCGCGAGGACCGGATCCGGGTGGTACGCGGCACCGCGGAGCTGACGCCGGACGCCGCCGACGCCGGAATGCCGCGCTCGCTGCTCGACACGATCCTGCGCCGGCTGTCCTTCCTGCCCCGCAAGGAGCGCGAGACGCTGCAGCAGGCGGCGGTGCTGGGCCGCGCCATCGACGTCGGGGAACTGGCGGCGGTGCTGGAGATGCCGGCGATGGCGCTGTCGGAGGTCATGTTCACGGCGCTGGACGCCGGCGTGGTCGTCGACGCCGGGCCGTACCTGGAGTTCCGGCACGCGCTGATCCGCCAGGCGCTGTGCGAGGGTGTGCCCGAGCAGATGCGCACGGCGCTGCACCTGCGCGCAGGGCAGGTGCTCACCGCGTCCGGGGCCCCGGTGGAGCGGGTCGCCGAACACCTGATCGCGGGCACCGCCCTCGACGCGGGGACGCTGGACTGGCTGGTCGCCTCCGCCGACGAGCTGATGGCCCGAGCGCCCGCCACGGCCGTACGGCTGCTGCGCCGGGCGCTGGCCGCGGTTTCCGAGGAACGGGCCGGGGAGCTGCGCTTCCACCTGGTGCGGGCGCTGATCTGGGAGAGCAGCCTGGAGGAGGCCGAGCAGACGGCCCGGGAGGCGATCCGGCTCGACCCCGACCCGCACCGGCGCAGCACGCTGTACTGGCTGCTCATGGACGCGCTGTTCCGGCAGGGCCGGCAGGCCGACGCGGTGCAGGTCGCGACGGCGGCGCTGGCGGCCGACGACCTGCCCCCGGCCGACGTCGGGCGCCTGCACGGGTTCTGCGCGAAGTGCCGGTTCTTCCTGCGCGAGCACCAGGCCGCCGCGAACGCCGCGGCGCTCGCGATCAAGCACGGCGAGCAGGCCGGCGACGGGTACGCGGTGGGGCTGGGGCGGCTCGTGCAGGGGGTGCTGCGCTTCGTCGAGGGCGACATCGGGCAGGGGCTGGCGCTGAGCGAGCAGGCTATCGCCGACCTGGGAAAAGGCGTGCTGCCCGACATGCCCGCCGGGCAGTGCGTGCTGCGCGGCTACTGCCTGCTGCAGCTGGACCGGCTGGACGAGGCCGAGCAGGAGCTGGCCGACGCGCTGGTGAGCAACCAGCGCTACGGCGGGCCGTACCTGACGCTGGTCCACGCGCTGCGGGCACAGCTGCGCTTCCTCACCGGGGCCTGGGACGACGCGCTCGCCGAGATCGAGGCCGGGCTGGAGTACCCGGACCCGCTGGGCGACAAGCCGTGGCTGCGCGGCCTGCGCCGGCTCATCGCGATCCACCGCGGCGAGCCGGTGCCGGAGGCCACGATCGTGGCGCAGGGGCAGGGCGGCGCGGCCGAGGCGCAGTACGTCTACCTGGACACCTGGGCGCGGGTGCTGCAGGAGGAGCCCGCGCGGGCGCAGCACTGCCTCGACCTGTTCTACCCGTTCTGGGAGCACGCCTCCGCGCGGGACCACCTGCCGCACCGGGTGATGTACCACATCTGCCCCGACCTGGCCCGGCTCGCGGCCGCGGCGGGCGACCGGGACCGCGCCGCCGCGCTCGTCGCCAAGACCGAGGAGCTGGCCGCCGCGCAGCCCGCGGTGAGCCTGACCGCGACCGCCCGGCTGTGCCGGGGGCTGGCCGAGGGTGATCCTGACCTGCTGCTGGCCGCCGCGGAGTCCTATGCCGACTGCGGCTGGCGGCTGTACGAGGCGCAGGCCCGCGAGGACGCCGCCGTCGCGTACGCGGCGCGTGGCGACGCCGAACCGGCCCGTGCCGCCCTGACCCGCGCGCTGGACCTCTACACCGCGATGGACGCCAGCCGCGACATCTTCCGGGCCGACGCGCGGCTGCGCCGGCTCGGGGTGCGCCGCGGCCGGCCGGGTTCCCGCAAGCGCCCCAAGCACGGCTGGGAGGCGCTCACCGAGACCGAGCACCGGATCGCGCTGCTGGTCGCGTCGGGTATGTCCAACCCCGACATCGCCGCCCAGCTGTTCCTGTCCCGGCGTACCGTCCAGTCACACGTGTCGAACATCCTCGCCAAACTCGGCATCCGCTCCCGTGTCGAACTAGCCGTCACCGCCCACCAGCGCGCCACCTCCCCCTGACGCCCGACCGCGCGGCGCGCGGCGCGTTCATGATCGCTCGACTTGCCTGGCACCTGTGCGTATCTTGAGGCCGCTTTCGCCCACTTGCCTGGCAAATCGAACGATCATGGCGGGCGCGGGCGGCGGTGGGGTAGGTCAGGACCAGCGGACGCGCAGGGGCAGGACGCGGGCGCCGGTCATCAGGCGCGGGTCGTAGAGTTCTACGCCGTCGGCGACGGCCAGGTCGGCGCAGCGGCGCAGCAGGGTCTGCACGGCGATGCGGCCCTCCAGCCTGGCCAGCGGCGCGCCGATGCAGAAGTGGATGCCGTGCCCGAAACTCAGGTGCGGATTCGGCGTACGCGCGATGTCGAAGGTGTCCGGCTCGACGAACTGGGCGGCGTCCCGGTTGGCCGAGGCCACCCACAGGATCAGCACCTTGCCCGCGGGCAC
This sequence comes from Catellatospora coxensis, assembly GCF_016862635.1. GTDB lineage: Bacteria > Actinomycetota > Actinomycetes > Mycobacteriales > Micromonosporaceae > Catellatospora > Catellatospora coxensis. The sequence goes on along the minus strand of NZ_BONI01000006.1, from coordinate 88,952 downwards.
CTGCCGCTCGCCGACCATGGCCGGGGCGGTGGTGAGCCGGGCCAGCCGGGGGAACGGCGAGCGGTAACGCAGCACCTCCTCCAGCGCGGCCGGGATGCGTTCGGGATCCGCGCGCAGCGCCGCGGCGGCGTCAGGATTCGCGTCCAGGCAGAGCACCGTGTTGGTGAGCAGCGTGGTGGTGGTGATGTGCCCGGCGATGAGCAGCACGCCGAGGAAGCCGACGATCTCCTCGTCGGCGAGGCGTTCGCCGTCGACCTCGGCCTCGATCAGGGCGTTGGTGAGGTCGTCGGCCGGGTTCGCGCGCCGCTGCCGGATGTGCGCCAGCAGGTAGTCGATCATGCCGCGCAGCCGCTTGCCGGCCTGCTGCATCATCTGCTCGTCCGGGATCACGGTGTCCGGCACCTGGGCGCTGAGCAGCTCGTCGGCCCAGCGCCGGAAGACGTCGCGGTCGGCGGCGGGCACGCCGATCAGCTCGGCGATCACGGTCACCGGCAGCGGGTAGGCCAGGGCCTGGACCAGGTCGACGCGCTCGCGCCCGGTCACCTGGTCGAGCAGCTCGTTCGTGATGGCCTCGATGCGCGGGGCGAGCCCGGCGACCACCCGCGGGGTGAACGCCTTGCTGACGATGCGGCGCATCTTGGTGTGCTGGGGCGGGTCCATGCGCACGAAGTTGCCGCGGCTGAACAGCTCGATCTCCTCCTGCGGCGGGACCAGGCCGGTCAGGTCGGAGGAGAAGACCGCCGGATCGGAGAGCACCTTCTCGATGTCGGCGTACCGGAAGACCTGGTAGGCGCCGTAGTGCTCGTCCCAGCTGACCGGGTCGCGCTCGCGCATGCGGGCGAACCAGCCCAGCACGTCGTCCAGCCGCCCGGGCACCTCGGCGAAGCTCGTGCTCTTGCCGGCAGTCACCACAGCCATCACTCCCCATCGATAACTTTGTCATCTTACCGGGCGATCAAAGGCTGTTTGCCTGATATGCGGAATCGGTCATGGTTTCCGGCGCGCGCGGACCGCTGCGCCTCTCGCCCCGCGCCGTCGCATTCATGACGCGGGGCGCTGCGCTTACCATTTGTCATGTTCGATGGATCGAAGCCCGCTGTCAGGGGAGCCTTCCGCGCCGACGAGACGATCGAGATCGGAATGATCGTGAGTCGTAAATGGAAGATCTGATGACAAACACTGTCCGTGTGGCTATTACTCACCCCTTGTTATATCGGCGGAGTTCATCGTACGATCGGCCGTCTGATGCGGGGGGATCCGCTTCCAGGGCAACAACTTCTGGCAGGTGAAGGACTCAGCGAGGCTCGTCGGGGACGAGGGGGGCGCATGATTCCGTACAGCCGAAGAGGACGGTCGGTCGGCGCCGCCACGGCGCTGCTGGCCGTCGTCTCTCTCCTGGCGCTCGCCGGGTGCTCGGCCGAGGTGCCGGAGCCCGCGGGGCTGCCGACGCAGCCCGCGACGCGCCCGTCGCCCGGTCCCGCGCTCAGCGACGACCAGCAGCGCACCGTCGACGCCGCCTGGACGGCCTTCGAGAAGCTGAACGGCGTCTACCTCACCGCCGGCCAGACCGGCAAGTACGACTGGAACAAGGACATCACCCGGCGGCCGCTCTACCGGTACGCGGCCGGCCGCTACATGGCCCTGCTGGAGCGCGACCTCGGGCTGCTGGCGGAGCAGGGACTGATCCGCACCGGAAAACCCACGGTCACGCTGCGCCGGGTCGTCTCGGTCAGCGCGACCTCGATCGTCGTGGAGGCCTGCGTGGACGACGCCGGCACGGACACCGTCAACAAGAAGACCCGCAAATCCGTCGCGGCCCCCGGGCAGAACAAGCGCTACCCGGTGACCCTGCGCGCCGGGCTCTACCCGGACAGCGTCTGGCGCTGGGTGGACTCGCACACCGACCGGGCGGCGTCGTGCTGACCCGGACCCGCGTGCTGGCCACGCTCGCCACTACCGCGGTCACGCTCGCGCTGACACTGGTCGTGACGCAGAGCCCCGCGCACGCCGACTACATCTACTGCCCGCCCAACAACGGCCCCTGCATCCTCGTCGTCACCGGTGGCGGTGGTGGTGGGGGCGGCGGCGGTGGCGGCGGGGGAGGCGGCGGCGGCAACGGCATCGACTGCGAGCACGAGGACTTCGTCGACCCCATCCCCTGCCACGACCTGAGCATGGGCTGGTTCAACCACACCGACAGCTGCTACTACAACCGCCTGGAGCTCGCCGACGACGACCCGATCTGGGGCGGCCACGACCCGGCGAAGGGCAGGATGTACGCCGTCTGGTGCTGGGGCGGCCTGTCCGCGGGCTGGCAGCAGGGCAGTGACGAGTACCTGACCGCCCCGCCGCCGGGATACGGGGCCATGCCCTCGCCGATGCTGCTGGCCGTGGAAGCGATCAAGTTGATGCCCATCAAGGGGCCCGACATCCACATGGCGCCCGATCCCGGCGGCGCGGGGCTGGTCGGCCTGCCGGTGTGGATGTGGACGCCGGTGCGGGAGGGCACCTGGGGCTCGGTCACCCGCCATGCGTTCGTGCCCGGTCTGACGGTCGAGGCCACCGCGACGGCGACCAAGATCGAATGGAGCATGGGCGACGGCACGACCGTCGTGTGCCACTCGCCCGGCACGCCGTACCACCCCGCCGACGGCAACAAGCCGTCACCGACCTGCGGGCACAGGTACACCCAGCCCTCCCGCGGCGAGGCCGACGGCACCTACGACGTGCGCGGCACCACCACCTGGCACGTGGAGTGGCACGTCGTCGGCGGCGGCGAGACCGGCGACCTCGACATCGAGCGGTTCACCACCACCGAGGTCCGGATCGACGAGATGCAGGTCGTGAACAAGTGAGCCGGCGTCCGGCCGGCGGGAACGTCGAGAAACGAGGCAAGGCGGCATGAGCGTCAACACCAGTGCGCCCGCGCGGGCGCTGCCCGCGGCGCCGATCCCGGTGCCCCGCACCGCTCCCCGGCGGCGGTCGCTGGCCCAGGGCGCGCTCGCCGTGCTCCTCATCATCGTCGGCGCGCTGACCGCGGCGTACGTCGCGCAGCGCATCGGCGGCACGCACGACTACCTGGCGATGGCCCGGCCGGTCGGCAAGGGCGCACAGATCAGCCGCGAGGACCTGGTCGTGGTACGGGTGAACCAGGCGGTGGGCCTGCGCCCGATCCCGGCGGCGAACGCCGCGCAGGTGATCGGCAAGCGCGCCGTCATGGCGCTGGTCCCGGGCACCCTGCTGACGCTGGACCAGGTCACCGAGACGCCCGTGCCGGCGCCCGGCCACCAGCTGATCGGCCTCGCGCTCGGCGAGGACCGGATGCCCTCGGCCGCCCGGCTGTCCGTGGGAGCCCAGGTGCTGCTCGTGGTGGTGCCCGAACGGACCGGCGGGCCGGACGCGCCCGACCTGGTGCCGCCGCGCACCGTCACGGCCACCATCGTGTCGCTGTCCCCGGGCACCAGGTCCGGCCGGACGGTGATCAACGTGGAGGTGGCCACGGTGGACGCGCCCTCGGTGGCCGCGCTCGCCGCCGCCGACCGCATCGTGCTCGCCCTCGACGGATCGTGAGCGGCCGCCGATGACTCTGATCGCGATCGTCTCCGCCAAGGGCTCCCCGGGCGTCTCCACCGCCGCGCTGGCGTTCACGCTGACCTGGCCGTCGCCGGTCCTGCTGGCCGAGTGCGACCCGGCCGGCGGCGACCTGCTGGCCGGCTACCTCGCCCGGTACGAGCTGCCCGCCAACCGCGGGGTGCTGCCGCTGGCGTCGGCGGCGCTGCGCGGCACGGCGGAGCAGGAGCTCGCCGGCAACCTCATCGACCTGGACGCGCCCCGCCAGCAGCGGATGGCGCTGCCCGGGCTGACCGAGCCGGGCCAGAGCGCCACCCTCAACCTCGCCTGGACCAGCCTCGGCGAGTTCTTCGCCCGGATGACGGCACAGATGGTGATCGCCGACTGCGGGCGGCTGTCGTCCGCGCACCCGCCATGGGCGCTGCTGGCACGGGCCGACCTGGTGCTGCTGGCACTGCGGCCGCACTCGCTGCGCACCGTGTCGCCGGCGCTCTCGGCGGTCGGCGCGATGCGCCGCCAGCTGCCGGCCGGGTTCGTGGAGAACAGCCTCGGCCTGCTGCTTATCGGGGGCGGGATCGCGGGCCGGGAGGTCTCCCGGCACCTGGGCGTGCCGGTGGTGGCGAACCTGCCGTGGGACCCGGCGACCGCGGGGGCGCTGTGCGGCGACGGCCGGGGCCGCCGCCGGGCCGCGCTGATGCGCAAGTCGGCCGCAGCCTACGAGAGCGTCACCGGTCTGATCGCGAGCCGCCGGATGGACAGCGCGCTGTCCCGCCGCGACACCGAACCGTTGCCGGTGACGTCGTGACGGCCCCGCGGTTCATCCCGATCCCGCCGGAGCCCGCGGCGGTGCCCCGGGTCAACGGGCACACCCGGGCGAGCTACCCGGTCCAGCAGCCGAGCCACCCCGACCAGCCGCCCGGCTATCCGGCCCAGCCGCCCGCCTACGCGCACCAGCCGCCCGGCGCGCACGCCGCGCCGCCGGCGCCGGTGGACTACGCGGTCGTGCGTCAGCTGCAGGGCCGGGTCACCGAGACGCTGACCCGCCTGCTCGCCGACGCGGCCAACGTCACCCCGGCCCACCGGCGGGAGACGGCGTCGCGGATCGGCCGCGAGGTCATCGCCGACTACGTGGTGGCGATGGCGCACGCCGGCACCCCGGTCAGCCCCGCGTACGAGCAGGCGCTGCTCGACGCGGTGGTGGCCGGCATGTTCGGGGCGGGCCGGCTGCAGCGCCTGCTGGACGACCCGAAGATCACCAACGTGCACATCATCGGCTGCGACCAGGTGCTGCTGCACCACGCCGACGGCAGCCGCAGCCGGGGCGAGCCGGTCGCCGACACCGACGACGAGCTGATCGGCATGCTGCAGGTGCTGGCGATGCGGGTGGCGGCCACCGAGCGGCAGCTGTCGGAGTCCAATCCCGAGCTGGACATGCAGCTGCCCGACGGCTCCCGGATGACGGTGCTGTACAAGGTGTCGCCGCGCCCGATCGTCTACATCCGCAAGCACAGCCTGTTCACGGCGACGCTGGAGGAGCTGCGCGACCGCTGGGGCATGATCGACCTGCTGCTGTACCGGTTCCTGATCAAGGCGCTGGAGTCCGGGGCCAACATCATGATCGCGGGGCTGGCCGCGTCGGGGAAGACCACGCTGCTGCGCGCGCTGGGCCGCACCATCCCGGTCGGCGAGCCGTACATCACCCTGGAGGAGTCCCGGGAGCTGGGGCTGCACGAGTCCCTGCAACCGTCGGACGAGAACTGGGTGATCAGCCTCGAAGCCCTGCAAGGCCACGGGGAGTACGACAACAACGGCAAGCGCCGCGGCGAGAAGACGCTGCACGACATGATGCCGATCACCCAGCGGCTCGGCGTGCGGCGGGTCATCGTCGGTGAGACACGCGGCCGGGAGATCGTGCCGATGCTGCGCGCGATGACGGTCAGCCGCGGCGCGATGTGCACCATCCACGCCCGGCAGGCGCGCGAGGTGATGGACTCGATCGTGCAGCTGGCCTGCTCGTACGGCAACGACATCGGCGCCGACCAGGCGCTGCGCATGGCCGCCCAGGGCATCGACCTGATCGTGTACACGGCGGTCGTCGACGAGCGGGCGATCGGCGGCGGCGAGCACCGCTTCGTGTCGCACGTCATCGAGGTCGGCGGCATGCGCGAGGACCGCGTGGTCACCACCACGGTGTTCGGGCCGGGCCCGGACGGCCGGGCCGTGCCGCGGCACCTGCCCGAGCGCATCCGCGACGACCTGATGGACGTCGGCTACGACCCGCGCGAACTGGTGCCCTACATCGAGGCCGGCTCGCACAACCGGGGCGCCTGGACCAGGGAGCTGCACGTCAAGCGGGTGCGCCAATGATCCGGATCCTCGCGGCGCTGTCCGTGCTGACGGCCGGCTCCGGCATCGTGCTGGCCGTGCTGTTCGCGATCGGCACGACCCGCCCGCCCGGCCCCGCGTCACCGACCCGGCTGTGGCTGCGCCGGTTCTGGCGCGGGCCGGGGCGCACCGCCGCGCAGCGCCGTACCCACCAGGGGGTGCTGATCTTCGCGGTGTGCGCGGGCGCGGCGGCCTGGCTGGTCACCGGATGGCCGGTGGGCGGGGTCATCGTCGCGCTGGCGGTGCCGGGGGTGCCGTGGCTGTTCTCCGCGGCCACCGCCGAGAAGAAGGCGCTGGCCCGGCTCGCCGCGCTGGAGGCGTGGACCAGGCGGGTGAGCGACTACGTGCGCAACGGCATCGGGTTGCAGGCCGCGATCGTGGCCACGGCCCGGACCGCGCCGCCGCTGCTCGGCTCCGAGGTGCGCACGCTCGCCGCGCGGCTGCAGGCGGGCACCGACCTGGCGACCGCGCTGCGCGCGTTCGCCGACGAGCTCGACGACCCCAGCAGCGACGAGGTGGTGGCGCCGCTGATCCTGCAGTCCGCGGACGGCGGTGAGGGCCTGTATCTGGCGCTGCTCGACATCGCCAACGGCCTGGCCGAGGAGATCGTCGCCCGGGCCACGGTGGACAGCGAGCGCTCGTCGGCCCGGTTCACGGTGCGCTTCCTGACCGGGGTGACCGTGCTGATGGTCGGGTTCGGCGCGCTGAACCCCGGCTACGCCGCGCCGTACCGCACCGGGCTCGGCCAGCTCATCCTCGCCTCGCTGGCAGGCCTCTACGTGGCCCTGATGATGTGGATCCGGGGCCTGTCCCTGCCGGAGCGGCTGCCGCGCCTGCTGCGCTCGGACCGGCACGCCGCGGTCCCGGAGGTGACGCCGTGAGCGGGCGATCCAGGTGGAACGGCGAGGTGGCGGCATGATCGGCGGCAACCTGTGGCTGGCGCTGGGCATCGCGGGCGGCGCGCTCGCCGGGTTCGGGCTGTACCTGCTGGTCGTGCAGTTCGTGCCGGCCACGCCGGCGCTCGGGCCGGCGCTGCGGCGGCTGCACCCGGGCGTGGACCCGCACTTCGCCCCGCCCTCGGAGACGCCCGCGCCCGCGGGTGACTGGATGTCGAGGCTGCGGCTGCCCATGGCCGATCTCGCGATCCTGGACCGCAGCCCGGAGCGGCACGTGTCCAGTGTGGCCCTGTCGGGGCTGCTCGGGCTGCTGCTGCCGGTGGTGGCGACGGTGGGCCTGGTGGTGGCCGGCCGCTCGGTGCCGCCGGCCGTGCCGGCGGCCGGGACGCTGCTGTTCGCGCTGGGCATGGCCGCGCTCGCGCACTACGACATGCTCAAGAAGGCGAAGGCCGCCCGGGTCGAGTTCGTCCGGGCGCTGTGCACCTACGCGACGCTCACCGCGCACCAGGTGCGTTCGGGGCACGGCGCGGTCGAGGCGATGGAGCGTTCGGCGAGCATCTGCGACGGCTGGCCGTACGTGCGGCTGCGCACCACGCTGCTGAGCGCGCAGCTGCAGATGCGCGCCCCGTGGGACGAGATGAAGGCGCTCGCCTCGACCATCGGCGTGGTCGAGCTGACCAGCTTCGCCGACATCATGCGCAGCGCCGGCACCGACGGCGCGCAGGTGTACCAGACGCTGCGCGCCCAGGCGGCCTCGCTGCGCGACCAGATCCGGGTGCGGGCGCTGGAGGGGGCCAAGACTCGCACGTCCAAACTGGACATCCCATCCACGATGATGATCATGATCTTGCTGGTCCTGATCGGATATCCGCTGATGGTCAGCCTGTTCACCTACAAATGAGGAGTAGGAGCCCGATGTTCACCAAGTTCTGCGCGGCCGTCGAGGTCCGTTTGCGGACCCTGATGTCCCCGGTCACGCGTGACCGGGGCGAGGGCCCCGTCCCGCACCTGGTCATGGTCGCCATCATGGCGGCCGCCGCTGTCGCTGTCGCCGTCGCCGTGTGGGGTATCGCCGACATCTGGGTCGGCGAGATTCCGGACCAGGCTCCCGCCGGCCCGGCCGGACCGTGATCCCACGCCCACTCCGTGACCGGCTCCGTTCGCGGAGCCGGTCGCGGGCGTGCCCCGACCGCGGCGACGGCCCCGTCGAGTTCGCCATCATCGCGGCTCCACTGCTGCTGCTGTCGCTGATGGTGGTGCAGGTGGCGCTGGTCTTCTACGCCCGCTCGGTCGCGCTCGGCGCGGCGACGCAGGGCGCCAACGCGGGCCGCCAGCACGGCAGCACCGACGCCGCCGCCACGGCCAACGCCAACGACTTCCTGCGCAGCATCGGGCCGGGCCTGCAGGCGCCGGTGGTCACCGTGCGGCGCGACGCCGCCAACACCGAGGTCACCGTGGTCGTCACCGGCCGCGCGGTGAACCTGATCCCGTTCCTGGGGCCGTTCGAGGTCTCGCAGCAGGCGCACGGCCCGGTGGAGAGGTGGGTGCCGTGAACGCGCCCTTCCGGCGGCGGGACCGCGGCTCGGCCGCCATCGAGCTCGCCATCATGGCTCCCTCGGTGCTGCTGTTCTTCGCCGCCGTCATCGTCGCCGGCCGGTACAGCCTGGCCCGGCAGGCCGGTGAGGCCGCCGCGTACGACGCCGCGCGCACCGCGAGCCTGGCCCGCACCGAGGCCGACGCCCGTGCCCAGGCGCTCACCGCCGCGCTCAACTCCTACCGGGCCGCGGGCCTGACCTGCGAACCGCTGGAGGCCGACGTCGACGCGGCCGGGTTCCAGCAGCCGGTGGGCGTCGCCGCCACGGTCACCGTCCGGGTGGTCTGCGTGGCGCGGTTCGAGGACATCTCGATGCCGGGCATCCCGGGCAGCTTCCGCATCGAGTCGTCGTTCACCAGCCCGCTCGACACCTACCGGAGCCGCACATGAGGTGGCGCGACGACCGGGGCAAGGCGACGGTCTTCATGGTGATCATGGCGCAGGCGTGGGTCTTCATGTTCGGCATGGTCGTCGTCGGCGGCGGGCGGATGCGTGCGTACCAGCGCGCCGACAACATCGCCGCCGAGGCCGCGCGCAGCGCCGGGCAGGCCATCGACCCGTCCCGGGCGATCCCGGGCGGCGACAAGGTCATCGACCCGGCGCTGGCCGTGAACGCCGCGAAGGTCTACCTGGACAGCGTCGGCGCGACCGGCACGGTCACCGTCGCGCCCGGCGGCGAGACGGTCACCGTACGTGCCTCCATCACCTACCAGAACCCCTCCGGCCTGGCCTTCCTCGGCGGGGCGACGTGGCGCGCCACCGGCGAGGCCACCGCGACACTCCTCATCGGATAGACCTGCTCGGCCGGCCGAGCAGCCACCAACGAAAGGGCGCGACCATGGCACCAGTCCGGCGCAACCGCCCCCACTGGACCCTGCGCCTGCTCGCCGGGCTGGCCTCGCTGACCGGGATCGTGGCGATCGTCGCGGGCGTGCCCGTGCTGCTGGTGGAGTTCGCGGGCAACCCGCTGCCCCGGCAGCTGCCCTCGCTCGACGAGATCACCACCGCGCTGACCTCGCCCGACAACGGCGACCTGTTCCTGCGCGCGCTCACCCTGGCCGGCTGGGTCGCCTGGGCCACCTTCACCCTCAGCATCCTGGTCGAGATCGGGGCCCGGATCAGCGGCCGCCGCGCCGCCCGGCTGCCCGGCCTCGGCCTGCAGCAGCGGGTCGCGGCCGTGCTGGTGAGCGCGCTGATCGCGGTGTTCGCCGGGGCGAGCGTGGCGACCGCCGCGCTGCCGTCCCTGCCCGCGCCCAGCGCCGCCCGGGTGGTGGCCACCCAGGCGGCCCCGTATGCCGGGGTGGTGGCCGCACCCCGGGTCGCGCCCGCCCTGGCGTACGCCGCGCCCGCGGTCGCGCCCGTGCAGGCCCACGCGGCGCCCGCGCCGGTGCAGGCCGCACCCGCACCCGCCGCGGCCGCGATGGAGCTGCACCAGGCCCCGCCCCGCCAGCGCGTCGAACGCCCCGTGTACGTCGTCAAGAAGGGCGACTACCTCGGCTGCATCGCGCAGCGCTTCACCGGCGACTTCGACCGGTACCAGCAGCTCGCGGCGCTGAACCCGCAGCTGATCCGCAACCCGAACCACATCGAGCCGGGCTGGCGCATCGTGCTGCCCGCCGACGCGCACGACCGCGGCGCGATCCGCCACGCGACCGGCAAGCTGCTGCTGCCCGCCGTCGAGACGCCCGCACCCCAGCAGCCCACCACCCCGCAGCAGCCGACCACGCCGCCCCCGCCCGCCACCCCGGCCCCGGCGACCCCGTCCCCGCAGGCCAGCCCGCCCCCGGCAACGCCCGCCCCGGCGACCGCGGTGACGCCCTCGGCCCCGGCCCCGTCCGGGTCGGCGGTGCCCGCTCCGGCCCACCGTCCGAACGTGATCCCGCTCGACGAGACCGACCCCGGCACCGGCCGGACCAAGGTGCTCGCGGCCGGCGCCGGGCTGGCGCTGGCCGGGGTGCTCGCCGGGCACGTCGTGGTACGCCGCCGGATCCGCCGCCTGCACCGGCTGCGGGTGGGCCGCCGTCGCGGCGTCGGCGGGGTACGCAGCCCGCTCGGCTACCGGGCCCGGGAGGTGCCGCCGCGCCACCGCGCCACCGAACGCCTCGACGCCGGGTTGCGCCAGCTCACCGCGGGCCTGCGCGGCCGCGCCCCGTGGGAGATGCCGGACATCGCCGCCGCCTGGGAGCACGGCGGCGACCTCGCGATCATCCTCGCCGCCCCGTGCGCGGACCCGCCGGAGCCGTTCGACGTGCAGTGGCCCAACACCTGGTCGCTGTCGGCGTCGTCCTGGCTGCCCGACCGCGTCGACACCCCGTCGCTGCTGCCCGGCCTGCTCAAGATCGGCACCTGGCCGCAGGGTGGCGAGCTGTTCGTCGACGGCGAGCGCACCGGCCTGCTGACCCTGCTCGGCGACCCGCAGCGCTGCGACGACCTGCTGCGCTACCTGGTCGCCGAGGCGGCCACCGCCAGCTGGGCCGACGAGGCAGCGGTCACCGTCGCCGGGCTGAGCAGCGCGGACATGCGCGCCCTCGGCTCGCTCAGCGACCGCGTACGCACCAGCTCGTCGGTCAGCGACGCCCTGGCCCGCATCGGCCGCCGCGCCGCCGCCAACGCCGCCGTGCTGCACGACTCGCAGACCGCCGACATGCCGACGGCCCGCATCAACAACGTCACCGGCGACGCCTGGGGCATCCAGCTGCTGTTCGTCGCCGACCCGTGGGGCGAGCACACCGAGCAGCTGCGCGACCTGGACGCGCTGCTGGCCGACCTGGGCCGGGTCGGGGTCGCGGTCATCGCCACGCACCCCACCGGCACCCGCTGGTCGGCGAGCATCTCCGCCGACGGCGGCGTGCACATGTCCTGGCTGGCCGTCACCGACATCACCGCCTGCGAGCTGACCAGCTCCCGGCTGGCCGCGCACGTGGCCGGCCTGGCCCAGGTGGCCCGGGTGCCGGTGCAGTCCACGGGGGCCCGCCACCGGCTGCGCTGACGAGACCTTGTCGACAACTCGTCTGCCCGGTGGACCGCCGCATCGGCCGATGGCTAAGGTCTGCACCGGCGTACGCGGCTGCGGCGACGCCGTCATGCGTGCTCAGGGGGGATCATGTCGGTCGACGACGGCACCGGACGCCGGCTGCGCGTCGGTGGCTGGATCCCCGACGACGGCTCCGCCCCGACGCGGCCGGATCCGCACCTGCCGCCGACGCGCGGGCACGACCAGCGGCAGGCCCCGACCGGACCCGGCCCGGCCGAGCCGGGGCATGACGGCATTCCGCCAGGCGGGGACTTCATTCCGCCAGGCGGTGACGGCACTCCGCCAGGCGGCGACTTCACCGAGGCGGCGCCCGCCTCCCACGGCATCCGCCGCGCCGACCGCCCGGCGTCCGCCAGGCCGGAATGGATCGGCGAGCCGGCCGGTCCGGCCCCGCGAGTCGACGCGCCACCGACGGCGTTCGTCGGCTCCGACGACTCCGACGCCCGTGCCGGCGGTGGTCCGGCCCCGCTCGGCCGTCGCCGGATCGCCACCGCCGGCCCGGGCAGGCGGCCCCTGCTGCTCGCGACGGTCGGCGGGATCGCCGCGTTCGTGGTCGTCGTGGTGGTGGCCGTCGCGTGGCTGACGCCGTCCGGCGTACCGGGGATCGGCGAACCCGGCCTGTTCACAGCCGGTGACGGCGCCGGCAGCGCGCCACCGGCCACCGATCCCGCGGCGGACCCGACCGCGACCCCGTCGGCCGGTCCGTCGGCGTCACCGTCGCCGAGCGCCTCGGCCGGCCCGGCAGCCGCCTTCCGCGCGGTCGCCTACGAGGCCGAGGCCCGCGGCAACACGCTGCTCGGCCAGGCCACGGCCGTCGGCATGGCCGGCGCGTCCGGCGGCACGGTGGTGCGCAACCTCGGCGACGGCACCGGCAAGCGGGACGGCGCGCTGCGGTTCAACGGGGTGACGGTGCCCGCCGCCGGCACGTACACGCTGACGTTCCACTACGCCCAGAGCCCCGGTCCCCGTGCCCACCAGGTGGTGATCAGCGTGGCGGGCGCGGCTCCGGTCACCGTCGCGGTCGACGCGGTGGACGGCTGCTGCGCGAGCCGCTCGGTCCGGGTCAGGCTGCGCCAGGGCGCCAACTCGATCACGTTCGACAATCCGAGCGGGCCCGCGCCCGCCGTCGACCGCATCGTCCTGAGCGCCTGAGCCGCTCGCCACGGCGACCGTCGGCTGGCTACGGTGTCGGCCATGCCGAAGCTTCTCGTCGAGCGCGCCATGGAACTCATGTGCGCCAACTACGTGTTCCCCGAGCGTGCGGTCCCGGCCGCGGCCGACGTCCGCCGCCGCCTGACCGAGGGCGAGTACGACGGCCTGGACGAGGCGTCGCTCGCCGACGCGCTCACCCTGCGGCTGGCCGAGCACTGCGCCGACAAGCATCTACGGGTACGCGTCCGCGACGCCCGCCTGCACACCACCGTCGACCCCGCCGAAGCCGACGCCGTGTACCGCGAGCACCTGCGGGTCACCAATCACGGCATCGCCCGCGTGGAACGCCTCGACGGCAACGTCGGCTGCATCGAGCTGCGCGGCGTCACCGCGGCGGGGCTCGGCGGCCGGGCGATCGCCGCGGCGATGGAACTCGTCTCCCAGACCGAGGCGCTGATCCTCGACCTGCGCCGCAACAGGGGCGGCTCGCCCGACGGCGCGATCTTCTGGACCAGCTACTTCTTCCCCGACGGCGAGACCCACCTCAACAGCATCGAGTCCGGCGCGGGCAGCTCACTGCGCCAGTACTGGAGCGTGGCCTACCTGCCCGGCGAGCGCTACCTGGACCGCCCCGTATACGTCCTCACCAGCGACTTCACCTTCTCCGCCGGCGAGGAACTCAGCTACAACCTCCAGTCCCAGGCCCGCGCCACCCTCATCGGCGAGACCACCCGAGGCGGCGCCCACCCCACCGAACGCTTCCCGATCACCCCCACCCTGGAGATCACCGTCCCGGTGGCCCGCTCCATCAACCCGATCACCGGCACCAACTGGGAGGGCACCGGCGTGATCCCCGACATCCCCGTCCCCGCCGCCCAAGCCTTCCCCCACGCCTACCGCCTGGCCCTGGACCACGTACTGTCCACCACCACATCCCCGGCGACCCGCGACGAGGCCACCACCGCCACCGCCCTCCTCCTTGGTTGATCATGAACTTATGGCACGGGTCGGCGGCGTGTCATCGCCACAACTTCATGATCACCGCTGGTCGGGTGGGTGCAGGTGGTTCCGGTAGTCGGGTGAGGACAGGAAGGCGGTGAGGGCGGGGCGGGCGTAGCCGGCCAGGTCGAGGGCCAGGATCTCGGCCGGGGGTACGAAGAGCATGGCGCGGCCCTCGCCGAGCACGACGTCGGACTGGCGGGCGGTGGTGCGGCCGTGGAAGAGGTAGCCGTACAGCGGGCTTTCCGGCATCGGGCCCGCCCAGAACAGGGCCAGCTCGCCGACGCGCAGGCCGGTCTCCTCGTACAGCTCCCGGTGGGCGACCTCCAGCGGCTGCTCGCCGGGCTCGGCGACCCCGGCAGGGAAGGCCCACTGGTTGGGGAACGTCGGCGCGTGCTCGTCGCGCTCCTGCAACAGCAGCGCCCCGTCGGCGTCGACCAGCAGCACCCCGGCCACGAACTTTCGCATGGGCGGGGATATCAGCCGGGTACGGCACACGGCAGGGGGCCGTTGTCCGGGCCGCTGTGGCGGCCGGGAGCCCGCGCGCAGCGCATGTCTCGCCGTGGTTCACATCATCTTTGCTGTGGCCACAGCAAAGATGATGTGAACGTGCCGAGACCGCTGTCGGTCAGCCGTCGCCACGCCCGGCCGACCGGGTCGACGTCGGCAGAGGACCCGTTCGAGCTGGTGCCGAGCCTGTGGGCGTAACCTGGCCCGGATCGGGGGGGTGCCTGTGCGGGCGGATGTGATCACGACGTTGCGGGCGGCGGGCTGCGTGTTCGCCGAGGACGAGGCCGATCTGCTGATCTCGGCGGCGGCCGGGCCGGACGAGCTGGACGAGCTGGTCGCGCGCCGGGTCGCGGGGCTGCCGCTGGAGCACATCGTCGGCTTCGCCGAGTTCTGCGGGCGGCGCATCGCCGTGGACCCCGGGGTGTTCGTGCCGCGCCGGCGTACCGAGCTGCTGGTCGAGGAGGCCGCGCGGCTGCTGCGGCCGGGGTCCGTGGTGCTGGACATGTGCTGCGGCTCGGGCGCGGCCGCGACCGTGCTCGCCGCGCACGGCGGCGTCGAGGTGCACGCCACCGACATCGACCCCGCCGCGGTGGCCTGCGCCCGCCGCAACGTGGAACCCCTCGGCGGCCACGTGTACGAGGGCGACCTCTACGAACCGCTGCCGGACTCGCTACGCGGCCGGGTGGACGTGCTGGTGGTGAACGTGCCGTACGTCCCGACGGACGCGATCGCGCTGATGCCGCCGGAGGCGCGGCTGTACGAGCCGACGGTCGCCCTCGACGGCGGCCCCGACGGGCTCGACATCGCCCGCCGAGTGCTGAGCGGTGCGAGTGACTGGCTCGCCCCGCAGAGTCGGCTGCTGCTGGAGACCAGCGACGAGCAGGCCGACACAGTTCGTGCCCTGTTCGCCGCTGCGGGTTTGGCCCCCCGCCTTGCCCGCTGCGAGGAACGTGGCGCAGTCGTGGCCGTCGGGCAGCGGGCCTGACGGCCACTGGCGGAGTCTCGGCGCCGGACCCCGGACCAGGCCGCCCACCACCGGGGTATGGAGGCGGTCGACCTTCCGAGGGCTCTCCACACCGGACCGCACCACGCCTTGCGCGGCGCGGGTACGGTTGCCGCGTGCCGATCGCCGCCGCCTCCCGCTGGGCCATGACCCTGTGGCTGGCCGTGCTGTGCACCGGCGCGGCGGTGGACCAGCCGAGCCTCGGCACGATGCTCGCCAGCGCGGCGGCCCTCCTGCTCGTCACCGCCCTGGCCGTGGCAGCCGCCTACGGCATCGGCAGCCGCCCATCGGGCCGGGCCGCGATCGACCTGGCGCTGCGCGAGCTGTCGAAACACGCGGGCGTGCTGCGCCAGCGCGACCCCGACGCGGCGGGCCGCCCGCGCCCCCGAGCACCCGGCTTCTCCCCTCTGGCCTGCTGACCCGGCGTGATCCGGGCGCGGCCGACACGGTCCTCGTCCACGCCCGCCGGTCGACCGACGTCCCGGCCGGGCAGCCGTACCCGCAGAGGGGTCTTTCTTCCATGTTCGCTTCGCTGTTCCATGCCGCGCACACCGCGGTCGTCCACCTGTCCACCGTGCTCGCCCCCGTCGGCGGCGTGGCCGCGGCGGTCGTCGCCGTGACGATGCTGGTGCGGCTGCTGCTGCACCCGCTGACCAGGGCCGCCGTACGCGGCGAGCGGGCCCGTGCCGCGCTCGCGCCGCAGCTGGCCGCCCTGCGCAAGAAGCACGGCAAGGACACCGCCGCGCTCGCCCAGGCCATGACCGACCTGCACCGCGAGGCGGGCGTGTCGCCGCTGGCGGGGTTCCTGCCGATGCTGCTCCAGGCGCCCGTCTTCATCGTGCTGTATCAGCTGTTCGCCAGCGCCACGGTCGCCGGTCAGGCCAACGTGCTGCTGGACAGCACGCTGTTCGGGGTGCCGCTGAGCGCGCACCTGCTCGCCCCGTCGGCGGTGTGGCTGCCGCACCTGGCCGTGTTCGGCGGCGTGGTGGCGGTGCTGACGGCACTGGCGTGGGCCTCGTCACAGCGGGCGGTACGCCTGGCCGCGTTGCATGCCGAACCGCCGACGGGCCTGCTGGCGACGCTGCCGCGGGTGCTGCCGTACGCCATCCTGCTCAGTGCCGTGGTGTTGCCGCTGGCCGCGCTGCTCTACCTGGTCACCTCGACGGCCTGGACGGTCGCCGAGAACGCGCTGCTGCGCCGCGGCTATCCGGCGGGAGCCGCGGCCGTGCGCCCGGCGGGCGGCGGTGCGGTGGCGTGACGTCGGTCAGACAGCCGATCGCGGGCACCGGGGTGCGTCGGTAGCGTCCTGGCGTGACCAAGCATCGGGCGAACGAGGACGACGCGACGACGATCCTGCCCAGGCTGAGCCTGCCGGCGACCGTCGAGGAGCTCGCGGCGCAGGAGCGGGCCTCGGCGCCGAAGCGCTCCCGGCGGCCGGTCGTGATCGTCGCCGCGGTCACCACCGTGCTCGCCACCGCGACGGCGGGCTGGGCGCTGACCCGGCCCGCCGACCAGGTGATCCCGCAGCCCGCGGCGCTGCCCACGGCGGGTTCGCGCGGATACGTCGACGGGTTCGGCGCGGTCGGCGAATCGGTGGCGCCGCCGGTACGCGAGCTGCCGCGCAGCCCGGCGGCGCACCCGTCGGCGGCCGGGCCGTCCTCCGCCGCGCCCGCGCCGGGGCAGTCGCTGGCCCCGTCGGCGCTGGTGGCGGGCACCCAGCGGTCGCTGCGTGCGGCCGACCGCCCGGACCGGTTCGTCCGGCAGAGCGGCGGCCTCGCCTCGCTCGTCAGCGTCACCCTGGCCAGCCCGGGCGGGGTGCGGCAGGCGGCCACCTTCACCGTCGCGGCGGGGCTGGCCGACCGGAACTGCTTCTCGTTCGTCGGCGTCGACGGCGGTTACCTGCGCCACCGGGACTGGCGGATCCGCCACGAGCAGAGCGACGGCTCGCAGCTGTTCCGGGCCGACGCGACGTTCTGCGTCCGGCCGGGCAAGGTGCCGGGCGCGGTCTACCTGGAGTCCTACAACTACCGCGGCTACTACATCCACCTGCGCGGTGAGGAGCTGTGGATCGACCGGTGGCGCGACCGGGACGACCGCTTCGACCGCGAGTGCGCCTTCGCGGTCAGCACACCCTGGGGCTGACCTGCAATTTGCATGGTCCGGGGCCATCCGTAGGCGGTCCCGGTTACTTGCGTATGGCTACGTAGCGCTCTACGGATTGTCGCCACAGCCGTGCTCGGCGATCGTTGAAGGCATGGGTGGACCACCTGGGAACCGCCGAGCGACTCCCCAGCGGCACGTGACTTCGTCTCCGTGTCGCTGGGTGGATTCGCACCCCGTCGGAGGGACCCGAACGGTTTGAAGGTAACGGCCGGTCACCGCCGGCCGGAACCAGTGCTCTCGCTGAGCGGTGTGGCAGGGAGATGCGTCGTCATCCAGAGCTGGCGGCGTACGACCCTGAGGTGGGGGAGCGGCCGATCGTCGCTCCTCCACCACCAGCACGAACAACAGGCTCGATCCACCGTCGCCCGGCCTGTGCCAGGGCCGCGACGGGGCCTGGGGAGGAGGTGGCCTCCGGTGCCGGCAACGGTTCCGGGGGCCGCTCATGCTTCCGCCTCGCTGCGCTCGGCTCCAGCATGAGTCGCTGTGCTCATGATTCGCTCGCTGACGCTCGCTCATGGGCTCAACCGGGCAGGTCCAGCTCCACCCCGGCCAGTTCGGCTCGCGAGTGGACGCCGAGCTTGTGCAGCGAGCGGGCGACGTGCTGCTCGACGGTGCGCGGCGACAGGAACAGCATCTGGGCGATCTCGCGGTTGGTGCGCCCCTGCGCGGCCAGCCGGGCCACCTCCCGTTCCCGGGGCGTGAGGCCGCCGCCGTAGCCGGGCCGCCCGCCCCGCGCCACGACCCCGTGCTCGCGCAGCGTGTGCTGGCAGCGGGCGGCGTCCCAGCCCGCGCCCAGTCCCGTGAACACGGCTCCGGCCGCGGCCAGCACCGCCAGCGCGTCGGCGTCGCCGGGTCGTTGGGCCAGTTCGCTGCGGGCCCGGCCCTCCTCGGCCTGGGCCGCCTCGTACGGGCGCGGCTGCGCCGCGAAGCCCTTCGCCGCGCCGGCGAAGTGGGGCACGGCCTCGGCGTGCCGGTCCTCGGCGGCCAGCAGGTGCCCGCGGCACAGCTCCAGGGACGCCGCCGCGAGCGGCGACTCCCGCCCGGCCATGCCCGCGGCGAACTCGTCGGCCAGGCCGCGCGCCTCGCCGGTCAGGCCCGCCTGGCCCAGCACGTGCACCGCGTACGGGGCCAGCTCGGCGGCCCAGTTCCAGATCCCCTTGGCGCGCACCCGGTCGACGGCGCGGCGGGTCTCGGCGACGGCCTCGTCGAGCTGCCCCCGGGCCGCGAGCACCCGGATGTACGCCCCGGACGCCGCGGCGACCACGGGCACCGTGCTGGTGTGCGGCGCGGCGACGCCCGCCGCCGCGAGTGAGGACTCGGCGGTGTCCCAGTCGCCGCGCGCCATCGCCAGCAGCCCGGTCACCAGGTGGCCCTCGACCTCCGTGGTGGGGCCGTCCGGCCCGATGAACTCGGTGGCCCGGTCGGCGAGGCCGGTCCAGCGGCCCATCGACCAGTCCAGGCGCAGCATCGTGCAGCGGGCCGTGGTGGAGGTGACCGACGCGCCGACCTGCGCGGCGAGGTCGGTGGCCTGGCGCAGGAAGTCCTCGGCGGCGCGGTGGCGGCCCAGCAGGATCGTCGCGTCGGCGAGGTTCTGCAGGCCGCGGGCGACCTGCTGGCGTACGGCCAGGTTCGAGCCGCCCTCGGTGGACAGCCGCTGCGCCACCGTCCACGCCACGGGGTCGCCGCAGTTCATCAGCAGGGTGGCCCGGTTGGCGAGCACGGCCATCTTGATGGCGGCGTCGTCGCAGGCCGCGGCGGCCTCCTCGGCGCGCTCCAGCCAGCCCAGGTCGTGGCTGAACGAGGAGAAGTGCAGCACCGGCCAGGACAGCACGGCCATGGCGCGGGCGGCCAGTGCCGGGCGCTCGTGCAGCTCGTCGACGGCCCGTTCCACCTCGGCCGCGCCCTCGGCGTACTCCCCGGCCTGGTTCATCAGCACCAGCCCCAGCTTGAGCCGCAGCTCGCCGCGGGCGGCGACGGGCAGCCGGTCGTCGGCGATGATGCGGCGCAGCAGCGCGACGGTCTGGTCGGAGCGGCGGCCGACCTCGGCGGTCTGCGCCAGCCGGATCGTCAGCCGGGTGCGCACGTTGCGCGGCACGGTCTGGTCGGCCAGCACCTCCTCCAGGGTGGCGATCGCGGCCTCGTTGTCGCCGTCGGCGATGTAGCGCTCGGCGGCCGCCTCGGCGTGCCGCATCCAGGACTTGTGCTGGCCGGAGCGGCGGTGGTGGTGGGCCAGCCGGGCCAGCTGCGGGGCCGCGTTGCCGTGGGCGAGCGCGGCCGCGGCGCGGCTGTGCAGCTCGCGCCGCCACGGTCCGGGCATCACCTCGTACACGGCGCGGGCGGCCAGCGGGATGCGGTAGCCGTAGCGCCCGTCCTCGGCCTCGGCGAGCACCGCCCCGGCCAGCACCTCCACGAGCGCGTCGCGGCCCTCGCCGGCGTCCATCCCGGACACCTCGGCGAGCAGCTCCTCGGGGACCGGCTCGTCGAGCACGGCGGCAGCCTCGGCGATGCGCCGCCCGGCCGTGGACAGCGCGGCGACGCGGGCGTTGGTCAGCTCGCGCAGCCGGGCGGGCGGCGCGAACCGGCCGAAGCCGTTGCCGTCGGGGTCCTCGCCGGGCAGGCGCAGCTGTTCGAGCACGTCCTCGATGACGCGGGGCACGCCGCCGGTGACCGTGGCGAGCCGGGCGGTGAAGTCGGCCGGCACGTCCGGGTTGGCCCCGCTCTGCCGCCGCACCTGGCGTACCAGTTGGCGCACCTCCTCGGCCTGCAGCGGATGGACCCGCACGGTGGCCGAGCGCATCTGCGGGGCGTACGCCGCGGCGACGCCGAGCGGCAGCCCCGGCACCGCCAGCTCCTCCGGCCGGTACGACAGCACCAGGCACACCTCGGGCAGCGGCGCGGACAGCAGCAGCGACAGCAGGTCGCGTGAGTCCGGGTCGATCCACTGCAGATCCTCGACGACCAGGGTGACCCGGCCCAGCGAGCCCAGCAGCGCGCGGATCGCCCGCAGCATCCGGTGGCGCTCCTCGGCGGGGTCGGCCAGCCCTGGCAGGTCCGGCGGCATGCGCTCGGCGAGTTCGGGCAGCAGCGGGCGCAGCGCGCCGAGCAGCGGGTTCAAGGCGGAGGCCGGCGGCAGGTGCGGCTCGGCGCTCAGCAGCAGGCCCGTCACCGCGGCCAGGGGCAGCGGCGGCCGGATCGGCGGGCACGCGGCGGCCAGCACCGTACCGCCGGCCTGCCGCCGCCACTCGTTGATCAGCCTGGTCTTGCCGCTGCCGGCCTCGCCCGCGACGAACAGCACTGCGGGTGGATCGGCCACAGCGTGGAGGAAGCGTTGCAGAGTCTCGTTGCGCCCGACGAACGCGCGGTCTGTCTGCACGACCGTATCTTCGCCGCTGTCGGGCATCGACGCCAAGTCGTCCCGTGCCGTGATCACGACAGCGGTCGTCCGGGCTTCCCAGGCCGGTCCACCGTGCGGGCCGTGGGTAGTGTGGCGGCGCGGGAAAGAGGAGGCGCGGATGGGCCGGGTCATCGTCATCGGGGACGTCGGCGGTTTCCCCGATCAGCTCAGCACGGCCCTGATCGCGGCCGGGGCGCGCAGGAAGGATCTGCGGCTGCCCGCCGACCTGACCGTCATCCAGGTCGGCGACCTCGTCGACCGCGGCCCGGACAGCTCCGGCGTGCTGCGCATCGTCGCCGGACGCCTCGACGACCAGCCGGACCAGTGGATCCAGCTGCTCGGCAACCACGAGTCGCAGTACCTGCCCGGCGGCGACCACTTCTTCCCGGAACGGCTGTCCAAGGACGACGCCCGCCTCCTGCGCACCTGGTGGGCGGACGGCAGGCTGCGCGTGGCGGCCGCGGTGCGCACCGCCGACGGCGACGACTACCTGCTCAGCCATGCCGGGCTGACGGTCGCCTGCTGGCAGGAGCTGGGCGAGCCGGCGACCGCGGCGGCCGCGGCGCGGCTGCTCGACGAGCGGCCCGAGCCGATGCTGTGGCGCGGTTTCTACACCGGCGCCGACGGCAAGTCCGGGCCGCTGTGGGCCGAGGCCGGCTCGGAGCTGTACGGCGAATGGCTCAGCTTCCACGCCACCGGCGGCTTCGTGCCGTTCGGGCAGATCCACGGCCACTCCCAGGTCGTGGGTTTCCGAGACCGGAGCTGGCGCTGCGGGGGGAAGATCCGGCAGCGGGCGACCGTCGACTGGGAAGCCCGGCACGTGCGGGTGCGCGCGGGCGGGCGGGTGCTCATCGGCGTCGACCCCAAGCACGGCCGCAGCGGGGCAGAATCATGGCGTCCCCTGGAGCTCGACGACACCACGGTGCTCTCCTTCGGCCAGCGGTCCGGCGACGACGTGCGGTCTGGCGACGAGGTGCGGCCTGGCGACGAGGCGCGGACGGGTGCCGCGGCGACCGCGGGTGGCGTACTGCGGTCGGGCGATGCGCCGGCCGGCGCTGCTGCCGGGACGGCGGGCGAGGCCACGCGGCGCGCGGACCGGCCGTACGACGTCGTGCTGTTCGGAGCGACGGGGTACACCGGCGGCCTGACCGCCGAATACCTTGCACACCACGCGCCGGAGGGCTGCCGGTGGGCGCTCGCCGGGCGTGACCAGGCCCGGCTCGCGGCGGTGCGGGACCGGCTGGCCGCCGCCGTGCCCGGCTGCGCCGAGCTGCCGCTGCTGCACGCCGACAGCGGCGACCCGGCGTCGCTGGCCGCGCTGGCCGCCTCGGCCCGCGTGGTGATCAGCACCGTCGGCCCGTACGTGCTGCACGGGGAGCCGCTGGTGGCCGCGTGCGCGTCGGCCGGCACCGACTACGTGGACCTGACCGGGGAGCCGGAGTTCATCGACGACATTTATGTGCGCCACCACGCCGCCGCCGTCGCGTCCGGGGCGCGGCTGGTGCACGCGTGCGGGTTCGACTCTGTGCCGCACGATCTCGGCGTGTACCTGACCGTCGGGCGGCTGCCGGCCGACGGCCCGATCCGGGTCGACGGCCACGTCCGCGCCGGTGGCACGGTGTCCGGCGGCACGCTGGCCTCGGCGCTGCTGGCGTTCTCCCGGCGGCGGGAGACCGCGCGGGCGGGCCGCGAACGCCGCGCGCTCGACCCCCGTCCGGCGGGCAGGCGGATCCGCACACCGCTGGGCGGGCTGCGCCGGGTGCACCCGGACAGCGGGCTCCAGGGCTGGTCGGTGCCGCTGCCGACGGTCGATCCGCAGATCGTGGGCCGGTCCGCGGCGGCGCTGGAGCGGTACGGGCCGGACTTCGCCTACACCCACAGCGCGGCGGTGCGCCGCCTGCCGGTCGCGCTGGCCGGGCTCGCGGGCGCGGCGGTGCTGTTCGTGCTGGCCCAGCTCGGGCCGGTGCGGCGGTGGCTGATGCGGCGGCGGCCGGGCGGGCAGGGGCCGAGCGCCGAGCAGCGGGCGAAGAGCTGGTTCACGGCCCGTTTCGTGGGGGAGGGCGGCGGCCGGCGGGTGGTGACCGAGGTGTCCGGTGGCGACCCCGGCTACGGCGAGACCGCCAAGATGCTCGCCGAGTCGGCGCTGTGCCTGGCCTTCGACGAGCTGCCGCCGACGTCGGGGCAGGTCACCACCGCCGTGGCGATGGGCGACGCGCTGGCCGCGCGGCTGGTGAATGCGGGGCTGCGGATCGAGGTGGAGCAGGCCTGAAGACGGCGATGGCCGCCGGGCGGGTGCCCGGCGGCCATCTGTCTGCCTGGGATCAGGTCAGTTCAGCTCGACCGGCATACGCCGGCGACGGGCCGTCATGAACACGACGACGCCGAGCGCCACGAGCGCGCCGCCCACGCCGGCGATCAGGCCGACCTGGACGCCGGTGACCGGCAGGCCGCCGCCGGTGCCGCCCGCCGCGTGCGTGATCGCCGCGTCGTTGTTGGCGTTGTTCGCGTCGGTCCACGGCTCCCAGCGGCCGACCGGGGTCAGCGTGGACAGGCCGTCCGCGCCGCTGTCGCCGGTGATCTCGAACTTGAAGTCCAGCGTGTACGTCTCACCGGCGCCGAAGAAGTAGCTCTGGTTCCAGCAGTGGTAGTACGTGTACCCGGGCTTGGAGCCCCGGCCCTCGTAGCCGTCGCCGACCTTCTCGATCGCCTCGCACTCCTTCGGCACGCCGACGAGCTTGGCCCATTCGGGCACGGTGATGCCGAACATCAGGATCGGCTCGCCGGAGCTGACCGAGTTCGCCGAGCTGGGGCCTGCGTTCTTCACGCCGAGCTTCGTCGTCACGACGTCACCGACGCCACCGGCCACGTCCGCGCCGATCGCGGCGAGGTCGAACGGGGTGTCGATGAGCCAGCTGGAGTCGGCCCAGTTGTCCCGAGTGTCGATCTCGACGACGCGCGCGCTGCGCTGGCTCGGCATGGTGGCCGGGACCAGCTCGAGGTGCTTGCCTGAGCCGCGCTCGGCGAAGCCCATCCGGGTACGCGCCTGGGCGGGGAGGTCCTCGCCGACGTCCACGCTGGAGCTGCCCCGCTCGAACTTCGAGGTGTCGGCCGCGATGCGGCCCTGGAAACCGCCCTTGATCTCGACGGCCTCGTTGGAGGCCAGCGGCTTCGTCAAGCGCAGGGTGCAGTAGACGTGCGTGCCCTGGGCCTCGTCCCAGACGGCGTACTGGCACTCCTCGTACTCGACGGGGGTGATGCCGTGGGTGAAGCTGAAGGTGAAGCTCAGCGTCGACACGGCCTGGTCGCCGACGTTGCCGACGACCATGGGCAGCGACACGTCCTCGCCGACCTTCGCCGCCTGGTCGTACTTGCCCTGGTCCAGGACGATCAGGTCGGCGCCGCTCTTGACGGTGACCTTGGTGTTGACGGTGTACGGCTCGTGGTCGGCCGACGACGTGGTCACCGGGACCTCGGCGGTCTTGCCCTCGGTCGCGCCTGCCAGCGGCTGCAGCAGCACGGAAATGATGCTGTCGACGCCGCCGTCGGCGAAGGTGCAGGTCGCGGCCTTGTCGACAACCTTGCACCGCTCGTCGTCGGGGTCGAGGAATGAGACCTTGGCGATGCCGTCCAGCTCGGCCAGGTCGAGGACGACCTTGCCGCCGGTGACGTCCTCGCCGAAGATGTACAGCGGGTAGACCTTGCCCGGCGCGCCGGCGGCGCCCATGGTCAGGTCGTCGAACTGGGCGCCGAAGTAGCCGGCGGCGTGGGCGGGCGCGGGGGCCAGCGCGATGGCGGCCGCGGCGACGGCGCCCACCGCCAGCAGGCGGCGGGGGATGGGCAGTCTCATGGGGTGTTGCGTCCTCCCGTGACGATGATCGTGCCGCCGCAGGATACGTAGAGCCTTTCATGTTCGCTGACCCACCGGTCAGGTCGTGGCCGGTCGGCGGCGGTGCTCGTCTTATCGGCTGACCTGCCTGTCGCCGGACGTCGTGCATGAACCGGTTCAGTCGAACGTTCGCCTCCCGGGGTGCGGGGGCCGGAGGGGGCACCTTAACCGGTTGCGCCCATCGGTGCATCAACCTATGCTGATGCCGACGCTTGTAGGGAGCCGTCGGGCTGCGTCATTCCGAGTCCTCGTGTCCGTCCCCCGTGCCGGCCATGCCGGCGGGGCTGCTCCCTCCGAGGTGAACATGAAGAGAAAGATCGCGCTGGCCGCTGCGTCCCTGCTGACGCTGGCCGCCGCCGTGGTGGCGTTCAGCCAGCCCGCGCAGGCCGCCACCGGCATCCGCGTCACCAACGGCAAGCTCGTCGAGGCCAACGGCACCGCGCTCAAGCTGCGCGGCATCAACCACCCGCACGCCTGGTACGCCACCCAGACCAGCTCCTTCGCCAACATCAAGGCGGCCGGGGCCAACTCCGTGCGCGTGGTGCTGTCCGGCGGGCGCTGGACCACCAACACCGCCTCCGACGTCGCCAACGTCATCTCGCTGTGCAAGACCAACAAGCTGATCTGCGTGCTGGAGAACCACGACACCACCGGCTTCGGCGAGCAGAGCGGCGCGGTCAGCCTGGACGCGGCGGTGAACTACTGGATCAGCATCCAGAGCGCGCTGACCGGCCAGGAGAACTACGTCATCCTCAACATCGGCAACGAGCCGATCGGCAACAACGCGGTCACCCCCAACTGGACCGACGCCACCAAGAGCGCCATCCAGCGGCTGCGCAACGCCGGGTTCCAGCACACCATCATGGTGGACGCGCCGAACTGGGGCCAGGACTGGTCGTTCACGATGCGCGACAACGCGCCGAGCGTGCTGGCCGCCGACACCACCGGCAACACCATCTTCAGCGTGCACATGTACGGCGTGTTCGACACCGCCGCCGAGGTGAACGCGTACGTCGACTCCTTCACCAGCCGCAACCTGGCGCTGTGCGTGTGCGAGTTCGGTGACAACCACTCCGACGGCAACCCCGACGAGGACACCATCATGGCCAAGACCCAGACCGCCGGCATCGGCAACATGGGCTGGTCGTGGAGCGGCAACGGCGGCGGTGTCGAGTACCTCGACATGGTGACGAGCTTCAACCCGGCCCAGCGCAGCACCTGGGGCAACCGCTACATCACCGGCAGCAACGGCCTGTCCACCACCTCGACCCAGGCGACCATCTACAACACCGGCGGCGACACGCAGGCCCCGACGACGCCGGGCACCCCGTCGGCGTCGAGCGTGACCTCTTCCTCCCTGTCGCTGTCCTGGACGGCGTCGACGGACAACGTGGGTGTGACCGGCTACGACGTGGTGCGGGTGTCGGGTTCGACGGAGACGGTGCTGGCCTCGCCGAGCACGAACTCGGCGGCGCTGACCGGCCTGTCCGCGGGCACGCAGTACACGCTCGCCGTGTACGCCAAGGACGCCGCGGGCAACCGCTCGGCCCGCTCGAACACGGTGACCGTGACCACCTCGGGCACCGGCGGCGACACGCAGGCCCCGACCACGCCGGGCACCCCGTCGGCGTCGAGCGTGACCTCTTCCTCCCTGTCGCTGTCCTGGACGGCGTCGACGGACAACGTGGGTGTGACCGGCTACGACGTGGTGCGGGTGTCGGGCTCGACGGAGACCGTGCTCGCCTCGCCGAGCGGCAACTCCGCCTCGCTGACCGGCCTGACCGCCGCCACGCAGTACACCCTGGCCGTGTACGCCAAGGACGCCGCGGGCAACCGCTCTTCGCGCTCGTCCACGGTGAGCGTGACCACGCAGTCCGGCGGCGGCACGGGCGGCTGCACGGCGACGTACGCGATCACCAACCAGTGGCCCGGCGGCTTCGGGGCGAACGTGACCGTGACCAACGGCTCCACCGCCAGCACCAGCTGGGCCGTGACCTGGACGTTCGCCAACGGGCAGACCATCACGCAGATCTGGAGCGCCCAGGACACCGCCAGCGGCGCGAGCCACACCGCGCGCAACATGAGTTACAACGGCAACCTCGGCCCGAACGCGTCCACGTCGTTCGGTTTCAACGGGACCTGGAACAACTCGGTCAACGCGGTACCGGCGCTGACCTGTACGCGCAGCTGACAGCCGCTTTGCGAACAGCCGCATCCGCCCCGTACCCGGAGGGCGGGTGCGGCTGTTTAGTTCCCGACAATTCCCTTCTCCATACGTATTGGGGAAATTAGGGCTTATTTGGAGACTTCCGCGTGTAAGAGCCTGAATTCTGCATTCCGCTCGTTAGCCTGTCGCACTGTCAGCGGACACCACACGAGCAGGAGGCTTTCACGCTATGGGTCATCGGAGATCGCTGCCCGTCGGTGCGGCGCTGATGTCTGGAATTCTCTCGATCGCCATGCCCGGCCCGGCCGCGCATGCCGCCGCGCCGCCGACCGCGCCCACCATCACCGAGCCCGGCGCCGACAACATGCTGGTCAGCGCGGCCGACGTGCACATGGAGGCGGCCCCGTTCAGCGACCCGGACGGCGACGCGCACCTGTGCAGCGAGTGGGAGATCGTCACCAGCGGCGGCGAGCGCGTCTGGGCCAGCGGCTGCACCGGCGGCGTGCTGCGCAACCACATCCACATGGGCGACGGCGTCTTCGAGAACTCGCACGTCGGGCGCAGCGACCTGATCCCCGACAAGGACTACGAGCTGCGGGTCCGCTTCAAGGACAGCAGCGGCGACCCGGGCACCGAGTGGAGCAACTGGTCCGAGCGCCCGTTCCGCACCGCCAAGGAGAGCAAGCCGCTGCCCGACGCCCCGCAGTGGGTGGTCAAGCAGGACGGCTACAAGGTCGAGGAGGTGGCCGGCGGGTTCCAGCTGCCGGTCAACATCGCGATGGTGCCCGGCCACGTCGCCGACCCGAGCAAGCCGATGTTCTACGTGACCGAGCTGTACGGCAAGATCAAGGTGGTCAAGGCCGACTACTCGGTGTCCACCTACGCCGACGACCTGCTCAACTACGACCCGACCAAGGCCTTCCCGGGCAGCGGTGAGATGGGCGTGGCGGGCCTGGTGATCGAGCCGCAGACCGGCGACATCTTCGCGTCGATGGTCTACAAGGACGGCGGCAACTACTACCCGAAGGTCGTCCGCTTCCACAGCACCGACGGCGGCAAGACTGCCGCGTCGAAGAAGACCATCCTCGACCTCGACGACGAGCCGCAGAGCGCCTCGCACCAGATCTCGAACCTGAGCATCGGGCCCGACGGCAAGCTCTACGTGCACATGGGCGACGCGATGGAGCCCGACACGTCGCAGGACAAGGACTCGGCGCGGGGCAAGGTGCTGCGGCTCAACCTGGACGGGTCGGTGCCCAGCGACAACCCGTTCTACAACTCCGGCGACGGCATCGGCGCCCGCGACATGATCTTCGCGTACGGCCTGCGCAACCCCTTCGGCGGCGCCTGGCGCGCGGCCGACGGCCAGCACTACTCCGTCGAGAACGGCCCCGGCGCCAACGACCGCCTCGCCCGCATCACCAAGGGCACCGACTACGGCTGGGGCGGCAGCGTCAACGACATGAAGAAGAACGCGCTCTACTACTGGGAGCGCACGCACGCGCCGGTGAACATCACCTTCACCGAGCAGAGCGACCACCACGCGGGCGGCTTCCCCGAGGACAAGTGGGGCCACGCGTTCGTCTCCGAGAGCGGCCCCACCTACGCCAGCGGGCCGCAGGAGAAGGGCAAGCGCATCGTCGAGTTCGGGTTCAACGGCGACGGCTCCGTCACCGGCCCGAAGACGCTGGTCGAGTACAACGGCAGCGGCAAGACCACGGTCGCCGGCCTCGCCGTCGGCCAGGACGGCCTCTACTTCACCGGCCTGTACCCGGACACCGGCACCGACCCCACCAAGGCCGGCGCGAAGATCTACCGGGTGCGCTACGCCCCGTCGCAGGCCGCCTCACCGGTCATGATCTACGGCGACCGCGACTTCAAGGGCTCCTTCCAGGCGCTCGGCGCGGGCGTGCACGACAACGCCAAGGGCGAGCTGGGCTCGGTCGGCAACGACAAGATGAGCTCGCTGAAGGTCGGCCCCGGCTACCGCGTCGTGGTCTGCCAGGACGACAGCTCCCAGGGCCGCACCAACGCCCTGAACCTCGGCGCATGCCGCTACTACGGTCCCGGCCAGCACGAGTTCGTCGGCACGGACCTCAACGACAAGGCGTCGACGATCGCCGTCCTGGGCGGCCCGGCCAAGGGCAAGGGCGTCACGGCGTACACCGGGACGAACTTCTCCGGCAGCTCGCAGGGACTCGGCGTCGGCGGCTTCGAGGCCAGCGTCGGCGAGCTGAACCAGGTCGACACCGAGACCAGCTCGATGAAGGTGGCCACCGGGCACGAGGCGCTGGTCTGCCAGCACGACCGCGACGCGGGCGTCAACAGCGGCCAGGTCGGCCCGTGCCGCTACTTCACCGCGGGCGACCACCCGGCGCTGGGCGACAACTTCGAGGACAACGTGCACCTGATCGCGGTCGGCGGCCCGGCCGTGACCGTGTACAGCGAAGCCGGTCTCACCGGTCTCTCCCAGCAGTTCCAGCCCGGCATCCACCAGGCCTGGCAGGGCAACCTGAACGTCGTCGGCAACGACGCGATCACGTCGTTCCGGGTCGAGCCGGGCTACCGGTTCGTGGCGTGCAGCAACGACGGCAAGAACTTCTCCAACAAGGGCGACCTCGGCCCCTGCCGCACCTTCGGCGCGGGCGAGCACTCGCTGCAGGGCAGCACGCTCGACAACAAGATCTCCCTGATGGCGGTGCTGGCCGGGCCGAGCAACGGCGCGCGCATGACGGTCTACCGGGACCGCGACTTCAAGGGCGTCTACAACAAGTACGGCATCGGCATCTACGAGTCGGCGGAGATCGGCCCGGTCGGCAACGACAAGATCAGCTCGCTGAAGGTGGCGGCCGACCACGAGGCCGTGGTGTGCCGGCACGACAGCGCCAAGGGCGAGGCCGACATCAACCCGTGCCGCCTGTACGTCGCCGGTGACCACAAGTACGTCGGCGCCGACCTCAACGACGACATCTCCCTGGTGGCCATCGCGAAGTGAACGCCCGCGCTCCTCTGCGGGCCGGGGCCGGGCCGGGTGGGGCTAGGGCAGGCCGAGTGTTGCCGGGGCGGCGAGCAGGTTGCGGGTCAGCTCTTCGACCAGGGGGGACTGCTTGCCGCGGCGGGTGATCAGGCCGATGTAGCGGGTCGGGGCGGGGGCGCGCAGGGTCAGCACGGACACCCCGGGCGGCGGACCGGCCAGCGCCACCGACGGGATCAGGCCGATGCCGACCCCGGCCGCGATCAGCGACACCGCGAACCCGTAGTCGGTGGTGCGGCAGGAGACGTTGACCTCGAACCCGGCGATCGCCGCGTACCCGTCGAGCAGCTCGCCGACGCTGACGCAGCCCTGCACCCACCGCTCGCCCGACAGTTCGGCGAGGTCGATCTCGTCGCGCCCGGCGAGCCGGTGCCCGGCGGGCACCACGATCCGCATCGGATCGTCGAGCAGCGGGGTCCAGGCCAGGCCGGACCGGTCGCCGGGCCGGACCGGGGGAGGGCCGTCGAAGTGGTACACCAGTGCCAGCTCCGCCCGGCCCTCGCGGACCAGGGCCAGGCTCTCCTCGGTCTCGCTCTCCAGCACGGTCAGCTCGGCCCGCGGGTGCGCTGCGGCGAACCCGGTGAGCGCGGGCGGGAGCAGCAGCTGCCCGCCGCTGATGAAGGTGGCGACGGCCAGCCGCTCGGCGCGGCCCTGGGCCAGCCGGCTGATGCGCTCCTGGGCGTGCACCAGCTCGGCCAGCACGACGTCGGCGGACTCGACGAGCACCCGGCCCGGGTCGGTGAGGGTGGTGCCCCGGGTGGTGCGTTCCACCACGGGCGTGCCGAGGCTGCGTTCCAGCGCGGCGATCTGCTGGGACACCGCCGACGGCGTGAGCAGTAACGCCGCCGCCGCGCCGCTGAAGCTGCCGTGCTCGGCCACCTCGCGCAGGATGCGCAGCCGCTGTACATCGATCATTAGAACCTCTGTAAGCCGCGTAAGGAAGTCATCACTACCGCTAACAACTCTAGCGCGCGAGGCTGAACACATGAAGCGTCAAGCCTGGGTCCTGCTGGCCGCGATGTCGGTGCTCTGGGGCATCCCGTACCTGTTCATCAAGATCGCGCTGACCGAGCTGTCGCCGCCGGTCGTCGTCCTCGGACGCACGCTCATCGCCGTGGCGGTGCTGCTGCCGCTGGCCCACCGGCGCGGGGCGCTGGCCGCGCTGCGTGGCAGGTGGGCCGCGATCGGGGCGCTGTCGCTGCTGCACGTCGTCGCGCCGCAGCTGCTCATCACGTACGGCGAGGTCCACATCAGCTCGTCGCTGACCGCGCTGCTGCTGGCCTCGCAGCCGCTGGTCATCGCCGTACTGGCGCTGCGCTTCGACGCCTCCGAGCGGGCCGGCGCCCGCAAGCTGCTGGGGCTGCTCGTAGGCCTGGTCGGAGTGGCCGCGGTGGTCGGCTTCGATCTCGGCGGCGGCGACGGCCTGGAACTGCTCGGCGCGGGCCTGGTCCTGCTCGCCGGGGTGTCGTACGCCGGAGCCACCACGCTGGTGAAGAAGCGGCTGTCGGACGTACCGCCGCTGGGTGTGGTCGTCGGCACCACCGGCATCGCCAGCGTGCTGCTCCTGCCGGCGGGCCTGCTGTCGGCCCCCGCGACGCTGCCCGCCCTGGACGTCTCGGCCGCCGTGCTGGCCCTCGGCCTGCTCAGCACCGCCCTGGCGTTCCTGGTCTACTACAGGCTCATCGCCCTGGCCGGCGCCGGCTCCGCCGCCCTGGTCTCCTACACCAGCCCCGCCGTAGCGGTCCTGCTGGGCGTACTCCTGCTCGCCGAACCCCTCACCCCGGCCACCGTCATCGGCTTCGCCCTCATCCTCCTCGGCTCCTGGCTCTCCACCCGCAAACCCGCCCCCAAACCGGCTCCCACCCCCACTCTCGCCCCCCGCCACCCCGCCCTCTCGCGTTGATCATGAACTTATGGCACGGCTGAACGGCGTGTCGCCGCCCTAACTTCATGATCGATCAGGCCCCCCACCCGTGCTGGATGAGGGGCCTGATCGATCATGAAGTTGTGGCCAGGACGCGCCGCCGAACCGTGCCATAAGTTCATGATCAACGCGGCACGGGGTGGCGGGCTGGGTCAGGCGGTGCGGGCGGCGGCGCGGGCCTGGTGGGCGGCGCGCTTGTCCTCGAAGCGGGAGGCGGCGGTGTTGAGCTTGGTGAGGACCTCCACCAGCTCCTCGCGGGTGCGCTCGCCCTCGGCGGACAGGCCGGTGCGCTCCAGGACCTTGAGCTGGCGCAGCACGGGCATGACCACCTCGTCGTGGTGGATGCGCAGGTCGTAGATGCCGGCCATGGCGATCTGCACCGACTTGCGGCCGAAGTTCTCGATGGTGTGGCCGGGCATCTGGAACGCCTTCACCACGCGCAGGATCGCCTCCATGGCCGCGTTCGGGACCAGCTCGAACGCCGCCGTCAGCAGGTTGCGGTAGAAGAGCATGTGCAGGTTCTCGTCGTTGGCGACCTTCGCGAGCAGGGCGTCGCAGATCGGGTCGCCGCTGACGCGCCCGGTGTTGCGGTGCGCGACGCGGGTGGCGAGCTCCTGGAAGGAGACGTACGCCAGGGAGCCGAGCACGTCGGGGTGGTCGGCGGTGTAGCCGGCCTCCATGTG
Organism: Catellatospora coxensis; assembly: GCF_016862635.1. Taxonomy (GTDB): domain Bacteria; phylum Actinomycetota; class Actinomycetes; order Mycobacteriales; family Micromonosporaceae; genus Catellatospora; species Catellatospora coxensis. Next base: position 56,558 of record NZ_BONI01000006.1, on the reverse strand, counting down.
CGTCATGCGGGCCCGCTCGAGGGCGATCGGGTCGACGGCGCGCGTGGTCAGCAGGTAGTCGCGGATCGCGGTGCCGTGCCGGCCCTCCTCGGCCGTCCAGCGGTGCACCCAGGTGCCCCACGCGCCGTCACGGCCGTACAGCGTCGCGATCTCGTGGTGGTAGCTGGGCAGGTTGTCCTCGGTGAGCAGGTTGACGATCAGCGAGGTGCGGGCGACCTCCGACAGCTTCGACTGGCTGGGGTCCCAGGCCTGGCCGCCGAGCGGGCCGTCGAAGTCGCTGCCCTGGCTCCACGGCACGAACTCGTGCGGGAACCACTCCTTCGCGGTGGCCAGGTGGCGGTTGAGGTTGGTCTCCACCACCGGCTCGAGTTCGCGCAGCAGTACCAGGGTGTCGGTGGTTTCGGTCGTCAACGCAGTCCTCCTGAGATGGGCTGGTAACTACGGTACCGTAACCTACGGCACCGTAACTAGTCCTCGTCTGCGGAGTCTTTGACCTGGTCGGGGGCGGGGGCGGTGCCGCCGAGGTGGGCGGGCAGCCACCAGGAGTCCTCGGGGCCCTGAGGTTTGTCCGGATACTGCTGCTGTGCCCGGTCCAGCAGTTCCTGCATACGGCGGTGCAACTCGGCTGTGACGATGTCGGACTTGTCCCGCTTGCTGGGATACATCGGCTCGCCGACCAAGATCGTCACCGCCACGTGCCGCTGGGTCAGCTTGCGCGGCCGCCCCTTCGTCCACAGGCGCTGCGGGCCCCACAGCGCCATCGGGATCAGCGGCACCCCGGCGGCCGCGGCCATCCGCCCCGAACCGCCCTTGAGCTCCTTGACCGTGAACGACTGGCTGATCGTCGCCTCCGGGAAGACGCCGATGACCTCGCCCTCCTTCAGCGCCTCCAGCGCCGCCTTGTACGACGACAGCCCCGCCTCGCGGTCCACCGGGATGTGATGCATCCCACGCATCAGCGGCCCGGCGATCTTGTTGGCGAAGATCTCCTGCTTCGCCATGAACCGGACGAGCCGCTTCGACGGCTGCGCGGCGAACCCGCACAGGATGAAGTCCAGGTAGCTGATGTGGTTGCAGGCCATGACCGCGCCCCCGGTGGTGGGCACGTGCTCGGCTCCCTGCACGTCGATACGCAGGTCAAGAACGCGGAATGCGGTCTTCGCGAGGGCGATCACGGGCGGGTATACGCGGTCCGACATGGCGTAACAGTAGAGCCCGTGGCCGGACGCCCCGACGGCGCGGCAGCCCCCACAGCGTCAGCGCCGCCCCAGCGAGCAGCAGCCCCGCCCCCGCGAACGCCGGGCCCGGCCCGTACGCGGCGGCCAGCGCCCCCAGCGCGACCGAACCCGCGGCCGCGCCCAGCTGCAGCAGCAGCGACTGCACCGACAGCACCGTGGCCCGCTCGCCGGCCTCGACCCGGTCGTGCAGCAGCCGCCCGACCGGCGCCACCGCCGCCCCCAACCCCAGGAACATCAGCAGGTACGCCGCACCGGCCGCGACCACGCCGACCCACCCGTCCAGCGCGGCCGTGCCGGCGAGGCCGCCCAGCGCCAGCGCGGCCAGCACCGTGCCCGCACACGCGGCCCGCCCCGGCGAGCCGAGCCACCTGGTCAGCGGCACCCCGAGCGCGCTGCCCGCCGCGTCCGCCGCGAAGCCGATCGCCGCCACCAGCGCGTACGCGAGCACCCCGCGCCCCGCCCCGCCCGACAGCACCGCCATCCACGCCGGGGTCAGCAGCTCGATCACCGCGAGCCCGGTCCCCGTCGCGGCGGCGACCAGCAGCACCCGCACCAGCACGTGATCACGCCCGGCCAGCCGCAGCCCGGTGCCCACGGTCGCGGGCACCCCGCGCAGGACCGCCCCGAATCGGGGCCGTGATCCCCGCGCCTCCGGCATCCCGAACAGCACGACCAGCAGCAGCACCAGCTCGCACACCGCCGCCAGCAAGACCGGCACGGCCAGCCCGGACGGCACCGTGTCGGGCACGGCCGGATCCCCCGTCGCGGCACCTGGCCAGAGGAACGGGATCAGCCCTCCGGCGAGCACGCCGAGGCCGAGCGCGGCCGAGGCGGCCACCCCTCCGCGGGCCAGGCCCGGACCGAGGTCTGCGTCGCGGCCTTGCGCGGCGTGCACGGCGTCGACGTACCACGCCTCGGCCGGGCCGGAGGACAGCGCGCGGGCCACCCCGCGCAGCACCGCCGAGAGGACCAGCAGCCACACCGCCCCGGTCAGCCCGAGCAGGGCCAGCCCGGCCAGTCCGGCGACGGCGGAGGCGGCCAGCACGGGCCGCCGCCCGAGCACATCGGACAGCCCGCCGGTGGGCAGCTCCAGCACCACGATGGTGATCGAGTACACCGCGCCGATCGCCGCGATCGCGCCCAGGCTCAGCCCGCGATCGAGCATCAGCAGCACCAGCGGAGCGGTGTACAGCCCGGCGGGCAGCCAGGTCAGGAACGCGATCGCCACGTAGCGGCGGCGCGCCGCGTCCGCGGTGATCACGCGGCGTCCCTCGGCAGGCCGGAAACGAGGATGCTGACCGGGCGCGCGGCCGGGTCGGCGGCGTCCTGCGCTACCAGCTCGTCGACGTGCGCGTAGAACCGGGCCCAGAGCGTGTTCACCGAGTCGGGCGTGAGCCGCACCAGCAGGTCGCCGATGCCGCTCGCCTCGACCCACTCCGGGGGCAGCGAGCCGAGCATGGCCTCGTACCCCTCGACGTCCCTGATCAGGACGTCCACCTGCTGGCGGCGCATCACCGCGGACGCCTCGCGGCCCTCCGCGGTGGCCGCCATGGCGGTGGCGCTCCACTCGTTGACCCGGTGCACGGCCTGCCAGCGCCGCGCCCGCGGGTGGCCCGGGTCGCCCGCCTCCGCGATGAACCCGTACTGCGCGAGTTTGCGCAGGTGGTAGCTAGTGGACCCGGTGTCGGTGGCGAACCGATGCGCCAGCTCGGTGGCGGTCGCGGGCCCGTGCTCGCGCAGTGCCCCCAGCAGCCGCGCGCGCAGCGGATGCGCGAGCGCCTTGAACTCCTCGACCTCGCCGACCCGGCGCACGCCGTCACTCTGACTCATGCCCCGCACGGTACCCATGCAGAATTTTCTTTGCAAACAGAATTCTGCAACACGTTGATCGTCCGAGTCGCCCGGCAGGTGTGCGTATCTTGAAGCCGCATACCGGCATGTGCCCGGCAAGTCGGGCGATCATGAGCGGGTGGGCGCCGCCAGACCTGCGGCCCGGAGCCGTGGCGCGATACGGTGGCTGCGGGATCCGTGAGACAGGGGAGGTGGACGTGGCCGTCGTGGTCGCGATCAGCGGCTCGCCGTCACCGACCTCGCGGACCGCGCGCGTGCTGGCCAACGTGGCGGGCGCGCTCGACGCCGAGATCGACACCATCGCCGTGCGCGACCTGCCCGCCGAGGTGCTGCTCGGCTGCGACCCGTCGCATCCGGTGATCCTCGACATCGCCGAGCGCCTGGCCGCCGCCGACGGCGTCATCGTCGCGACGCCGGTGTACAAGGCCGCCTACAGCGGCATCCTCAAGGCGCTGCTCGACCTGCTCCCGCAGTACGCCCTCGCGGGCAAGACGGTGCTTCCCCTGGCCACCGGCGGCACCGTCGCGCACGTGCTGGCCATCGACTACGCGCTGCGGCCCGTGCTCACCACCATGGGCGCGACCCACGTGCTGCCCGGCTACTTCGTGCACGACCAGCTGATCAGCGACGGCCCCGACGGCGACGTGATCATCGCCGAACCGGCCCGCACCCTGCTCGACGGCGTCGTCGCCGCCTTCGCGGCCGCCCTGACCCCGAAGGTGCGCGCCTAACCCGTCACGGCACCGTGCCGCCAGTCGGCGACGACCTCGATGTGCAGGTCGGTCCAGTCGCGATCCTGCCGCGGCCGCCAGTCGTCGACCGACACGCAGTGGTGCGGCGCACCACAACTGCCGCCCGTGCCCGGCCGCGGGCCCTCCGCCAGCCGCCGCAGGCAGTGCCCCCAGCCGCGGAAGGCGACCGTGCCGCCGACGACGAACACCGTGCGTCCCGACAGCTCGATGCGCAGGTGGTCGCGCTGCTCGACGTACCCGCGGGCGTCGTGGTCGACATCCTCGTAGGCGGGCAGCACCCCCGGCGGGATCACCGCCGTGTGCGGCGTGCCGCCCCGCAGCCGTGCCCGCACCTGCTTCCACCGCGACAGCGGAAACTGCAGCCGGTGGTGCAGCAGCAGGTCGAACGACGCCGCGCCGGTCCCCGCGAACGGCGTGTGCGCGGGTGGCGGGGCGGCCCGCATCGGCAGGTACACCAGCGAGTGCGGCGAGATCGTGGCCAGCGCCCACGCGGCGTGCAGCACGGCGGCCGCCGTCCGGTCGGTGTACATCAGCAGGCAGTGCGGTCGGCGGTCGGCACCCGCGGGGAACAGCGCCGCGCGGGGCAGCGTCCGGTAGGGCCGCAGCACGCGGTGGTTCAGCGGCCCCAGCCGCACCTCGTCGACGAGCGCCCGCAGTCGCATCCGGGCGGTCAGCGCTCTCCGGCGATGCGGAAGCCGTCGACGAGCGGGCCGCCGGTCTGCTCGATCAGCTCCGCGGCCAACGCGGGCAAGGCGGTCGGGTCGTCGCGTACGGCGAGCCAGCGCCGGGCGAAACCGGGATCGAAGTCGCGCAGTTCCCGGGCGCGCCACTTGCCGGTGCCGCGCCAGTGCGGCGGACAGGCCGTGGCGCAGGCGGCGTCGGCGACGGCCTGCCACAGCATCGCCGCGGTGGCGGCCGCCTCGACCGGGTCGCTCGCATGCGCCAGGTCGTCCGACAGGTCCGCGAGGCCGTAACGCACCATGTTCAGCTGGTCGGCGGTGAGCGGCCGCGGTCCGGCGGCGAGCACGCCCACGCAGTGCGCCTGCAGCCTGGTCGCGTGCTCGTCCGCGCCGGTGAGCAGCTGTCCCCCGGCGACCATGCGGTGCAGCGCGGGATTCCCGTCCCGCAGGTCGAATCCGAGGTAGCGGTCCAGTCCGGGCTGGTCATAGGCGAACAGGTCGACGTTGAACCCGGCCCACCGCTGCCACTCCCGGAACGGCAGCGCGTCACCCTCGTCGAAGAAGACCAGGATGTCGAGATCGGATCCGGGCGTACGCGCCGCCGTCAGCACGCTGCCGGTGAGCATCGCCCACCGGGCGTGGGGGTACCGGTCCTCGACGAGGCGCCGTGCGGCGGCCACAGGATCATCGTGCACATCTGCCAGGGTCCGGGCCGCGCGCCGCGCGGACAAGCGAATTCCGTCCCGGCCTCAAGCGCAAACCCGGTCGACGCAGCCGGGGCCGTCCTGGATCATCCTGGCCATGACAGTGCCGACGAGGCAGATCCGGGCGCTGCACGACGACGAGACCGTCACCGTCTACCAGGCGTACCGGCCGGAGATCGGTGACGCCGCGGCCGGGCTGGGGCGTTTCCCGGACTGGTACCGCCGCGACCGGATGACCTGGATCAAGCCGTCCTTCCTGTGGATGATGTACCGCTGCGGCTGGGCCACCAAGGAGGGCCAGGAGCGGGTGCTCGCCGTACGCCTGCGCCGCGCCGGCTTCGACGCCGCAGTACGGCAGGCCGTGCCCAGCCACCACGACCGCGACGTGTATCCCGACCAGGCCGCCTGGCGGCGGGCCCTGAAACGCTCCCCGGTGCGCGTGCAGTGGGACCCCGAGCGCGACCTGCACCTGCGCCCGCTGGCGCACCGCGCGATCCAGATCGGCCTGTCCGGCTCCGCCGTCGAGGGCTACGTGGACGAGTGGACCGTCGGCATCGACGACGTGACCCCGCTCGCCCACGAGATCCACGCCCTCGTCCGCTCGGGGAACCTGACCCAGGCGTCCGACCTGCTACCCCGCGAGCGGCCCTACACGGCGTTGGAGATCTAGCAGCTTTGTGGTCGCGCCGACGACCACAAAGCTGCTAGATCTCGTACACCGTGGTCGGCACGCCCGCGGCGAGCAGGGTGTCCGCGACGATCGGCTCGATGCGCTCCCAGCGGCCGCCGGCCAGGCCGCAGCCGATGCGCGGCATGTGCACGGAGGCGCCGAGCCGGATCGCCTCCCCGGCGAGCGTACGCAGGCAGGACTCGACCGCCTCGTACCGGATCGGCGGCCCGGAGCTGCCGGTCTTGATGCCGCGCTGGGCGACCATGTTCGCGACCCAGGTGTCCGGCAGCACCTGCACCAGGCGCACCGCGCCGAGGCCGAAGTCGTTGCGGGCCCGCTCGCGGTGCCAGCGGCGGAAGTCGCGTTCCGGTTCCGGCCAGCGCCGGGAGATCGCCAGCACGAAGCCCTTGCCCCAGCCGCCGATGTCGTTGCAGACGTGCGCGATCACCTTCGGGCCCTTGGCCTGCGGGCTGGTCGCGTCGCCCTTGATGATCGTCAGCGTGGTCACGCCGAGCATCATGCCGCCGGCGTGCGACACCGGTCGACCGAAATCGTGACGCGCGGCGGGCCCGCGCTGGGCGACACTGGCGGGCATGTCACCTCGCAGCGTCGCCGACCTGGTCTCCCTCGCCGAAGCCGGGCGGCGGTGGAAGTACCTGATGTTCTGGGGGCACCAGCCGAACGCCGACGGGAGCATCGGCCCGAGCTGCCTGAGCCAGTGGTGGGAGGCCCCGTTCACGGTCGACGGGCTGAGCTTCGCGACCGCCGAGCACTACATGATGTGGCGCAAGGCGACGCTGTTCGGCGACGCCGACGCCGCCGGGCGGGTGCTCGCGGCCGGGCACCCGCAGCAGGCCAAGGGCGTGGGGCGCGAGGTCCGCGGGTTCAGCCAGGCCGTCTGGGAGCGGGAGCGGTACGGAATCGTGCTGGCGGGCAGCGTCGCGAAGTTCGGCCAGGACGAGGCGCTGCGGTCCTACCTGCTGTCGACGGGCGACCGGGTGCTGGTGGAGGCGAGCCCGGTCGACGCGATCTGGGGCATCGGCCTGTCGGCCCGCGACGGCGACGCGTGGCACCCGCAGCGCTGGCGCGGCCTGAACCTGCTCGGGTTCGCCCTGATGGAGGCCCGCGAGCAGCTCGTGTCCGGCTGAGCCGTCACGTGGCCGGGTGCAGGTTCTCCCAGGAGCGCTCGCCCGGACGCTCGGCCCGCCACCGGTCGAGCAGCTCCCGCGCACGGTCCAGCGGCGCGGCGAGCAGGAACTGCTGGCGGCCGACGGGGATGACCCGCTCCTGCCGCACGGTCGACTCGCTGCAGCACGCGCACAGGTCGCGCCGGGTGGACGGCATCTCCATCCCGTACCTCTCCTGCGCGAACAGGTCGGCGAGCGCCTCCACGTCGGCCTGCTCGGGCGCGTCCGCGTCGACGGTCAGCGTGGCCAGGTCCGAGGGCGTGAACAGGGCGATCTCGTCGAAGACGGGGACGGTCCTGCCGCCGGACACCCGCTCGCCGTTGGGCACGCCGTCGTGCAGGACCACCTCGCCGTACCGGCGGGACGGGCGGAAGGGCACGTTGACGATCCGGGCCCGGGTCGGGCAGATCCGGATCGCCCAGACGACCTCCTGGCCGCCGCCGGTCTCGATGCGTACACAGGTCGGCCCGAGGTCCTCGGTGATCTCGCCGGTGCCGGCCGGCAGCCGCAGCCCGTAACCGGCCCAGGCGTCACGGGCGGTGTCCCATTCGCGCAGCATGGTCGCGGCGATGCCGAGGTTCCAGAACGCGGGCTCCTCCTTGCCGCGCTCGACCAGCGACGCGGCCGTCCGGCCGTGCTCGTAGGCGCGCGCCCAGTCCCGGGCAAACTTGTACGCCAGCGCGGCGTCGAACCAGGCGGCCCGCTGCGCCCTGCCCGCGGGCAGCATCGCCGCGGCGGCGGCGAGCTGATGGCCGGCCAGCGGCCAGTCCTCGGCCTCGAACGCCGCATAGGCGGCGGTGTGGGCGGCACGGGCCGCGGCGGTGATCCGGAAACGCCCCAACATGTGCCCTGCCCCTGGTCCGCAACGTGGTCGCCGCACGCTACCGCACGCCGCCGGACTGTGGGCCCGCGCTGGACGGCGTATCCTCGCGCGATGTGCGTCTCGGCTGACCATGCGGACTTCCGCGGCACGACCGTCTACGCAGGCCGCTGCAACCACCCGGTGCACGGGCGGATCGAGGTGTTCGGCTACCAGAACACCGCGGTGAACCTGGCGTCCGGCCCGAACGCGATGCTGCTGCACCTGCCCGGCCGCCATCTCACCCCGGACAGCTTCATCGACGTCGGACGCCACCGCGACGTGCTGGACCTGATGCTCGAGGCGGTCGGGGGCGGCGCGGCGGCCGCCGACGGCATGGATTGGATGGACGCCCCGGTCCCGCGGGCGCACGTCTTCGACCACGATGTGTACACGGTGGTGCTGGCCGACGACCCGATGGCCGGGTACGCGGCGCTGGAGCGCGTCCCGCCGCACCGGCGGCCGCCGGTGAGCCCGGAACTGTTCGAGTTCTACGCGCTGACCTTCCCGCGCCACACCATCGCGCTGTGCTGCTTCGACAACCGCGACGCGCTCCGGGCGAAACCGTTGCTGCTCTGGTACGAGCCGATCGACCCGGACCGGATCGTGCTGCCGGCCGTGGACTGCCACACCGGCGGCGTGCCGCTGCTCGGCAGCCCGGTGGACCGCGACCACGTGGTGATCTTCGGCGTGGACGAGGCCGACGTCGCCGAGGACTGGGGGCGCAGCCCCGACCACGTGTACAGCGCGGTCATGGACTGGCCGGGGGACATGCGGCACCGCCTGCGCGAGTTCCTGCCCGACCGGATCGTCGCCGCCGCGATCGACGGGCTGGACCGCCCGGACCTGCTGGCCAACGGCGACTTCGCCATCGACCTCGCCGCCCTGCTCGCCGACGAAGGCCTCACCCGCCTCGACAGCCTCCACCTCGTCACCCCCTGGCCCCCGACCTGGCGCAATTCTTGACAAGTCGCGGGCTCCGACGTGGGCCGATGCCGCGACTCTTTAGGAGTTGCGACAAAGAGGTCAGGTCGGGAAGGCGGGGAGGTGGCGGTCGCGGGCTGAGGTGAGGTGCTGGTGCATGGCGTCGGCGGCGGCGTCGGCGTCGCCCTTGGCGATGGCGGAGGCGATGCGCTTGTGCTCGCCGACGGTGTCGCCGGTGCCCGCCGACGGGAAGTAGATCCGGTGCAGGTGCAGGTGGGAGTGCAGCCGGATGATGGACTCGCGCAGCAGGCCGCTGCCGGACACCTCGGCGACGAGATCGTGGAAGCGGGCGTCGAGCGCGGTGAAGGCGGCGTGCCGGCGGTAGCCGTCACCCGGTTCCACGACGGCGACGGTCGCGGCGGCCTCCTCGCGGACCCGGCGGCGCTGCTCGGCGTCGGCGTACGTGGCGGCGCGGCGGGCGGCGGCGGGCTCCAGCAGCAGCCGCATCTCGAACAGCTCGTCGAACTCGGTGCGGGTGAGCAGCGGCGTGGTGGTGTAGCCGGACATGGCCCGCTTGCGCACCAGCCCGTCGGACTCCAGGCGGGCGAGCGCCTCGCGCACCGGGGTGGGGGAGACTTCGAGGGTACGGGCTAGCCCGTCGATGCTCACCCGCTCGCCGGGAGCGATGGCATGCTCCATGATGAGGGTCTTGAGCGACTCGTAGACGTCGTCGGTCAGCGTGAGCCGCTGCGCGGGCCGGATCCGGCCGGAGATGGGCGTAGTGGCCATCGGAACACCCCTTGACTGTCACCGTCGTGAGCGAGTACACCTTACCGATACGGCAATGATATAGGATCTATGATTCTCATGGACGTGACAGGGGGCAGACACGTGCGGATCGACGCGCACCACCACCTGTGGACCGCCGACTACGCCTGGCTGGCCGAACCCGGCCTGGAGCCGCTGCGCCGCGACTTCACCGTCGAGGACCTGCGCCGCGAGCTGCCCACCGGCAAGGTCGACGCCACCGTGCTGGTGGAGGCCGGGCGATGCCGGCTCGACGAGACCGTGGACTTCCTGGCGCTGGCCGCGGACGCCCCGGAGATCGCCGGCGTGGTCGGCTGGGCCTCGCTGACCGATCCGGACCTGCCCGGCACCATCGCCGCGCTGCTCGACGGCGCCGGCGGCGACCTGCTCGTCGGACTGCGCGACCAGGTCCAGGGCGTGACCGACCCGAACCACCTGGCCCGCCCGGACGTACGCGGCGCGCTGCGCGCGATCGGCTCCGCCGGGCTCACCTTCGACCTCGTCGTGCGAGCCGACCAGCTGCCCGCCTGCGCGGCCGCCGTCGCCGCCGTGCCGAACACCATGTTCGTGCTCGACCACCTGGGCAAACCGCGCATCACGCCGGACGGGCTGCGCGAATGGCGGGACGCCGTCGAGCCGCTCGCGGCATGCGACAACGCGGCGGCGAAACTGTCAGGGCTGCTCACCGAGGCCGGTCCGGGCTGGACGGTCGAGGCGATCGCGCCGTTCGTGGAGACCGCGCTGGAGCTGTTCGGCCCCGACCGGCTGCTGATCGGCTCGGACTGGCCGGTCTGCGAACTGGTCGCCTCGTACGCCGACGCGCTGGCCGCGGTCGGTTCCTGCCTGTCGGGGCTGTCGCCCTCGGAGCGGGCCGCCGTGGCGGGCGGCACCGCGATTCGCACCTACGGTCTGGAGATCAATCAATGAAGTTCATGCGGGTCGGCGCCCCGGGCGCGGAGAAACCGGTGCTGCTGTCCGGCGGCCGCCACTACGACCTGACCGGGATCACGCCCGACATCGACGGCGCGTTCCTGGCCGGGGGCGGCGTCGACCGGGCCCGGGCGGCCGCGTCGGACCTGCCCGAGATCGACGTCACCGGCCTGCGGGTGGGCGCGCCGGTGGCCCGGCCGGGCGTCGTGCTCTGCGTCGGGCAGAACTACGCGGCACACGCCGCCGAGTCCGGCGCGGAGCCGCCGACCACCCCGATCGTCTTCTACAAGGCCCCGAACACCGTGGTCGGCCCGTACGACGAGGTGCTGATCCCGCGCGGCTCGGCCGCCACGGACTGGGAGGTGGAGCTGGCCGTGGTGATCGGGCGGCGGGCCCGCTACCTGGAGTCCCCGGCGCAGGCCCTCGACCACGTCGCCGGCTACCTGCTGTCCAACGACGTGTCCGAGCGGGACTTCCAGCTGCGCCAGTCCGGCGGGCAGTGGTCCAAGGGCAAGTCCTGCGAGACGTTCCAGCCGCTCGGTCCGTGGCTGGTCACCCCGGACGAGATCGCCGACGTGCAGGGCCTCGGGCTGCGCTCCTGGGTCAACGGCGAGGTCCGGCAGGACTCCGACACCAAGGACATGATCTTCGACGTGGCGTACCTGATCTGGCACCTGTCGCAGTACACCGTGCTGGAACCGGGCGACGTGCTGAACACCGGCACGCCGGAGGGCGTGGGGCTGTCCGGCCGGTTCCCGTACCTGGCCGCGGGCGACGTGGTCGAGGTCGAGATCGACGGCCTGGGCCGCCAGCGCGTCACCATGGGCCAGGCCTGACGGGGCGATGACCCGGGGGCGGTGCGGGCGGCGGCGTCCCGCACCGCCCCCGTCCTGTGTGTACAGCACGACAGTTTCGGGGACAGCGGGCCTTGCCCGCCTTGCGTAACCTCTGGCGATCGGTCGTTCACACAGAGTCGGGGGACACATGAGACAGTTCAGAATCGCGGCGGGCGCAGCGGCCACCGTCGCGGCGCTGGTCGCGGCGCAGCTCGGCACGGTGTCACCGGCGGCTGCGGCCATCGGTTACGCCTCGATCTATTCCAGCGACCTGACCCGAGAGCTGCGGATGGCCTGCGACGGACCGTCGCACGTCTTCGGCACGGGCGGGCACGGGCACACGAAGTCCGACTTCGACGGCGACTACTCCGAGGACATCGTCACCTTCGGGGTCAACCAGACCACGGGCAACCGGGTGGTGGTCGTCCAGCTCACCGGGAAGCGCTGCGTCTTCTACGGCGCGGCGGCCGGGCTCGACTCCATCGTCTCCATGGCGGCGGGCGACATCGACCACGACGGCTTCGACGACCTGGTGCTCGGCCTGGCAGGGCAGACCGCGGGCGCCGGCGGCGTCTGGGTCGTGCCAGGCCACCCGTCCGGCCTCTACATCTCCGCCGCGGAGTACTGGGACCAGGACACCGCCGGTGTCCCGGGCCAGCGCAACGCGGGCGACGGCTTCGGCTCGGCGCTCGCGCTCGGCGACATCAACGACGACGGGTACGCCGATCTCGCGGTCGGCGCACCGGGCGAGCAGGTGAGCACGTACGCGGGCGAGGGTGCGGTGACCGTGCTCTACGGCTCCGCCACCGGCCTGACCGCCACCGGCGCGCAGCGCTTCCACACCAGCCTGTCCACAGTGCCGGGCACGCCCGCCGGTCCGGGCGAGAACTTCGGCCGGGCGCTGGCGATCGGCGACGTCACCGATGACGGCAACGGCGACCTCGTGGTCGGCTCCGCGGCCGGCGGCGGCAACGTCATGCTGCTGCAGGGTGCGGACACCGGGATCACCACGACCGACGTCGACGTCCTCACCGGCGCGGAGGTGTCCACGGCGAACGTGACCGTGCACGGCTTCGGCACCCGGCTGCTGGTCGCCGACGTCACCGGCGACGGCTTCGGCGACATCGTCGCGGGAACGCCGGACAGCGACGTGAAGGGCAAGTCCGGGGCCGGCGCGGTCGTCGTGCTGGAGGGCAGGGCCGGCGGCGTCCAGGCGACGGGCAAGCAGTTGCTCGGCCAGGGCAGCACGGCCGGCATCCCGGGCACCCCGACCGCGGGCGACCGCTTCGGGGCGTACGTCGCGGCCGGTGAGCTCACCGGCACCGCACCGGTCGACCTCGCGATCGGCGCACCGGGCGAGGACATCGCTGCGCAGCCCGACGCCGGTGTCATCGCGATCGTGCCGGGTCTGGCCACCCTCGGGGTGGGCGCCACGCAGATCAGTCTGTCCTCGATCAACATGGGCTCGCAGCCCGACGGCGAGTTCGGCCTGTGGCTGGCCGTGATCGACCGCTGGCACAACAACGCCCAGTTCGACCTGGTCGTCGGCCTGCCCGGCGCATCGGGCGGCACGCTGCCCCAGAACGGCATCATCTACGCGTTCGAGGGTGTGCCCGGCGGGCAGCAGTACGACGAGCTGTTCCAGGCTTACCTGGTCCAGACGCCGACCGACGTCGTCCTGCAGCGCCTGGGCACGTCCTGACGCACGGCTGAACGAAAGCGGCGCGGTCCCCCTGTGTGGGACCGCGCCGCCGGTCTTTGCGGCCCCGGTCAGCGGACCAGGCGCAGGCCGCTCATGCCGCCGTCGACGGCGAGCGAGGTGCCGGTGGTCGCGCCGGAGCGCGGCGAGGCCAGGTAGACGACGGCCTCGGCGACCTGGTCGGCGGTGACCAGGCGGCCCGTGGGCTGGCGGGCGGCGAGCTTGCGCTTCTCCTCGGCCGGGTCGTCGGCTCCGGCCAGCAGCCGGGCCACCCAGGGCGTGTCGACCGTGCCGGGGGCGACGCTGACCACCCGGATGCCCTCGCCGACCAGGTCGGCGGCCATGGCCAGGGTCAGCGCGTGCACCGCGCCCTTGGTCGCCGAGTACACGGCCCGGTTGACCAGGCCGGCCGTGGCGGCGATCGAGGAGATGTTCACGATCACGCCGCTCTTCGAGCCGCGCAGGTACGGCAGCGCGGCGCGGCTGGCGCGGGCGATCCCGACGACGTTGACGTCGAGGCAACGTTGCCATTCGTCGTCGGCGGCGTCCTCGACCGTGCCGACGGCGCTGATCCCGGCGCAGTTGACCAGGATGTCGAGGCTGCCCAGCCCGCTCGCGACCCGGGCCATCGCCTCGTCCAGCGGCGCGGTGACGTCGGCCGTGACGGCCAGGTGCCGGCCGCCCTCGGCGGGGGCGCGGTCGAGCACGGCCACCGCCGCGCCACGCTCGGCGAGCAGGTCGGCCACGGCCGCGCCGATGCCGGACGCGCCACCCGTGACCGCGGCCACCAGGCCTGCGAACTCAGTCAATTTTCCACTCCGGACCGTCGGGGAAGCTGTAGCGGAGCAGGGACTCCTCATGCATCCTGGCCGAGAAACCGGGCGCCTCGGGGGCGGCGTACCGGCCGTTCACGATGCGGACCGGGTCGGCGAAGTGCTCGTGCAGGTGGTCCACGTACTCGATCATCCGGCCGTCCAGGGAGGCGGCCACCGAGGTGTAGTCGAAGAACGACAGGTGCTGGACCAGCTCGCACAGGCCGACCCCGCCCGCGTGTGGGCAGACCGGCTTGCCGTACGCCGCGGCGAGCAGCAGGATCGCCAGGTTCTCGTTGACGCCGCCGACCCGGGCGGAGTCGATCTGCACCACGTCGATCGCGTCGGCCTGCAGCAGCTGCTTGAACATGACGCGGTTGTGCACGTGCTCGCCGGTGGCCACCCGGATCGGGGTGCCGCCGGGCCCGGCCTGGGACAGTCCGGCGCGGATCGCGGCGTGGCCGAGGATCTCGTCGGGGCTGGTGGGCTCCTCGATCCAGTACGGGTTCAGGTGGCCCAGGGCGCTCACCCAGCCGATCGCCTCGCCGACGCCCCACCGCTGGTTGGCGTCGATGCCGATCGGGAAGTCCGGTCCGAGCGCCTCGCGGGCGGCGGTGAACCGGCGCAGGTCGTCGTTGAGGTCCGCGCCGACCTTCAGCTTCACCATGGCGAATCCGTCGGCTACCGCGCGCAGCGCGCGCCGGGTCACCTTGGCGTCGTCGTAGCCGAGCCAGCCCGCCGAGGTGGTGTACGCCGGGAAGCCGCCGGAGATGAGCTCCCCGGTCCGGGCCGCGCGGCCGGGCGCGCGCTCGACGAGCAGGTCGCGGGCGGCGTCGGGGGTCAGCGCGTCGGTGAGGTAGCGCCAGTCCACGCAGTCCACGATGGTGTCGGGGGACAGGCTGGTCAGGTAGCGCCACAGCGGCAGCCCCGCGCGGCGCGCGGCCAGGTCCCAGGCGGCGTTGAGGACCGCGCCGGCGGCCAGGTGCATGACACCCTTCTCCGGGCCGAGCCAGCGCAGCTGGGAGTCGTGGGTGAGCCGGCGGCCGAACTCGCCGAGGTCCAGGGTGTCCAGGTCCTGGCCGACCACGTACGGTCGAAGCGCTTCGATCGCCGCGGCGCAGACGTCGTTGCCTCGCCCGATGGTGAAGGTGAAGCCGTGCCCGTCGGTGTCGCCGTCGGTGATCAGTTCGACGTAGGCGGCCGAGTAGTCGGGGTCCGGGTTCATCGCGTCGGAGCCGTCGAGGTGGCGGGAGGTGGGGAAGCGGATGTCGCGTACGCGCAGATCAATGACCTTCATCGCGCCGCGCCCCGGGGTGGGCGGTGGTGGGTCGGCATGTGCTTGGCTCCTTCCGGCTACATCCTGGATCCTATAGGATCTAGCCTCAAGAGCAAGATGCCGTCTAGGGAGGAGGACCCCGTCCGTGCGGATCGCACTGTTCGTCACGTGTCTCAACGACGCGCTGTTCCCGCAGGCCGGGATAGCGACGGTGACGGTGCTGGAACGGCTCGGCCACACGGTCGCCTTCCCCGCCGCACAGTCGTGTTGTGGCCAGATGCACGCCAACACCGGCTACGCCGCCCCCGCCCGCCAACTCGAACGCCTCACCGAATCCGCCTTCGCCGGCCACGACGTCATCGTCTCCCCCTCCGGCTCCTGCGTCGCACACCTGCGCGCCCACACCGCCCTCCCCGTCTACGAACTCTCCGAACTCCTCATAGACGTCCTCGACGTCACCGACGTGGGCGCGACCTTCCCCCACCGCGTCACCTACCACCCCACCTGCCACGGCCTCAGATCCCTCCGCCTGGGCGACCGCCCCACCACCCTGCTCCGCGCCGTCCGCGGCCTGGAGCTGATCGACCTCCCCGAACCCGACCAGTGCTGCGGCTTCGGCGGCACCTTCGCCCTCAAGAACGCCGCCGTCTCCGCCGCCATGCTCACCGACAAATGCACCAACGCAGCACTCACCGGCGCCGAATACCTGGCCGCCGCCGACAACTCCTGCCTCTCCCACATCGGCGGCGCCCTCACCCGCCACCCCCACGCCCCCAAACCAATCCACTACGCCGAAATCCTCGCCACCCCCGGACCCCTCTCATGACCCCCCGCCCCACCCACCCCTCCGCCCCGGCGATCTTGCGCGGACTGTGGGTGCGACACGCACTAATCGGACAGATGGCCAACAGTTCACGCAAGATCGTCGCGATCTTGGCCGGCGCGGCGCGGGCGCGGCGCGGCGTGGTGAGGGAGGGGTGCGGTGAGTAGGGGGTTGCCGATCGTGGCGGTGACGCCGTTTCCGGTGGCGGCGGAGCGGGAGCTGGGCGATGCGCAGTTGCGGGGGAATCTGGGGCGGGCGACGCGGACCATTCGGGAGAAGCGGGCGCGGGTGGTGGCCGAGGTCGCGGACTGGGAGGCGATGCGGGAGCGGGCTGCGGCGGTCAAGGACGAGGTGCTGGACGACCTGGGTGAGCTGCTTGCGCGGTTTGAGGCGGCGGCTGTGGCGGCCGGGGCGACGGTGCATCATGCGGCGGACGCGGCGCACGCCAATGCGATCGTGACAGAGCTGGCGACAGCGCAGCGGGCCGAGAGTGTTGTGAAGATCAAGTCGATGGCGACGCAGGAGATCGGGCTGAACGAGGCCCTGGAGGCCGCCGGGATCACGCCGGTGGAGACGGATCTCGCGGAACTCATCGTGCAGCTTGCCGATGACACGCCGTCGCACATCCTGGTTCCGGCGATCCACTACAACCGCAGGCAGATCCGGGAGCTGTTCGCGCGGCGGATGCCGGGGTTCAGCGAGACGTCGGACGAGCCGGCGGTGCTGGCGGGGGCGGCGCGGGAGTATCTGCGGCGGACGTTCCTGGCGGCGAAGGTCGCGGTGTGCGGGGCGAACTTCGCGATCGCGGAGACCGGGTCGCTGGTGATCGTCGAGTCGGAGGGCAACGGGCGGATGTGCCTGACCCTGCCGGAGACGCTGATCGCGGTCGTCGGCGTCGAGAAGCTGCTGCCCCGCTTCGCCGACCTCGGCGACTTCCTGCGGCTGCTGCCGCGCTCGTCGACGGGGGAGCGGATGAACCCGTACACCTCGATCTTCACCGGGGTGACGGCGGGCGACGGGCCGCAGCGGCTGCACATCGTGCTGCTCGACAACGGCCGCACGCACGTCGCGCAGGATCCGCTCGGGCGGGCGGCGCTGCGCTGCATCCGCTGCTCGGCCTGCCTCAACGTGTGCCCGGTGTACGAGCGCGCGGGCGGCCACGCGTACGGCTCCGTCTATCCCGGACCGATCGGGGCGATCCTGTCCCCGCAGCTCACCGGCCAGGACGCGGGGTTCAACAAGACCCTGCCGTACGCCTCGACGCTGTGCGGGGCCTGCTACGACGTCTGCCCCGTGAAGATCAATATCCCGGAGATCCTGGTGCACCTGCGCCAGACCGGGCCGAAGCCGGCCGCCGAGCGGGTCGCGATGTCGACCCTGAGCTGGGTGATGCGCGACCGTCGGCGCTGGCGCGCCGCGCTGCGGGCCGCCCGCACCGGAGCCGCGCCGCTGCGGGCCCTCACCCGCCGCCGGGGCGGCACGCTGCGGCGCGCGCCGTGGCCTCTGTCGGCCTGGACCGCACACCGCGACGCGCCGCTACCCGCGGCGGAGTCCTTTCGAGACTGGTGGAGGCGCACCCATGAGCAGGCATGACAGGACTGTCGCGGGGCCTGTCCGCGCCGTCGGCGAGCCGGTCGGGGAGCGGGTATGAGCCTCGCCGAGCTGTTCGCCGAGCGGGCCGGCGACTACCGCGCCGGGATGCACCACTGCACCGAGGAGGACCTGCCCGAGCTGCTCGGCCGGCTGCTGGCCGGTGCGTCCAAGGTGGTCCTGCCGCCCGGGCTGCCGGGAGCCTGGACGGCGGCGCTGACCGCGCCCGTCCTCCGCGACGGCCTCGCCGTCGGGCCCGGCCTGCTGACCGCGGCCGAGCTGGACCAGGCCGGGGTGTCGGTGCTGACCGCTTGCGCGGTGGCGATCGCGGAGACCGGCACCCTCGTGCTCGACGCCGGGGCGGGGCAGGGGCGGCGGCTGCTGACGCTGGTCCCGGACCACCACGTCTGCGTGGTACACGACGCGCAGATCGTCGCCGACGTGCCCGACATGATCGCCGCGCTGCCCGATCCGACACGTCCCCTGACGATGATCTCCGGGCCGTCCGCGACCAGCGACATCGAACTCAACCGGGTCGAGGGCGTGCACGGGCCGCGCCGCCTCGACATCGTCTGCGTCCACTGAACCCCGGAAAGGCACCTCTCATGACCAGAACGCTCGGCGGCTCCGCCGTCGCGGTCAGCCCGCTGGGCTTCGGCGCGGCGTCCATCGGCAACCTCTACCGGGCCGTCTCGCCGGAGCAGGCCGCGGCCACGGTCGAGGCGGCCTGGCAGGCGGGCATCCGCTACTTCGACACCGCCCCGCACTACGGGATCGGCCTGTCCGAGCAGCGGCTGGGCGGCTACCTGGCCGGCCGGCCGCGCGACGAGTACGTCGTTTCCACCAAGGTCGGCCGCATCCTCGTCGACGACCCGGACGGCGCGGGCGACGACATGGCCAACGGCTTCGCGGTGCCCGCGACCCGGCGGCGGGTATGGGACTACAGCGCCGCCGGGGTGCGCCGCAGCATCGAGGAGAGCCTGGCCAGGCTCGGGCTCGACCGGATCGACGTGGTGCTGATGCACGACCCGGAGGAGAGCCCGGAGCCCGAGCGGGTGCTGCGGGAGGCGTACCCGGTGCTGGACGGGCTGCGCGAGGAGGGCGTCGTCGGCGCGATCGGCGTCGGCTCCAAGGACCCGGCGACCCTGGCCCGGTTCGCGACCGAGACCGATGTGGACGCGCTCATGGTCGCCGGCCGGTACACGCTGCTGGAGCAGCCCGCGCTCGACGACATCCTGCCCGCCTGTGCCGCCCGCGGCATCTCCGTGCTCAATGTCGGCGTGTTCAACAGCGGCCTGCTGGCCGTGGAGTGGCCCGACGAGACCCGGCCGTACGAGTACGGCGCCGCGCCCGCCGACATCCTCGCCCGCGCCCAGGGCATCGCCACCACCTGCCGCCGCCACGGCGTGACGCTGCCGCAGGCCGCGCTCGCGTTCGCCGCCGCGCACCCGGCCGTCGCGTCGGTGGTGGTCGGCGCGGGCAAACCCGAGCACGTGCAGCGCAGCGCCGAGTGGTTCGCCCTGCCCACGCCGCCCGCGTCGCTGTGGGCCGACCTGGTCGCCGAGGGCCTGCTGCGCCCCGACGCCCCGGTGCCGGCGTGACGTACCTGCACCTCGACCTGGACAGCGGCGGCCAGTACACCGAGCCGGCGGTCGGCTGGGGCGGGCCGCTGCAGGCACTGTCCACGCTGCACCAAGCCCTGGCCGGGCCGGTCGACCCGGCCGATCCGCGGCTGCCCGTCGCGCTGGTCACCAGCACCGTCGCCGGGCTCGGCGCGGTCGGCACGGCCCGGGTCGCCGCCGTCGGCGTCTCGCCGCTGTCCGGCACGGTCGCCGAGACCCGTGCGGAAGGCCCATACGCGGCGGGTATGCGCGCAGCCGGGGTCACCGGCATCGGCCTGACCGGGGTGGCAGACCAGCCGTCGTACGTCGTCGTCGAGTCGGGACGGGCCACCGTGCTCCCGGCGGGCGAGCTGTGGGGCATGGAGACCGGCCCGGCCACCGAGGCGCTGCTGGCCCGGCACGGGCGCGACGCCGCCGTCGCCGTCATCGGGCCCGCGGGTGAGGCCGGGGCGCGGTACGCCAATGTGGTCACCTGCGGCGCGTTCCCGCTGCCCCGGCTCGGCTTCGGGGCCGTGCTCGGCGCCCGCCGCATCAAGGCCGTGGTCTGCGTGCCGTCCGGCGCCGCCCCGTGGCCGCACGACGTGCTCGCGGCGCAGGCGCTGTTCACGGCGTACCGCCGGGAGATGCCGGACCACCCGCTGGCCGGCTGGCAGCTCGCGGCCCCGGGTTTCGGGGCCTGGCCGGGCACGTCGACCGAACCGGGCGCGGCCGCCGTGCGCAACTTCGCCGACACCGCCACCGCTCCCGCGTCCTGGCCGGACCTGCACCCCGACCGCTATGCCGGGTTCCTGTCCTGGTCCGGCGGCTGCCCCGGCTGCCCCAACGACTGCGTGAAGGGGTACGCGGGCGCGGGCCTGCACCAGGAGGCCGTGGCGATGCTCGGCCCGAACCTCGGCATCGGCGACCTGGGCGCGATCCTCGCCGCCAACGCCCGCTGCCAGCAGCTCGGCCTCGACCCGGTGTCCCTGGGCGGAACCCTGGCCTGCGTGTTCGAGGCCGCCGAACGTGGCGTGCTGCCGCCGTGGCCGGCCGCCGAGCTGCCTTCGGGAGCCGGGTTCGGGGCGGCCGCGGTGCTGGTCGAGCTGGTCGAGCGCGCCGCCCGGCCGGGGCACCCGCTGGGGGAGGGCGCGGCCCGCCTCGCCGCCCGGATCGGCGCACCCGAGCTGGCCATGACCAGCCGGGACGTGGAGCTGCCGCCGTTCGACCCGCGCGTGCAGCCCGGCCTGGGGCTGATGTACGCGGCCGCGCCGTTCGGCCCGCGCTACGACGCCGTCGAGCACGACCTCGACTTCGATCCGGTGCACGGGCTGCCGCACTGCTACGACGAGGCCGAACGCATCGGGCTGTCCGTGCCCGCGCCCGCGTCCACCCTGGACGTCGCCCGCACGCTGCGCCTGGCCGACCTGTGGAGCGGCCTGGACGCGCTGCTGATCTGCCCGTTCGCCGGCACCCCGACCCGGCCGCTCACCCTGGACCGGGTGTGCGAGCTGGTCCGGGCCACCTCGGGCCGTCCGATCGCCCCGGAGCAGGTGTTCGCGCTGGGGCGGGACCGCCTGCGCGCCCAGCAGGAGATCAACGACCGGCTCGGCGTGCCCGCCGGGACCCTGCCCGCCAGGTTCTTCGACGAGCCCGTGACCACCGGCGTGTTTCGCGGTGCGGCCCTGGACCGGGCGGAGTTCACCACCGCCGTGGACGCCCTGCGCGACCACTGGCGCGCCGCCGCCTGACACGCGGCGCGCGCCCTGTGACCAGCGGCCGCTGCCGCCGCCAAGATCGTCCAACTTGCCTGGCACACGTGGGTATCTCGGGCTCGCTTTCGCGCAGGTGCCTGGCAAGTCGGGTGATCTTCAGCGGGGCGGCCGGCTGGCGGATTCAGTCCTGACCGGAATGCGCGAATCGCTGGATTCGGCACGGTGGAGCGGGGGTCGTTGCCTAGGCTTACGGCATGGCTCGTACCGCCGCTGACCAGGTGCGCAGTGAGGACTTGTTCACGACCGCGCTGTGGGGATACTCCATGGACGAGGTGGACGCCTACGTCGAGGACACCGCGAGACGCATGCGCCGGCTCGCCGCCGAGATCCAGCGGCTGTCCATCGCGGAGAACCAGCTCGGCGCCGCCCGGATCGAGATCTCCAAACTGACCTCCGAACTCGCCGAGGCCCGCCCGCTGGCCGGCGTCGGCCCCCGGGTGCAGGCGATCCTGCGGATGGCCGAACGGGAGGCCGAGACGCTGCGCCGGACCGCGTTCGAAGTGCTGCGCAAGGCCTACGAGGAGGCCCGCGAGGTCCGGCAGAAGACCGAGGACGACGCGTACCAGGCCAAGCGCGACTACGAGCTGGCGCTGGCCCACCGCCGCAAGCACGACAGGGACGAGCTGGCCGCCGCGGCCCTGGCCGAGGCCGCCCCGAGTGCCGAGCCGGAGCCCGAGCCCGAGCCGCGCGAGACCGTGGGGATGCGGGAGCTGTTCGCGGTCGCCTCCGCGAAGAAGCGCCTGCCGGTGGACGAGGCGGAGAAGCACGCGGCGAAGAAGCGCGTGCCGGCGGGCGAGACCGCTCGCAAGCCCAGCGGCGAGCCGGAGGTGCCCGAGGCCGGGTCGGACCTGGAGTTCGCACCGGATCTTGAAGCCGAACGCGACGTCGAGCCGGCTCCCGCCCGGACGGACACCCGCGCTGCGGGCCCGGCCAAGGCGAACGGTCGAGCCGCGGGCCTGCCATCGGCGAACGGCCAGGGTGCGGGCTCGCTGCCAGCGGACCCTCAAGCCGTGCGCTCGGCCCCGCAGGGCGGTCGGGCCGGCGGTGCGGAGCCGGTGAGCGGTGGGAGCGGCAAGTCCGCGGCGGACGTCGCAGCCGCCGATGCCGACCCCGTCGAGGCCGCAGCGCAGGGCGACGAGCCCGAGGGCTGGCCGCAAGCCGTGCCCGAGGTGCTGGAGGACGAGTACCCGGTCATCGAGGAGCCGGTGGAGCGGTTCCACAACGGCTCGAACAAGTCCCGCCGCAAGCGGGCCCGCAACCAGCGCGCCAACCCCGCCAACGCGCAGCCTGCCAACTCACCCGACCCCGCCGACACCCTGCCCGCCAAGCGCCCCTGAGCGGGCCCTCGCGAGGGCGTGAAGATTGTCGTTTGAGGTCATGATCTGCGGTCCGACCGCAGATCATGACCTCAAACAGTGATCACCAATCCGATGCCGCGAAGGTGCGGCGGCGGGGTCAGCGGGCTTCGCGCCAGCCGCGCTTGAGGTCGCCGTTCCAGCCGCGGCGGATGTCGGTGGCGGCGTGCGGCGCTCCGACGCGGAGCACGTCCCAGTGGCGGCGCGGCTCCTCGGAGCTCTTCAGCGTGATCCGGTCACCGACTCTGACCTTGGGCTCCACCCAGCACGTCAGCATCCGGTTTCCGGATCTCAGGTCGACCTGAACCAGCGTTGTCATGACGGCGACGGTAGCAGTGATCTTGATCTAAGTCCCCCGAGTTTCGGGCCCGCCGGGTGGGGACTGGTTCACATTCTGTTCACGGGAAGCGCGGGCGGGGTCACGCTGCGGGTACGGTGCCGCCCGTGACCCTGTACCTGCTCGCCTTCCTGGTGCTCACCGTGGCGGCCTTCGCCCAGGCCATCTCGGGCTTCGGCTTCTCCCTGGTCGCCGTGCCGCTGCTGGCGATGATCGTCGACCCGCAGCCCGCCGTGGTCGCGGCCACGATGGTGAGCTTCTGCCTCAATGCCGTCAACGCGTACGGGCACCGCCGCCACGTCGACACCGGCGCGGCCCGCCGCCTGCTGCTGTGGGTGCTGGCGGGGTTGCCGGTGGGCGTGCTGGCGCTGCGGCTGCTGCCGTCCGGCGCGCTGGTGGCCACGATCGCGCTGGTGACGCTGGGCTGCACGGTGGTGGTGTGGCGGGGCTGGCACATCGCGCCGGGCGGCTGGACCCTGCGTGGCGCGGGCCTGCTGTCCGGGGTGCTGACCACGGCCACCGCCACGAACGGCCCGCCGCTGGTGGCGGCGCTGCAGGCGATGCGGCTGGAGCCGCGCGCGTTCCGGGCCACGCTGGCGGTGCTGTTCGCCGCGGTGTCGCCGGTCGCGGTGGCCGGGTTCCTGGTGGCGGATCTGCTGAGCACCCGGGCGCTGCTGGTCGCGGCGGTCGGCCTGCCCGCGGCGGCGCTGGGCGGCTGGCTGGGCAACCGGGTGTTCGCCCGCTTCGACGCGGCGGCGTTCCGCCGGATGGTGCTGGGCGCGCTGGTGGTCAGCTCGGCGGCGGCGCTGGTCAAGGCGGGGGCCGGGGCGCTGTAGCCGGATGTCGCAGGGTGGGGGCAGGGTGGACGGCGTGACTGATCAACTGGTACGCCTCGTCCCGTGGTCCGACGACGATCTCGACCTGCTGCGCCGGGTCAACACGCCGGAGATGAAGAAGCACCTCGGCGGTCCGGAGACCGAGGAGAAGGTGCTGGCGCGGCACCAGCGTTACCTGGCGCTGCCGAACGGCCGCATGTTCCGGGTCGCGCTGGCGGGGACGGGCGAGCCGGTCGGCACCATCGGCCACTGGGACCGGGAGTGGCAGGGCGAGCAGGTGTACGAGACCGGCTGGAGCGTGCTGCCGGAGTTCCAGGGCCGGGGCATCGCCGTCGCGGCGGCGCGGGCGCTGATCGAGGCGGCGCGGGCCGACGGGCGGCACCGCTGGCTGCACGCGTACCCGGGGGTGGACAACGTGCCGTCGAACGCGATCTGCCGCAAGGCGGGGTTCGAGCTGGTCGGGCCGTACGACTTCGAGTACCCGCCGGGCAGCCTCATGCGCAGCAACGACTGGCGCTACGACCTGCGGAAACAGTGATCGGCCCGTACCCGCTAAAAAAATCTTGGAAGAATCTCCCCGTGGATGTAGAGACGGGCGTGCCGGCTCCGTCCGTGAGATGAGGGCGGGCCGACGGGGCCCGCCGGACCGGAGGGAACACCACGATGAAGTACCTGCTTCTGATCTACGGCAACCAGGAGAAGTGGGCGTCGATCCCGGCGGACGAGTTCCCGGCGGAGGTCGCCAAGCAGGACGCCTGGAACGTGAAGTACAAGGAGACCGGCGAGCTGCTGGGTGCGTACGGGCTCTCCGACGCCGTGGCGGCCAGGCTGGTGCGCCGGGTCGACGGGCAGCCCGCGGTGACCGACGGGCCCTACCTGGAGACCAAGGAGTACATCGCGAGCTTCTACCTGCTCGACTGCGAGAGCCAGCAGCGCGCGGAGGAGATCGCGGCGGACATGCCGTGGACCGACAAGGACCCGGTCGAGCTGTGGCCGGTGCTCCACGAGGCCCCGGGCAACGACCTGTGATCGTCGACCGGCGCGTCGAGGACCTGCTGCGCGAACTCGCGCCGCAGGTCCTCGGCGCGCTGGTGCGCCGCTACGGCATGTTCGACGCCTGCGAGGACGCGGTGCAGGAGGCGCTGCTGGTCGCCGCGCAGAAGTGGCCGGCCGACGGGGTGCCGGACAACCCGCGCGGCTGGCTGATCACGGTCGGCGCGCACCGCCTGCTCGACGAGGTGCGCAGCGAGTCGGCCCGCCGCCGCCGCGAGGAGACGGTCAGCCTGGCCACGCCGCAGTCCGCGCTGGTCGGCGCGCCCGCCGACGCGGAGCCCGACCGCGACGACTCGCTGACGCTGCTGTTCCTGTGCTGCCATCCGGCGCTGGCCGCGCCGAGCCAGGTCGCGCTGACCCTGCGCGCGGTCGGCGGTCTGAGCACCGAGCAGATCGCCACGGCGTTCCTGGTGCCGACGGCGACGATGGCGCAGCGCATCAGCCGGGCCAAGGCGAGCGTGCAGGCGGCGGGCGGGTCGTTCGCGATGCCGGACGCCGCCGAGCGCGCCGGCCGGCTGCGGGCCGTGCTGCAGGTCCTCTACCTGATCTTCAACGAGGGGTACGCCACCACGGCCGGCCCCGACCTCACCGCCCCGCAGCTGTCCGACGAGGCGATCCGGCTCACCCGCTGGCTGCGCCGCCTGCTGCCCGACGACGCCGAGGTCGCGGGCCTGCTCGCCCTGATGCTGCTCACCGACGCCCGCCGCCCCGCCCGCACCACCCCCGACGGCGGCCTCGTCCCCCTGGCCGAGCAGGACCGGCGCTTGTGGGACCGGGCCCGCATCGCCGAGGGCGTGGCCCTGGTCAGCGAGGCGCTACCCCGCGGCCTGGTCGGCCCGTACCAGCTCCAGGCCGCCATCGCCGCCGTGCACGACGAGGCCCCCGCCATGGCCGACACCGACTGGCCCCAGATCCTCGCCCTCTACACCCTGCTGGAACAGGTCGCCCCCAGCCCCGCCGTCACCCTCAACCGCGCCGTCGCGGTCGGCCACGTCCACGGCCCTCAGGCGGGCCTCGACCTCCTGACCACCCTGGACGGCGACTCCCGCATGACCAACCACCACCGCCTCCTGGCCACCCGGGCCCACCTGCTCGAACAAGCCGGCGACCACGCCGCGGCCGCCATCGCCTACCGCGCCGCCGCCGCCCTGGCCACCAACCTCCCCGAACGCCGCCACCTCACCACCCGCGCCACCCGGAACGAAGGAAGGGCACCTTCACAACGCTCCGCGTTGTAGAAGGTGCCCTTCCCCTCTCAGCGGCCGGGCTGAGCAGGCTCGTCGTGCGATTCGGTGCGCTGTCGGGCGGGTCGGCGGGTGGCGAGGCCACGCAGGGCGGCCAGGCCGATGACCAGCCAGACGACGTTGACGGCGACCGACGGGAGCGCGCGGTGCACGACGCCGTTGACCGCGAGCGCCACCGCCCCGGCGAGGTTGAGCAGCTGGTACGTCGTGCCCGCGGCGATCCGCCCGCTGGACAGCAGCCCGTACGCCAGCAGCAGCGCGGCCGCCCCCAGCCAGCCGACCACCTCGACGAGCAGCCCGACGCTCACGGCCGAACCCGGGCGCTCATCGCGGCACCAGCGCGTACGCCCGCACCGGGAACGTGCCGAAGTCGCGCACCGGGGCGGGCACGGCGTGCAGCCGGGCCCCGTGCACGGGCAGCTCGCCCAGCCCGGTCAGGTGCTCCAGGACCGGGACGCCCGCGTGCAGCAGGATCGAGTGCGCGGGCCGGGTCTTGCCGTCGGTGCAGTCGATGTTGACGCTGTCGATGCCGACCAGCTTCACCCCTGCGGCGACCAGGTGGTTCGCGCCGTCCTCGGTCAGGTACGGCGCGGCGACGCCGTACTCGGCGGTGCGCCAGCGCCGGTCCCAGCCGGTGTGCAGCAGCACCGCCTTGCCGGCGACGTCGTACGGCGCGAGCGCCTGCGCGGTGATCGCCCGCTCGGCCGCGCCGGTCAACCGGACCACGACGGCGGGCAGGTCGGCCAGCGACTCCAGCGGCAGCCCGGCCAGGTCCACGCCGCCCTCGTACCGGTGGAACGGGCTGTCCACGTAGGTGCCCGTGTTGCTCAGCATGCTGATCCGGTCGATGGTGAACTCGGTGCCCTCGGCGTAGACGCCGCGCGAGTCGGCGCGGGTCAGGTGCGGCAGGATCTCCGGCCCCGGCAGCCCCGGGTATGTGGTCATCCCGGCCTCGATGACGTGGCTCAGGTCGACCAGCCGGGTGCCCGGCCCGGTGGCGGCCTCGGCGGACGGGCCGCCCCGCGATCCCTTGTGCGCCTCGGTGAACACCTCGACCCCCGACAGCCGCACCTGGCCGACCATCAGCAGGCCGAGGTGGCTGACGAACAGGGCGGCCAGGTCGTCGGCGGTGACGTCCGGGCCGGGCACGTCCAGCCGGAAGCCCTGGACCTGCAGGCCGCCGCCGTTGGAGAAGGTCACGTCCGCGTCGAAGGACGCCCGGTACTCGGTCATGCCTCCATGATCCGCCGATGTCGGCATACAGCACAAGCGACGATCTCTTCACGCGGCATGTAGCCTGACTGAATGCAGATCGACCCGCGCCGCCTCGCCGTGCTGCGCGCCGTCGCCGACGCGGGCGGCGTGCTCGCCGCCGCGTCCGTGCTGCACCTGACCCCGTCGGCGGTGTCCCAGCACATCGCGCGGCTGGAGGCGGAGACCGGGGTGACCCTGCTCGACCGCTCGCAGCTCGGCGGGCGGCGCGCCGCCGGGCTGACCCCGGCCGGGCGGATGCTCGCCGGGCACGCCGCGAAGCTCGGGCAGGTGCTCGCGGCCGCGGAGCACGAGCTGGCCGCGTTCACCGGCCAGGTGGCCGGGCCGGTGAACGTGGGCGCGTTCCCGACCGCGATCCGCCACCTGGTCGTGCCGGTCGCCGCCGAGCTGGGGGAGAGCGCGCCCGCGGTGGCGCTGCGCATCCGGCAGTACGAACCGGAGCCGGGGCGCGCCGCGCTGCGTACCGGCGAGCTGGACCTGCTGATCACGGAGTCCGACGCGGCCGCACCCGCCCGCGATCCGGCGGGACTGCGCACCGTGAAGCTGTTCGACGACCCCTACCGGATCGTCGTGCCCCGCCGCTGGGGCCCGGTCAGCGACCTCGACGTGCTGCGCGACCGCCCCTGGGTGGACGGCCCGCCCGACACCGCCGTACGCCGCGTGCTCGATCGCGTCTGCGCCCAGCACGGCCTGACCCTCGACCGCCGGCACGAGTGCCTGGAGTTCCCCGCCGCACTGGCCGTCGTCGCCGCGGGCCTGGCGGCCGCCGTGGTCCCCGCCCTGGCCCTGCCCGAGCAGCACCCCGCCGTACGCGCCATCACCACCCCGCTGGTCGGCGCCCGCCGCCTCGACCTGATGCACCGCCGCGGCCGCCACGAACCCAGCCCCGCCGCCCGCCTCGTCGCCGCCGCCCTCACCACCCGAGCCCAAGCCACCACCCCATCCTCCTAGGACGCTCCACCAGCCGTGACGAAGGAAGGGCACCTTCTTATCGCTATGCGTTGTAGAAGGTGCCCTTCCCATCCTCGCGACGCTGTGAGCTGCGGCGTCACGTGTCGTCGGAGAGGGTGGCGGTGAGGCGGCCGACGATCGGCTCGAGGACCTGGTACGCGCCGTCGGAGAGGTCGCCGTCGCCGCGCATGTCGCGCAGCTTGGCCAGCAGCTCGCGGGCCTTGTCGGCGGCTTCGTCGTCGCCGTCGCGGCGCAGCCGCTTCTCGATGTCCTGAACCTGCTTGCGCAGCTCGGCGGCGTCCTTGTCGGCGATCCCGCCCGCCCGCGCCAGCCGGTCGATCTCCTGCCGCAACTGCGCGAGCGGGTCGGCGGGGCGGGTGGCCGACGGCTCCGACCGGGGCGCGTCAGCCGCGTTCGAGGCGCCCGGCGCGTTCGACGGCGCGGCCACGGCGGCGTCGCTGGGCGGGGCGCCGGCCGAGGCGAGCACGATCAGCATCAGCCCCGCCACGATGGCCACCACGCCCGCCGTGGCCCACAGCACCGGCCGCAACCAGCGGTCGGGCCGCGTGGGGCGGACGGGCCTGCGGGCGGGTTCGGGCCGCGCGGGCCGGGGCGGCGGCACAGCGGCCACCCCGACCAGGGTGCCCGGGGCCGGCCGGGTTCCGGACGGCGACACCGGCGCGGACACGAGGGTGTCCGACAGCTGAGCCGTCGCGTACGGGTCGGGCACGATCGTCTCGCCGATCGTCAGCAGCTGCGCGGCGACCTGCTCGGCGCTGCCCGGGCGGTGCCGGGGGTCGGCCGCGGTGAGCCGCCCGGCGAGTTCCGCGAGCGGCTCGGGCACCCCGGCGCGCAGCAGGTCGTCGCGTACGCCCTCGCCGTCGTGCCCGGCCGGCGGGGGAGCGCCGGTGAGCATCGCGTACAGCGAGCAGCCGAGCCCGAACACGTCGGTGCGCGCGTCGACGGGGCCGCCGGCGGCCTGCTCGGGTGCGGTGTAGCCGCGGGTGCCGGCGACCAGCGACGGGTAGGCCGCCTCCTGCCAGGCGGCGATGCCGAAGTCGCACACCTTGACCACGCCCGACGAGTTGACCAGCAGGTTCGCCGCGGTCACGTCGCGGTGCACGATGCCGGCCGAGTGCGCGGCGGCCAGCGCGGCGCAGGTCTGCACGGCGATGCCGACGGCCTGGTCGCGGTGCAGCGGGCCGTCCTGCAGCAGGGCGTGCACGCTGGGCCCGTCGACCAGCTCCATCACCACGTACGCCTCGGCGGCCTCGACGGCGACGTCGTACACCGCGACGATGTGCGGGTGCGGCAGCGCGGCGACGGCCTGCGCCTCACGCCAGAAGCGCTGCCGTGTCGCCCGGTCGGCGAACCGCGCCGGGTCCAGGATCTTCACCGCGACCGGGCGGCGCAGGCGCAGGTCCTGTCCACTCCACACGGTCGCCATGCCGCCGTGCCCGATCTCCTCGTCGACCCGGTACCGGGCGCCCAGCATTCTGCCCATCGTGTGGCCCTACCCGATCCGGCGGCCCGCAAACCGATTCCGGCCGACGTCACCCGCCCGAGTCGGGTAGCCGACCCGGGCCGCCGAGGTTTATGCGGATCTTGTGGGCTGTTTAAGGTCTCCACAAGGGAGTCCTCCGTAGCGTTTGCCGCATCGGCCGTGCACCGCGGTCACCGCCGCACGCCGCCGCCCCGCGAGCCGGGTTGCCGGCCGCGTGTGCCCCCGGCAGGAACGGAGTTCACCCCATGCGAAGACTGGTCGCCTACCCGCTGATGGCGCTGGGTCTCGTGACCGCGTCACTGGCGATCGCCTCGCCCGCGTCCGCTCACGGGTACGTCTCGTCGCCGCCGAGCCGCCAGGCGCTGTGCGCGTCGGGCCGGGTCGGCGACTGCGGGCCGATCCAGTACGAGCCGCAGAGCGTCGAGGGCCCGAAGGGGCAGCGCAACTGCCACGGCGGGCTGGCGCAGTTCGCCGTGCTGAACGACGACAGCCGCAACTGGCCCGCAACCTCGGTCGGCTCCTCGGTGACGTTCAACTGGGTGCTCACCGCCCGGCACTCCACCAGCAGCTGGGAGTACTACATCGGCAGCCGGCGGATCGCGTTCTTCGAGGACGGCGGACGCCAGCCCAACGCGACCGTGTCGCATCAGGTGAGCCTGGCCGGGTTCAGCGGCCGGCAGAAGCTGCTGGCGATCTGGAACATCGGCGACACCCCGATGGCCTTCTACAACTGCATCGACCTGCAGGTCGGCGGAGGCGGCCCGTCGCCGACCGCCGCCCCGTCGCCGACGGCCCGGCCCAGCGCGTCGCCGACCGCCCGCCCGAGCACCCGGCCGACGGTGCGGCCGTCGAGCCCCGCGGTCTCGCCGACGCCCCGCCCGACGGGCACCGTGCCCGGCGGCGCGCAGTGGGCCCCGGGCACCACCTACCGGACCGGTGACGAGGTCACCTACCAGGGCGTGCGGTACCGCTGCCGGCAGTCGCACACCTCGATCGTCACGTGGGAGCCCTCGTACTACACGCTGGCGCTCTGGCTGCCGATCTGACGAGCCTCCGGCGGGCCGTCCCCCCGTGCGGCCCGCCGGGCACCACTCCGCCTCCCCGCACCCCCGCCCCGGCGGTCACGCCGTCTCCGAACAGGACCCCGACGATGAGAGAGTTCCGCGTCGCGCTGGCCGCCGCAGCGCTCACCCTGCTCGCCGCCTGCGGCACCGCCGCTCCCGAGCAGACGACCTACCAGGTGCCGACCGCGCCGAAGGCTGATGCCACGTTCAACGCGACCGACGTGATGTTCCTGCAGATGATGGTCACCCACCACCAGCAGGGCCTGGAGATGGTCAAGCTGGCCCGTACGCGCGGGACCAGCGAGCAGGTGGCGATGCTCGCGGGCGCGATCGAGGTCACCCAGACCACCGAGCTGGAGGTCATGCAGGGCTGGCTGACCGGCTGGGGCGAGACGACCACCGCCGACCACCACCCGAACGCGCACGCCTCGCACGGCGGCCTGCCGATCACCGGCGCGGACGAGATGGCGGCGCTGCGCAAGGCCACCGGCAGCCAGTTCCAGACGACGTTCCTGAATCTGCTGATCGGCCACCAGCACAATGCCGTCGAGATGGCCCGCATGGAGACCGACGGCGGTGCCAACCCCCAGGTCAAAGACCTAGCCAACCGCATCACCCTGTCCCGCACCGAGCAGATCAAGCAGATGCTCGGCATGGTCGCGGCCTGATCCCCG
Source organism: Catellatospora coxensis (assembly GCF_016862635.1). Lineage (GTDB taxonomy): Bacteria > Actinomycetota > Actinomycetes > Mycobacteriales > Micromonosporaceae > Catellatospora > Catellatospora coxensis. Next base: position 25,257 of record NZ_BONI01000006.1, on the reverse strand, counting down.
CCCTGTCCAAGACCCCGACCGCCGGCGCTCAGGCGCCGGCGGTCTCCGGGCGCAGCACCGAGGAGAGCCAGGTCAGCTGGCGCTGCACCTGGTAGGCCTCGCCGCCTTCGTGGTGGTTGAACGGGTAGGCGTGGATCTCCCGTTCGGGGCGCTCCGGGCGGCCGTTGGCGGCGCCGTAGTGGTTGTGGGCGGCGAACACGCCGCGGGGCGGGCAGACGTTGTCGCGCAGCCCGGTGCCGAAGTGCGCGGGCGCGACGGCGCGGCGGGCGAATGCCACCCCGTCGACGTAGGACAGCGTGCGCCGGACGGCGACCTCGGCTTCCCGGTGTACGGCCAGGAAGTTCACGATCTCGCCGTACGGCGGCGCGTCGGTGATCTCGATGGCGCGCTGCACGTCGCACAGCAGCGGTGCGGTCGTGACCAGCGCCGCGAGGTCGGGTACGAGTCCCGCGACGGCCAGCGCCAGGCCGCCGCCCTGGCTGTTGCCGGTCGCGACGACCCGGCCGTCGACGCCGGGCAGCGCGCGGGCCGCGTCGACGGCCCGGACGGCGTCGGTGATCAGCCGTCGGTAGTAGTAGTCGTGCGGGTCCAGGATGCCGCGGGTCGCCGGCCAGGGGCCGCCGAGCGCGCCACCGTGCGGGTCGGGGGTGTCGCCGCCGCTGCCGTACTGGCCGCCCTGCCCGCGGGCGTCCATCAGCAGATGTGCGTACCCGGCGGCGGGCCAGGTCAGGCGCTCGTGGGGCAGGCCGCGGCCGCGGCCGTAGCCGACGTACTCGACGACCGCGGGCAGTGGGGTGTCGACCCCGGCGGGCCGGGTGTACCAGGCGCGTACGGGGTCGCCGCCGAACCCGCCGAAGGTGACGTCCCAGGTGTCGAGCAGGGGCAGGCCGGTCCGCACCGGGCTGACGTCACCGCGCAGGGGGTGGGCGGCGGCGTCCTTCAGCGTGGCGGACCAGAACTCGTCGAAGTCGGCGGGTTCGGCGACGTCGGGGGTGTAGTCGCGGAGCCGGTCGAGCGGCAGGTCGAACAGGGGCATGTTTCCTCACCGAGGGGTCGGGCGCGACGGTGGCTCGGGGTCCGCGCCGGGAGTCGGGCGCAGGTGCGCGGGTGGGGCGGTCGTCTCGCGGACGATGAGTTCGGTGACCAGGTCGATGCGGCTGGTCGCGGGGCCGGTCTTGTCGGCGAGGTCGAGCAGCATCTGGGCGGCCGCGCCGGCCATGTCGCGCAGCGGCTGGCGGATGGTGGTGAGGGCCGGGTCGGTCCAGGCGGCGACGGGCAGGTCGTCGTAGCCGATGACGGACAGGTCGTCGGGCACGTGCAGGCCTAGCCGGCGGGCGGCGCGGAGCACGCCCATGGCCTGCATGTCGGAGCCGGCGAAGATCGCGGTGGGCCGGTCGGGCCGGTTGAGCAGGTCCAGGGCGTGCTCATGGCCGGTGGTGACGTAGAAGGTGCCGTGCCGGACGAGGTCGGGGTCGACGGGGATGCCGGCTTCCTCGTGGGCGGCGCGGAATCCGGCGGTGCGGGCGCGGCTGCACAGCACGTCCTGCGGGCCGGAGATGACGGCGATCCGGCGGTGGCCGAGTTCGAGCAGGTGGCGGGTGGCGAGCAGGCCGCCGCTCCAGTTGTTCGCGCCGACGGTGGGCACCGAGGCGGAGGTGGCGCTGTCGGTGTCGATGACGACGAACGGAATGGCGCGGCGTTGCAGTTGGCGGCGCTGGGCTTCGGTGAGGTGGCACTGGACGAGCAGCACGCCGCGCGGGCGGCGGGCCACGACGGCGTCGAGCCATTCCTGGGGTGGGCGGTGCCGGCCGTCGAGTTGGGACAGCACGACGTCGATGCGCGCGGGCACGGTGACGGTCTCGATGCCGCGGATGATCTCCATGGCCCAGGCGGAGTCGTACTCGTGGAAGACGAGGTCGATCTGGCCCGCGCCGGTGGGCTGGCGGCGGGCGCGGCGGCGGTAGCGGTGGCGTTCGAGGCTGGCTTCGACGCGGGCCCTGGTCAGGGCGGAGACGTCGAGGCGGCCGTTGAGGACCTTGGAGACGGTGGCGGTGGAGACGCCGACCTCGTCGGCGATGGTCGCGATGGTCACCGTGCCGGAGCCGGTGCTCGGACGGGCCTTCGTCATGTGTCGCCTCGCCGTTTGCCTCGGAAGTTTCGGAGCGGACTCTACCACCACGATCGGCACTTTCGGCCAGAGTGTTCGGTGGAGCGGCTCGCCGGGATTGATGGTCCTCTCCGGATGGTCACGCACTGCAACCGTTTGCGTCAGCACTTCAGCAGCCCTTGACACGTCCGGGTGGGGCGCTTAAGTTGCCCGGCACAGGTAACGCAATATTTCCGAAACTTTCGGTGAAACTCGAAGTCCGGTTCTCGCCGTCCGCCATGGACGGCGGCGTGCCGTACGCCATCGCTTCGGTTTGAACAGGGGAGGTCCTCCGATGAGCGTGCCCGGGACGCTGGACCCGCCGCGGTCCACACCGGAGGTGGGCAAACCGCCTCCCATTCCCGCGCCGCCGCTGCGTCCCCGGCGGCTGACCTGGCGGCGGGCGCTGCGCCGGGACTGGCAGCTGTACTCGCTGGCGGTGCTGCCGCTGCTGTTCTTCGCGGTGTTCCGCTACCTGCCGATGATCGGTAACGTCATCGCGTTCCGTAAGTTCCAGCCCGGCGGCAACCCGCTCGGGGAGTACTGGGTCGGCCTGCGCTACGTCGAGATGTTCCTCAACGACCCGACGTTCTGGAACGTCTTCACCAACACCCTGATCCTCGGCGTGCTGAGCCTGGTCGTCTGCTTCCCGCTGCCGATCGTGCTGGCGCTGCTGTTCAACGAGCTGACCAGCCGCCGGCTCAAGCGTTTCGTGCAGTCGGTGTCCTACCTGCCGCACTTCCTGTCGGTCGTGATCGTCGCGGCGATGGTGATGCAGCTGCTGTCCGTCGACGGCACGGTCAACCAGGTGGTACGGGCGTTCGGCGGCGACCCGATCCCGTTCCTGCAGCAGCCCGAGTGGTTCCGGACCATCTACGTGTCCTCGGAGGCGTGGCAGACCGTCGGCTGGGGCACCATCCTCTACCTGGCCGCGCTGACCACGATCGACTCCGACCTGTACGAGGCGGCCCGCATCGACGGGGCCGGCCGGTGGCGGCAGACCTGGCACGTCACCCTGCCCGGCATCCGCCCGACGATGATCACGCTGCTGATCCTGAACATCGGCACGTTCATGGCGGTCGGCTTCGAGAAGATCCTGCTGCTGTACAACCCGCTGACCTACCCCACCGGCGACGTGATCTCCACGTACCTGTTCCGGATGGGCGTGCTGTCCAACAGCTTCAGCTACGCCGCCGCGATCGGCCTGTTCGAGGCCGTCATCGGCCTGACGCTGGTGCTGGCGGCCAACCTGATCGCCCGCCGCGCGGTGGGGACGAGCCTGTGGTGACCAGACGCCGCCGTATGCAGGTCACCCGCGGCTACCGGGTGTTCCAGGCCGTCAACGCGGTCGTGCTGACCCTCGTGGTGATCGTGACGCTGTACCCGTTCGTCAACGTGGTGGCCCGCTCGCTCAGCCAGGAGGCGTACATCCGGGCCGGGCAGGTCAGCCTGGTGCCGCGCGGGTTCAACCTGCACACGTACAAGCTGGTCATGGCCGACGAGATGTTCTGGGCCAACTACCGCAACACCGTCTTCTACACGGTCGTGGCGACCGCCGTCGCGATCACCCTGACCACCTGCTACGCGTACGTGCTGTCCAAGAAGCAACTGCGCGGGCGCTCGGCGCTGGTCGGCATCGCGGTGTTCACCATGTTCTTCTCCGGCGGCCTGATCCCGAACTACATCCTGGTCACCAGCCTCGGGCTGAAGAACTCGGTGTGGGCGATCGCGCTGCCGAACGCCATCAGCGTGTTCAACCTGCTGGTCATGAAGGCGTTCTTCGAGAGTATGCCGACCGAGCTGGAGGAGGCCGCCGCCGTCGACGGCCTGGACACCTACCGCATCCTGTGGCGCATCGTGCTGCCGCTGTCCAAGGCCATGATCGCGACGATGGTGCTGTTCTACGCGGTGGCGTTCTGGAACTCGTGGTTCTCGGCCTTCCTCTACATGGACCAGTCGGACCTGTTCCCGGTCACCGTCTACCTGCGCAACCTCATCGCCGGGGCGACCGGCGCGGGTTCCGTCGGCGCCGCCGACGCCGATCTGCAAACGGCGGCCAACATCCAGGCCGTGACGATCGTGCTCACCGTCGTGCCGATCCTGCTGGTCTACCCCTTCGTCCAGAGGTATTTCGTGTCCGGCGTGATGCTCGGGGCGGTCAAGGGGTGAACCGGTCGCAAGTCGAACCTTCCACTTCCAACCGGAAAGGCGCTTTCTGATGGCAACCCGCTCCCGCAGACGCGTCGCGGCCTTCGCGGCCGCGCTGCTCGCCGTGTCCCTCGCCGGGTGCACCGGCGACGAACCCACCTCCGACGACCTGTCCGGCAACCGCGTCGGCGCGATGGCCGACTACGGCGTGAACTCGCAGTTCAAGGCCACCGAGGCGCTGAACTTCTCGATCCTGTACAACAACCACCCGAACTATCCGCTCAAGAACGAGTGGCTGTTCTGGTCCGAGCTGACCGCGCGCACGGGCGTCACGCTGACGCCGACCGCGGTGCCGCTGTCGGACTACGAGCAGAAGCGCAGCCTGCTCATCGGCGCGGGCGACGCTCCGCTGATCATCCCGAAGACCTACCCGGGCCAGGAGACGCCGTTCGTGGCGTCGGGGTCGATCCTGCCGGTCAGCGACTACCTCGACCTGATGCCCAACCTCAAGGACAAGATCGCCAAGTGGAACCTGCAGCCTGACATCGACCAGCTGCGCCAGCTCGACGGCAAGTTCTACCTGCTGCCCGGCCTGCACGAGAACGTCTGGACGGACTACTCGCTCGGCGTGCGCACCGACATCCTCGCCCAGCTCAACCTCACCGTGCCCAAGACCTGGGACGAGGTGTACACGATGCTCAAGGCGATGAAGGCCGCGTACCCGAACCAGTACCCGATGTCGGACCGGTGGAGCAAGCCCACGCCCGGCGGCTCGCTGTTCAACTACATGTCGCAGGCGTTCAGCACCAACGGCGGCTGGGGCTACCGCAACGACTACTGGGACGCCAGCGCGAAGAAGTTCGTGTTCACCGGCGCCACCGACGGGTACAAGCAGATGGTCACCTACTTGAACAAGCTGGTGAAGGAGGGCCTGCTCGACCCGGAGAGCTTCACCCAGGACGACGACACCGCGATCCAGAAGCTCGCCACCGGCAAGTCGTTCGTGATCAGCGCCAACGCGCAGGAGCTGGTCAACAAGTACCGGCCGACGATGGCCGCGACCCAGCCCAAGGCCACCATGGTGAAGATCCCGCAGCCGACGGGCCCGGCCGGGGAGGTCAAGGCGGGCAGCCGGCTGGAGAACGGCGTCATGATCTCCAAGAAGGCCCGGGAGAGCAAGAACTTCGTCGCGATGATGCAGTTCATCGACTGGCTGTACTACTCCGACGCGGGCCAGGAGTTCGCCAAGTGGGGCGTGCCCGGCACCACCTACAGCAAGGACGCCTCGGGCAAGTTCACGCTCGCGCCCGACGTCGACTACGTCAAGCTCAACCCGACCGCCACCAAGCACCTGCAGAAGGACTTCGGCTTCGGCAACGGCGTGTTCGCCTACGGCGGCACCACGCAGCTGCTCCAGTCGACGTTCTCGGCCGAGGAGCTGGAGTACCAGAAGGCGATGGACGCCCGGAAGATCCTGCCGGTGCCGCCGCCGCACCCGTACGAGGACGCCGAGGCCGAGCAGGCCACGCTGTGGGAGACGCCGCTGAAGGACCACGTCGCCCAGATGACGCTGAAGTTCATCCTCGGCCAGCGCGACCTGTCCGAGTGGGACGCCTACGTCGCCGAGCTCAAGGCCAAGAACATGGACGCCTACATCGAGCTCGTGAACAAGGCGTACGACCGCTTCGCCAAGCAGCGGGGCTGACCCGAGTCCCGGCCCGGTCGCGCGCTGGCGCGGCCGGGCCGTTCGCACCGACGGTGAGGAACCGCCATGCGCATCCATGTACCCGAGACCGCCTCCGGCCGGCTCACCGACGCCTGGCGGTTCTGCGTCGGCACCGGCCGGTTCGAGCTGGCGCTGCGGCGCGACTACCAGGACTCGCTGGCGATGATCCAGCGCGACATCGGCTTCCGGCACATCCGCGGCCACGGGCTGCTGTCCGACGGCGTCGGCGTGTACCGGCCGTACGAGTACCAGGGCGCGGCCCGCACCCGCTACGCGTTCACGTACGTCGACCAGGTCATCGACGCCTACCTCGACCTCGGCATCAAGCCGTTCCTTGAGCTGGGGTTCATGCCCGCCGCCTTGGCCTCCGGCGAGCAGACCGTGTTCTGGTGGGCCGGCAACGTCACCCCGCCCCGCTCCTGGAGCCAGTGGGCCGACCTGGTCAAGGCGACCGTGTCGCACCTGGTGGACCGGTACGGGATCGAGCAGGTGCGGACCTGGCCGATCGAGGTGTGGAACGAGCCGAACCTGAAGGAGTTCTGGGCCGGCGCCGACCGCGACGCCTACCACCGGCTGTACGAGGTCAGCGCCGACGCGGTCAAGGCGGTCGACGCGTCGCTGCAGGTCGGCGGGCCGGCGATCTCGCCCGGGGCGGACGACTGGCTGATCCCGTTCGCGGAGTTCGCCGACGGGCGCGGGGTGCCCGTCGACTTCGTCAGCAAGCACGCGTACACCTCGGGGCCCGCCCAGCACGTGCCGTTCGGGGTGCACCAGACCCTGGCCCCGGCCGAGCGGCTGCTGGAACAGTTCGCGACCCCTCGCGAGCTGCTGGCCGCGACCGCGCTGGCCGGGCTGCCGGTGCACATCACCGAGTTCAACTCGTCCTACCGGCCCGACAACCCGGTGCACGACACGGCCCTGCACGCCGCGTACCTCGCGCCGGTGCTGGCCAACGGCGGCGACCTGGTCGACTCGTTCTCGTACTGGACGTTCAGCGACATGTTCGAGGAGGCGGGTGTGCCGACGTCGCTGTTCCACGGCGGCTTCGGCCTGCTCACCCACCGGCAGCTGCGCAAACCCACCTACCACCTGTACGCGTTCATGGCCCGGATGGGCGCACACGTCCTCACCCGCGGCGCGGACCACCTGGTGACCCGCGACGACACCGGCCGGGTCACCGTGCTGGCCTGGGCCCCGGTCGACGTCACCGGCGGGCCGCCCGTCGACGGGCACACGGTGCGGCTGTCGATCCCGGTCGGCGGACCCGGCACGGCGTCGGTGTACCTGAGCCGCTCCTCGGTCAGCGAGGAGGCGGGCAACGCCTGGGCGGCGTGGTGCGAGATGGGCCGCCCGGCCTCGCCCGGCACCCGGCAGCTCGCCGACCTGTACGAGGCCGCCGAACCGGTGCGCAGCCACCGCTCCCTGCCCCGCGCCGGCGGCTGCGTCGAGCTGGACCTGGTGCTGGCCCGGCACGAGGTGACCCTGGTCGAGCTGACCCCGGTCGTCGACGAGACCCCGCCCTGGTGGGACGACGACCGCCTGCTCGGCCTGAGCCGCCCCGCCCCGCAGCCCTCGGGGCGCGGTGATGGCTGAGACCGCCCGGTTCGGGCAGGGCGTGCTGTCACGGGCGGCCGCGCTGGTCTACGCGCTGCTGGTCGTGGAGTTGCTGCTCCTGCTGACGACGCTGCCCGGTCTGGTGCCGCTGGTGCTGCTGGCCCGCGACGCCGCCAACATCCCGCTGTACGCGGCCTGCGCGCTGCCGCTCGGCCCGGCCCTGTCCGCCGCCCTGTACGCGTTGCACCACCACCGCTCCGACCTCGCCGATCTCACGCCCGCCACCGCGTTCTGGCGCGGCTACCGGCTCAACGCCGGGCCGGTGCTGCGGGTCTGGGCACCGCTGCTGCTGTGGCTGGCCGTCGTCGCGGTCAACCTGGCCCACCTCGACGCCGCGGCGGTGCCCCGCTGGTGGGCGGGGCTGCTGGTGGTGCTCGTCGTCGCGGCGGCGCTGTGGGCGACGAACCTGCTGGTGATCACGTCGCTGTTCGACTTCCGGGTCCGCGACGCCGCCCGGCTCGCGTCGTACTTCCTCGTCCGCCGCCCGGCCGTCACCCTCGGCAACCTGAGCCTGCTCGTCGCGGCGGCCGGGCTGACCGTGCTGCTGTCCGAGGCGGTGCTCACCCTGTTCGGCGCGGTGCTGGTCCTGGTGCTGCTGCGCAACTGCCGCCCGATGGTCGGCCAGATCCGGATGGAGTTCACGGCATGACCCTGCCCGTCACCTCGAAGATCGGCTACGGCGGCGACTACAACCCCGAGCAGTGGCCGCGCGACGTGTGGACGCAGGACCACGAGCTGTTCGACCTCGCGCACGTCGACACCGTCACCGTCGGCGTGTTCGCCTGGGCGCTGACCCAGCCCGCGCCCGACGTGTACGACTTCACGACGCTGGACGCGATCGTGGAACGCGCCGCCGCCGAGGGCCGCGACGTGTGCCTGGCGACCGGCACCGGCGCGCACCCGGCGTGGCTGGCCCGAGCCCACCCCGAGGTGACCCGCGTCGACTTCGAGGGCCGCCGGCACCGGTTCGGCCAGCGCCATAATTCCTGCCCCAGCTCGCCGGTGTTCCGGCGGCTGTCGGCCGAGCTGGCCCGCCGCATCGCCGCCCGGTACGCCGCCAACCCGGCCGTGGTCGCCTGGCACGTCGGCAACGAGTACGGCGGGGCCTGCTACTGCGAGCTGTGCACCGCCGCGTTCCGGGACTGGCTGCGCGACAAGTACCGCACCCTGGACCGGCTCAACCACGCCTGGTGCACCATGTTCTGGTCGCACACGTTCACCGGCTGGGACGAGATCGAGGCCCCGTCGGCGCTGACCGAGCACTGGCGCGGCCCCGACCACACCGCCTTCCAGGGCATCACCCTGGACTACCTGCGCTTCATGTCGGACGCGATGCTGGCCAACTTCACCGACGAGAAGGCCGCGATCCGCGAGTCCGACCCCGACACCCCCGTGACCACGAACTTCATGGGCATGTACCGGCCGCTGGACTACCACCGCTGGGCCCCGCACCTGGACTTCGCGTCCTGGGACAACTACCCGCCCGACGACCGTTCCGCGGCCCGGATGGCGCTGACCCACGACCTGATGCGCGGCCTCAAGGACGGGCAGCCGTTCTGGCTGATGGAGCAGACCCCGAGCTGCACCGCGTGCCGCGACGTGAACCCGCTGAAACGGCCCGGGATCAACCGGCTGTGGAGCTGGCAGGCCGTCGCGCACGGCGCGGACGCGGTGCTGTACTTCCAGCTGCGGGCCTCGCGGGGCGCGAGCGAGAAGTACCACGGCGCGGTCATCGGGCACGCCGGCCGGGCCGACACCCGGGTGTTCGGCGAGGTCGCGCAGCTCGGCGCGGAACTGTCCCGGCTCGGCGGCGTCAGCCTGGGCGCGCGGACGCCGGCTCGGGTGGCGCTGCTGTTCGACTGGGACAGCTGGTGGGCGCTGGAGATCTCCGACGGGCCGTCCCGGCTGGTCCGCTACCAGCAGGTCGTGCTGGCCTACCACCGGGCGCTGTGGGACGCCGGGACCGACGTGGACGTGGTGCCGGTGACCGCCGACCTGAGCGGCTACGACGTCGTCGTCGCGCCCGCGCTGCACATGGTCAAGGGCGATCTGGCGCAGCGGCTGGAGATGGTCGCGGCCCGGGGCGGCTCGGTGGTGACGACGTTCCTGTCGGGGCGGGTCGACGAGGACGACAACGCGTTCCTGACGGACGTGCCCGGCCCGCTCGGGACCCTGATGGGGGTACGGGTCGACGAGTGGGACGCCCGCGAGGCCGACGTGGTCAACCCGGTGCGGCTGTCGGCGGGCGGCGAGGAACTCGAAGTCGCGTCGCGGCTGCTGTTCGAGCTGGTCATCCCGCAGGGAGCCGACGTCGTCGGGACCTACCGGGCCGACTTCTACGCCGGCACGGCCGCCGTCACGCGCAACACGTTCGGGGCGGGCCACGGCTGGTACGTCGCCGCCGGTCTGGAGCAGGACGGCGTGTCCTGGGTGATGCGGCAGGTGCTGGACCGGCATGGTCTCGTCGGGCCCTACGCCGACGTGGCCGACCTGGAGACCGCCGTGCGGGTCGCCCCGGACGGGACTCGGCTGCTGTTCCTGCTCAACCACGCGGCGGTCGCCGTCGAGGTGCCGGCCTGCGCCACCGGCGTCGACCTGCTCTCGGAGCAGCAGATCGAGCGCGGGCAGCCGCTCAGCCTCGCCCCGGCCGAGGTCATGCTGATCAAGTGCGACGGCGCGCCCGCGGCACCGTGACGGCACCGCAGGACCGTTGATCAGTGAATGCGGCGGCCGTGGGCGTCGGGAATGCCGGACTTGCGGTAGAAGTAGGTGTTGATCTGGTCGCGCCACTCCTGGGCACAGCGCAGCTGCTCATCGAGGCGCTCGCGGACCCGGGCGTCCACATCCGGGTCGACCAGTCCCGCGTCGCCCAGCCGCGCCCAGCTCGACCGCATCAGCGCCACCCGGTCCGCACCGTCGAAGTGCGTGTCGTAGATGTGCTGGACGACCGTCTTCCCGCTGTGCAGCACGTGGGTGTAGGGGACGTGATGGAAGAACAGCAGCAGCTCGTCGGGGCATGAGGCGGGCGACTCGTAGACGTCCGACCAGGGTTTCGGGTACTGGCCGGTGAAGCCGGTGCCGGTGGCGCGGGTGCGGTCGACGCCGATGCCGTCGCGGTCGGCGAAGTGGTAGGTGCCCCACGGGGTGTACTCGTAGCCGTCGACGTCGGGGCCGTAGTGGCTGCCCGGCCGGACCATGAACCCGACGCCCAGCGGTGCGGTGTAGGACTCGTAGACCTGCCACGAGCCGTCCATGACCTTGTGCACGGTGCGCCGGAGCAGGTCGGGGTCGGCGGTCGCGGCCGGGGTGAAGGTCAGCTCGATCCATTCGTCGAGCAGCGCGGCCGGGTCGAGCAGCGGGTTCCAGGCGAGGCGGCCGAAGGCGTACAGGTTGGCCTGGGCGAGCGGGTGGCCGGTCCAGAACGGGTCGTCGCCGACGTTGGACACGGCGACCAGGCCGCCCTGCCCGGACGGCCGCCGGCCGGGTTCGGCCCGCTCGTCGCCGTGGGCTGCCCCGGACGCGACCTCGGCGACGGTCGGCCGCGTCGCGCCCCAGGGCGTGAACGACAGCACCTCGCTCCACATCGGGCCCAGATAGCACACGTGCCGCTGCTGACCGGTGTACTCCTGGGTGACCTGCAATTCCACGGCCAGGTGCGTGCCTGGCATGGCGGCGATCACGGGGGACACCGGCTCGCGGGTCTGGAAGTCGATCGGGCCGTGCTTGACCTGGAGGACCACGTTGCCCGCGAAGTGGCCGTCGAGCGGCGCGAAGTGGTCGTGGGCGGCGCGGGCCCGGTCGGTGGAGCGGTCGCGCCAGTCCTGGTGGTGGTTGTAGACGAAGGCGCGCCAGTGCACGACGCCGCCGTGCGGTTCCAGCGCGGCCGCGAGCGTGTTCGCGCCCTCGGCGTGGGTGCGGCCGTACCCGAACGGGCCGGGCTGGCCCTCCGAGTCGGCCTTGACGACGTAGCCGCCGAAGTCGGGGATCGCCGCGTACACCCGCCGGGTCGTCTCGGCCCACCAGGTGCGCACGCCGGGGTCGAGCGGGTCGGCGGTGGGCAGGCCGCCGAGCGCGACGGGGGAGTTGAAGTTCACCGACAGGTGCACCCGGACGTGGTACGGCCGCAGCACGCCGGCGAGCGCCGCGACGTCGTCGAGCCGGTCGGTGAGCAGGTGTGCCTCGGTGGCGTGCACGTTGACGTTGTTGACGGTGACCGCGTTGACGCCGATCGACGCCAGCAGCCGGGCGTAGGCGCGGACCCGGTCCAGGTCACCGGTCAGCCCGCCGTCGCGCCAGAAGATCGAGCCGCCGGAGTAGCCGCGTTCGACCTGGCCCATCACCGGGTGGGTGTCGATGTTGTCCCAGTGGTTCAGCATCCGCCGCGCCGACACCGGGTGGTGCACGTCGATCGGCAGCGCCGCGCCAAACGCCGCCTCGCCGAGCCGGACCAGGTGGAACAGCCCGTAGAGCAGCCCCGCCGGGCCGTCGGCCAGGAGCACGGTGACGCCCTCGCGCCGGGCGAGCACGAAACCCTCCGTGCCGAGCGACCCGCGTCCCACCCGCCGGTCGACCTCGGCCAGCACCATGGCCGCCGGGCCGGGCAGGTCGTCCGCGCCCGTCAACGCCGACACGAGGTCGAACCCGGCACCTGCCCGGATCGATGCATCGTCGCTGTCGCTGTCGCTGTCGCTGTCGCTGTCGCTGTCGCTGCCGCGGGTGCCGGTGTCGGCCTGCTGCGGTCGTGCGGGCTGGTGGCGCAGGGTGCCGCCGTGCCGGTCCGCGGCTCGGGCGAGTTCCCGCACGACGGTCTGCGCGAGCGGCCCGTCGGCGCGGACCAGGACGCGGCGGGAGCCGACGGGCCGCCACGCCTCGTCGGGCAGCCACGCCGGATGGACCGCGTCACCAGTCATGGACGGTGCCGTCCTTGAGGCGGTTGACCGGCAGGTACGCGGCCACGTACGGGAAGCGGGCGGCGGCCTGCTCGTCGAGTTCGACGCCGAGGCCGGGCTGCTCACCGGGGTGCAGGTAGCCGTCGGTGAAGGTGAACGACTGCCGGAACACCTCGTCGGTCAGCGGGCTGTGCTGCATGTACTCCTGGATGCCGAAGTTGTGGATGGCCAGGTCCAGGTGCAGGGCGGCGGCCATGCCGACGGGGGAGATGTCGGTCGGCCCGTGGATGCCCGACTTGATCTGGTACTGCGCCGCGAAGTCGAGCAGCTTGCGCATGGCGGTGATGCCGCCGGTGTGGGTGACCGCGCTGCGCACGTAGTCGATGAGCTGCTCGCGGATCAGCGTCTGGTAGTCCCAGACGGTGTTGAAGACCTCACCGATGGCCAGCGGCGTCGTGGTGTGCTGCCGGACCAGGCGCAGCGCCTCCTGGTTCTCGGCCGGGGTGCAGTCCTCCAGCCAGAACAGGTCGTAGGGCTCCAGGTCCTTGCCGAGCCGCGCGGCCTGGATCGGGGTCATCCGGTGGTGGCCGTCGTGCAGCAGCGGCAGCTCGGGCCCGAACTCGCTGCGCACGGCCTCGAACACGCCGGGCAGGTGGCGCAGGTAGGCGCGGGTGTCCCAGTCCTCCTCGACCGGCAGCGGGGTGCGCTGGGCGGGCTCGTAGTCGTAGCGTTCGCCCTCGGTCTGCGCGGCGACGCCGTAGACCGCGTTGATGCCGGGCACCGACGTCTGGATGCGGATCGACTTGAAGCCCAGCGCGAGGTGCTTGCGTACGGAGTCGAACAGCTCGGGCAGGTCGCGGCCGGAGGCGTGCCCATACGCCATGATCCCGTTGCGGGACGCGCCGCCGAGCAGCTGGTACAGCGGCATCCCGGCGGCCTTGGCCTTGATGTCCCACAGGGCGACGTCGACGGCGGCGATGGCGGCCATGGTGACCGGGCCGCGCCGCCAGTAGGCCGAGCGGTACAGGTACTGCCAGGTGTCCTCGATGCGGTGGGCGTCGCGGCCGATGAGCAGCGGCACGACGTGGTCGGTCAGGTAGGAGGCGACGGACAGCTCGCGGCCGTTGAGCGTGCCGTCGCCCAGGCCGGTGATCCCGTCCTCCGTCGTGATCTTCAACGTGACGAAGTTGCGGCTGGGGCTGGTGACGATGACTTCCGCGGCGACGATCTTCACGGGGCGCCCTTTCAGGACGGTGCAGGTCCGACCAGCGATGCTAGGCTCATAAATCAGACGTAATCAAGGCCAGTCCACAAACTGGTATGTTGTATGGGATGGACACCCCGCCCGCCGCGTCCCGGCTGCATGCCCGCGTGCTCGACGAGCTCGGCGTCGCGATCTGCGGCGGCACGATCCCGCCCGGCACCGTGCTCTACGTCGACGAGCTGGTCGAGCGGTGCGCCGTGTCGCGGTCGGTGGTCCGCGAGGTGCTGCGGGTGCTGGCCTCGATGGGCCTGGTCGAGGCGCGCCGCCGGGTCGGCACCCGGATCCGTCCCGCCGCCGACTGGAACGTCTTCGACCCGCAGGTCATCCGCTGGCGGCTCGCCTCCGACCAGCGGCTGGCGCAACTGCGCTCGCTGACCGAACTGCGTACCGCCGTCGAGCCGCAGGCGGCCCTGCTCGCCGCCCACCGGGCGTCCTCCGCCGATGCCGCCGACCTGGTCGCGCTCGCCGCGAAGCTGTGGGCCGCGGCCGAATCCGGCGACGAGGCGGGTTTCCTGGCCGCCGACATAGAGTTCCACCGGCGGGTCCTGCTGCACTCCGGCAACGAGATGTTCGCCGGTCTGCACGAACTGGTCGCCGAGTCGCTGACCGGCCGCCACCACTACCACCTCATGCCGCAGCACCCCGACCGGCGGGCGCTCACGCTGCACGCCGACGTAGCCCAGGCGATCCAGCGCCGCGACGCCGACCGCGCCCGCGACGCGATGACCGCCCTCACCCGGCAGATCCACGACGAACTACCCGAGGTCGAAGGAAGGGCACCTTCACAACGCTCCGCGTTGTAGAAGGTGCCCTTCCGAACATGTGCCGGTCAGATGCCGCTGAGGGTCTGGGTGACGCCGGAGGCGAGCAGGGCGTCGTAGTACGCGCCGCCGGGGTAGTGAGTGGCGGTCGTCGTGCCGGCGACGCCGTCGACGGCCCAGGCGACAGCCAGGGACTGGAGGGCGGCGACGTTCTGCGCCTGCGGGGTGCCCGAGGTCAGCGTGCACAGGCCGTCGGTGCTGGCGCCCTCGGCGTCGCAGTGGCACCCGGTGCTCAGCCGTACGCCGAGGAACGGGCGGGGCACGTCGTTCGTCAGCTCGACGGTGCCGCTGGCGTTGCTGTTGGCCAGGTACGGCGGCGACGAGATCGTGTACATCGGCAGGGAGGTGGTCTTCAGGCCGTTGAAGGCGTTGGCCATGCTCTGCCCGACCGGCGACTTCACCGGGTCGAGCAGCACCAGCGCCTTCACCTTGGCGAACTGGGACGCGTACGACGTGCGCAGCCGGTTGGCGACGTAGGAGACGACCTCGCCGCCCGCGGAGTGCCCCGACAGCACGTAGCTGGTCGGCAGGGCCAGCCCGGCGCGCCCGGCCCGGGTGCGCGCGTCGGCGAAGCTGCGGCCGAGCTTGTCGGTGCCGTCCGTGGCCTTGCCGAGCAGGTCGGCGACGTTGTCGAGGAAGTCGGTGTTGTTGCCGATGTTGTTGACCGTGCACCCGTAGAGGTTGGCCGAGGGCAGCGTGGGCGCGAAGACCACGAAGCCCGCGGTGGCGTAGTGCTCGGCCAGGTCCTGCACGTTGCCGTTGCTGCGGGAGAAGCCGTGCTGCAGGTAGACCAGGCCGCGCGGGGCGCCGGCCGGGAAGTACCAGTCGGCGTTGGCCTTCATGGTGTAGAACGCGCAGCGGATGTCGACGGTGTTGCTGACCTCGACGACGCCGGGGGCGGCCGACGCCGCGGCCGGGGCGGTGAGGAAGGTGGCGGCCAGGGCCAGGGCCAGGGCGGCTCTGCGGAACGACATGGTGCCTCCGGTTTCCCTTAGTGAAACAGCGTTTCCCTTAGGGAAGATTAAGGAGGTCGATACCCGGGCAGGTCAAGGTCTTGGATGTGCCAAATTGGACGAAGCCGGGGTGTTGGCGTCCGCGGCGGCCCGGACGAACTCGCGTACCCGGGCGGTGGTGTTGGACTCCAGCCACACCGGCCCCCGCTCGATCGGCGGCGCGTCGGAGATCGGCACGTACGCGATGTCCGGCCGCGGGTGGTAGTGCCGTGTCTGCTCGCCGACCGGCAGCACGCCGCGGCCCAGCGCGACCAGCGACAGCATCTCCGAGAACGTCCGGCCCGACGGCCCCTTCGGCACCGGCCGCCCCGACGGCGTGTGCTCGGGCGTGCGGTCGCGCTTGAACTCCGCCGACGTCACCGCCGGATACTGGACCACCGGATGGTCGCCGAGCACCTCCAGCGGCACCGACTCCCGCCCCGCCAGCGGGTGCGCCGCGGCCACCGCCAGCACCCGCCGCTCCACCATCAGCGCCGGACCGCGCGCCATGCCGTCGAACGGGTACGCCGCGACCAGGATGTCGATCGAGCCGTCCAGCAGGCTCGCCCGCGAGTTGTACAGCTGCACCTCGTGCACCTCGACCTCGCACTCGGGAAACCGCGAGGTGAACAGGTTGACCGCCTTGAGCAGCACCGGCGCGAGGTACTCGCCGAGGAACGCCACCCGCAGCCGCCCCGCCACACCCCGCCCGGCGTCTACGGCCCGGCGCAGCGCCTCGTCCAGCTGCGCCACCAGCGGGGCGAGGTCGTCGGCTAGCTGCCGGCCGATCGGCGTGAGCCGCACGACCCGGCTGGTGCGCTCGAACAGCGGTGCGCCGACGCGCCGCTCCAGCTTCTTGACCACGTGGCTGATCCGGCCGGTCGTCACACCCAGGCGCTGCGCCGTACGGCCGAAATGCAGTTCTTCGGCCAGCGTCAGGAACGTCTCCAGCTCGTGCCGCTCCAGCATGCCGCCTCCGGTTCGTTGAATTCGAGTAAACGATCGTAGTCCGATCATGGCTTGGTCGGACCCGCCGGATGGCGAATCGTAAGAGGTGTCACCGGCCCCCCGGACAGACCGGGAGCAAGGCCCGCCCCGACCCTTCTCGAACGAGGAATCCACCATGACGACGAACATCACCGACTACCTGAGCGGCCTCGACGCCGCGCTGCGGGAGATCGGCGAGCAGGCCCGGCCGGTCATCGACGCCGCCCTGCCCGACGCCGGCAGCGCGATGTGGCACGGCCACCCCGTGTGGGGCCTCGGCGACGTTCCCGGCCGCCGGCCGATCTGCCTGCTGAAGGCGTACACCTCCTATGTCACCTTCGGCCTGTGGCGCGGCCAGGAGATCACCGACCCGTCCGGCCGGCTCGAACCCGGCGCCCGGCAGATGGCCTCGGTGAAGCTGCGCTCGGCCGCCGACGTCGACCCCGTCCTGTTCGCCGGCTGGCTGCGCCAGGCCCGCGCCCTGGAGGCGAACTGATGCGGGTCAAGGCCTTCGACCACCTGGTCCTCAACGTCACCGACGTCGAGCGTGCGCTGCAGTTCTACTGCGGGCTGCTCGGCCTCGAACCGGTCCGGGTCGAGCAGTGGCGCGCCGGGCAGGTCGGCTTCCCGTCCGTGCGGGTCACCGCCGACACCATCATCGACCTGGTACGGCGGCCCCGCGGCGAGTCGAACGTCGACCACCTCTGCCTGGTCGTCGACCCCCTCGACTGGCACGCCGTCATCGCCTCCGGCGTGTTCACCGTCCTGGAGGGACCGGTGCAGCGCTTCGGTGCCCGAGGCACCGCCACCTCCCTTTACGTCCAGGACCCCGACCACAACACCGTCGAGCTGCGCTGGTATCCCGCCGACGCTGAACCCCAGCCCGTTGCCTGACCCTCCCCGCCTGCCCGCTCCGTGCCCGCGGCGCAACCACCCGACGGACCCTCACCGGCGGCTGCGCGCTCGGGCCGGGCTGGTGCGGGACCACCGGAATCGCCGGGAACCGGCTACGCTTCGCGCCGTTCGGCGGCACGGCCATGGGAGGTCGGACGTGGGAACCAGCTACGAGAATCTGCTCCTGATCGGTGAACCTGAGCAGGTGCGCGCGGCGGCGGTCGCGGCCGGGTCGGACGGCTGGCTCGTGCCCGCCGGCCCTGGGCGGGTGGCGCTGCTGCCGCGAGAAGACCGCTGGGACGTCGCGGACGTGGCCGCGCCCGCCTCGCGGCTGAGCGCCGCACTCGGCACACCTGCCCTCACGAACGAGGTCATCGACTCCGACGCGGTCGTGATGACCGTCTACCAGGACGGCCGCGCGGTACACCGGTACGTCTCCGACGAGGCGGTGCTCGTCGACTGGTTCATCGACGACGACGGCAACGCCATGTTCCGGATCGGCGACGTCGAACACCCCGCGGATGCCGCCCACCCGACCGGGCCGTCGGGTGCGGATCCAGAGGTCTTCGCGCCTTTCGGTGTCGGTGTGGTGGACCGGGAACGGCTCGCCGCCGTCCTGCGCGGCGAGCCCGTCGACGGAGAGCGGCTGCGGGCTGACGACCAGCACCACAGGATCATCGAGGCGCTGCACCTCGACCCGGTCGCACTCACCACGGCGTTTCGGGGGTTCCTGGACGGCGACCTGCCCGGTGCGGTCAGGGTCCGGCCGGACGCGCCCCCGATCTGAGCCTCACCGGTCGGCAGGTCCTGCCAGGGACACGGTCGCGACCAGGCAGTCCAGGAAGTGCGCGGCCGGCGTGGCCGGCTCGCCCGGGGTGACCGCCCAGATCCGTCGCGGCGGGGGTGCCGGGCGCAGCGGCCGGACGACGACCCCGGGCACCGGACTGATCAGCGCTGACGCCGGCATGTACCGGCAGCTGCTGTCCGCCGCGCGGGGAACTGGCCGAGCAGGGCACCTTCACGTACGCCGACGACCAGGTCAGCCAGCACGACCTCAACGACATCTTCCGGGGCCGGGTCCGGTGAACCCGGCGGACCTGACAACGGCGGCGCGGCGTTGTACGCTTCCCCGCGATGACTACCTTCTCGATCAGATCGGGGGTCCCGTCCGCAAAAGGTGAGTGCTGATGCGCTCCTTGACTGCGACGACGGATACCCGTCTTGCCCTGTGGCTGCGCGTGCGCGAGTTCGCCGTGCCGCCCTCGATGGTCGAAAGTGCGACCACCCGCCGGGCCGCCGGTGACTGGGCCGGGGCTTGCGCCGCCGCACGTGTCGACGTCGATCTGAATCTGCGCGCCGTGGCGCGCGAGCACGGCCCGGAGTTCGCCGCGCGGGTCCGTGACGATCTCCGCCATCTCGCCCCTGACCTGCTGCGCTGGCACATGCCCAGGGTCGCCCCGGACGGACTGCTGCGCCCGGGACTGACCATCTCCCTGGCCCGCTACGACCTGGCCGGGGACCCGGTGCACCTGGTCGCCCGCACCGCGCCCGCCTGGGCCGACGCCGGGCAGCGGATCAGCCTCGCGCTGTGGGACGCCTCCGGGACCGGCCGGGTGCCGTACCTGCATCCCCATCCGCACCCCGACCGGCGGTTCCGGCTCGACCTGCACCGCCACCTGTGGGACGCACGCCGGTCCGGCGAACTGGCCCACCGGTCCGGAGCAGACGATCCGGCCGGCCTCGACGGACTGCCCGATCCGGACAGCCGACCCGACGTCGGCCTCACCGGCGGTGCTCGGCCGCCGACCGGCGTTCCGGAGGAGATCGGGTGCGCCGTGCACCGGTGGGCCGCGGAGGCGGAGCTGCTGCACGCCGCCGAAGGCCGGTCCGGTGGTGCGGTCACGGTGCGGCTCGACAGCCGGCACCGCTTCACGGTGGACGTCGGCGGCCCGCCGGGCGCGTTGCCGCGGATCACGGCTGTGCCGTCCCGGGACCGCTCGCGGGCCACGCTGCTGCTGCCCGACGCCGCGACCTGGCTGCCGCCCGACCTGGAGCTGCTCCGGCACGGCCTCATCGACGCCGACGGGCTGCACCCGCTCGTCGCGGCGGCGCTCGTGCCGGACCGCCCGCGGCCCACCCCGCGGACCGCCGACGACGCAGGCGGCACGCGGTACGTCGACTGCCGCGGAGCCCGGCACCGGATCGCCCTCGTGGACGGGGTCCTCACCGCGCTCGACCACGACCCGGTCGAGGTCCGCCGCGAGGAACTGCTGACCGCGTTGGGCGGCCCGCCGCTGCCCTGCCTGCGTGCCGTCGACGAGACACACCGGGCTCCGGAGTGCCTGGTCGACGTCCGCGCCCGCCTGGACCACGGCGACGCCGCAGGCGCGCTGGCGGCAGTCGAAGGCCTGCTCGGCCCGGACGTGCTGCTGCGCAGCGGCGCGCTGCGCGACGAGCTGGAGGCGGCGGCACAGGGCCGGATAACGCACGGGCTGTTCCGGGCGGGCCTGGCCGGGCTCGGTCGCGGCCCCGCTTCCCGGGACGAGCGGAGCCGCCTGACCCGCGGCGCCGTCCGGACCCGCCCGCGCCACGCCTCGGGCCGCTGAACCCGGCCTCCGGCTCGTGACCCCGGTCGCCCATCCGCCGTCGCGGAACGGGTGCCCCCATCGCGTCATCCCACCGGCCGCACCGCGGCCCCGCATACCCGAAGGTGATCGAACATGACCCTGCACGCCACTTCCGCAGACCGCCTCGCCGACCCCGCAGTGCCGCAGCTCGACGTCGCCGCCGAGCTGCTCGCGCTGCTCGGCGACACCACCACCGAGCCGCGCCCCGACACGCAACTGGAGGCGCTGACCCTGGCCGTCGCCGCCGACCTGCCGGTGCTGCTGTGGGGCGAGCCGGGGATCGGCAAGACCGCCGCCCTGACCCAGCTCGCCGAGTCCCTCGACCTGCCGCTGACCACGGTCATCGCCAGCGTGCACGAACCGTCGGACTTCTCCGGCCTGCCCGTCGTCGGCGACGACCCCGCCGTGCAGGGCGTGCCCATGGCGCCGCCGGACTGGGCCGTACGCCTGGTGCGGGCCGGGCGGGGGCTGCTGTTCCTCGACGAGCTGTCCACCGCGCCGCCGGCCGTGCAGGCCGCGCTGCTGCGGCTCGTGCTCGAACGCCGGGTCGGGGCGCTGACGCTGCCGCCCGGGGTCCGGATCGTGGCCGCCGCGAACCCGCGCTCGTCGGCCGCCGACGGCTGGGAACTCAGCGCGCCGCTGGCCAACCGGTTCGTCCACCTGCAGTGGACCCACGACCATGACGTCGTGGTACGCGGCCTCGGCGGGACCTGGCCGAGGACGTCGCTGCCGCGGCTCGACCAAAGGCTGCTCAGCGACGCCGTGGCCTACGCCCGCCGGGCCGTGTGCGGCCTGCTGGCGGCCCGCCCCGCGCTCGTGCACCGGCTGCCGAACAGCGAGACCCGCCGCGGCGGGGCCTGGCCGTCGCCGCGCAGCTGGGACATGACGCTGCGGCTGATCGCCTTCGCCACCGCGGCGGGCGCCTCGCGGGAGGTGCTGTCCCTGCTGGTCCGCGGCACCGTCGGCGACGGCCCCGGGCTGGAGCTGCTGGCGAGCCTGGACAGACTCGACCTGCCGGACCCCGAGACGCTGCTGGCCGACCCCGCGTCCGCGGTCCTGCCCGAGCGGGGCGACCTGCGCCAGGCGGTGCTCGACGGCGTCGTCGAGGCGGTCCGCAACCGGCCCGACCAGTCCCGTTGGGACGCGGCCTGGGCCGTGCTGGTCCGCGCCCTGGAGACCGGCGCGCCGGACCTGGTCGTCGTGCCCGCGGCGACGCTCGCCGCCCTGCGCGACGACGGCTGGACCGTGCCCGCGCAGATCGAGCGGCTCGCCGGGGTCGTGGCCCTGTCCCGGCAGGCCGACCTGGCCGCCGAGCGCACCCCCGTCGGCGCCGGCCGATGAGCATGGACACCGAGAAGCTGTACGCCGCCCGCCTGCACGCCGCCCGCGTCCGGCCGTACCTGGCGACGGCGCTGTTCGCGCTGCACGTCGTGGTGTCGCGGCGGGTGCCGACGATGGCCGTGGACCGGCACTGGCGCTGCTACGTCTCACCGGGCTTCGTGGACCGGACCCCGCTCGAAGAACTCGCCGGGGTATGGGTCCACGAAGTCTCCCACCTGCTGCGCGACCACCACCGGCGCGGCAACAGGGTCGCGGCCGAACGCGGCCTGACCGGCCCGGGCGAGCGCCTGCGCATCAACATCGCCGCCGACTGCGAGATCAACGACGACGTGTACGGCGACGGGCTGGCGCGTCCCGCCGACGCCGTCGACCCGGCACTGCTCGGCCTGGCCGACGGCGAGCTGATGGAGGACTACCTGCGGCAGTTCGGCCTCGGTCCGCGTACCCAGAACCTGGTCTGGCTCGACTGCGGCAGCGGCGCCGACGGGCTGGACCGCGAATGGGACCTGGGGCCGTGCGGCGCGCACGGGCTCGACGAGCAGGAGCAGGACGCGGTCCGGTTCCGGGTGGCGCAGGGCGTCACCGGAGCCCCCGGCACCGCCCCGAGGAGCTGGCAGCGGTGGGCGGAAGAGGTGTTCCACCCGCCGCAGGCGTGGCGCGACCTGCTCGGCGCGGCGGTCCGTTCGGCGGCGACCGCCTCCGGCGCGGGCGACGACTACACCTACGGCCGGCCGTCGCGCCGGTCCGCGGGCCTGCCCGGAGTCGTCCTGCCGAGCCTGCGGCGCAGGCCGCCCCGGGTCGCCGTGGTCATCGACACCTCCCGGTCGGTCAGCGACGCCGAACTGGGCAGCGCGCTGCTGGAGGTCACCGCCATCGCCCGCGCGCTCGGCGGGCGGCGTGACCTGGTCACGGTGCTGTCCTGCGACGCGGCGGCCGGGGTCGCGTACGCGCTGTGCCGGGCCGAAGGCATCCCGCTGACCGGCGGCGGGGGCACCGACCTGCGGGAGGGGTTCGCCAAGGCGCTGCGCCTGAACCCGCGCCCGGACGTCGTCGTCGCGCTCACCGACGGCCAGACCCCCTGGCCCGAGACGCAGCCGCCGTGCCGGACGGTGGTGGGACTGTTCCCCCGGGCGAGCCGCTGGAGCGAGGACGACGAGGAGTACGTGCCGGACACGCCACCGGACTGGGCGCGAGTGGTCACCATCGGCTGACCCCCGGACACGGCGTGCCGCGTCCGGGGGTCAGCTCTCGCCTTCCTCCAGCCCGAGACTGCCGGGCAGCCCTTCGATGTACGCGCTCAGGACTCGAGTGCGGCGGCCGCTCGGGCGGCCTGCTCGACGACGGCGTGGTACGCCTCGCGGGCCGCAGGGTCGGTCTGCTCCAGCTGCCCGGCCGCCATCCCGGTCCGGCCGTCGAGCCCCTCCCGCAGGATGTCGGCGTGTCCGGCGTGCCGGGTGGTGTCCTTGAAGACGTGAACCATGATGCCGAACAGCTTCACGTCCGGGTGTGACCACCACGGCACGTGGCCGGGGGTGTCGAGGGGGAGTGCGGCGATCGTCCTGTCGGCGTGCTCGCAGGCGCGCTGGTAGAAGGCGATGATCTGCTCCCGGGTCTCGGTCGCGGTGACCCACAGGTCGCTGCCGTCGGCGTCCTGCCACCGGCCGAGCGGCTCCGGGAACGGGCGGTCGAAGACGGCGCCGAAGTACCAGGCCTCCAGAGTGGCCATGTGCTTGACCAGGCCGAGGAGGTTGGTTCCGGTCGGCGTCAGCGGGCGGCGGACGTCGTACTCGGGCAGGCCGTCGAGCTTCCAGACCAGCGACGTGCGTACCCGCCGCAGCTCGCCGTGCAGGTACTCTTTCGCGAACTCATCGATCATGGAAGAAGAGCCTGCCAGCCGTCGGTGCCGAGCTCAACCCACACTCGGCGACGCGTGCGTGGGCGGTACCTTGGCGGCGTGCCGTACGCGGGATCGAGGACCAAGGACACCGGCACGTGGCTGCTGCCCGCCGACGAGAACGCTTTCGACCGCCTCCTCCGGGAGCGCATCGAGCTCATAGCCTGGCGCTGCTCGCACCCTGGTCCTGTCGGCCTCCATCCGACTCACATGCATCCGACTCTCGCCGAAGCGATGGCCTGCGGCAGTGTGCAGGCGTTTCTCCACCTGCCGTTCGGTGCGGCACTGCCGCAGACGGTGACCTTGGCGAACGGTGTCCGGCCGCCGGCGGGTCCACCGACCGAGGCGACCGTCCAGCTGCTCAGGGCAAGGATCCGGAACGGCCACGACGGGCGGTCCTTCGAGGCCGGCCGGCTGGCTGTGCGCTGGTACGAGAACGAAGTCAGTCCGGAGACGCACCGGACACTGGTCGGGCAGACCAGGCAGATCTGGTCGGCGCTGACCGCCGCGACCCGGCTGGTGCGGGTCGACGGGAGGGAGAAGCCCCTGTTCGGCTTCCGCATCGGCCAGGCCGCGGAAGCGATGATCCGGGAGACGGGCGGGCAGCTCGCCGTGTCGGGTGTGCTGCGGTTCCGGCTGCGTTAAGGCGCATGGCCGGCTTGCGATTCGCGTACGGGGCAAGCAAGGATCTTGGCGGCACGCGCGCTGAATGCCGGCGAGTCGGCGGGTTCAGTCGACACTCCCGCGCTTGGTCGGCATGGCTAGCATTTGCGCGCACCCCCCGACGGGACCGCGTCTCACCACCGGAGGTTTTGTGGCCACCTGGGCGCAACTGGCGAGCACGGAGCTGCTCGCGGCAGGCAATCCCTCCAAGAACCCGCTCGTTGGGCTCTTGCTATGCGTAGTGCTCGTGGCGGCTGCGGTCGGAATGCTTGTCTACGCAACCCGTGGTGACCGCCGTTAGGCCGGATCTGGTTGCGCAACCGTCTCCACGTACGAATCCGGCAGCCCGCGACTCACTCGGCGTCGATTGGTTCGACCTCTTCGGCGGTGGTCATTTCCCAACTCCAAGCTGAGTTGAGCTGAAGCTTAGGCAGCCCTGCCACGCCTCGTGCGGCATCCAGATACTGTGCAGATAGACGGCCGATTGTCAGGCGTTCGCGGCGGAAGTCGGCACGCGACCACTCTTGCTCCCTCGCGCGTGCGCAGAGACGATCAACTTCGCGATCGAGGGAAAGCACCAGATCAGTTAGTCTCGGCGAGGAAACCAGGATGACGGAGTACATTGCGCTGTTCCACATGCTTGTCGCATCGTGGTAGAGCGAGAGCGCCGTTTCCGCCTCCTTGGAAGTCTTGTCTCCCATGAAAGCGATCTCCCTCAGTCGGCGGATGACCACCTGAAGTGCGCTAACTAGTTCGGCGCTGGCCTTGATCTGAGCGTCACGTTGCCATTTAACGCGTTCTTTGCGATCCGAGGCTATAGAAACGAAGAGTCCACCGGCGATCGCCAGGATGCCGCCAACAATCGAGCCAAGGATCGCGTCCATGTGGCGAGTGTGGCTGTCCTGCGCAACGTTCGCCTCCGAGTCCATCGATGACGATCGCATATGGTGATCTCCTTGCGGCGGCGGTCTCAGACCACGTCGAGGGTTCTCGGTGCCGGTGGACTGCGTTTCCGCGACCTCCGCCACTCGTACGCGACATGGCTGATCTCCAGCGGCGTGCGCGTCAAAGAACGTTCAGAAGGTCATGGGACACGAGCAGGCATCAACGAACCGGTACACGCACCACTCTGGCGAGCACGCCAGCCGGGTGCGGAGCGCCTTCGCTGACTTCTCGCTGACTTCGCAACTCAAGACAACTCACAGAACGGCGAAAGCCCCTCCGAAGAGGGGCTCTAACCTGGTGTTCTTG
>NZ_BONI01000005.1 GCF_016862635.1 Catellatospora coxensis | reverse complement strand
GAAGCGTTGGGACATGTACCAGGATTTGAAGATCTTGACTGGAGGTTTGCACCAGCAGGGCAAACGGACTTCCGAGTGGGTGCCCAAGGCGAATGTGGACGGTTATCTGCAGCAGGCTGCGACCTTCGCGTGGCACGAGTTGCTGACGAACCTGGTCAATCACGAACCAGCTATGGGCGGCTCATGGTGGCGTCACGTCACCGGCCTGCTGGACAGCGGATGGTTCGCCAGTCACCGGGCCGTGTCCCAGGTCCTGAGAAGGCAGCTCACCGACGCCGAGCGGGGGGAATCAGTAGACATCAGGGTGCTGCCATGGGTGGTGTACGACGCCTTGACGCTTTGGGCGTTCAAGAATGTGGCTGCTGGGAGAAACCCTACAGAGGTGGCTCGCCTGTCCGGAACGGGCGTGAGTGCCAACATCGTATCCGAGTGGATTTTCGGTCTCTCCGTCGAATCGAAAGGTCGCAGCACGGTACGAGCCAAGGGGGCGTCCTTGGCCGGTCAGCCACGGCGCCTCCTGGTGCAGGCCGAGCTCGACGTGAGCCTTCTGCTCTGGGACCTCGCCGTCAACGAGATCAGCGTCTGGGAGCCCTTCGCCGGGAAGGGGGACACGCTGGAGGCCTATCTCCACGAGGTGGTGTCGGACGCGGCGCGCGGGGGCCGTCCAGGCGCCACAACCGTACTGAATCGACTTGAGGACCTGAAGGGCGAAGAATTCTCTGCCTTGCCTTTCGCGTTGCAGTACGGGCTGAAGCTGGCGCTGCAGGATCGGACAGACGCCCGGACTGTCGCCGGGAAGCTCTACAGCGGCTCAGACAGGGCCAATTGGCGGAAGACGCCTGTCGTCAGGATGCCGATGGCGGATCAGGTGCTGGACATGATCCTCAAGTACCGCCCCGGCGGCCATGGCATCGGCACGTTGCGAGAGTTCATCTTCGACCACATCCCCCGGAAGCTGGACCCGACCGGGACTGAGGGCCTGGCCGCGGTGCTGTCGCGAACGCTGAAAGACGCGGCGCCCAAGTCGCAGAAGAGAGGGCGTGCCGGCACCGCGAGCGCGGTCGGTCCGCAAAGCGGATCGACCATCGACTCCAGACGGCTGCACCCGCTCTTGCGGGATGCCTCGAGGCTGTGGGGCCTGACCCTGCTCATGGACGACACGTCTAGAGATCAGGCGGCGGCTGCTAGCAGCGGCGGCATGTTCACCAGGGGAGCCATAGAAGCGTGGCTGACGAAGATCGGTACGGCATCGGCCGAGTCCGGTGGTGGTGGGGATGGTCGGGCGGGGGTGTCGGCGGCGGACAACTCGGCGGGTTCGAAGCAGCCGGGTGCCGACACGGACATAGCCGGCGGCAGCGACCACGACGCTGACGGTCACCAAGGTGACCCGGACGACGACCACTTCGAGAGCGACAACCACGTCGACGACGACGGCGACCATTTCGATGACGACGGTGGCTACTACGATGGTTTTGGCGGTTTCGACGGTTTCGGTGTGGGTGCCGGTCCGGCGGTCGGGGCAGGTGGTGGTGCGGCCGGGGCCGGGCCGGTGATGGTGCCCGCCCGGCAGATCATCGATGTGCCCCCCGACAGCCACCGTCTGCTGTACGCCTACCTGGCCGCAGACCCCGCACACGCCGCCGGCATCCTCGGCGACCGAGCCAATGACGCCGTTCGGGCCGTGCTCGACAGCCCACGCCTACTGAATACACGACTCGCGCGCTACGTCACCAGCGGGGAACCGGTCAGCGGCCGACTGGCCCAGGCAGTACACGATCTACGCGAGCACATCATCGGACAGGTGACCAGCGGCTTGACCACGCTGCCCGAACAGGTCGTCCGCCACCGCCGGAACATCCTGGACCGTCACCGCCACGTCGTCGACGCCATGCCCGTCGACGAGGTACGCGCCGAGATCGACCGCCTCGAACCCCACGGCCTGACCCGGGCCGCGCTGCTGAACACCGACGTCCTCCGCGACGCCCACCTCCGCGCCTTCGGCGCCCTCCCGACAGCCCAACCAGGCCGTGTCCTGACCCCCCGCCAGCAACTCGACGCCCTCGCCCGACAACCGTCAAACCAGCCCTGGCTACGCGCCGAGCATCTCAGCGGCGGCTACGCCCGCTTCTACCTGACCTACCTGAGATTCAGCCCCCACGACCCGCCGCTCGACCCACCCACCGGCTGGATCGCCAACGCAGTCCACAACTGGGAAACGACCTGGACCGACGACTCCGCACAGTTCTGGCTCGACCTACTGGCCCACACCACCGGCACCCGCATCACCTTGCACCAAGGCACCCGAGACCTCGACGGCTTCCACACCGAGGGCAGCGACCACCACGGCCCCGCCGACGGCCACCCCGTCACGATCTACCACGACCACGGCCGATACCTGGCCACGCTGCCCACACCGGCCCGCAACACCCCTACACACACCGGACTCCGACCCGCCACCGGCTACCTCGCCACGACTAACCCCACCGCCGCCCAGGACACCGTGAACCCGACCAGCCACCACCACACCGCCGCGGGCTTCTTCACCGCGGCTCCCGCTCCGCATACCGCGGCCTGGCCGGCCGGCCTGACGGACAAGCCGCCATCGGCCCCGACACAGTCCACCAATCCGCCACCGCCACGGCACGCCGCAGAACTCCAAACCGACGACACCCACCGCTTCAGGGACGAAGACATGTCCGACGAAGACATGTTTGACGCCATGTCCGACGACGAGCAGCTGCCGAGCGACGAGCGCGGATCAGATGCCGACATGGACGACATCGACGCCATGGACTACACCGACGACTTCGACGGCATGGACTACACCGACGATGTCGGCTTCTCGGTTCCCGCCCCTGCACAACCCCCAGGCCCACCGGACGAGTCCGGCGGCCCCGATCCGTGGTCGGATCCCCAGCTGGCCTACGCCGAGATCATGGCAAGCAGTGAAATCCTCCTCGGGCAACCGCATACCGCCATCGGCGCCACAACCGTCGAGCAATCGGGCAGCCTGGTCCGACTGACCGAACCCGTCACGGCGAACTGGGACGCTCCCATGCCGGCCGGCAGCCCATACATATACGTGCCTGCCCGGGCGGGAGCCCCGACCGAGAACGGATTCCTCTACCCCGCAGGAACCGTGCTGCGGCTTCGGCAATTCGACCTCGTCCACACCCCGCAACCCGGCCAGCCCACCTTGCCGCGACCAGTCCCGGGCTACCACCTGGACGAGGCCACCCCCACCTCGCACGCCCCGGCCTCGGATCTGTTCACCGTCCGCGCGGTCCTGCGATCCCACCACCCCACCGCCATCGATCCTCAACAGACCGATCTCTGGATCGATCACACCGCACACACGATCCGCAGGTCACCGGACCGATCTCGCGCACACATCGGCGTCGCGGCCCAA
Organism: Catellatospora coxensis; assembly: GCF_016862635.1. Classification (GTDB taxonomy): domain Bacteria; phylum Actinomycetota; class Actinomycetes; order Mycobacteriales; family Micromonosporaceae; genus Catellatospora; species Catellatospora coxensis. The sequence continues at coordinate 212,735 of NZ_BONI01000005.1, read as the reverse complement.
CCCGCCGACCCCCGGCACGCCACCGAACTCACCAGCTACATCACCGCCCGGCTCCGCAACCAGCTGGCCGACCTGTCACCAGCCCCCGTCTTCCAGTCACTACCACCACCGGCCACCGGCCACAGCCCAAACGAACTCACCATCGCCTGGAGCGCCACCCCACCAGACCGCGACCACGCCGCTAACCCGCGCAGCAACGCCACCGCGGCCACCGGCCCAACCACGTCCACGCACACCGCCTACACGGCCACCGCCGGTGGCGCGACATCCCTCCCAGCCGACAACGGCTTGCCGTTCCAACAGCAAGTCCAACGGGCCGCCCAGCGCTTCATCGAGGACGGAGAAATGCTTCAAACCGCAACGGAACAAGCCGCGAGGTGGAGGGCCGAAAGCGGGCCGGGGGCGACGCTGTGGCAATACTTCGAATGGCTGCAGGGCCAAGACCGCGCAAGGGAAGTACCCGAACTCCACGAAGTACTGAGTGGCTGCGACCTCAACGCCGACCATGTCCCACTGGAGTTGAGAGCGCTGGCAGCACATTGGTGGGACGTGATGAAGAGTACGAATACCCTCTCCGATAAGCGCATCCTGGAGCTCATGGGAGGCGTTACCAAGAAGGCAACCGTCGAGCGCTGGATTAATCAGGGCCTATATGCGCAGCACCGGGCATGGCGGCCGCCGCCGCAGGTGGTGCAATTCAAGGCCGGCGGTGCGAGTCGGTTCGCGGTGGAGCGCTTTCTTGACTTGATAGCCGTCCAACTTGAAGCGCGGCACCCGGTCCTGTCCGGCGATGTCGCCTTGCTGGCGGACAGGAGCAGCCGCAAGGGGCCGTCCGATCGGCGAGAGTTCTTTGCGCGAGTGGACAGCCACGTAGAGCGAATTCACGCCTCTCAGCCGGCCGCGACCGGTGGCGTGACCGCCGCCCCCGCAGTCGTCGGCGCATTGCCGCAGCCGCGAGCCTATGGGGCGGCCGATCCGCAAGCGCCGCCCGGGCCGTCGGCGCCGTCCACGGTCGATCCGGCACTCCGGCCGGGCCTGCCACCGTCGGCGTCGGAGGTGTCGGTCTTGCGTCCCGGGCCTGCGGGACTGCCTGGCGATCACGCGGCGCAGCCTGGCACCGGATCGGGCCGCGGGCGCCATCCCGACGCCGAGTACTGGCCGGCGCCCGGCCCGGCCGGGCTTGCCGCAGCCGGGCAGGTCCCGTCGCTGTACGCGGGCACCCGGTGGGACACCGTCCTCTACCCGCCCCCCGGGCTGTCCGACCTGATCATTGCCGGGGACGTGCCGTCAGGTCACGTCGAGCCGGCGGCCGGCTATGGCATCGGGTTCGGCGACGGCCGTGATGCCGGCGGGTCCGGTCTGGCACCGCCGACCGGGCCGGACCCCATGTGGGCATGGGCGCAGGCCGGCGCACCGACCGGGGGCGGCCGCGGCGGCGCGCCGGCGCTGCCCGACGGCGGGGTCGGGACCTCGGCCGGTGGGCAGGATCCGCTGGTGCCCACCTGGCTGCAGCCGGCGGAGCCAGGTGCGGTCACCGGGTTCACGTACGCCCAGGCCCCGGATGGCTGGGGCCGGGGCGTGCACGGCTGGCCTGTTGTCAGCCGGAACCACGACGGCCGCGAAGTGCCGTACCCGCCCGATCCGGGCCAGACGGATCCCGGCGATGAACTGGCACGCTGATGTGATTCCTGAGCGGCTACGTGTCCGCGACGCAGTCCCCGCTCACTCGCCGCAGGAGGTCGCCGAGAGCGCCTGGTCGGTGCTCAGGGTGACCGACGTGGGCGAGCTGCTGTGCACCGACGTCGGCGCGCGGGAAGCGGCTCGTGGGTGATCCGTTCGTTCCCGATGACCCGATCAGGGCTGCCGCCCGTAGTTGTGGGCATGACGAGTACAACCACCCGGGCGCGCACCGACTGGTGGACCGAGGCGCGGTGCATCGGGCTGGACCCCGACTGGTGGACCGAGTCCCGGGGTATGTGGGCGCAGGCGGTCGCGCGGTGCATCGCCTGCCCGGTGCGGTCGGCCTGCTTCAACGACGCGGTGGCCAGGGAGGACGTCGGCGTCGTACGCGGCGGCGCCTGGTTCACCGTGAGCCGGCACCACTGGCGGATCACGTCGCTGGTGTGCCGGCGGTGCGCGGTCCGGCCCGTCGCCTTCAACCGGCGCACGGTGTCGCGACTGTGCGCGCTCTGCTCGGACGGCCGCCGACGCAAGCACCTGGTCACGGACGGCCGGGTGACCGGAACGCCGCGCCTGCCCCACAGCGGCGTGCCGAACAGGTGAACCGAGCGGGTCGACCGTTCGTATATTCCAGCAGGGGCCGGGTTTGCCAGCCGGCCCTCACGGCGGCAGACGCGTCAGTCCGGCAGTCATGACGCGCTCCGCGCTCACCGTGTTGACCACGCCCTACCCCGTGGGTGGTGTGAGCGCGCTTCTCGCCGCCGTGCCGTCATGGCTGGGCGGCCCCGGTCCAGATCGACAGGGTGCGGGTCGGGGCCGTCCGTGACGTCGTGGTGACTTGCCGCCTCCGGTGCCGCCGGTATTGAACCGATGCGGACGTCGGCACGTATTACTCGGCAGTGCGGCACCGGTTCAGGTCTTTCGCGTCTGCGCCGGTCCTCCATGGGGTTAAGAACCGACGCCCGACCGTAGGCCCGGTATGGCGTCTGCCCTCACCCGTTGTGCGAGGGCGCAAGACGAGTCCGGTGGGGTGCCCACAGGCGCCCCACCGGACTCGTGTTCCCCGTCCCACAAGGCCTTTCTCGGCGGAACTCGCTACTACGGGTCCGATCCGCCCAGGTGTTGAACGGAACGTGGCGCGCGTTCGTATACCGGTCGTCCACACGTGCTCTCCGCGGTCTCGCGGAGCAGCCGGAGCCACCGGACGATCCCCGCCGATCCTGGCCTGCGGCCGCGGTCACCGGCGGGGACGAACCGCATCGTCATCGAAGGACCACACATGCCACATCGGAATCCACCACGACCTCGGCGAGCCGTACGGGCGACCGGCGCGCTGACGGCCGCGGCGCTGCTCGCGGCCGGCCTGGCCGGACTGTCGGGCGGCGCGGCGGCCGCTCCCGCACCCGGTGCGGAGCCGACGGCCCGCTACCTGGTGCAGCTCGACGCCGAGCCGCTGGCCACGTACTCCGGTGGGGTGGCCGGACTCGCGGCGACCAGGCCGCTGCCGGGCGCGAAGCTGGACCCGGCCTCCGGCGGGGCGTCGGCCTACCGCGCTCACCTGCACCGGCAGCATGGTGAGGTGCTCGACAAGGCGGGCGTGGCGCAGGACCGGCCGCGGGTCACGTTCGACACCGCGTTCAACGGCTTCGCCGTGGAGCTGACCAGGTGGCAGGCGCAGCGGCTGCGCGCCACCCGCGGCGTGCGGGCGGTGTACGACAACCGCAAGGTGCACACGACGACCTCGCACACCCCGGAGTATCTCGGCCTGACCGGCCGGAACGGCGTGTGGCGCGAGCAGTTCGGCGACGCGTCCCGGGCCGGTGAAGGGGTGATCGTCGGGGTCATCGACAGCGGTTTCTGGCCGGAGAGCGCGAGCTTCGCGCCGCTGCCCTCGCCGCGCCCCGACCAGGCGGTCATCGACGCCAAGTGGAAGGGCGCCTGCGACGTCGGCGTCGAGGCACCGGCCGCGTGCAACAACAAGGTCATCGGGGCGCGCTGGTACAACGACAGCGGCATCGCCGAGGCGTTCCCCGACGAGTACTCCTCGCCGCGCGACCGCAACGGCCACGGCACCCACACGGCCAGCACCGCCGCCGGCCTGCACGGCGTGCCGGCGAAGTCGGGCACGCAGGACCTCGGCCGGATCTCGGGCATGGCCCCGGCCGCCCGGCTGGCGATCTACAAGGCGCTGTACGACACCGGTGACGGCGGCGCGACCGGCACGGAGATCGACATCGTGCACGCGATCGACGACGCGGTCGCCGACGGCGTCGATGTGATCAACTATTCGGTCGGCGACGACAGCGAGTACTTCGGCGCGATCGACGCGGCGTTCTTCAACGCGGCCGCCGCCGGGGTGTTCGTGTCCGCCGCCGCGGGCAACGCCGGACCGTCCGCGGGCACCGTCGACAACTCCACCCCGTGGGTGACCACGGTCGCCGCGAGCACCACCGACCGGATGCGCGCCCGGACGCTCACCCTCGGCGACGGCGTCACCGTCACCGGAGCCGGCCTCGGCGACACCGGCGTCGGGCCGGTCCGCCTGGTCCCGGCCAAGGACGCCGCCCTCGACCCGGGCAACCCCTACGACGCCGAACGCTGCGTCGACGGCAAGCTCGACCCGGCGAAGGTCGCCGGAGCCATCGTGATCTGCCTGCGCGGCGACACCGCACGCACCGACAAGAGCCTCGCCGTGGCGCGGGCCGGGGGCGTGGGCATGGTGCTGTACAACGACGCGCTCGGCTCGCTCAGCGCCGACGCGCACAGCGTGCCGACCGTGCACATCGACGAGATCGACGGCGCCCGGGTGCTCGCGTACGCCGTCACCGGGCAGGCCACCGCGTCCCTGTCGGCGGCCGGCGTCAAGACGGTCGAGAGCCCCTCGGTCGCGGCGTTCTCCTCGGCGGGCCCGTCGGCCCTCAACGCCGGTGAGCTGATCAAACCCGACATCAGCGCCCCGGGCCAGGACGTGGCGGCGGCCTTCTCGCCCGCCAAGGCCGGCGACGACTTCGCCCTGTCGTCAGGCACCTCCATGGCCGCCCCGCACATCGCGGGCATCGCCGCGCTGCTGCTGGCCGAGCACCCGGCCTGGTCGCCGTCGGCGGTCCGCTCGGCGCTGATGACCACCGCGTCGGACCTCACCGACCGGGGCAAGCCGATCAGGATCGGCGCGTACGACGCCACCCCGTTCAACTACGGCAACGGGCAGGTCCGTCCGGGCAGCGCCTTCGATCCGGGCCTGGTCTACGACTCCACGGCCCCGGACTGGCTGCGCTACCTGTGCGGCGTGGCGGCCGACCGGGGCGACGAGTTCGGGCTGGAGGGTCTGCAGGGCTGCGACACGATCGGTGCGATCGGCACCGCCCAGCTGAACTACCCGTCGATCGCGCTGGGCCGGATGGTCGGCACGCAGCAGGTCACCCGCACCGTCACCAACGTCGGCAGCAGGACCAGCACGTACGCCGCGACGGTGCAGGCCCCGCGCGGCTACAACGTGAAGGTCACGCCCGCGAAGCTGACGATCCGGCCCGGCCGGACCGCCCGGTTCACCGTCGAGGTCACCAACATCAGCGGCGCTTTCGACACCTGGGCCGAGGGTGCGCTGACCTGGCGCGACAAGTTCGGCCACCGGGTGCGCACGCCCCTGGTGGTACGCAACACCGGCCTGATCGCCCCAGACATGATCAACGGCACGGGCCCCTCGGGCAGCGTCCAGGTCCCCGCCCAGATCGGCTACCCGGGCCGGCTGATCACCGACATCGTCGGCCTCACCTCGGGCACCGCCACCACGGTCACCCTCAGCGGTGACGGGCCCTCGTGGGACTGGAGCTCGTCGGACAACCTGCCGGTGCCGCTGCCGCCGTCGATGCACCGGACCACCGTGCACGTGCCGGCCGGTGTCAACAGCCCGTTCGTGCGGGTGACCTCACAGCTGCCCATCTGCTCGCACATCGACTGGGAGGACGAGGCGGGCGTCATCCCCTGCACCGAGTTCGCGGCTTCGGCGTACGACATGGCGGGCAAGTTCGTCAACGCGACCGTCAGCGGCGGCACCGGCGCCACACTGCGCCTGCCCGAGGGCGCCGGGGACTACATCCTCGTCGTCGAGCAGGGCTTCCTGGGCAACATGCCGGCCGGCCAGGACAGCGAGACCTACACCGTCACCACCTACCTGCCCGGCGCGCCGGGCACGACCGACGGCCGGCTCGTCATCGCCCCGAAGGACCCCGTCGCCCGCCCGGGTCAGACGGTGAACCTGGCGGTGCGCTGGTCCGGTCTGGTCCCCGGCCGGCGGTACATCGGCCACCTCGTGCTCAGCAACGGGTCCGGCCAGCTGAAGACCCTGCCGATCACGATCCAGTCCTGACCGCAGGCGGGCCGGGCGTGCGGCGGACCTGACCAAGGTCAGCTGCGCGCCCGGCCCGTCCACGCCGAGCCGTGCGGTGGCCGAGCCCACGGCCCGCCATCGGCAGCGGGTGCGCCGGACCGGCGCGGGTACGCTTGATCATGCTCTCGGACAGGTCACGATGGGCCGCGGGCCTCGCCGTCGCCGGCGCGGTCGCGGGAACCGCCGCCGTGATGTACGCCCTCGGCGTGCTGCCCGAGCCGTGGACCCGCGGATACATCAGCGAGGGTGGTGTGGCCACCAGCCCGCGGGACGGGATCTACCGGGCCGGCATCCTGGCTCTGGCCGGTTCGCTGGCCCTGCTCGGCGTCGCGCTGCGGCGGCTGGTGCCGTTCGTGTACGCGATCGCGGTGGCCGCGGGCGCTTTCGGCGCGGTCTCCTCGGCGGTGTCGTGCACGCCCGGCTGCCCGCTGCCGCCCTACGAGCCGTCGACGGCGCCCGACCTGGTGCACGCCGGCGCGAGCGTCCTCGCCGTGGGGCTGGCGGTCGTGGCGATGGCCGTCGTGGCGCTGATCTCGCTGCAGCCGATGCTGCGTACTACGGCGAGGGTGTTCCTCGCGGTGACCCTGCCGCCGGCGCTGCTGCTGGTGTTCGGGCTGCTGGCGATCGGCCGGGGCCTGTTCACGAGTGTGCTGGAACGGGTCGCGGTGGCCCCGGTGGTGGTCTGGGTCGCGGCCACCGGTGTGCTGCTGTGCCTGCCGTCCCGTACCCCCGGCGTCGCGGGCTCGCAGCCGCTCGCCGCGCGCCCGAAGATGACCACGCGGATCGGCGCAGGCTCCGAGCGGGACGGCTGAGCCACTGCGGGAAGCCGACAGCTTTGGGGGCGGTGACCCCCTCGCGGCAGATCATCGGACTCCTGCACTATGTCCGCCATGGACATTCTCGGACCGGTGCTCGGATTCCTCGGCGGCGCCCTGGCCGTCGGGCTCGGCTTCCTGCAGTGGCGGCGCACCGAGCGCAACCGGCGCACCCGGGAGCTGAGCCAGCGCAGCGCGGCCGCGATCGAGGAGCTGCAGACCCGGCTGCGCCAGCTGCAGATCCTGTCCCGGGGCGGTGCCATCTCCGCGGAGGCGCTCGGTGAGCAGACCCGGCACCTCAACATCTTCCTGATCGAGAAGCGCAGCGTGCTGGACGCCGAGATCGAGACGGCGGCCCGCGACTACCTCGCCGCGCTGACCGACATCCACCGGGAGATCACCGAGGCGGGCACCGCCACCCAGGACGACTGGGCGAACACGATGGCCGAGCTGCGCAGCGACACCGAGGCGCTGCGGGCGGCCGTCGAGCGCATGGACGCCGCCGAGACCGCGCTGACCGGCCGCCTGCACCGCGCCTGGGAGAACATGCCCGCCGCCTGACAGCTAGCGGCCTGCGGCTCAGCCGACGCGCGCCGACGGGGTCTGCGGAGTGCCCGCCGCCAGGGCCGAGGTCAGGCCGCTGACCAGGTCGGCCGCGTCCGAGCCCTGGGCCGTGGCGTAGACGAATCGGTCGGGGCGCAGCACGGCCGCGCCGGTGCGGTGCCGGGCGAACCAGGCCGTCAGCCGGCCATCCACATCGGCCACCTCGTGATACTGCCCGTCTCCCGGACCTGGCGTGACTCCGCCGGGGCATACCCGGATGAAACGCACCGGCAGGCCGTGCCACCGCGGGTCTGCGGCCCCAGCCGGGCTCACGTCCGGCCCGATCAGCGCGAACCCGTCGCCCAGCACCTCGTCCAGCGGCACCGTGCCCGCCGGACCGGCGATCCGGGGCTGCGGGAACATCGTGCCCGCCGGGCGGCCGCCGACGTGCCAGCCGTGCCGGTGCACCGGCAGCGGCTTGAACTCGAAGTGGCGCACGAAACGGCGTACCCCCGGCACGAGCTGGATGCCGCGCAGCAGCGTGTCGCGCAGCTTCGCGCCGGTGCGGCTGCGGGCCAGGAACACCCGGCCGACCCGGACCGTGATCGCCGCCATCTCCTCGGTGTGCGCCCGCCGCTCCTGCTCGTACGTGTCGAGCAGGGCCGGACCGGCCAGCCCGGACAGCACCAGGTCGAGCTTCCAGACCAGGTTGGCGGCGTCGCGCAGCCCGCTGCACAGCCCCTGGCCCATGAACGGCGGCATCTGGTGCGCGGCATCGCCCAGCAGGAACACCCGCCCCGCCCGCCACCGGTCGGCGACCAGATGGTTGAACGTGTACACGGCCGCACGCCGCACCTGGAACCGCTCCGGGTCGACGTACGGCGCGACCAGCTCCGCCACCGCCGCGGGATGCTCGAGCCGCTCGGCGGTCTCGCCGGGCCGGAGCATGAACTCCAGCCGGTAGCCGCCGTCGGCGGCCGGGGACACGAACGCCGGCCGCCGCCAGTCGCACACGAACCGGGTACGGTCCAGCCGCACCGCCTCGGGCGGCAGGTCACCGGACACGGCCAGCCACGGCTCGGCGTACGTGGACCCGCGCAGCTCGACGCCCGCCAGCGCCCGCGTGGTGCTGCGGGCCCCGTCGCAGCCCAGCACGTACCGGGCCCGGACCTCCTGCGGCAGGCCGGTGCCGAGGTCGCGCAGCCGCGCGGTCACGCCGCCGTCGTCGGCGTGCAGGGCCTCCAGCGCGACACCCAGGCGCAGCGCCACGTGCGGGAACCGGTCGAGGCCCGCGCGCAGCGCGTGCTCCAGGCGGGGCTGGTCGAAGAACTGCAGCGGCGGATGCCCGAGCCCGAAGTCGACTTCGGACAGCGCGATCTCGGCGAACGGCCGGCCCGCGCCGTCGGTGTAGTCGACCAGCGGCGCGGTGCGCATCCCGTCCTGGACCTCGGCCAGCAGCCCGGCCTGCTGGTAGATGCGCAGCGCCTCGTCGTCGCAGGAGAAGGCGCGGGGCTGGCCGTGCGGCTCGCGGCTGCGCTCCACGACGAGGGTGCTGACACCACGCCGGCCGAGCAGGTTCGCGGTGAGCGCGCCGACCGGCCCGCACCCGACTATCAGCACGTCGACGTCGGCAGAGCTCGCGGGGGTGGACACGGTGACTCCTTCACGTGGGGGATCGGTGCCCGTCCAGCGGACCACTCCGGCGTGGAGGCGGCGTGGAGTCCGCGTGGAGGGCGCGCCCGCATGCCACCGCCGCGCACGTCGCCGCGGGGGAGCCGGGCCGAGGGCACCAGGGCGACAGCGGGCACGCGCGTGCGGGTGAAGTCGCCGCGGGACCGGCGGGTGCCCGCTACAGCAGCTCCGCGGACGCGGCCACCCGCGCCGAGAGCAGCCCCGCACCCTGCTCGGCGGCGACGGCGGCGGCCGTGTGCAACCTGTCCCGGTCGGCTGTCGCGACTGCGCACACCCGCAGCAGTTCGGCGAGCATCACGCGCTCGCCGGTGCGTTCCGCCAGGGCCAGGCCCTCCGCCGCCAGCGCCGCCGCGCCGGCGCGGTCGCCGACGGCCAGGTGCGCGTTGGCCATCGCGCTGAGGGTGACCGTGCGGGTGGCGCGCAGACCCAGCCGGTACAGCGACTCGTACGCCGCGCGCATCCGGGGCCGCTGGCCGGCGTCTCCGGCGTACACCGCCGACCAGGCCGCGAACACCTCGGCCGTGGTCACGAAGTGCGGCATCCCGTGGGCCAGGCCCAGCTCACGGAAGCGCAGCGCGGCGGCGTGCCCGGCCGGCGCGTCGAGTTCCTGCAGCTCCAGCCAGGCGGCGTACAGCCGTGCGTTGGCCCGGCCGTACGGGTCGTCGAGCCGGTCCGCCAGCGCCGCCGCGGCGGCGAGGTCGGCGTCGGCGGCGGCCCGCTCGCCGCGCAGCGACCGCACCAGCGCCCGGAAGTTGTACGCGGCCAGCGCCGGCCGCCGCGCCACCTCCCGGCCCAGCACCCGCGGATCCATCCCGGACAGCAGCCGCGCCGACGTGCTCAAGTACGCGTCCGCCTCGGCCAGCCGGCCCAGGAAGTAGCAGGCCGAGCCGAGCAGGTAGCAGCCCGCCGCGCGGGTCAGCGGGTCGTCGTCGGCCGCCAGCGGCTCGGCCAGCTCCAGGCAGATTACGTACTCGGCCCGGTTCGCGGCCAGCTCGCCGAGCACCCAGCGGGCCGAGGCGAGGTCCGTCTCCGCCGGGACGAGGTCGAGCAGCTCGCGGGCGCGTACACAGGCCCGGTCGACGGCGTCGCTGCCGATGCCGACGGTGACCTGCAGCAGCGCCGCCCGCCGCAGGTGCACCGACAGCTCCTCGGCGGCGGTTGCCGCGCTGCCGGCCAGCCGGTCGGCGGCCAGGTCGAGATGGGCCAGCGCGTCCTCGTAGGCCAGCCGCCGCGTGGCGTCGTCGGCCGCGCGCAGCAGCCAGCGCAGGTGGTCGCCGTCGTGGCCCAGCCCCGCGCAGCGGCCGTAGTGGTAGGCGATCTCGGCGGGCGCCGCCGTGCCGAGCCGCTCGTGCGCGCCCGCCAGCCGGGCATGCAGCACCGCCCGTCGCGGTGGCGTCAGTGCCGCGTATCCGGCCTCGGTGAACAGCGGGTGCGCGAACCCGGCCCGGCCCGGCGCCTCCTCGGCCACCAGCCGGGCCGCGTACGCGGGCAGCAGGTCCTCAGCCACCGTCCCGGCCGGGCGGCCCAGCACGTCGGCCAGCACCCGCAGCTCCATGCCGTGCCCGGCGACGGCGAGCACGTCCAGGCACTGCCGCGTCGCGGCCGTCATCGCGTCCAGCCGCAGGCACAGCGTGTCCCGGATGGTCGGCGGCAGCTCGCCCGCGCCGCCGTGGCGCAGCAGCTCGGTGACGAAGAACGGGTTGCCGCCGGTACGCCCGGCCAGGGCCGCGACCGTGCCCGGCAGCGGGTCCGCGCCCGTCTCCCGGCGGGCCAGCGCCGCGATCGCGGCCTCGTCCAGGCCGGCCAGATCCAGCCGGGTGAAGCCGGGCGTGCGGGCCAGCTCTGCCGTGGTCGCGACCAGCCCCGGATCGTGCTGGTACGGCCGCGTCGTGGCCAGCACCAGCGCCCGGGTCGAGGCCAGCGCCCCGGCCAGGTAGCGCAGCAGCAGGAGCGAGTCGGGGTCCGCGGCGTGCAGGTCGTCGAGCACCACCAGCAGGCCGCGTTCCCGCGCCGCGGACGTGATCAGCCGCGCTACGGCCTCGTACAGCCGGAACCGTGCCGTGGGGTCGGCGCCGGGGCCGTGCTCCGGTGCCTGCGCGCCCAGCGCGGACAAAGCAGTGTCGCCTGAGCCCGCTGTCCCGGCCAGCTCGCCGACCACCTGGATCCAGATCCAGAACGGCGGGGCCTGGCCCACCGCGGGGCAGCGCGCCCTGACGACCGGCGTGCCGCGGCCGGCCGCCGCCGCAGCCTGCGCGACCAGCGTGGTCTTGCCGATGCCCGCTTCGCCGACCACCAGCGCGACCCGCCCCGCGCCGCCGACCGCCCCGGCGACGGCGGCGGCCAGCGTGTCCAGCTCGGCGGCCCGGCCGAGCGGTGCGGTCGTCGCGGATACGGACGACCGGATCACCGCGCTCGGGGCGTCCAGCGCCGGGTCCTGCGCCAGGATGGCCCGGTGCACGGCGCGCAGCCGTTCCCCGGGGTCCAGGCCGTGCTCGCCGGCCAGCAGCCGGTGCGCGTCGGCGTACACGGCCAGCGCGTCGGCCTGGCGGCCGCACCGGTACAGCGCGAGCATCAGCTGGGCGCACGCGTCCTCGCGCAGCGGGTGAGCCGCCGCGAACGCCTGCAGCTCGGCCAGCACCCGCAGGTGGCCGCCCGCGTCGACGGCCGCGGCGAGCCGGCCCTCCTCGGCGCGTAACCGCAAGCCGTGCAGGCGGGCGAGTTCGGGTTGCGCGGCGGCCAGGTCCGCGACGTCCGGCAGCGGCTCGCCCCGCCAGAGCCGCAGCGCCGCGAGGTAGTCCCGCTCGGCGGCGGCCGCGTCGCCCGCGGCGTGCGCGCCGGCCGCGTGCCTGGTTAGCGCCGTGAAGCGGGCGGCGTCCAGGGCGGCGTCAGGCAGGTTGAGCAGGTATCCGCCATCGCGGCTGCGCAGCGTCACGGGCTCGGCCCCCGTCGCCCGGTCGGGTTCCAGGGCACGCCGCAGCCCGGCGACGTGGGTGCGCAGGGTGGTCTCGGCGCTGGGTGGGGGCGCGCTGTCCCACAGCGCGTCGGTCAGCCAGTCGACGGTGGCGAACCGGTCGGGGCGGATCAGCAGCAGCGACAGCAGCGCCCGCTGCTTGCGGCTGCCGACGGTGACGGGGCGGCCCGCCAGCCGGATCTCCAGCCGCCCGAGAACGCCCACGCTCAGCCCCGGCACGGAAACGTGCTGGATCATGAGGCCGCGGTGTCCACGGCGCCATCCTAATCACCGGTGCCGACCCCGACGGTCTCGCACGTCACGCGGCACCGCCGACGGCCCGCCTTCTACAGACGGTGGCCTATCACATCGAGAATCCGTGCGCCGGAGTCGATGTGATAGGCCAACGTCTATGACAAACCGGGATGGCCGTCGGCGATGCGCGCTCGCCGGGCCGGCTCGCGGGAGGGCCGGTCACATGGGCGGTGGCGGCACCGGCGGCGGGACGGGTGACGGGTTCGGCGGCGTCGGCGGCGGCGTCGGTGGGGGAGCCGGCAAGGGCGGCTCCGGCATGGGCACCGGCTGCACAGGATCACGCGGGTCGGTCATCTTCTGCCTCCTGCTGTCGATGCCTCAGCCGTACCCCGCGGGCGGCCGCGGCCAAACCGGGCGCTCAGGTCAGGCGCGGGATGTTCGGTCCTTCCTGAGTGGTATGGGACCGCCTGGGCTGGGTAGTACTGCGGCACAGGCGACAGGAAGAGGTGGCGGCGATGTCACTGCGTCCGGAGGAGCAGGCACTTCTCGAAGAGCTGGCCGCGCAGACCCGCGCCGGCGACCCGGTTTTCGTGATGGGCCTGAGCACGGGAGTGGTGTGCCCGCCCGTGGAGTACCGCAGGCGCACCGCGGCCCGGCTCGGCTTCGCGCTGGCCGCCGCGGCCGTGCTGCTGGCGATCTTCCTGTTGCTGGTGGGATGGCTCGGCGGCGGCCTGATCGCGCTGTTCGCCGCCGTGGGCGCGGGCACCGCCGCACGCCGGTGCGCGCTGCAGCCGGGGGTGACCCGCACCGGTCATCCGGGCGCCCGGGACGTCGCGGCCTGAACCGGCGACGGCATCGGTCGCCGAACACGTTCCGGCACGACGGGCCGCGGCGGTCAGCTCACGGCCTTCTTCAGCAGCGCAGCGATCCGGGCCTCGTCGTCGGCGGTCAGCCGGGTCAGCGCGTACGCCGTCGGCCAGACCGTGCCGTCGTCGAGGTTCGCGACATCGTTGAAGCCGAGCGTGGCGTACCGCGTCTTGAACTTCTGCGAGTTCTGGAAGAAGCAGAGCACCTTGCCGTCGCGGGTGTAGGCGGGCATGCCGTACCAGAGGCGGGGTGCCAGCTCCGGGGCGCTCTCCTTGACGATCGCGTGGATCCGCTCGGCCATCACCCGGTCCGCCTCGGGCATCTCGGCGATCTTCTCCAGGACGGCGCTCTCCTCGTCGGCCTTCGCGCCACGGGGGCTGCGGCGCGTGGCGGCCTTCAGCTCCGCCGCGCGGTCCTTCATCGCACCGCGCTCCTCGTCGGTGAACCCGTCGTACTTCGCGGCGGGCGCGGTGCCGGTGGCAGCAGTCTTCGTGGCCTTCATGGCGGTTCTCCTCAGCTCAGGTGCGGTGTCCGGTGCCGTGGCGGCGGGTTGTTCGTGCTTCAGCTTCGCTCGCGACCACCCCGTCCGGCATCCGTGGCCACCACGGAACCGGGTACGGATCGCCCGCACGGGGCGGGGCACGGATCTCGGGCACGGACCGCGCAGGGCGCCGCTGCGCGATCGGCGTCGGCGACGGCATCGACCGGCGGTGCCGGATTCCGGCGCTACGCGACCGGTGCACCCGCCAGGAACCGGGAGACGGGCCGGACGAGCTCGTCGTGGGCGGCGACGGCGGCGTCGTGGTCTGCTCCCGGGATGATGACCGCCCGGCCGTGGGGGATCGCCTCGGCCAGCGTCCGGCAGTTCTCGGCGAAGTGCTCGGGGCTGCGGGCGCCGGCGGTGAGCAGGACCTCGGCGGTGATCCCGGCGTAGTCGGCGGGCGGCCCGTCGTGTTCGCGGACGCGGCGGATCTCCCGGAGCACCGTCGGCAGCAGGCCGGCCATGGCGCGTCGGCTCGATGTGCGCTGCAGCAGCCGGTTGAGCTGCAGCGCCAGGCCGAACGGCAGCTTGGCGGCGAGCCCGTCGGGATGCGTTCCCCGGCTCAGCACGGTCAGCGCTCGGGCCTGATCACCGCTGCGCACGGCCTGCTCCAGCGGGTCGAGGAAATCCGACGCGAGCCGGCCGGACACCGACAGGATCGGGTCGTACACCGCGATCCGGTACAGCGGCAGGTTCAGTCCCGCGCGCAGGGCGAGGAAGCCGCCGCTGCCGTGGCCGAGGACGCTGCGGGCGCCGGTGTGCCGGAGCACCGCCGACAGGTCGGCGAGGTCGGTCGCCACGGTGTCGGAGCCGTCCGGCAGGGCTGCCGCGCCGGCCAGGTCGCGCCGGTCGTAGAGATGCAGGGTGAACCGGTGTTCCAGCGCCTCCGCCAGCCCGTGGTAGTGCTCTCGCGGGACGCTGCCGTCGTGCAGGATCACCACATCCGGTCCGGTGCCGGTCGTGTGCACCGTGATCGGTGTGCCGTCCGCCGACGTGGTCGTGCCGACCCGCATCGAACTCTCCTCCGGTGTGCTGTCCACCGGTCGACATTAGTTCACCGGTTGCCCTGTGCAGGCAGGGCGCGGACTCAGTGGCGCAGCGGGCGCAGGCCGACGCGCAGCTCCTCGGTGAACGACTTCGGCTGCTCCCAGGCGGCGAAGTGGCCGCCCTTGTCGAGCTTGTTGTAGTGGAGCAGCTGGGGATAGGCCCGCTCGACCCAGCTGCGCGGCGCCGAGTAGATCTCGTCCGGGTAGGCGCTCACCGCCACGGGCACGCTCACCCCCTTCGGGGCGAAGAACGCCAGCTTGTTCTCCCAGTACAGGCGGGAGGCGGAGATCGCCGTGTTGGTCAGCCAGTAGAGCGTGATGTTGTCCAGCACGTCGTCGCGGGTCAGGCCCTCCTTCTTGCCCTGGAAGACACGCGCGATCAGCTCGGTGCTGCGGGCGTCGTGGTCGAGGATCCAGGCGGCCAGGCCGATCGGCGAGTCCGCGATGCCGTACAGCGTCTGCGGCCGGTTGCCCATCTCCTGGGCGTACGCCAGGCCCTTCGCGTAGAAGAAGCTGAGCTGGTCGAAGGCGTGGCGTTCGTCGTCCGACAGGCCGGACGGCGCTTCGGCCCCCGCCAGCGCCGCCTTGTCGATCTCGGGCGGCACCGCGCCGGCCATGTTGGTGTGGATGCCGAGCAGCTCCGGTGCCGCCTGCACGCCCATCATGTCGACGATGAGCGCGCCCCAGTCGCCGCCCTGCGCCGCGAACTCGTGGTACCCGAGCCGTTTCATCAGCTCCACCCAGGCGCGTCCGATGTGGTCGGGGCCCCAGCCGGTGGTCTTCGGCGTGCCCGAGAAACCGTAGCCGGGCATCGACGGGATGACGAGGTGGAAGGCGTCCTCGGCCTTGCCGCCGTGCGCGGTGGGGTCGGTCAGCGGCTCGATGATCTTCAGCTGCTCGACGATCGACCCCGGCCACCCGTGCGTGATGATGAGCGGCAGCGCGTTCTCGTGCTGGGAGCGGACGTGGATGAAGTGGATGTCCAGCCCGTCGATCTCGGTGATGAAGTTCGGGTACGAGTTCAGGCGTGCCTCGCACCTGCGCCAGTCGTAGTCGGCCGCCCAGTACCGTGCGAGCGACTGCATCGTCGCGAGCTGCACGCCCTGCGTCAGGTCGGCGACGGTCTCCTTCTCGGGCCATCGCATGGCTTCGATGCGCGTACGCAGGTCGTCGAGCTGCGACTGCGGCACCTCGACGGTGAACGGCCGGATCGCTGTCTTCTTGCTCTTGGCAGGCACGAGTGTCCCCTTTGCCGTGGCGGATTCTGTGCGCGAATGAAATCAGCTGGTCGAGTTCATCCGTTTTAAGGGCTTTCTCCGCTTAACTGCCTTATGGTATTACGGTTCGCCGGGCCGCAACGGCACTACCGCACGTCCAGCCGAATCCCAGGCGGCCTGCAACCTTCGCTCAGCAAGCCTCCGTTAAGCCATGTGACGCCGAGCGCTGATCGAGGAGCGGCTTCCAGCAGGGCGACGGATGGACGGGAGCGGCAGGAATGTGCGGAATCTTGGCTTACTTCAGCTCGGACGGGTGCGCGGGCGCGCGGGTCGACCCGATCGCGGAATCGCTGCAGCGACTGCACCACCGGGGCCCGGACGACACCGGGGTGGTGCTCATCGACGGCGATGCGGTGTTCGGCCACAAACGACTGGCCGTCATCGACCCGGCCGGGTCGCAGGAACCGCTGTACTACCGCGACGACCGTTACGTGCTCACCTTCAACGGCGAGATCTACAACTACCTGGAGCTGCGCGAGGAGCTGCGGCGCGACTGCGGGGCCGAGTTCCGCACCGACGGTGACGCCGAGGTCATCGTGGCCGGCTACCACTACTGGGGCGAGACGGTGCTGGACCGGCTGCGCGGCATGTTCGCTTTCGTGATCTGGGACCGGCAGGCCAGGCAGGCATTCGGCGCCCGGGACCAGTTCGGCATCAAACCGATGTACCTTCTGGAGGACCGCGACGGGCTCTACCTGGCCAGCGAGAAGAAGGCACTGCTGCCGTTCCTGGCCGGCACGCTCGCCGGACCGCAGGGCATCGACCCGGCCAGCCTCAAGTACTTCATGACCTACCAGTACGTGCCGGAGCCGCGCACCCTCGACGTCGGCGTCGAACGGCTGGCCGCGGCGGAGTGCTTCACCTGGACCCCGGCCCAGGGCATGCGGCGACGCCGGTACCTGCGGACGCGGTTCGCCCCGATGGCCGAACCCGCTCCGCAGCGGCTCTACGAGCAGATCGCCGAGACGCTGCGCGACAGTGTCCGGATGCACCTGCGCTCGGACGTCCCGGTCGGCGCGTTCCTGTCCAGCGGCATCGACTCCACCGCGATCGTGGCGCTGGCCCGCGAGGTCCACCCCGACCTGAAGACCTTCACCGTCGGCTTCGACATCGCCGGGTACTCCGAGACCGAGGTCGCCCGCGAGTCCGCCGAGCTCCTCGGGGTGCGCAGCACGGCGACCACCGTCACCGCCGAGGAGGTGATGGCGGCCCTGCCGCGGATCGTGTGGCACCTGGACGATCCCGTGGCCGATCCGTCCCTGGTGCCGCTGTACTTCCTCGCCCGGACCGCGGCCCGCGACGTCACCGTGGTGCTGTCGGGGGAGGGCGCGGACGAGCTGTTCGGCGGCTACACCATCTACCGCGAGCCGCTGTCGCTGCGACCGCTGACCAGCCTGCCCGATCCGGTGCAGCGCGGACTGCGGGCGGTCTCCCGGGCCATTCCCGAAGGGGTCAAGGGCCGCGGCTTTCTGGAGCGGGGCACGAAACCGCTGCGCGAGCGGTTCAACGGCAACGCCCGCATCTTCACCGACGGCGGGGAGCTGGCGCGCCTGCTGCCCGGTGACGACGGTGCGGCCAGGTTCACCGACGTCACCGCGCCGCTGTACGAGCAGGCGGCCGCGGCCGGGCTGGACGACTCGACGGCGATGCAGTTCGTCGACCTGCACACCTGGCTGCCCGGCGACATCCTGACCAAGGCCGACCGCATGTCCATGGCCCACTCGCTGGAGCTGCGGGTGCCGTTCCTGGACCGGGAGGTGTTCGAGGTGGCCCGCCGCATCCCGCTGGAGCTCAAGCTGCCCCGGCACAGCCCGGGCGTCACCAAGCACGCGCTGCGGCAGGCGCTGCGCCGGATCGTGCCGCCGACCATCGTCGACCGGCCGAAGATGGGCTTCCCCACGCCGACCCGCGTCTGGCTGGCCGGCCCGATGTACCACTGGGCCCGCCACGTCCTGCACACCTCCGGCGCCGGGGCCCTGATCGACCTGTCCTACGTGGACGGGCTGCTGCAGGCGCACCGGGCCGGCGAGGCCGACCACTCGCGCAAGGTCTGGACCGTGCTGACGTTCTGCCTCTGGCACGCCGTGTTCGTCACCGGCACCCTCGATCCCGGCGTCGGGGGTCAGCTCGCACCCGCCGGCACCGGTCCGGTGGAGTCGCGGATGACGAGTTCGGGGGTCAGCTCGACGTGGAGCGCTTCGAGCTGATGGCGTTCCAGCAGGCGGGCCAGCAGGCTTACCGCCATCCGGCCCATCTCCTCCAGCGGCTGGCGGACCGTCGTCAGCCGCGGCGTGGTCGCCTGGGCCAGGTCGATGTCGTCGAAGCCGGTGACCGACAGGTCACCGGGCACGCGTAGGCCGCGCTCGGCGGCCGCGGCGAGCGCGCCCACGGCCGCCTTGTCGTTGAACCCGGCCAGGGCCGTGGGCCGCCGCGGCAGGTCGAGCAGCTCGCCCGCGGCGCGGTAGCCGAACTCGGTGGTGGGTTCGGCCGAGCGCACCAGGGCCGGGTCGGCCAGCACGCCGACGTCGGCGAGCGCGGAGGCGTGCCCGGCCAGCCGGGCGCTGCCGGCGACCCAGTTGTGCGGCCCGGCCAGCACGCCGATGTGGCGGTGGCCGAGTTCGGCGAGGTGCGCGGTCAGGGCGCGGGCACCGGCGAAGTGCGCCGCGGACACGGCGGGGATGTCGCGCGGGGTCGGGGTGCGCGGGTCGGCGACCACGAACGGGAAGCCGCGGTCGCGCAGGGCTTCGAGCTGCGTGCTGGGCTCGGGCGGCAGGATGAGGATGGCTCCGCCGATGCCGGGCTGGTCGGGCAGCGTCGGCAGCACGTCCTCGTCCTGGGCGAGCTGCCCGGCGTCGAGGATGAGGTGCCGCCCGTGCACCAGCAGCGTCTCGGCGATGGAGGAGACGATCAGGCCGAAGTAGTCGGTGAGCTGGTAGGGGCAGCGGACGTAGACGGCGCCGCGGTGGCGGGCGGGTGGTGTGCGCGCGGCGGGCGCCTGGGTGCCGAGCCGGTCGACGGCCTGCTGCACGAGGTCGCGGGTGCGCGGTGCGACGTGCGGGTATCCGTTGAGGACCCGCGAGACGGTGGCGATGGACAGGCCGGTCTCGGCGGCGATGTCACGCACCGTCGCCCGTGGCCGCGCGCGGCTAGTCATGTGTTTCAACGGCCTGTTTCATGTGAGCAGCATAGGGCACCGCGCTGACGTGTTGTTGTTTCAGTTCTTGTTACAAGGCCATTTTTAGGAAAATGCCTGGTGAACAGGGACGTCCTAAATGGTCATGGCAGCACATATTGACAGCCTTGAGGTGCTGGTGATTGTCTGCCGAGCATGGATGTTTCAGTTGTGTTTCATTTGTTTCAAGGCGGGGTCGCGTGATGAGCAGACCCCTGATCGGCATGACGGCCGTGGCCTTGACGGTCGCGTTGACCGCGGGCGGCGCGGCGACGGCCGCACCGGCCGGCAACCACGCATCCGTGTCCGCGCGGGTCTTCGTGACCACCGTGGACCGCGCCGAGCTGCTGCGGGAACGTGATGCGGTGCGGTTCGCGCCGGGCCGCTCGGCGTTTCCGACGATCGTGGTGGACCCGCGGCAGACGTACCAGAGCATGGACGGCTTCGGCGCGTCGCTCACCGACTCCTCGGCGAGCCTGCTGCACGGCCTCGACCCGGCCGTACGCGCGCGGGTCATGCGGGAGCTGTTCGACCCCGCCACCGGGATCGGCGTGAGCTTCCTGCGCCAGCCGATCGGCTCCTCCGACTTCACCGCCGCCCCGGCCCACTACACCTATGACGACATGCCCGCCGGCCGCACCGACTTCGCGCTGCGCCACTTCAGCGTCGCGCGCGACGAGGCCGCCGTGCTGCCGCTGCTGCGCCAGGCGCGCCGGCTCAACCCGCAACTGAAGATCATGGCGACGCCGTGGAGCCCGCCCGCGTGGATGAAGACCACCGACTCGCTGGTCGGCGGCAGGCTCAAGGACGACCCCGCGGTGTACGACGCGTACGCCCGCTACCTGGTGAAGTTCGTGCGCGCCTATGCCGCCGCCGGGGTGCCGGTGGACTACCTGTCGGTGCAGAACGAGCCGCAGAACCGGACCCCGTCCGGCTACCCGGGCATGGACCTGCCGGTACGCCAGCAGCTCAAAGTGATCGCCGCGCTCGGCCCGCTGCTGCGCGCCGCCAGCCCGCGCACGAAGATCCTCGCCTTCGACCACAACTGGGCCACCCACCCCAACGACGTCGCGAACACCCCGCCAGGCGAGGACCCGGAGACCGACTACCCGTACGACGTGCTCGCCGACCCGGCCGCCAGGTGGGTCGCCGGGACCGCGTACCACTGCTACTACGGCGAACCGGCCGCGCAGTCCGCACTGCACGACGCCCACCCCGACAAGGGCATCTGGCTCACCGAATGCTCCGGCTCGCACGGCCCGGACGACCCGCCCGCGAAGTTCTTCCGCGACACCCTGGTCTGGCACGCCCGCACCCTGACCGTCGGCGCGACCCGCAACCACGCCAAGTCCGTCGTCAACTGGAACCTCGCCCTCGACGCCGCCGGCGGCCCGCACCTCGGCGGCTGCGACACCTGCACCGGGCTGGTCACCGTGCAGCCCGACGGCGCCGTCACCACCGACGCCGAGTACTACACGATCGGCCACCTGTCGAAGTTCGTCCGGCCCGGCGCGGTGCGCATCGCCAGCACCTCGTTCGGCACCACCGGCTGGAACGGGCAGATCACCGACGTCGCGTTCCGCAACCCGGACGGCTCGACCGCGCTGGTCGTGCACAACGAGAACGACGACCCGCGCACCTTCGCCGTCGCCGTCGGCACGCAGCAGTTCGAGTACACCCTGCCCGGCGGCGCGCTCGCCACCTTCACCTGGCCGCCGTCACCGGCGCTGCGCGACCCGCTGCGCCAGGTGCCGCTGACCGGCGCGACCGCGACCGCCGAACCGGCCGGCGAGAACCCGGCCGCCGCCGTCGACGGCGACGCGTCGACCCGCTGGAGCAGCGGGGCCGCCCAGGCTCCCGGCCAGCACCTGCGGATCGACCTCGGCGCGCCGGCCGTGTTCCGGCGGGTGGCGATCGACAGCGGCGGCAACCTCGGCGACTACGCCCGCGGCTGGCGGCTGTCGGTCAGCGACGACGGCCTCGCGTGGCGGGAGATCGCCGCGGGCGCGGGCACCGGCCAGCTGACCCTGGTCGATCTGCCGCCGACCCGGGCACGGCAACTGCGGATCGAGGCCACCGCCGACGCCGGCAACTGGTGGAGCGTCGCCGACGTGCGCCTCTACCGCTGACCCTGCCCGCACCAGTGGTGGGGCGGCAGGGGCGCCGCCCCACCACCACCCGAGAACGTCGGCCCCGCGGCGAACTCCCCTCGCCGCGGAGCCGCGAGCACCACGTCCTTCCGTCCCGACACCAGGAGGAACCGTGCACCTCAGAACCAGACTGCTGGCCGCCGCGGCGGCCACCGCGACCCTCACCGCCGTCGCGGCCGTGGTCACCGCAGGGGCCGCGCAAGCGGTCGCCGGACCCACCGTCTCGTCATGGATCACCACCCCCGACCGGTCGCAACTGCTCGCCACCGGCCCGAGCCTGACGTTCAACACCGACGGCACCCGGCCCGGCACCATGATCGACGTCAATGGGACACAGACGTTCCAGACCATCGACGGGTTCGGCGCGTCCATCACCGACTCGTCGGCGGCGCTGCTGTACGGCCTGCCCGCCGCGCAGCGCGACCAGGTCATGCGCTCGCTGTTCAGCCCCGCCGACGGCATCGGCATGAGCTTCCTGCGCCAGCCCATCGGCGCGTCGGACTTCGTGTCCGGGCCGCACTACACGTACAACGACCTGCCCTCGGGCCAGACCGACCTGAACCAGACCCGGTTCTCCGTCGCCCATGACGAGGCCCGCATCCTGCCGCTGCTGCGCCAGGCCCGGCAGCTCAACCCCGGCCTGAAGATCATGGCGAGCCCGTGGAGCCAGCCGGCCTGGATGAAGACCGACAACAGCCTCGCGGGCGGCCGGATCAAGGACGACCCGGCGTACTTCCGCTCCTGGGCGCTGTACCTGGTCAAGTTCGTGCAGGCGTACCAGGCCGCCGGGGTGCCGATCTACGCGCTGACGGTGCAGAACGAGCCGCAGAACCGCACCCCCGACAACTACCCGGGCACCGACATGCCGGTCGCGCACCAGGACCGGGTCATCGGCGAGCTGGGCCCGATGCTGCAGGCCGCGGGCCTCGGCCACGTGAAGATCATCTCGTACGACCACAACTGGTCCCTGCACCCCGACGACGCCGCCGACGCCCAGCGCCTCGGCTACGACCCCGAGCCGAACTACCCCTACGACGCGCTGCGCGGCCCCGCCGCCCAGTGGATCGCGGGGACCGGCTACCACCACTACGCCGGGAACGCCGACGCGCAGACCAACCTGCACAACGCGTTCCCGAACAAGGACATCTGGTTCACCGAGGGCTCCGGCTGGCGGGGTGCCAACGACCCGTTCACCCAGTATTTCGCCGACACCCTCAAGTGGCACGCCCGCAACATCCACATCGCGGCGGTCCGCAACTGGGCCCGGGGCGTGCTCAACTGGAACCTCGCCCTCAACTCCCAGGGCGGCCCGGTCAACGGCGGCTGCGGCAGCAACCCCGACGGCATGTGCACCGGCGTAGTCACCATCGACGGCACCACCGTCACCCGCAACGCCGAGTACTACACCATCGGGCACATGAGCCGCTCCGTCCGCCCCGGCGCGGTGCGCATCGGCTCCAACAACGCCGGTGACCTGCACAACGTCGCCATGCGCAACACCGACGGCTCGATCAGCCTGGTGGTGACGAACATCAGCGGCGACACCCGCCAGTTCGGCATCGCGCACAACGGCATGTTCGTCGCGACCAGCCTGCCCGGCGGGGCCGTGGCCACCTACACCTGGAACGGCTCCGCGCCGCCCTCGCCCAGCGCGTCACCGAGCGCGTCGCCGTCGGCCCGGCCCAGCGCCTCGCCCTCGGCGAGCCCGAGTCAGCCGTCCAGCCCCTGCCCGGTGTCAGAGACGGCGTACTACCGGATCACGTCCGCGCACAGCGCCAAGGCCCTGGACGTACGCGACGCCTCGACCGGCAACGGCGCCGGCATCCAGCAGTGGGACTACTTCGGCAACCTCAACCAGCAGTGGCGCTTCACCGCCACCGGCGGCGGCTACTACCGCATCACGGCCCGGCACAGCGGCAAGGTCCTGGACGTGCAGAACGTGTCCACGGCCGACGGCGCGGGCATCCAGCAGTGGGATTTCGCGGGCGGCGCGAACCAGCAGTGGCAGCTGCTCGCCGCCGGCGGCGGCACCTGCCGCATCATCGCCCGGCACAGCGGCAAGGCCCTGGACGTCAAGGACGTGTCCACGGCCAACGGCGCGAGCATCCAGCAGTGGGCCTACACCGGCGCGGCCAACCAGCGCTGGACGCTGACGGCGGTGGGCTGACCGGCGGCCGGGCGCGGCCGCGGAACTCCGCGACCGCGCCCGGCGTCGCCCAGGCCGGGTGCACGGGGCTCGTGCCGGGACGTATCCTCTCCTTGAGCGTTCGCTCAAAACGGGAGGCGGGTAGTGATGATCGCTGTTAAGCGCGCAGGTCAGGGGCCAGTCCAGCTGGTCGTCACGACAGGGGTCACCCTCGGTGCGGCACCGGGCGCGGTATGGCCTCTGCTGACCGACTCGCGGATGGACCGCGCACCGCGCTGCCCGGTGTTCGCCGTCGGCACGCCCCGCCCCGTGGCCTGTGCGCTGCCCGACGGCGAGGGTGGCGTCGGCGCGCAGCGCGAGTGCCGTGCGGTTGAGGGAGTCGTCCACCAGCGCATCACGCGCTGGGAGCCGGCCGAGGTCCTGGAGTTCCGGATGGAGGAGACCGATCTGGCCTTCGCCGGTCGGGTGGCCGGGATCGACGAGCGGTTCCAGCTGGCCTGCCCGGCGGACGGCCGGACCAGGCTCACCCGGACCACGACCGTCGCGGTGCACGGCGCTTTCCCGACCCTCACCGCCCTGGCGATGTCCGTCGGGCTCAAAGCGGTGCACCGCTACGTCTTCGCATCGTGGCGGAGGCAGTGCCGGAACATGACGGGCCGGCCCGGGCCGCGCGTCCAGGCCGCCTGACGGCTCAAGCGAACTCGAACGGGTACGCCGGCCCCGGCGGGTCCTCGCCCACCAGGCCGTCGACGGCCTCCCGGATGAGGTCGGCGTGGCCGTTGTGCCGGGCGTACTCCTCGATCATGTCGACCAGCAGCCGGCGCAACGTGAGCACGCTCCCGTCGGGCGCCGTGTACACGGTGTCCACGCCGGTGGTCAGCAGCACCTCCGTCACCGCCCGGCGGGACCGGCCGACGGCCTGCTCCCACAGCTCGCGCAGGTGCTTGGCGTCGTCGTCGGCGGCGGACCACCACTCCCAGCCGGGCTCGGCGTCACGTTCCAGGTCGCGCCACGGCGCGGGCAGGTCGGCGCCGGTCAGGTCGCCAGTGAAGTTGACGTCCTCGATGTAGGCGAGGTGCTTGAGCAGCCCGCCCAGCGTCATCGCCGAGACGCCCGCACGCATCCGCAGGCCCGCGTCGTCCAGCCCGGAGCACTTCCAGGCGAACGTGGCGCGCTGCCGTTCCAGGGAGCCCAGCAGCGTCTCCGCCTCGCCGCCGATGGCCGGCGGCTCCGGGTAGCCGGGCGCTTCGACATACGTCATGGCCGACCTCTACCCAGCGGCGCGGCCGCCAATCACGCGGGCAATCCCGGGCTGCGGCGCAGTCCGGGGTGGACGCCGCGCGGGTTGCCGGAGTGTTCGGCCAGGCGCTGCAGCAGGGCGAGCAGTTGCCGCCGCTCGCCGGCGTCGAGGCCGGTCAGCAGCTCTTCCTCCTCGGCGTCGGCGATGGCGCGGGCCTGTGGCAGCAGGGCGCGGGCGGCGTCGGTCAGGTGGATCGCGTGGGCCCGCCGGTCCGCCGGATGCCGCCTGCGTTCGGCCAGCCCGCGCTGCTCCAGGTCGTCGAGCAGCCCGACCATCACCTTGCGGTGGATGCCGAGCGCCTCGGCGAGCTGCTGCTGAGTCCGGCCCTCGCCCTGGGACAGGTGCACGAGCAGGCCGAAATGGTTGGGCTGGATGCCCAGCTCGGTCAGGCGCTCGGTGAACCGCGCCGCGGTGTGGAAGCCGAGCTGCGACAGCAGGAAGTTGGTCCGCTCGTTGAGCGGTCGGTTCGAAGGCGCAGGCACGGCAGTATTGTACGGCCGGGATATTGTCGTCTAGGGTAACAATTACTGAGACTCCCTATTTCAGGAAGGGGCATCCGATGAAACTGACGGTCCTCGGGGCCACCGGCGGTATCGGCGGGCACATCGTGCGCCAGGCGCTGGACGCCGGACACGCGGTGACAGCCGTGGTCCGCGGCTCGGCGCATTTCGACCTGCGGCACCCGGCGCTGGAGGTGGCGACCGTTCCCGGCCTGACCGACCCGGACCCGCTGCTGCCCGCGGTGAAAGGCAGCGACGCGGTCCTGTCGGGCGTCGGCTCCCGTGGCCGCAAGGCCGGCACCATCGCGTCCGATGCGACGCGCGGGATCCTCGGCGCAATGGCGGCGACCGGCGTGCGCCGCTTCGTGGCGGTGAGTGCCGCCCCGGTCGGACCGCCCGCCGAGGGGGAGGGGTTCTTCGGCCGGCGCATCCTGCTGCCGGTGGTCAGCGCGGCTTTCAAGGAGGTGTACCAGGACCTGACGGTGATGGAGCAGTTGATCCGGGACAGCCACGCCGAGTGGACGGTGTTCTGGCCGCCCAAGCTGGTCGACAAGCCGCTGACCGGCCGCTACCGCACGGTCGTCGGGGGCAACGTCGCCAGGGGCCACACTATCGGCCGCGCCGACGTGGCACACGCGATGCTGGCCGCGCTGGCCGACCCGGCGACGACCGGCCGGCCCGTCGGCGTCGCCTACTGAACCCGCAGACGACCGGCGCTGCGCTCGCAGGGGCACCGCGGATCGGGCGAACGTGGCACCATGCGGCATGGCCGACATGAACCTGCGAAAGATCGCCGGGCTCGTGCTCACCCCCGTGGTGTGCGTGGCACTGCTGCTACTCGGGGTGATCGTCCTCGTGCTCGGCTGGGGCCTGACCACCAACCGGACGATGGACCACGCGAACGTGGACTTCGTCTTCCTGCTCGGCACGGTCGCCATCTCCGGGACTTCGGCCTCGACCCGATGTCGTGGCACATCGGCGACGCCCTCGACCTGCGTGAAGTCTGCTACCCGATGTACGCCATGATCGCACTGGGCTCCGTCGTCGGAGCGATGCGCCGCGAGCCGGCGCCCGAGGCGGAAGGAGTCTCCTGAGAAATCTCCGCACGGGCTGTCGATTCCGCGCGCGGGCGTTCGACGTACCGGCGTACCGACCGAACACCGCAGGAAGGCAGCCCATCATGGCCCAGTACGCAGTTCTGATCTACGCCAACGACTCCGCCCACCGCGCGCACGCCACCCGCGAGGAGACCGCCCCGCACGACCGGCACGCCGAGGAGCTCGAGCGCTCCGGGGCGATGGTGGCCGCGTACGCCCTGACGACCAGGGACCTGGCGACCTCCGTGCGCGGCGACGTCGTGACCGACGGCCCGTTCGTGGACGCCAAGGAGATCGTCGCCGGCTTCTACATCCTCGAAGCGCCCGACCTCGACGCGGCGCTCGCGATCGCCATGCTCAACCCGGCCTGCCACTCCGGCGGCGGGGTCGAGATCCGGCCGATCGCCGGCGGCGGCGTCGTGGAGCGCCCGGCCTGATGAGCGAGCCGGCGGCCGTCGCGGCGGCCATCGCCGACGCGCACCGCCGCGAGTGGGCCCTCGTGCTCGCCGCGACGGTGCGCGTGGCCGGTGACCTGGACCTGGCCGAGGAGTGCGTCCAGGAGGCGTACGCCGCGGCCCTGCACAGCTGGACCCGCGACGGCGTCCCGAACAACCCGGCGGCGTGGCTGACCACGGCGGCCAGGCGGCGCGCGGTCGACGCGATCCGGCGCGAGCAGACGTTCCGGTCGAAGCTGCCGCTGCTGGCCGAACCCGAGGAGAGCACCGTGGACCGACTGCTCGACGCGGACCCCGACGGCGGCGTGCCCGACGACCGGCTGCGGCTCATCTTCACCTGCTGCCATCCCGCCCTGTCGCAGGAGGCCCAGGTGGCGCTGACCCTGCGACTGGTGTGCGGCGTGCCGACCCCGGACGTGGCCAGGGCGTTCCTGGTCTCCGAACCGACCATGGCGGCCCGCCTCACCCGGGCGAAGAAGAAGATCTCCGGCGCCCGCATCCCCTACCGGGTGCCGCGCGCGGCGGAGCTGCCCGACCGCCTGCGACCGGTCCTCGGCGTGATCCATCTGCTGTTCACCATGGGACACACCGCGCCGTCGGGCGCGGACCTGGTGAACGCCGACCTCGTGGAACGTGCCCTGCACCTGGCCCGGATGCTGCGCGAGCTGATGCCCGACGAGCCGGAGGTCCGCGGCCTGCTCGCCCTGCTGCTGGTCACCGACGCGCGCCGGGCCACCCGGGTGGACGCCGCCGGCCGCTTGCTGCGCCTGCAGGATCAGGACCGCAGCCGCTGGGACAGGGCGGCGATGGCGCAGGCACACGACCTCATCGTGGCCGGGCTGCGCGGCGGCCGGCCCGGACGGTACGTGCTGCAGGCGGCGATCGCGTCGCTGTACGCCGAGGCGCCCTCGTACGAGCAGACCGACTGGCCGCAGATCGTCGAGCTGTACGACAGGCTGCTGGAGGTGTGGCCCTCACCCGTGGTGGCGCTGAACCGGACCGTGCCGCTCGCGATGGTCGCCGGGCCGCAGGCGGCACTCGCCGAGGTCGAACGGCTGGAACAGGAGGGCGGCCTCGCAGGCTACCAGTACCTGCCCGCGGTCAAGGCCGACCTGCTCACGCGGTCCGGGCGCGAGGCCGAAGCCCGCGTGGCGTATGCCGAGGCACTCGCCGTCGCGGCGAACGAGACCGAGCGGGCGTTCCTGTCGGAGCGGCTTGCGAGTCTGGACAGGTGAACGCAGCGGCTTCCGGGCGGTCGTGGTGCCGCCCGGAAGCCGGGGGCTCAGCGGCGGAACGCCTGCTCGGCCAGGTGCGGGCGGACAGCGGTGCGGGCGGTGGCCGGCTGCTCGCCGCACAGCTGCGTGACCAGCATGGTGATGGTCGCGTCGGAGATCGGGTCGGGCTGACCCGGCGCGACGTAGTGGGTCATGTTCTGCGCGACGGTGACCTGGCGGCGGCCGTCGGCGCTGTGCCAGGAGATGGCGGAGTGGCCGAGCACGAGCCCGTCATGGCCCCAGGCCAGCCCGCACGGCAGCAGATTGGAGTACAGGCCGAGGCCGTAGCCGCCGTACTCCGGCGCGCCGGGCACCCACGGCACGGTGGTCTGCATCTCGGCGAGCTGCGCGGGCCGCAGCAGCCTGCCGGTCAGCAGCGCCCGGTAGAACGTGTTGAGGTCGTCGGTGGTGGAGACCAGGTCGCCGGCGGCGAAGCCCCAGGACATGTTGTAGTCGGCGAAGTCGACGAGCACGCCCTCGTACCAGGGGATGTAGGCGGCGGCGTGCGGGCCGTGGATGCGGGTGCCGGTGCCGGGCAGGTAGGTGTGGCGCAGGCCGAGCGGCCGGATGATCCGCTTGGTGGTCTCGTACGCCACCGACCGGCCGGTGATCTTCTCCAGGATCATCCCGGCGAGCACGTAGTTGGTGTTGGAGTAGGCCCAGGCCGCGCCCGGCGGGTTCGTGGGGGGCTGGTCCAGCCCGAACGCGGCCAGCTCGGCGGGGGTGAAGGTGCGGTGGCGGTTCTCCTCCAGCGAGGTGTCGGTGGCGAAGATGACGTGGTCGTAGTCGGCGATGCCGCTGGTGTGGTTGAGCAGCATCCGGACGGTGACCCCGTCGACGGCGTACGCCGGTAGGTAGTGGCCGAGCGGCGCGTCGAGCCGCAACCGCCCCTCGCCGACGAGCTGGAGCAGCACCGTTGCGGTGAAGGTCTTGGTGATGCTGCCGACCCGGTGGCGCATGCCGGGCTTGGTCGGCGCGCCGGTGGTGACGTCGGCGACCCCGGCGGCCGCGGACTGCCGGTGGCGGCCGTCGACGGCCTGCGCGAACACGCCGGGCATGCCGGCGGCGGTGATCGCCTCCAGCTGCGGGCGCAGCGTCCCCGTGGTCGCGGCGGCGGGCGCGGCACCCGCCAGCAGGACCAATGCGACGGAAGCGCTGATAGCGGTACGGATGGGTGTTCTGGACATGATCCCTCCCCTTTGGACAAACCTCATGCTGCCCGATCGGCGCACCGGTGCCGTCAATCCGGCGAAGGACGCCGCCGTCGGTCTCGCGGAGGATGCCGCGGTCGTCCTGGCGGCGGATATCCATGTCATGTAGGTATTCGTGACGGGATCGCTCTGGCCGGGCTTGCCATGACCGAGCACACTGTCCGGATGGGCAATGTGATCACCGATGGTGAGATCGTCGTGTCCGGCCTGGCCAAGCACTACAAGCAGGTCAAGGCCGTGGACGGGCTGTCGTTCACCATCAAGCCGGGACGGGTGACCGGCTTCCTCGGGCCTAACGGCGCAGGCAAGACCACTACGTTACGAATGATCCTGAATCTGGTGTCGCCGACGGCGGGCACGGCGACGATCGGCGGCGTGCGTTACGCCGACCTCGCCGAGCCGCTGCAGGCGGTCGGCGCGGTGCTGGAGGCGTCGAGCGCGCACAAGGGCCGCACCGGGCGCAACCACCTGCGGGTCATCGCCGCCGCGGCCGGGCTGCCGGCCTCCCGCGCGGACGAGGCGCTGGAGCTGGTCGGGCTGACCCCGGCGGCCAAGCGCAAGTTCAAGGGCTACTCGCTGGGTATGAAGCAGCGCCTCGGCATCGCCGCGGCCATGCTCGGCGACCCGCGCGTGCTGATCCTCGACGAGCCCGCCAACGGCCTCGACCCCGAGGGCATCCGCTGGATGCGCGACCTGCTGCAGAAGCTCGCCGGGGAAGGCCGCACGATCCTGGTCTCCAGCCACCTGCTCTCGGAGATGGAGCTGCTCGCCGACGACGTCGTCATCATCGCCGCGGGCCGGCTGGTGGCGCAGGGTCCGGTCGCCGACGTGATCGGCGGGGCGGGCAACGCGGGCTCGGTGCGCGTACGCACCCCGCACCCGGACACGCTGCTCGCGGCGCTGGACGGCGTGGGCAGCAGCAACAGTGAGGACGGGGCGCTGGTGCTGACCGGTGTCACCGCCGAGCAGGTCGGCGACGCCGCGCTGCGCGCCGGTGTCGCCGTGCACGAGCTGGTCACCGAGCGCCCCGACCTGGAGCGTGTGTTCCTCGACCTGACCGCGGGCAAGGAGGCGATCCGGTGAGGCTCATCCGCAGCGAGTTCCTGAAGATCCGTACGACCAACGTGTGGTGGCTGTTCGCGCTCGGCGCGTTCGGCCTGCTCCTGCTGGCGTTCGCGATCAACGCGCTGAACATGCACTTCGTGCTGGACCAGCCGGCCGAGATGGCCGAGGGCATGGACCCCGAGGGCGCGGCGGCGATGTCGGCGCTGGCCGAACCGGTCGCGCTGACCTCGTACATGGTCACCTCGGGGCAGTACTTCGGCCTGATGTTCGTGATGCTGCTGGGCATCATCACGGTCACCAACGAGTACCACCACCAGACCGCGACCACGACGTTCCTGGCCACGCCGCAGCGCACCTCGGTGATCCTGGCCAAGGCGGCGGTCGGCGGCGTGTTCGGCGTCGTGCTGTGGCTGGTCACCACGGCGGTCACCGTGCCGGCCACCGCGATCTTCCTGAACTCGGAGAACATCACCCCCGCCCTGGGCGACTGGGAGGTGATCCGGGCGATCCTGCTCAACGGCCTGGCGTACGCGCTGTGGGCGCTGATCGGCATCGGCATCGGCGTGCTCATCCGCAGCCAGATCGGCGCGACCATCACCGCGATGGTCATGTACACGGTGGGCACGATCGCCGTGTCGATCATCGTGAACGTGCTGACGAACCTGCTCGAATGGGACTGGCTCGCCAACGTCCAGTGGGCCATGCCCTCGCTGGCGTCGAACCTGATGACCAGCGGCGCTGACCTGCCCGGCCAGCCGAGCTACTGGGTCGGCGCGGTGGTCCTGATCGCGTGGGCGCTGGTCACCGGCCTGATCGGCACCCTGCTCACCCGCACCCGCGACGTGTCCTGACCGGACGAACCCCGGGGCCTGCTTCCGTCACGGAAGCAGGCCCTTCTCGTGGGTGGCGGCCGCGGGTCAGGCCGTCAGGTCGACGCCGAACGCGGCCGCGCGCACGTCGGCCAGCTCGTGCCGGCGCAGCCGCAGCACCAGCGAGCGCCACGGCGCGGGCCAGCCGTCGCGGGCCCCGCCGACCGCCAGCGCGACCGCGAACCGCCCCGAGGCGAAGTTCGCCCGCCCCGCCAGTTCCCGGCCCACGGCCAGCACCGTGCCGGCATCCCAGCCCTGTTCTAGGCTGACCGACGCCTGGAGCCGCCCGCCGATCCCCACCACCGCGGCAGGCCGGTCGCGCAGCCGTGCCGCGAGGTCGTCCAGCACCGGCAGCAGCAGGTCCGGCGTGCGCAGCGCCGGGTGCAGCATCAGCCGGGCGCCGCTGTCGACGTGGTCCTCGTGGCGCATCAGCTCGCCGCCGAGCTCGACCAGCAACGCGGACGTCGCCTCCGTCACCGGCCAGCGGCGGCCCGTGGTGAGCACGTGGACCAGGTGCTCGATGCGGCGGCGCGCGGCGCGGTCGTGTTCCGGGTCGCCGTCGTCGTCGGCGCGGTCGAGTTCGACCAGCCGGGGCAGCAGCCGCCGCAGCACCGGCGCGCCGCGGCCGAGTTCGGTCAGCGTCACCAGCGCGGCGGCGACGACCTGCCAGGTGTCCCGGTCGGCCAGGTCGGTGAGCCGGGTCAGGGCCGCCTCGTCGGCTTCCGGCGTCCACCGGCCCCAGCGGAGCAGCGCCGCCCAGGCCGCGCGGGCGACCACCGCGTCGGGGCTCAGGCAGCAGGCGGTGACGAGCGCGCCGTAGCGGAGCCGGTGCTCCTCGGCGACGGCGTACGGGTCGGCGGCGAGCACCGCCAGCGCGTCCTCCCGCCCACCGGCCACGGCCTCGGTGAGGATCTGCCACGACTGTGCCGAGGCCAGGTGCTGCCGCGCCGACGACACGATCGCGGCGCGCACGTCGCGGTGCTGACCCGGCCGGTGCCAGTGCGCCAGCAGCAGGTCATCGGCCCCGGGCACGGCGAACCGGGCGGCCAGGCGCAGGATCTCCTTGCGGCTGGTCACCTTCGCGCCGTCGAGCGCCGCCGCCAGCAACGGTCCCAGCTCGCTGGGTGCCAGCATCGCCGCCGCGCTGCCCACCGAGTAGATCGCCACGCGCGCCTTGTCGTCGTCGGCGTACGACAGCAGGAACGGCAGCGCTTCGGCCGGACGGCCGGCCCACACCAGGGCGTGCAGCGCCGCCTCGGCCAGCACGGTGTTCGGCGAGCCGAGGTAGCGGTCCACGATCGGCCGGCCCGCGTCCGGGAGGTGGGCGGCCTGGCGGATCGCGCCGGCGCGGGTGTGCTCGGCCGCACCGGCGTCGTTCGCGATCCGCTTGAGCAGCTCGGCGTAGCGGCGAAGGTGCCGGGGCAGCCAACGCTGCAGCCCGTACGCGTGTCCGGGCACCCAGCGCGGCCCGGCCGCCAGGAACCTGCCCGCGGGCGGCTCGTCGCCGATGACCAGGTCGAGCAGGTCGGTACGGCTGACGCACAGGGTGTCCCAGACCCGGGGGATCGTCACGGTCGAGGTGTCCCAGCGCAGCACCTGCTCGACGCGGGCCGGCCGGGTCTTCGGGTCGTCCAACCACAGCGTCACCGCGCGGCTGAGCACGCCGCTGACGTTGCCCGCGTTGATCGAGTTCTCCAGCATCTCCTGGAGTTCGGGCAGCCGCCAGGCGCGCGGGCCGAGACCCTCCGCGACGGCGAACAGCGGGCCGTGGCCGCCGCGCGCGACGGCCGCGACGACCCAGTCCCGGACCGCGGCGAAGAACTGCTCCTCCTGGCCGCGCCGCAGCTGCCGGTGCAGGCCGTACAGGCTCGGCAGGCGGTCGTCGCCGAACAGCCGGCCGAGCGTGCGCTGCGCCCACCGGCTCAGCTCGGGGGTGTCGGTGTGGCACTGGAGTACGTTCACGGCGAGCCGCTTGAGCGCGTCCCGGGTTGGCCCGGAGCCGTCGCGGGCCTGCGTCGCGTCCGTGACGATCTGGTCCAGCGCCTCGACGGCCGCCGCGTCGACCAGCAGCGGGTTGACCCGGGCCAGCGCGTCGAGCGCCTGGCGGCGTACCGGATCCTGCTCGTTGCGCAGGCGGCGCAGGAACTCGACGGACCCGGTGACGGCGGCTGCGTCACGGCTCCGGGGCGCACAACCGACCAGCAGGCGGTACGCGTACGCCCGGTCGTCGGCTTCGGCGGCGCGGGTGCCGGCGGCCAGCGCCGGTTGCGCCTGCTCCCACGGCAGGAACGCGGTCAGCCGCAGCGTGACCCGCTCGTCGGCGCGCGCCTCGGCCAGCCCGAGCATGCGCTGCGCCTCGACGACGCGCCGCCGGTGCGGGAGCACGTCCAGGACTTGGTCGGACAGCATCCCCAGGCTCTGCTCGGCGCCCTCGTACGCGGCGTCGTACAACCGCTCGCGGTGGCGGGGCGCGACCGCGTTGAGCAGCACCGGCAGGGCGGTGCCGGCTCTGTCCACCCGCAGCCGGCGGGCGAGTTCGGCCAGGTCGTCCACGTCGAGCAGCGCGAACCGCCGCAGCAGGGCGCGCGGCAGCCGACCGCGGCTGGTCCAGTCCGCCCGGTCCGGGGCGGTCAGCAGCGCGAGCACGCGGTGCGGGTCGACGTCGGCCAGCACACCGTATGAGGTGAGGTCGCCCGGCAGGTGGGTGCCGGGCGCGTGCGCCTCCAGCAGGTCGAGCACCTTCTCCGGCAGGCGCCGGGCGGCCGCCCAGATGCCTGGCCCGTATCGCCACCAGCAGCGCTCGCCGTCCGGGCCGGCCTCCCGCAGCTGATCGTCCACCCACGACAGCACCGGGTCCGGGTGCCACCGGCCCAGCGCCGCCCAGTTGCCGACGGCGTGCCCCAGCACCGGCAACTGCCGCCGTACTGTCTCGCCGCCGCAGGTGGGCAGCAGGCTCGCCGCCTCCACGTCGCCGTAGCGCGCCCGCACCCGGTCGATCACGCCGTCGGCGAGGGTGCTCAGCCGATCGGCGCGCAGCACGCGAAACGCCTTGCGGCGCAGGTTCGCGGGCGCGTCGGCCAGCCATTCCCACAGCTCGTCGGCGGTCCTGGCGTCGTCGCGCAGCCAGGCCGTGACCGCCGCGGAGCGCAGCGACTGATCCGGGTCGGTCAGTGCCGCCTCGATGACCGGGCGGTGGCCGGCGACCGTCGCCATGAACAGCGCCATCTCACGCTGGACCCGGTTGCCCGCGCTCAGCTCCGCCAGCAGCTCCGCGAACTCGGCGGTGCCCGCGAGGTCGCGGGCGTGCCGCGACAGCAGGCGCACCCGGTCGCGGTAGAAGGGCAGCAGGTCGAAGTCGGCGAGCAACGCGGCGATCAGGTCGGACACGGGCCACATTCTGCCCCGAGCCTGGCGGCGGCCGCAGTGGCATTTCGTCCGGGCGGACTTCGCGACAGCATGAGCCGGTTGATATGCAACGAGTTTCATAGCATGATGGCCGACGTGGCCCTGGAACACGCGATCCTCGTCTCGCTGCTGGAGCAGCCCGGGTCCGGCTACGAGCTGGCCAGGCGGTTCGACCGCTCGATCGGCCGGTTCTGGACCGCGACCCACCAGCAGATCTACAAGGTGCTGCGGCGGATGGAGGCCGACGGCTGGGTCACCGCCGAGGAGATCGGCCAGGACGGCCGCCCCGACAAGCGGTGCTACACGGTGGCCGAGCCGGGCCGGGATGCGCTGACGGGCTGGCTGCGCGAACCGGTCCAGCCGGAGACCGTCCGCCACGAGCTGGCCGTCAAGATCCGCGGCGCGGCGTTCGATGACGCCGCCGGCCGGGCGGCCCTGATCACCGAGGTCGAGCGGTACCGCGCCGACCACGAGACCACCCTGCGCCGCTACCTGACCGGCGAGCAGCGCGACTTCCCCGACCCCGCCGACCTCGACGCGGGGCAGCGGCTGCAGCACGTCGTGCTGCGCGGCGGCATCGAGTACGAGCGCATGGTCCTGGCCTGGCTCGACGACGTCCTGCACACCCTCCACGACCTCTGACCGGACAAGGAAGAACCGCCATGACGCACCCGTTGCTGCTGAACCCGCGCACCTACGACCCCGCGCACCTCGACGACGAGTCCCGCCGGCTGCTGCGTGCCACCGTCGACTTCTTCGAGAACCGCGGCAAGAAGACGCTGGTCGACAGCTACAACGACCGCACCTGGTACGCCGACTTCCTGGACTTCGTCGCCAAGGAGGGCCTGTTCGCCACGTTCCTGACCCCGGCCGCGGACGGCGACGGCGGCACCCGCTGGGACACCGCGCGCAACGCCGCGCTCAGCGAGATCCTCGCCTTCTACGGCCTCGGCTACTGGTACACCTGGCAGGTCACCGTCCTCGGCCTCGGCCCGGTCTGGCAGAGCGACAATCCCGCCGCTCGCGCTCGCGCCGCGCAGCTGCTCGCCGACGGGCACGTCATGGCGTTCGGCCTGTCCGAGCGCACCCACGGCGCGGACATCTACTCCACCGACATGATCCTGACCCCGGACGGCGCGGGCGGCTTCCGGGCCACCGGCGGCAAGTACTACATCGGCAACGGCAACGTCGCCGGCCTGGTGTCCGTCTTCGGCCGCCGCGCCGACGTGGAGGGCCCCGACGGCTACGTCTTCTTCGCCGCCGACAGCCGCCACCCCGCGTACCACCTGGTCAAGAACGTGGTGAACGGGCAGATGTACGTCAGCGAGTTCCGGCTCGAGGACTACCCGGTGCGTGCCGAGGACGTGCTGCACACGGGCAAGGCCGCGTTCGACGCCGCGCTCAACACGGTCAACGTCGGCAAGTTCAACCTGTGCACCGCCTCGATCGGCATCTGCGAGCACGCGATGTACGAAGCGGTCACCCACGCGCACCGGCGCGTCCTGTACGGCCGGAAGGTCACCGACTTCCCGCACGTGCGCCGCGAGCTGGCCGACGCGTACGCCCGGCTGGTCGCGATGAAGCTGTTCAGCGACCGGGCCGTCGACTACTTCCGGTCCGCGGGCCCGGACGACCGGCGGTATCTGCTGTTCAACCCGATGACGAAGATGAAGGTCACCACCGAGGGCGAGCGGGTCATCGACCTGCTGTGGGACGTGATCGCCGCGAAGGGCTTCGAGGCCGACACCTACTTCGACAAGGCCGCCAAGGACATCCGCGGCCTGCCGAAGCTCGAGGGCACCGTGCACGTCAACCTGGCCCTGATCCTGAAGTTCATGCCGAACTACCTGTTCCGGCCCGCCGACTTCGCGCCCGTGCCGACCCGGCACGACGCCGCCGACGACGAGTTCCTGTTCCGGCAGGGCCCGGCCCGCGGCCTGGGGGAGATCCGGTTCCAGGACTGGCGCGGCCCGTACGACAGGCACGCCGGCCTCGCCAACGTCGCGGTGTTCCGGGAGCAGGCCGACGGGCTGTGCGCGCTGCTGCAGGCGCACGCCCCGGACGCCGACCAGCAGCGGGACCTGGACTTCCTGCTCACCATCGGGCAGCTGTTCGCGCTGGTCGTCTACGGCCAGCTGATCCTGGAGCAGGCGGAGGCGACCGGCCTGGACCGCGACCTGCTCGACGAGATCTTCGCGGTGCTCGTCGGCGACTTCTCCGCGTACGCGACCGAGCTGCACGGCAAGGCGGCCACCACCGACGCCCAGGCCGCCTGGGCACTCGCCCACCTGCGCCGCCCGGCCCGGGACTCCTCCCGCACGGCCGCCGTGTGGTCCCAGGTCGAGTCCCTCTGCGGCGCGTACGAGATGCAGCCGTAGGACGGCCGGGGGTCGGTGATCGTTCGACTTGCCAGGCACACGGGCGTATGCGCGGTCAAGATACGCACAGGCGCCCGGCAAGTCGAACGATCATGAGGAGGGCGGCCCTGCTCGGCATCCGGTGCGCACCAGCATGGCCGAATCGGCGAGATTGGACCGATTCGCGGGATATATTGCGGCTGCGGGCAGATCGCTGTCCGGAAGCGGGTTTCCGTGAGCGGGGGCGGGCGTGAACGCACGGGTCAAGAAGTCGGGCTGGGGCAGGGCGGCAGTGCTGTGGGCTGCCGCGTTCGGGATTCTCGCGCTGTCGGCCTGCGCGACGCCCGTCACGTCCGCGACCGCGCCACGGGTCGCCACACCGTCGGCCACCGGCGCCCTGCTCCCGCGCAACACCGTCATCCCGCTGAGCGAGGTGCAGGGGTTCTTCCCGGAGATCAGCCAGGAACTGGCCACCGGCTGGAACTCCACCGCCTCCGGCAGCCCGACGGCCACCAGGAGCGTGGCGTACACGAACGGCGACGGCTCGAAGAAGGTGACGATCTCCGCCGACGAGTACGCGACCGCGGCCGACGCCTCCGCCGGATATCAGAAGGCCGTCGAGCTGAGCCGCGCCGTTCCCGATGTCAAGGCCGTGCCGGTGCCGAGCCTGGGGGAGCAGGCTTTCGCCGGAAGCGTGACCAAGGACGGCCAGACCCACGTGGGCGTCGGCGTGCTCGACGGCACCATGGTGATCGGCGCGACGACCGCCGGCTGGGACGCCACCCCGGAGAACATCGCCAAGCTCATGTCCCTGGTGGCAGCCGAGGTCGCCGCCGTCAAGAACCGCTGACCCGAGGCGGCGGTCCGGCCTTGGCCTCGGTGCTGTGCGGGTCGTTCGCGGCGCGGTGTGCGGCCTCTTCCGCGGCGCGTGCCTGGTAGGACGCGTGGACCGCCGCCGCGTAGGCCGCCTGCTGCTCCGCGCGGTCCCGGACCCGGGCTGCCAGCTGCTCCGGACCGCCGAGCACCTGCCACACCTCGTGCTCCCGCCAGAACCAGCCGAGAGCGGCGACCCCGCAGAGCACGACGAACAGCGCGAAGGAGACCGCGGCCAGCCAGGTCGAGACCGTCGGCGAGATCCGGTTGTCCAGCAGGACCAGGCCGAGCACGCCGCCGCAGAGCGCGGTCAGGACCAGCAGGACGAACCCGGCGGAGCGGGTGGGATGGCGGGGTGTCACGAACAGGAGATCCTGCCACGCGAGCGCCGCGTTCGCAGACCCCCGGCGACCGGCACGCGGAAGGGCTTGCGCGTTAACTCTACCTAGGTAGATATTAGCGGCATGGCACGCGTACGACATCCCTCCCCGCAGACCGCGGCAGTGCTCGTCGCCCTCGCCGAAACCGGCGCGGACTGGAGCCACGGCTACGACCTGTGCCGCACCCTCGGCCTGAAGGCGGGCACGGTCTACCCGATCCTCATCCGCCTCGCCGAACGCGGACACGTGGAGACCTCCTGGGAGACCGACCCGCCACGCGGCCGGCCGGCCCGTCACCTGTACCGGCTCAGCACCGCGGGCGCCGAACTCGCCCGCACCGTCACCGCGTCGGCCCGCGCCGCCGACACCGCACCCGCCCCGGGCCCGGCCCCGCTCGCGCCCAGGACCGCCTGACCCTCGACCGCTCGATCCCCGACCCGCCCCTGCCGTTCGGAGGCCTGCGATGCTCGACGTTCTCCTCACCCTGGTGGTGCTCGCACCCGCACCGCTGCTAGCGATCGTGGTACTCGCCGTCCGGCTGCGCGACGCCGTACGCCGCCACGGTGCGGGCACCCTCGCCCAGCGCACCCGCGCCGGGTGGCGCGGCGGCACCAGGCGTCCCGTATGGCCGCTGCTGATCGGCGTCACCGCCGGCGCGGCAGCACTCACCTTCGGCCTCGAACAGCTGTATCTCGCCACGGTCGAGAAAGGACCGGGCTGGGGTGTCGACATGGCGCTGCTGACCATGGTGCTCGGGCTGCTCGCGGCGATCGCCTGCGCGGGGCTCGCCGCCCTGGCCGCGGCCACCGTGGCCCGAGCCCGCGGATTCGGGGCCGGAACCGTCGCCGGGCTGCTCGCGCTCGTCGCCGTCGCCACCGGCACCGCGGCCGCACACCTGCCCATGCGCGCCGCCTACCTCGCCGACCCCGGCAGCTTCCCGGCCGTCGCGAACCTCGGCGAGGGCGACCTGCTGCTGCCGTTCACGGTGTTCCTGGTCGTGCTGATCTGGGCGCTGCCCTGGCCGGTCCTCGGCGCGGCGCGCGGTGCCCGCACCGGGGCGGAACAGCACCCGGCCCGCGACGGGTGGCAGCTCCTGCTCGACCTGGCCACCGCCGACCTGCCCGAGAACCGGTCCGCCTGGGGAGCCGCGCTGCGGGCCGAACTCGCGGCCATCGACCCGCCCGCCGAGCGGCGCAGGTTCGCCCTGGGCGGGATGTGGGCCGCGCTGCGGTCCGGGCGGCCGCAGGCCGCGTGGGCGTCGGCAGCCGGCGTGGCGGTCGTCGTGGCGGCCGGTTCGTTCGCGGCCTCGCGCTGGTCACTGGCCCACGACAGGGGCGGCATCCTGGACTTCTGGGTCGTCGGCCCGAGCGTCCTGCTGCTGGCCGTCGCGCTCGTCACGGCCTGGCGCAACCGCTCGTTCGGCGCGGGACTGCGCGCCGCGGCGCTGTCCGGGCTCGCCGCCCTGGTGGCGATAGTGGCCGTCGGCGTCCCCGAGGCCCTGGTCTGGGCGCAGCGGCAGGCAGGCTACCTGAGCACCGGCGACGCGGTGCCGCCTACCTGGCAGTCGGCGGTCCTCGACGTGGTACGCCCGGACTTCCTGCTCGTCATGATCGTCTTCTGGGCGGTCGGCGCGGCCGGCGGCGCGGCCCTCGGCACCGCCCTGCGGCGCGAACCCGCCGGAGCGGCCGACGGGCCGCCTGCGGGCCGACCACGATGACCGCGGCGGCATCCAGCGAGATCATCCCGACCTCCGGTGAATCACTGCCTTCGTCAACGTAAGCGAGCGAGCCGGGTTCCAGGTGGGTGGCGGCTACGGGTTGGCGTGTGGTTCGACCGCGAACTTGTCGCCGGGGCGAGTGCTGTGCCGCAGCACCTCCTCGGTCACGGCCTGGCGGGGGGTGCCCGTTCTCCCGTACAGGCCGGCGGTCAGCAGGACCGAGCCCACGAGGAACGACGCGATGCAGGTGGACATGTCGAAGTTGAGTTTGTTGACCGACGTCTGCAGCAGGGTGAGCGCCGTCAGCCCGCCGAGCAGGCAGATCGCGCCGGTGCCGAGGTGGGCGGCCATGGCCGCGGCGCCGACGGCCGTTCCGAGCAGCGCCACGACGCCCAGGGCGACGGACAGCCAGGCCAGCGCGGGGTTCGCACGCAGGCCGAGCACCGATGTGTCGCCGTCGTGGAAGAAGGGCTGCCCCGACGTGGCGACCACGCCGATCACCCCGAACACCAGCAGGCAGACAGCGGACAAGCCGGCCAGCGCCCGCCAGAGCGGCCGCATCCGGTGATTGATGGGCAGATGCATACCACCCAGGTGCCCCGTACAGCGGCCGGGAAACCGGTCGGACGAGCCCGACGTCCTGTCGCAGCGTTGCCGACCCGCCCGGTCAGGCGCCGCGCAGCATCGCGCGCAGCACGAACGACGGGCTCATGAGCGAGCGCGGGTGGGCGAGCATCATGGTGACCAGGCTCAGTTTGTGGTTGACCGCATCGTCGGAGATCGACGCCCGGGCGATCCGCCCGCTGATCCGGCTGATCAGCGCGTAGCCGGGCGGGTAGGGGCCGTCGACGTGCTCGAGCCCCAGG
Source organism: Catellatospora coxensis (assembly GCF_016862635.1). Classification (GTDB taxonomy): domain Bacteria; phylum Actinomycetota; class Actinomycetes; order Mycobacteriales; family Micromonosporaceae; genus Catellatospora; species Catellatospora coxensis. The sequence continues at coordinate 171,845 of NZ_BONI01000005.1, read as the reverse complement.
TCGGACAGCGTGGAGGTCTGCCAGGCGGCGTCGACCACGACCCGCACCAGGTCGAAGTACCGCCGGGCGGGGCGGCTCAGGTCGGGATCGCTGCGCAGGTACGCCGACAGGCACGACGCGTGCAGCGCGGCCGAGGTCATGCCCTGGCCGTAGATCGGGTTGAACGACGCCACCGCGTCACCGGCCGCGACGACACCCGCCGGCAGGTCACGGGCCTCGTGGAAGTCCCGGCGACGGCTGTCGGCCTGGTGGTAGGTGATGACCGGCCCGATCATCTCGCAGCCGGTGGCGACCTGGCCGAACATCGGCGGGAAGTCCCGCACGCAGCGCTCGGTGAACTCGTCGGGATCGCGGCTGGGCCGGTCGTCGGCGTACCCGGCGATCAGGACCAGCCACCGGTCGCCCTCGACCGGGTTCACCCCGCCGATGCGCGGCACGCCGCCACTGGCATCGTTGAACGCGATGCTGCCCCACGTGTCGCCCATCGCCGGGTCACGGCGGAACATGGCCGTGGCGTAGTTGAGTTTGATGCCCATCCGCTGCATCGGCGGGCGGGCGAAGCCGTGGCCCTCCAGCCAGTCGCTGAGCCGGCTGGACCGGCCCATGCCGTCGACGACCAGCTCGGCCCGTACCTCGGTGGAGCCCTGGTCGCCCTCGTAACGCGCGCCGACCACCCGGCCGTCCTCGACGATCAGTCCCTCGGCCCGCCCGGACACGAACCTGATGTTGGGCACCGCCAGCGTCCGGCGCCGGACCAGCCCTTCCAGGAACGGCCTGGTGCCGACCAGGCCCGGCTGTTCGAGCCGGACCGGCTTGGCGGTGCGCAGCGAGCCGTTCATGACGAACTCGAACGCGCCGTACGGCGGCACGACCGCGCCCGCCGCGATCGCCTCCTGGATGAATCCCGGAAACCACCGCTCGAACTGGATCTGCCCCGCGGGCAGCAGCCCATGCACCTGGCTGCCCTGCGGCACGCCGGGCCGCGGCTCGGCACCGGTGTCCTGCGGGTCGCGCTCGATGATCAGGACCTCGTCGGCGTGGTCGCTGAGCACCGGGGCGGCCATCAGCCCCGCGATGCTGCCGCCCAGCACCACGGCCCGTGACATCAGGCGGCGCATGCCGGTGGGCGCGACGTCGGTGCAGATCTCGGCAAAGGTGCGCGTCGTCGACATGTCAGCAGGTCCCCCACCCGAAGCGATGGCTCCACATTGGCCATACGTCGCGGGCAAACATAACGCGTGATCCATATGAACCGCAAAGATCCAGAGCCCGCGCATACGAACAGGCCCGGGTCCGTTTCCGGATCCCGGGCCTGTTCCTCGATGCTCATCGAGCCGTGTGGTCGCGCGCCTGGCGGCGCTTGCGGCCGTGGCGGTGCAGCCGGTTGGCCATCCGCTCCTTCGCGGCCTCGTCTATGAGCTCTCGGTGATGCTGCTTCGCCAGGTCGAAGTACATCTCGGGTGTTCCGAACATCGCAGACTCCTCAGTCCTTGACTCTGTGTCTTTCTGACGAGATGAATACTCCTCCGACGACAGCCCCGTTCCATCCGCAGCGACGGCGTATCTTGCCTGGCCGTGCCCTACCTAGAGGCGTGCCTGGGTGGATCTAGGTATGCCTACGCACCGTGACCGCGGTCACCGGCGGCCTCATCGGTTCGAAACCGGTGGAGCCGGGGTGTTGTGCCGCCTACGCTGCACGCATGCGCAGCGTGTTCGTGTTTCCGGCGGGCGAGCGGGCCGAGACTGTCGCGACGCTCGACCGGCACCTACTACGTGGTGGCGATGACTGGGTGTTGGAGGGCAAGCTCTGGATCGGTTTCGTCACCGGCCGCGACTTCGGCGGCATCTTCTGGGACCGGGGCCCTGACGACGTGGCGCTGGTGGAAGCCGCCGTCGGCAGCCTGCCCGGCTGGGGGCTGCAGATCGACGTCTCCGGTCGGATCGACGGCGCCGCGGAGGTCGGGTACGCGGTGGCGATGCTGCTCGAACGGGGCGGCGTGGCGGTCGACGACTACTCCGCCCATCCCTGGACGCTGCCGGAGATCGAGTCCGGCACGGTGGTCGACGGCCTGCGCTTCTTCGATCACCGGGCCTGGTGCGGGATCCACTGCACTCATCCTCCCGTACCGGGTGAGAAGGGCGACCCGACGTGATTTATGGATGTGCATGCCGTGCGCTGGATCGTCCCCGGACGCGCGGGCGATCCTCGCGGGCCTGAATGCCGAGGCGTGACGCGACGGTGTGATCAGGGGCGGAAACTGGCCCGGTACTCCGTGGGGGTGCGGCCGGTGAGGTCCAGGAACGCGGCGTTGAACGCCGACAGCGAGGTGTAGCCGACCGTGTGCGCGATCCGGGTCACCGGTGCGTCGCCCGCGGCGAGTTCCTCGATCGCCCGCAGCACCCGCATCCGCCGCAGGACCGCGCGCCAGGTCAGGCCGGTCTCCTCGGCGAAGCGCCGGGCCAGCGAGCGCGGCGCGAGCCCGACCTCGGCGGCGACGTCCTCGAAGCTGACCTCCCCGCCGAGCTGCCGCTCGGTCGAGGCCAGGGCCCGGCGCAGTTCCGGTGACCGTCCCGCGGGGACGACGACCGGGCTCGGCTGCTCGGCGAGCCGCCAGGTCACGGCGGCGAGCGCGGCGAACAGCGTCCGGGCGTACGCGGGAAGGGGTTCGTCGCTCTGCCCCCAGGCGCCGCATTCGTCGACGAGTGCGCGGGCCAGCGGGTTGAGGTCGAACACGGTCAGCGGCGCGGGCGGGGCGGCCGTGAAACCGGTGTCGAACAGCACCGAGGCGGTGGTGACCGGTTGCGGGATGCTGACCAGGATCGGCCGGCCGGCCTCGATCAGGGCGGCCCGTGCCGGGGGCAGCAGCCACGCCTGGCCCTGCGCCTCCAGCCGGAGCACTCCGGCGGAGGCGCAGAGCAGGTAGTGGCGGTCCACGCGCAGTTCCCGGGCGGGTTCTGCGGGGAAGGTGCGGACGAAGCTGTACGCCTCACAGGTCATCGGCGGCCTCGCACGGACCCATCGTAGGCGCCCGGCGTCAGCCGACCGTCTCCAGCAGGTCGGCGCGGAAGCGGCGGCTCACCGGCGGAGCGATCATCATCGGGCGCAGCACCTCGCCGGAGCGGGTGAACGAGTCCGACGACTGGTATCCGGCGAAGGACTGCTCGTCGGCCCACTCGTGCACGATGGCGATCGCGGACTCGTCGGCGCGGGAGGCGTAGACCCGGAAGGCGACGTTGCCGGGCATGGCGCGGACCCGCTCGCTTTCGGCGTCGAGCTGGGCGAGGGCGGTGGCGCGGTCGGCGGGGGCGGTGCGGAAATCGACGATCGCGATGAACATGGAGAACCTCCGGGAGTACGGCGGCGGCTGCCGCGGCTGGATTCGATCCTCGCCGCGTGGCGGCCGGCAGGCTCGCGTCGGCCGGACGCGTTCGCGCTCCTATCGGACGCGTGTCACAGGCCGAAGAGCGACCGGAGTTCCGCCTCGTGCCGGGGGTCCCTGCTGCCCGCCACGACGTACAGGGCGACCTGGCCCTTGACGGCGAGCATGACCCGGGCGGCGCCGTCGAAGCGGTAGACCGCGTCGCAGTCCTGGTTGCCCGCCCAGGCGTAGGTCGTGGGCAGCTCGGTGTAGCGCTGCCGCAGCAGGTCGAGCGCGTGCGGCGGCAGTGGCAGGTCGAATCCGGAGACCTCGCCGTCGAACCAGCGCGAGTCCCACACCGACGTCAGCACGTACGCGGAGAAGGTGTCGGCGTAGCGCAGCTCGAACCGCTCGGGGTCGTCGGGGTCGATGACCCACACCGGCGGGTCCTCGTCGAAACGGGGCACGGGTTCGGACATCGGGAACAGCGGCTCTGTGCCGTCGGGCGGCGGCGGGATCCGGACGATCCAGTGGCAGCAGTACTGGCAGTCGGTCTCGGTCACGAGCCGGCCCGAAGCGAGGTGGTCGACGCGGTCGGTCGGCTCGCCGAGTTCTTCCGGGGTGACCAGGAAGTTCTGCCGGCGGTGGGCGAGCCAGCGCTGCGCGGCGGCGATCGAGTACCACTCCCGGATCGCCGCGGGCAGCCGCAGGCCCGAGCGGCCTTCCAGGGCGTCCAGTTCCGCGGCCAGGCGCGGATCGACCACGGGCCGCAGGCCCATCAGCCGGTATGCCTCAGCATGCCACCACGTCGGAGTCGTCAGCATCGCCCGAGGCTACCGGGGCATACGAACAGGCCCGGGGCCGTGGTGCGGCTCCCGGGCCTGTCTGGTCGTGCTCATCGTGCCGTGTGGTCGCGCGCCTGGCGGCGCTTGCGGCCGTGGCGGTGCACCCTGTTGGCTACCCGCTCCTTCGCGGCCTCGTCGATGAGCTCTCGGTGATGCAACTTCGCGAGATCGAAGTACATCTCGGGCGATCCAAACATCGCAGACTCCTCAGTCCTTGACTCTCTGTCTTGCTGACGAGGTAGATACTCCTCCCGCCGGACCCTCGCCCCATCCGCAGCGACGGCGTATCTTGCCTGGCCGCGACCTACCTAGAGCCATGCCTAGGCCGGTCTAGGTATGCCTACCCGCGGTGACCGCCATCACCGCCCCGAGGTCGTTAAGTCCGTTTCGGAGTGATCCGTTGTTGTCGGACGGCGCGGTTAGGGTCGGGGCCGTCCTAGGTGAGGAGGCGCGTGGTGCGGGTCGAGGTGCGCAGCAGGGTTCCCGGCGGGGACCGCCTGCCCGATGTGCTGGTGGAGCTGGCACGGGAACAGACGACGGTGGGCGAGCTGATCCGGGCCGCCGTCGCCGAGCAGGTGCGCGCCTGGCAGGCCGACAGCACGCGGTGCCGCGCCCTGCTCGACCGGCAGTACCTGACCGACGAGGACATCCGGGCCCAGGCCGGCACCGGGGTCATCCGGATGCCCGACCGGCAGGCGGCCGCGCCCGACGTCGAGGCCGAGGTGGCCCGCGCCTGGCGGGCGTTCGAGCGCGGCACGTTCGCGCTGTTCGTCGGCGGGCGGCAGCTGGACCTGCTGGACGAGGAGATCGTGCTGCGGCTCGGCGAGCCGGTCGTGTTCGTGCGGCTCACCGCACTGGTCGGCGGCTGACATGGACCACCCGATCCCCGACGTGCACGTGGCGGCGTTCGAGCAGGAGCGCGACGGACTGTGGCAGCGCGTCGAGCAGGTGCGTGCCGCGGTCAAGGACGGTGACCTGGCGCTGCTGCGTGAGCTGGGACCGGTGATCCGCGAGCAGTGCCGGCGCGGCGACGACCGGATCGGCGGCAACCTGGAGCGGCGCATCCCGGAGATCGACCGGGCGCTGAGCGACGCCTACGACGAGGCCTTCCCGCTCGCCCCGGACGCGGACGTGTGCACCGTGCTGGACGTGCCGTGGGCGACGGCGACCCGCGACGCGGCGCTGCGCGCACTGCTGGGCGCCCCGGCCTGGGGGACGCCGCCGCTGGACGAGGTGGCCGACCGGGTCATCGCGTCCGGTGCCGTGGGCGCGATGCGGACGCTGGTGCTGACGCCGCTGGGGCGGCTGACCCGGCCCGCCGTGACCAGGGTGCTCGACGCCCTGCACGCCCGGGACGCGCTCGACGCGGAGCTGGTCGAGCACGCGTTCACCGTGGACCGCTGGCTCGGCAACACGATCGTGGGCCGGGATCCGGCGGGTGGGCCGCCACCGCCGCCCGCGGCGTGCGCCGACGCGGTGCGGCCGTACGTCGAGGAGATGCTGTGGCGGCTGACCTCGGCCGGGGTGCCCGACGACGAGCTGCCGCAGGTGGTCGTGCCGCGCGGGCTGCGGTTCGTGCTGCGGGCGCTGGACTGGGCGGGGGAGGAGCGCACCGGGCGGCGGCTGGGCGCGGCGGAGCTGACCGGGGCCGAGCTGGCGGAGCTGGTCGCGCACCTGCGGCAGTGCCCGCTGGAGGTCCGGCTGCGCGCGTTCCACCTGCGCCGGGAAGCCGGTGACGCCGAGGGGCTGCTGCCGGTGCTCGGGCTGGAACCGGCGTCGGCGCTGCTGCGGCTGGTGGACCGGATCGAGGCGGGAGCCGTGGTCCGCCACGACCGCGAGCTGATCCTGGCGGCGGCCGAGGCGGCCGGACCGGAGACGATTGAACGGCTGCTGGCGCAGACGCCGTGCGAGCTGGTCAGCGCGGTCCTGGGGCGCAACCGCGCGGCGGTGCTCAAGCGCGTGAAGAACAACGCCCTGGCGGGCATCGCCGCGTACGGCATGCTGCCGCTCGCCGACGGCGAGACGGTGCTCGACCGGTACACGGCGTTGCGGGAGGTCGCCAAGCGCGGGCCGAAGCTCGGCCCGAACCGGCGGCACAGCCACGCCGCCGCGATCGAGGTCGCGCTGGAGCACCTGGCGCAGGTCGCGGGCCTGCCCGACGCGAGCCGCCTGGAGACCGAGTGCGAGATCCGGCTCGCCGACGACACCCCGCCGCCGTGGACGTGCGGCGACTACACGGTCGCGGTGGTCATGGACGGACCCGACCCGGTCATCACCGTGACCAGCGGCGGCAAGGTCTTGAAGAGCGTGCCCGCGGCGGTACGCGCCGACGCCCGCCACGCGGCGAGCCGCGAACACCAGGACCTGCTGCGCGACCAGGCCAGGAGGCTGCGCACCGGCGTCATCGAACGGCTCGTCGCGACCGGCGCGCCGGTCGGCCCGCAGGAGCTGGCCGGGCTGCTGAAACTGCCCGCGGGCGCGGCGATGCTGCCCGCGCTGCTGTGGCGCGACCGCACCGGTGAGGTCGGGCTGCTCGCCGACGTCGACACGGCCGGCCCGGTCACCGCCGCGCACCCGTTCGACCTGTACGAGTCCGGGCGGCTCGGGCACTGGCAGGCCGAGATCGTGCGCCGCCGCCTGCGCCAGCCCGTCAAGCAGGCGTTCCGCGAGCTGTACGTGCTCACGCCCGCCGAACGCGAAGCCGTCGACGTCTCCCGGCGCTTCGCCGCCCACACCGTGACCGGCCGGGTCGCCGGGCAGCTGCTGTCCGGCCGCGGCTGGCGCACCCACGGCGAATACGCCGAGCACCAGGCCACCCGCCCGGCGGGGAATCTGACGGCGGCCCTGCGCTGCGACTTCCACGGATACTTCGGCATGGGCGACGTGGAGATCGGCGAGCTGTGCTTCCTGTCCGGACGCGAGCGCGTGCCGCTGGCCGACGTGGCGCCGACCGTGTTCTCCGAGGTCATGCGTGACCTCGACCTGGTCGTGTCGGTAGCGGGCACCGATCCGGCGCGGCTGGACTCGCCGTCGCGGGCGCAGAGCCGGGCCGAGGTGCTGACCGCGCTCATCGAGGACCTGGGCCTGCGCCGGGTCGCCGTCGAGGGCACGGCCGCCGTCGTGCACGGTTCGCGTGCCGTGTACCGGGTGCACCTGACCAGCGGCAGCATCCACGTCGAGCCGGGTGGCTACCTGTGCGTGGTCCCGGACGGGTTCGGCCGCAAGCCGCACCGGCGGCTGTTCCTGCCGTTCGCCGACGACGATCCGATGACGAGCGTCGTGCTCAGCAAGGTGCTGCTGCTCGCCGAGGACGAGAAGATCACCGACCCGTCGATCCTGGCGCAGCTGGCGGCCCTCGCGCCGCGCTGACACCACGGCCCGCGGCAAGAGCCGGTGCGGGCCGGCCCGGCCGCACCACGCGGCCGGGCTGCCAGGTCGTGGCCGGGCGGTGAAGCCCGGTTGTCCACCTGGTGACATGTCGCCTTTGCGCAGCACCCGCTCTAGTGACCTTGGACACGTCGCCGCAGCAGAATCCGATCACCTTCGCCGTGGACAGCGGCGATGATCGTGAGGAGCTGCACACGATGTGGTCACCCCTGGGCCGCGCCACCGCCGCCGGCGGTATGGCGGCCGTACTCACCTTCACCGTGCTCGGCACGGCGCAGCAGACCGCTGCCGCCGCGCCGGCCACGCCGGACCGGACCGCGGCGACCCCGACGGCCGGCCAGACGGTCACGCTGATCACCGGTGACGTCGTCACCGTGAGCGACGCCGGCGCGGGCCGGCACACCGCCGCGGTGCGCCCCGCCCCCGGGCGGGAACGCATCACGTTCCACACCCTGGAGGTCGACGGCGGCCTGCGGGTGCTGCCCTCCGATGTGGTCCCTTACGTGTCCTCGGGCGCGGTCGACGCGGACCTGTTCGACGTCGAGGAGCTGCTCGCCGCCGGGTACGGCGACGCGACCGCGACCGGTCTGCCGCTGATCGTGCGGTACGCCGACGGCGGCGCGAACGCCATGCGTACGGCCGGTGTCACCGGCGTGCGTGACCTGCCGAGCATCGGCGGAGCGGCGCTGACCGCGAGCCGTGACAACCTCGCCGGGTTCTGGCGGGCCACCGCGCCCGCCGCCCCGACCGCGGCGGACACGGCGGCCGCCGCGTCCTCGGCGGGCGGCGTGCGGGCCCGCGCCGCGCAGGGCGGGCGCCTCGGCGGCGGCATCGAGCGGATCTGGCTCGACGGCCGCGTGGCGGCGGCCCTGGACCGCAGTGTCGCGCAGATCGGCGCGCCCGACGCCTGGGCCGCCGGGTTCGACGGCAAGGGCGTCGACGTGGCGATCCTGGACACCGGCGTCGACGCGAACCACCCCGACCTGGCCGGGCGCATCGGGCAGGCCCGCAACTTCACCGACAGCCCCGACGCCGTCGACCGGCACGGGCACGGCACGCACGTCGCCGCGACCGTCGGCGGCACCGGCGCGGCCTCCGGCGGCACCCGCAAGGGCGTCGCGCCGGGCGCGAACCTGCTGGTGGGCAAGGTGCTCAACGACGGCGGCTCCGGCTACGAGTCCTGGATCGTCGCGGGGATGGAGTGGGCCGTCGAGCAGGGCGCCGAGGTCGTCAGCATGAGCCTGGGCGGCTCGGCCACCGACGGCCAGGACCCGATGAGCCTGGCCGTGGACCGGCTGACCGCGTCCAGCGGCACGCTGTTCGTCATCGCCGCCGGCAACGAGGGCTCGGACTACAGCGTCGGCTCGCCCGGCGCGGCTGCGTCCGCGCTGACCGTCGGGGCCGTCGACCGGGACGAGAACCTGGCCGACTTCTCCAGCCGTGGCCCGCGCCTGGGCGACGAGGGCCTCAAGCCGGAGATCACCGCGCCGGGTGTCGGCATCGTCGCGGCCCGCGCGGCCGGAACGTCGATGGGCACCGTCGTCGACGCGAACCACACGACCGCGTCGGGCACCTCGATGGCCACCCCGCATGTGGCGGGCGCGGCCGCGCTGCTGGCCCAGGCCCACCCGGGCTGGAAGGCCGGGCAGCTCAAGAACGCCCTGGTCAGCACCGCCCGCGCCAACGCTTCGCTGACGGTGTACCAGCAGGGCGCGGGCCGGGTCGACCTGACCCGGGCCGTCGCGCAGACCGTGTACGGTGCCGCCACCGCCGACTTCGGCCTGATCACGGTGGCGCCGGCGGCGCAGGCGTCGACCCGGACGCTGACGTTCACCAACACCGGCAGCACGCCCGTGACCCTCGACCTCGCCGTCGACCTGCGCAACGTCGACCGGGCCGTCGCCGAGACCGACGCCCTGACCACCGACCGGCAGGTCACCGTGCCCGCGGGCGGCACCGCCGACGTCACCGCCACCCTCGACCCGGCCAAACTGGACCGTGGCCGGCACAGCGGCGTCATCACGGCGACCGGCCCCGGCGGGATCGCCCTGCGCACCGCCGTCGGCCTCACCCTGGCCGGGCCGCGGCACAAGGTCACCCTGCGGGCGCTCGACCCGGCCGGCAAGCCCGGCTCCGCGCCGGTCGTCATGCTGCACGGCGAGGACAGCCGCTCCGACACCCTCACCTGGCTCGTCGGCGACGGCGGCACCGTCGAGGTCGAGGAGGGCAGCTACCTGCTGCAGGGCCTCATCGAGCACGGCGCACCCCTGGACGAGCAGGTCACCCTGGTCACCGACCCGGAACTGAAGATCACCCGGGACATGACCGTGGTCCTCGACGCCCGCAAGGGCACCCCGATCCGGATCGAGACGCCCAAGCCGTCCGAACAGCAGGCGATCCTCAGCTACTACGTGCACCGGGTGCACGGCAACGGCCGCACCATCAGCCACGGCGTCATGCACTTCAGTACCGTGCAGCAGGTCAACGTGACCCCGACCAGGCCGGTCAGCGCGGGCTCGTACGAGTTCTCGTCCCGCTGGCAGCTGGTAGCGCCGATCGTGCAGGCACAGATCGACGGGGTGAAGGGCCCGCTCGACATCAACCTGCTGCACCTGTCGCCCGGCTACGACGGCCCGCGCAAGCTCAAGCTGGTCCGCGCCGGCACCGGCACGGCACAGCAGCTCGCGGCGGCGCGCGTGCGCGACGCGGTCGCGCTCGTCGAGACGGCCACCGACCGCACCGAGCAGGAGCAGATCGCGGCCGCGGCCGCGGCGGGCGCGGCGGCGATGATCATCGTCCGCCCCGCCGACTGGTCGGCGTGGACGGTGTGGGAGCCGCAGGGCGAGCGGGAGCCGATCCCGGCCATGGTCGTCGCGTACGACGACGGGCAGAAGCTGCTCGCCCGCACCGCGCGCTCCAGCGCGGCGATCGAGCTGGTCCTCACCCCGGTGAGCCCGTACCTGTACGACGTCTTCCACGTCGAGCACGGCCGCGTCCCGCAGCGCATCGTGCACCGGGTGACCGCCGCGAACTCGATGCGGATCGACACCTCGTACGCGCACAACGGCGGCGAGCCGTGGGCCCGTGAGCAGCGCTTCGGCTGGCGTCCGTGGCAGGACTACTCGTGGAACGACACCACCCGCTTCGTGGCGACGCCGTCGACGCGCGAGGAGTGGGTGTCGGCCGGGGACTCGATGTGGCAGCACCGGGTGCACCAGGAGTACCCGTGGGGCGGCTGGGGACCGCTGGCCGGCGGTATCACCGAGCAGCCGCGCAGCTACCGCCCCGGCAAGATTCGGGAGACCTGGTTCGGGCCGGTGGTCCGTCCCGCCGCAGCGAGCGGGCTGCTGTCCACCCGCCTCGGTGACGTGCTGTCGCTGCGGGTGCCCGAGTTCGTCGACGCCGCCGGCCACGCCGGCTTCCGCGAGGGCGACGAGGTCGCGGCCATGCTGTGGCGTGACGGGACGCTGGTCGCGGAGCTGCCCAGCGCGATGGCCGACGTGGAGGTGGCGGCAGGCGCGGCCGGGTACCGGCTGCAGCTGACCACCGCGCGGACCTCGCCGGAGTGGGCGAGGGCGACCCGTACCGACACGGTGTGGGAGTTCCGGTCCGGGACCGCGGACAAGGCACGGGCGCTGCCGCTGCTGCAGGTCGACTACCGGGTGCCGGCCGACCTGAACGGCTCGGTCGCCGGGCGGGCGCACACGGTCGGGCTCGGACTGCGCCACCAGGCGGGTCTGCCCACGCCGCGGCACACGACGCTCGTCGTCGAAGTGTCGTTCGACGAAGGCAAGAGCTGGCGGGCGGTGCGGGTGACGGGACGCGGCGACGCGTACACCGCGCACATCCCGGCCGGGTCGGGCAGCGTCTCGCTGCGCACCCGGGCCACCGACGGCGCGGGCAACACGGTCACCCAGACCGTCGTCCGGGCGTACGACCTGCGCTAGCGGGACAAGGATGGGCGTCCTCCGAGCGGGAGGACGCCCATCCGTTCATCCGTCATGCCGTCGCTTCGACGACCGAGCCCACCGTTTCCCGTACGGTGCGGTGGCGGCGGACCGGCAAGCCGAGCGTCGGGTTGGCCACGCCCCAGGCGGCGCCCTTGCAGATCACTTCCTTGTACGCGGCGGCGAGCCGTCCGGTCAGGACCGCCGGCTTGGCGACGTCGTCGGCGGTGACGTACTGGATCAGACCCTCCCTGCGGCCCAGCGAGATGCACTGGTTGAAGTAGCGCAGGTGCGCGGTCGGCAGCTCGCCGCCGGTCAGGCGGGCCGCGATCGCGTCGGCGGCCTGCCATGCCATCGGGGTGCCCGAGGCGCACGACATGCGCAGCGGCTTGTCCCCGGCACCGATCGCCATCGCCGCGTCGCCGACGGCGTACACGTCCGGGTGCGAGACCGAGCGCATGGTCCCGTCGACCACGATCTGGCCGGTGCCGGTGACCTCCAGAGCCGTCGCCTGCGCGATCGGGTGGACCGCGAAACCGGTGGTCCACACGGTCACCGCGGCCGGGACGGTCCGGCCGTCGGCGAGGGCGACCCGGTCGGCGTCGACGCGGGTGACGGCGGCGTCCTCGTACACGGTGATACCGAGCTTGCCGGCGACCTTCCACAGGTGCTCACGGCCCTTGGGCGAGAGCCAGTCGCCGAGGCCGCCGCGGGCGGCCAGGGCCACCTGGAGGTCGGGCCGGGTTTCGGCGATCTCGGTCGCGGCCTCCAGGCCGGTCAGGCCGCCGCCGACCACGACCACGGCCTGCCCGGCGTCGAGGCGGGCGAGGCGCTCGCGCAGCCGCAGCGCGCCGGGGCGGCTCGCGATCTCGTACGCGTGCTCGGCCGTCCCCGGCACGCCCTGGGTGTTCCAGCCGCTGCCGAGGGCGTAGACGAGGGTGTCGTAGGCGAGTTCGCCGCCGTCGGAGACGGCGACGGTCTTTCGGTCGACGTCCACGCCGGTGACCTTCGCGAGCCGCAGCTCGACGCCGGTGCCGGCGAACATCTCGCGGAACGGCCGGGGCTTGAGGTCCTGGCCGGCGGCCAGCTGGTGCATGCGGACGCGCTCGACGAAGTCGGGCTCGGCGTTGACGAGGGTGATGGTGACGTCGTCACGGTGCAGCCGCTTGGCGAGACGGCCGGCGGCGATGGCGCCGGTGTATCCGGCTCCGAGGACGACGATGCGGTGCTGCATGTCCTTGCTCCTGTCTTCGCGGGTTCGCCTCTTGAACCGGGCAGCCCGCCGTTTCCTGACAGGTACGGCTGTGAAGCAGCTCACACGGCGGTCAGAACGCGGTGAACAGGGGTTTTCCGTGGTCCTCGGCGGCCCAGCGCGCGGTGGCGCGGGCGAGCTTGTCGGGGTTGACCTGGTTGCGGGACGCGGCGATGCCCTCGGCGGTGACTTCCAGGCACATGACGCCGACGACCCGGCCGTCCACGACGGCCACCACGGCGGGGTCGCCGTTGGCGGTCGTCGCGTAGATCTCCGGCGACCCGCCGATGATGGCGCGCTTGGCCTCGGCGGGCCGGAACAGGCCCCACAGGAACTTCGCGACCGCGACCGCGCCCTCGAACGCCCTGGCGCGGGCCGGGACCTTGCCGCCGCCGTCGCCGATCGCGATCGCGTCGGCGGTGAGCAGCCGCACCAGCGGCTCGGTCCGGCCGCTGGTGGCTGCGGCCAGGAACTCCTCGACGATGCGCCGGGCGGCGGCCTCGTCGATCTCGGTGCGGGCCTTGCCGTCCGCGACGTGCTTCTTCGCCCGGTGGAAGATCTGCTGGCTGGCGGCCTCGCTGAGGTCGAGGATCTCGGCGATCTCCCGGTGCGGGTAGTCGAACGCCTCGCGCAGCACGTACACGGCGCGCTCGTTGGGCGACAGGCGCTCCATCAGGGTGAGGACCGCGTAGGAGACCGATTCGCGCTGCTCGGCGGTGTCGGCCGGGCCGAGCATCGGGTCGCCGGCGAGCAGCGGCTCGGGCAGCCACTGGCCGACGTACGTCTCGCGGCGCGCCCGCGCGGAGGTGAGCTGGTTGAGGCACAGGTTGGTGAGCACCTTGGTCAGCCAGGCCTCGGGGACCTCGATCTGCTCGACGTCGGCGGCCTGCCAGCGCAGGAACGTCTCCTGCACGGCGTCCTCGGCCTCCGTCGCCGAGCCGAGCATGCGGTACGCGACGGCGGCCAGGCGCGGCCTGGCGGCTTCGAACCGGTCGACGTCCAGCGCGGTCAGCATGGCCCGATACTAACCACCGGCCCGGGGCGGCCGCTGTGGTGATCGACTCCGCGGCGCGCTCCGGATCAGAGCCAGCCGTGCCGCGCCGCGTGGTACGCCAGGCCGGGGCGGGTGTCGACGCCGGCCAGGGCCATCAGCCGGTCGAGTCGGCGTTGGACGGTACGCCGGCTGACCCGGAGCTGGGAGGCGATGGCCTTGTCGGGCAGCCCGCCGATCATCAGGGACAGCACGTACAGGTCGGAGTCGTCGGGGCCGTCGGCGGCGGCCGCCTCGCCCGAGGGGTGGATCGGGGTGGCCATCGCCCAGTACGCGTCGAACAGCGCGAGCACGGCGGTCAGCAGCTCGCTCTGGCCGATCACGGCGGCGGTGGGCTCGCCGCCGCCCGTCTCGCGGACCAGCGGGCAGATCGCGGTGGCCCGGTCGGCGATCGCGATCCGGATCGGCAGGCTGGGCAGGGTGCGGGCCTGCTGCCCGAGGCGCATCGCGGCCTGCGCGTTGTCGAGCACGCCGGGCGACTGCAGGAACTCGCGGTCGTAGATCACCTGGTAGCGCACGCCGCGGCGCAGCGCGTCCAGCTCGGCGGTGTTCTCGCCGCTGGGCAGCGCGACGGGGTTGGACCGGCAGAACCACAGCATCTCCTGGCGGGCCCCGTCCTGCAGCTGGCGCAGCCGTTCCCGCAGCGCCCCGCCGCCGACGACAACCTCGACGAGATGGTCGGCTTCGAGGCGGCGCACACCGGCCCGGTACTCGTCGTTCAGGTCGGCGACCAGCTGCCGGGCCCGCTCCAGCGCCTCGTACCGGCGCAGCAGGTGGTTGCCGAGGGCGACGTCGGGCGGCAGGGGGCGGAACACCGCGTCCTCGCCGGGCTGGGCCGCCGCCAGGCCGCGCGCCTGCAGCGCCTGCAGCACCCGGGCGGCCTCGGCGTGGGACAGCGTCGTGATCGCGGCGAGGTCGTCGGGCCGGGCCCGGTCCAGTTTCACCAGCAGGCGGTACGCGTGCTCCTCCAGCGCGGGCAGCATCTCCAGCTCGTCGGGCATGCGCGGTACCTCCGATGTGCGGATCTTGCCAGTGTTCCCCGGTACTGACCGTCGCGAGCTGCCCACGGTTCCCTGCGCTCGATCCGGACTTCAAGGCTGCTTCGGGGACCGGGCGGGCGCGCAGGCATGGAAAGCGGTGTGGGCGGGCAATACCGGGATGTGTGGTTGACGACGGGAGGCCGGCCATGACCGGGCGTAAGGAAGACATGCCCTCATCGGTGTCCGGCAAGGACATGTCGATGTTCGACCGCTTCGCGGAGGCGGCCAGCAACTTCGCGTCCAAGGCGTGGTTCTTCGCGCTGTGCGTGCTGCTGATCCTGGTGTGGGCACCGTCGATCCTCTTCATCGGCAAGGTCGACACCTGGCAGTTGATCATCAACACGGCCACCACGATCATCACCTTCCTCATGGTGGCGCTGCTGCAGAACAGCCAGACTCGGGCCAACGAGGCGGTGCAGCACAAGCTCAACGCGATCGCCGACGGCCTGGCCGACCTGATGGAGGCGCACAGCGAGGACAAGGGACAGCTGGCCCAGGACATGATCGAGCTGCGCGACGCCGTCGGCCTGGAGCACCGCGAGGGCACCCGCTGACCCGCTCAGGAACGGTCGCGGCGGGTCCAGGCCAGCAGCCGGTCCAGCGGCCAGGTGTTGACCACCCGGTCCACCGGCACGCCGCAGCGGGCGGCGCGCTCGCAGCCGAAGCGCAGCCAGTCCAGCTGCACGCTGAAGTGGGCGTCGGAGTCGATGGCGAACAGGCAGCCCGCCTCGACGGCCAGCCGCAGCAGCCGCTTGGGCGGATCGAGCCGGTCCGGCCGAGAGTTGATCTCCACGGCGACGCCGCGGTCCGCGCACGCGGCGAACACGGCCTCGGCGTCGAACGTGCTCTCCGGCCGGGTCTCGGTCGCGGTGCCCCCGCCCGCGCGGCGCAGCACCCGCCCGGTGCAGTGGCCCAGGATGTCGGTGTGCGGGTCGGCGACCGCCGCCAGCATCCGCGGGGTCATCACCTCGGTCGGGGCGCGCAGCTTGCTGTGCACGCTGGCCACCACCACGTCGAGCCGGCCCAGCAGCTCGTCGGCCTGGTCCAGCGAGCCGTCGTCGAGGATGTCCACCTCGATGCCGGACAGCAGCCGGAAGCCGTCGCCGTAGCCGGCGTTGAGCCGTTCGACCTCGGCCAGCTGCTGCTCCAGCCGCTGCGCGGTCAGCCCCCGGGCGATGGTCAGGCGGGGGGAGTGGTCGGTGAGCACCAGGTACTCCCGGCCCAGGGCGCGGGCGGCGTCGGCCATCGCCTCGATCGGCTCCGCGCCGTCGGACCAGTCGGAGTGGCTGTGGCAGTCGCCGCGCAGCGCGCTGTGCAGCTCCTCGGCCGCCTCGTCGAGCGGCCGGCCGGCGGTGGCCAGCAGGCGGCGCAGGTAGACCGGCTCCTCCCCGGCCAGTGACTCCGCCACGCAGCGGGCGGTCACCTCGCCCAGGCCGGGCAGCTTCGCCAGGGTGCCCCGGGCGGCCCGGTCGGCCAGCTCGGCGGGGTCGGTGGCGGCGACGGTCTCCGCGGCCCGGCGGAAGGCGCGGATGCGGTAGCCGGCCTCGCCGGCGCGCTCCAGCTCCACGGCGATGGCCAGCAGGTCGGCGGCGGGATCGCGGCTCACCAGGGAGTTGTACCCCGTCGTATCGGACATGTCACATCCTGGCGGCCCGCTGAGCGTACGCAATCAAGATCGTGAATTGTTCTTGGCCCTGGTCGTGGCTAGCATTGCTGATCCTCGCTGCCCCGGCGGGGCAGGCCGCAACGGCGCGGCCTCGTGCATCCCGAATGAGGTAGTCGTGACCGCAGGCCTGCCCCCCGTGATCGCCGCCACCACCCACTGGCTGACCCGGGCATACCCGTCCGACGGCGGTCCGGCGCAGGCTGCCCGGGTGCTGGCGCAGGCCCGGCAGGCGGCCACCGTCGCCGCGTGGCTGCGCTACCCGACGGAGCTGGACGCCGGCCTGCTGGCGATGCTCGGGCCGGGCGGCTCCGGCGGCCTCGACCGGGTCATGCGCGCCGACGAGCACGAGGAGCCCTCCGCCGCCGACCGGATCTGGCGCGGCTGGGTCGACGAGGTCGTCGCCAGCTGGGCCGCCTGCCTGCTGTCGGACCCGCGGCTGGCCGCCGACGCCGTGGCCGCCACCGCCGACTGCGAGCACGCCCAGGTCGTCGACCGCGACTTCAGCCGCCTCACCACGCCCGACGCCGACGACGCCCGCGCAGCGGCCCTGCTGCGCCACCCCGACCTGGTCGCCCCGGTCGCCAACATGCACCGCGCGAACCTGATCGAGCGCCTGCGCCTGGACCCGGTCGAGGTCGGCTGACCGGCCACCAGGGCGGACCAGCCGCCCGCGAAACGGGTCGCACGGCATGGTCCGTCCGCATCCCGGGTACCAGCTCACCATGGCGACGAGCACGGAGCAGGGCGCTCAGCGGTATGTCCCCGACGGGGCGGCGTCGATCGGCGAGCTGCGGGAGGCCGCGGCCGGCTGCCGTGGCTGCCACCTGTATCGCGACGCCACCCAGACGGTCTTCGGGGCGGGGCCGGCCCATGCCCGGGTGGTGCTGATCGGCGAGCAGCCCGGTGACGTCGAGGACCGCCGCGGCGCGCCGTTCGTCGGCCCGGCCGGCAAGCTGCTGGACCGGGCGGTGGAGCAGGCCGGGCTGGACCGGGCGGACGCCTACGTGACCAACGTGGTCAAGCACTTCAAGTTCAAGTCCACCGACACCGGCAAGCGGCGTATCCACCAGAACCCGAACCGTGCCGAGATGACCGCCTGCATGCCCTGGCTGGCCGCCGAGCTGCACCTGCTGCGTCCGCGCGTGCTGGTGGCGCTCGGCGGCACGGCGCTCAAGGCGCTGCTCGGGCCGTCGGCGACCGTGTCCGGGGCGCGGGGTGTGCTGATGCCCTGGCCCGGCGCGGCGTACCAGCCCGAGCTGTTCGCGGCCGACGGCGCGGCGCAGTTGCTGGCCACCATCCATCCGTCGGCGGTGCTGCGCGCCGTCGACCGCGACGCCCTGTACGAGGGCCTGGTGGCGGACCTGCGGCTGGCCGTGGCGGCGCTGCGCCGATGAGCCGGGCCGGTTTGACATGTTTCACCCGTGGGTACGCGGAATGTCGGGTGATCCCGGTCGAGCATCGACGATCGGCCCGGTACGCCCACCGGAGTCCTGTCCCATCCTGGGCCGGCCGTTCGGACGAGGGAGAAAGAGATGGCCACGCTGCTGTGGATTCTCGCGGTCGTGCTGGTGATCGCGGGTATCTTCGCCCTGCTGCGCAGGGAGATCCTCTGGGGGATCGTGTTGATCGTCGTCGGTCTGCTCGTGGGCCCCGGAGGTGTCAGCATCTTCACCTGAGTTGCCATTCCGCTCGCATCGGGCCGTTCACGGTGTTTGGCCGATGCGGGCGGGGAATGCGGTGAAGAGCATGGAAAGCCACCGCAAGGAGGTTCCAGATGGCAACCGCGCAGATGGTACGAGAAATCATGACAGGCGACCCCTGCTGCATGCCCGACTCGGCGAGCATCACCGAGGCGGCCGAGCAGATGCGCAGCCGAGACATCGGCGACGTGCTGGTCACCGACCAGCAGGGCAACCTCGAAGGCGTCGTCACCGACCGCGACATCGTGATCCGGGCGCTCGCCCAGGGCCGCGAGCCGGGCAGCACCCGGCTGAAGGACGTGCTCAGCGAACCCGCCGTGACGATCCGCCCCGACGAACCCGTGTCCCGGGCCGTGCAGCTCATGCGCGAGCACTCGCTGCGCCGCCTGCCCGTCGCCGAAGGCGGCCACCCGGTGGGCATCGTCTCGCTCGGCGACCTGGCCGTGGAGCGCGACCCCGCATCGGCGCTCGCCGACATCAGTGACGCCGCACCCAACCAGTGACCCGCACGCTGTCAGACCGACCGCATAGCGTCTGGCGGCATGGGTGACGCCGCACCGCTCGACAGTGCGCCGTCCGGTGTGCCCGCCCGGCTCAGGGCGGCGCACCGGGCGGCGCTCGATCATGTACTGGCCCTGGTCGCCGCGGCGCCCTGCGGGGACCGGCTGGTGCTGCGCGGCAGCATGACGATGCTCTCCTGGGCGGGGGAGCACGCTCGCGAACCCGGCGACCTGGACTGGGTCGTGCGGCCCCTGGCCTGGGTGCCGATCGACCCCGCGTTCCCCTATCCCTACCTGGACAAGCTCGACCGGGTGCGCACCTGGCCGGAGGCGGCCCACGGCGCGGCCGGCGACGAGATGTGGGACCCGGACGACTTCGACACCGGCGGCATTCGCGCCGTGCTGCCACCCGAAGGGCTGCGCTGGATGCCGCCGCTGGACCGCATGGATCTGGACCGTCCGCACGAGGACGTGCTCATGCTCGTGCGCAAGCAGCCGCAGGCCGAGGGTGGCGTCCTGTTCGACCCCGACGAGGCCGAGATCGACCACGCCTGGGCGTACGCGTACGACGGCGAGGACGGTACGGGTGGCACGCGCCTGCTGCTGCCCTGGCGGGTCGATGACGCGGTGCACGGGCTGCTGCAGCTCGACTTCTCCTACGACGAGCACCTGCCGGAAGCGCCGGTGCTGACCGCGATACCCCGCGCCGGGGGCGGCCCGCCGACCGCCGCGTGGACCGTCGGTCCGGAGCTGTCGCTGGTCTGGAAGCTGCAGTGGCTGCACAGCGACCAGGCGGACGCGGGCACGGCCGCGGGCAAGGACCTGTACGACGCGGTGCTGCTCGCCGAACGGGGCGGCGCCCGCCTGCCCGACCGCCTGCGCCGCCACCTGCTGCGCCGGGTGTCCGATCCGGACGCCTACCACCCGGACCGGGTGCGGTCCTGGCGGATCGACTGGGCCGGCGACTTCGGCGGGCCCGCCGCCGCGCCCTGGCTCGAACGGCTCATCGCCGCACTGCCGTCGGTGCTCGGTTCGTGAACCGCGGTCAGTCGACGGCGCGCGCCCGCAGCTGTGCCATGACCTCCGGCGCGGGCCAGTCGCCGACCTGGTAGCGGGTCGGGGCGAGCAGCGGCTCGGGGGTCAGCTCGACGAGCCGGGCCACGTCGCGCCACGGCACCCGCCCCCAGCTCTCGCCGTCGCGGACGAAGGAGACGAAGTCGGCCTCCGGCAGCAGGGTGGTGATGCCGTCGGTCCAGGTGGTGACGGTGATCGCGGGCTCGTCGGGGCGGGCCGCGGCGATGAGCGACGCCACGAACACGTCGATGCCGTGCTCGGCGTACTGCGTGGACAGCCACCGGGTCTGCGCGCCGTACTCGGTGTGGGCGAGCACGACCTGGGCGCGCTGGGCGGGCACGTGGTCCGGGTGGCCCGGCGGCGGGGCGTACGGCACGACGCGGCCGCGCTCGCCGGCGACGTAGCCGACCGGGGAGACCCCGCGGGTCGCCTCGTTGAACTCGCTCTCCACGAGGGAGAACAGGCCGGGCATGCCGCCCTCGCCGACCGGACAGAGCAGGACCGTGTTGATGTCGGGCACGAACGCGACGACCTGCGCGTCCATCGCGTGGCCGACCCCGGCCAGCCAGCCCGGGGCCAGCAGCAGCGAGGTGAAATAGCCGTCGCCTGAGTCGACCATGCGGATCAGCGCGCCCGCGTCGGGCCACTCCCGGCTCAGCGAGCGCTCGGCGATGCGCTGGAGGTTCTCGCGCGCGGCGGTGAAGACCTCGTCGGCGGTGACCTCCCAGTCGTCGAGCCGGGCCGGGGTCACGTACGCCATGGACTCGGGGCGGTCGACGACGACCAGCTCGCGCAGGTGCGGCAGGGCGGCCCGGGACAGCGGCGGGACCATGCCCATCGGCCCGCCCTGCCCGAAGGTCTCCGCGCGCAGCACCGGGCGCAGCCGGTGGCGCACCTCGTGCCAGGCCTCGTCGTCGTGCGGGGTCATGATGATGCGCACGAGCTGCGCGATCCGGTCCCGGCGGGCGGCCGCCCCGGCGCCCTCGCTCTCGGCGAAGACGTTCGACAGGTAGATCCACACCGGGGTGGTGGCGCCGTCACGCCACGCCGCGATCGCGAACTTGCCCGCGTCGTAGCCGGCCCGCCGGACCCCGGGGGCCTGCCGGGTGATCCGGAGCGCCTCGGCCGCGAACCTGTCCCGGGGCGATCCGAAGAACCTTCCCAGCAATCCCATGGCGGCCAACGTAGTGGATGCCCGTCGCCCGTGTGGGCCCGGCCAGGTCAGAGCGCCGTACGCGCGGCGGCATCGGTGCTGGTGTCCCGATCGGTGTGCTCGCGCACGATCCGGTCGATGCGCGGGTCGGGCACCACCCACATGACCACTACGGCGACGAAGCAGCCCAGCGCGACCCATACCCCGGCCTGCCCGGGGATCAGCAGCGCGCTGAGGATGCCGGCGACGTCGAGCACCAGCGACGCCTTGCCCTTGCGGTCGCGGCCGACGGCCCGGCGTAGCGGCGAATCCGGCCCCTGCTGCTTGATGACCAGGTTCTGCAGCACCACGTAGGCCAGTGCCGAGCCGAGCAGGTTCACGCCGTAGAGGACCACCGGCGTCTGCGCGAACCCCGACTCGTCCACCCAGGCGGTCGTGAACGGGAACAGCGACAGGCAGAACAGCAGCGCCAGGTTCGCCCACAGCACCGCGCCGCTGACCCGCTCCACCAGGTGGAACATGTGGTGGTGGGTGTTCCAGTAGATGCCGATGTAGACGAAGCTCAGCAGGTACGTCAGCAGGCCGGTGCCCGTCATGTCGAGCAGCGCCGACAGGTCGTGTCCCTCCGGCACCCGCAGCTCCAACACCATGATCGTGATGATGATGGCGAGCACCCCGTCGCTGAACGCCTCCACCCGACTGGTTTTCACGGCACTACCTGCCCTTCTTCGGTCCGCTGTGCGATGGAGGGGGTGAGGTCCGAGGAGACGCCACGACCTCACCCCCGGCTCGGGTCAGGCCGCCGCGACGGCCTCGAGGATCGTCGCGGTGACCGCGTCGGGCTGCGAGACGCTGATCGCGTGGGACGCGCCCGGCACCTCCCGGACGCTCCTGGCCTCGGCCCGCTTCGCCATGTGCCGCTGCAGCTCGACCGGGATGCACAGGTCGGCGTCGCTGAAGACGAACCACGACGGGATCGACGCCCACGCCGGTGCGGCGGCGGGCAGGCCGGTGGTGAGGGCGAGTTCGGTGACGGGGCGCTGGGTCGCGAACATCACGGCGGCCCGCTCGGCCGACACGTCGGCGGCGAACTGCTGGTGGAACACGTCGGGCCGGATGGCGAGCTCGTTGCCGCCGGTCGAGACCGGGTAGGCGGTCAGCGCCTGGCCCAGGGTGCTGCCCGGGAACCTGGTCGACAGGTCGAACGCGGACTCGCCGTGGTCGGGCGCGAACGCGCAGACGTACACCAGGCCGGTGACCTTGCCGTTGCCGGCCGCGGCCTCGGTGATGACCATGCCGCCGTACGAGTGGCCGACGAGCACCACGGGCCCGCTGATCGCGGCGACCACGTCGCGTACGTAGGCGGCGTCGCCCGGCACGCCGCGCAGCGGGTTTCCGGCCGCCACGACGTCGATCGAGCGTTCCCGCAGCCGCTGCACGACCCCGGACCAGCTCGCGGATTCGGCGAAGGCCCCGTGCACGAGCACGACGGTCGGCTTCTGGTCGGTCATGGTGTTCTCCGTTCCGTAAGGTTTGCCCTGCTCGAACAGCTAAGACAGGACAGCCCTACGGCATGTGACGGTGCGTGGTGGTCGTCACACGTTCCGTGCTGCAGCGAGCCCGCCCTGCACGATCGCGACGGCGAGCGGCTGCGCCGCCTCCCTGGTCACCGCCTCAGCAGGCCCGGTGACCAGCGCGAATAAGGCACCGCCGTACATCACGAGCATCGGCGGGATCGCGGCCGGGGGGATCTGCAGGCCGAGGTCGGCGTGGTGGGCGCCGGTGAACGAGGCCATCGCCGCCATCGACTCGTCCAGCGCCGCCGCCAGGGCCGGCCGTCGCAGGCTCTCCAGCCGCAGCTCGAAGATCGCCAGGTAGCGCGCCCGGTGCGGGCCTGCCGCCAGCAGCAATGAGCCCGTGATCAGGTCGATCGCCCGCTGCACGCCGTCTTCCGCGACGGGAGCGGGCTCGGCTCTCGCCGCCTCGGTCATGTCGGCCTGGTGGCGCTCGACGACGCGGCGGGCGGTCGCCACGAGCAGGGCCTCCCGGCTGCGGAAGTAGTTCGACGCGGTCCCGGCGGGCAGCCCGGAGCGCCGGTCGACGGCCCGGTGGGTGACGCCGTGCACGCCCGATTCC
The DNA here is from genome assembly GCF_016862635.1 of Catellatospora coxensis. GTDB lineage: Bacteria > Actinomycetota > Actinomycetes > Mycobacteriales > Micromonosporaceae > Catellatospora > Catellatospora coxensis. Next base: position 148,735 of record NZ_BONI01000005.1, on the reverse strand, counting down.
ACGAGCAGATCGATGGCCGCGTCGGTGAGAAACGCCCGGCGCTGTTCGTTGGGTGGCGGCACCCGATCAGTGTATGGCACCATCCGTTGTACAACGTACGTAGTGAATGGGGTGTCGCAGTGCAGGTACTCATCGCGGGAGGCGGTGTCGGCGGGCTGGCCCTCGCCCGCGGGCTCGCCGGATCCGGGCACGAGGTCCGCGTCTTCGAGCAAGCCCCCGAGCTGCGTACCGGCGGCGCGGCCGTCACGATCTTCAGCAACGGGGCGGCCGCGCTCGCCGGGCTCGGCGCGCCCCTGGCCGGCTTCGGCGGGCGGCTCGACCGGCTGCGGTTCGACAGCGCCGACGGCCGGACCATGGTCACCGCCGACCTGACGGTGCTCGCGAAGCGGATCGGCTTCCCGGTGACGTCGGTGCCCCGCGATCGCCTGTTCAGGCATCTCGCGCAGGGGGTGCCGGTGGAGTTCTCACGCGAGATCGTCGACGTCGAGGTCCACCCCGGCGGCGTGACCGCGATCGACGCCGCGGGCGACCGGCACGAGGCCGACGTCGTGGTGGGCGCGGACGGGCACCGCTCCGCCGTACGCCGCGCGGTCCTCGACCCGGCGCCCGCCGCCGAGAACGAGTGGACCACCTGGCAGGGCCTCACCCCGGTGCTGCCCGAACTCGTCGGCGGCACGACCGGCGTCTGCGTCGTCGGCGACGCCGGGCTGGTCGGGCTGCTGCCCTCCGGCGACGGCCTGCTCATGTGGTGGTTCGACGTGCACCGGCCGCTGGGCGACTCACCCGCCGCAGAGCTGGCCGCGCGGTTCGCCGGATACGGCCCGCTCGTGCAGGGGCTGCTGCGGCAGCTCCGGGACGAGGACCTGGAGTCGTTCCGGCACGTGACACACCAGATCCCCGACCGGTGGGGACGCGGTGGGGCGACGCTGCTCGGCGACGCCGCGCACGCCTTCCCGCCCACCCAGGCGCAGGGCGCCAACCAGGCCCTGGAAGACGCCTGGCTGCTCAGCCGCGCGCTGCGCACCGACACCGCCGACCTGCCCGGCGTGCTGCGGCGCTACGAGGCACTGCGCGCGCGCCGGGTGCGCAAGGTCTCCCGGCGCGCCGCGAGCGAGCAGACCAACAAACCACTACCTCCGCTGGTACGCACGCTGACCGGGCTGATCCCGCCGAGCCTCATCGGCAAGGCGTACGTCGCGCAGCTGCGCGGCATCAGCAGCGTCCTCAGCCAGGAGTCCGTCTGACACGGACCGTGATCAGGTGCTCGCTTAGGGGTCGGGTTCAGGGTTGTCGCCGATGCGAGGTCTCCGGCGGCGCACCTAGCGTGGCAGGCAGCGGCCGGCGTCGTCCGTCCGATGACGTCTCACGGATGGAGCAGCCATGCGCGCGATCGTGCACCAGGACTTCGGTTCACCCGACGTGCTGCGCCTGACCGAGGTGGACACACCGGTGCCCGGTGACGGCGACGTCCTGGTGAAGGTCGTCGCGACCACCGTCACCGCGGCCGAGGCCGCGATGCGGCGCGGCGAACCCCGCTGGGGCCGGGTCGTCCTCGGATTCACCCGGCCGCGCCGCCGGATGCGCACCCTCGGCATGGAACTGGCCGGCGAGGTGGCCGCCGTCGGCGCGGGCGTGACCCGTTTCCGGCCCGGCGACCGGGTGTTCGGCTTCACCGGCTTCGGGCTGGGCGCGTACGCCGACTACAAGTGCATGCCGGCGGGCCGCTCGCTCGCGATCATGCCGGCGAACGTGACCTTCGGGCAGGCCGCCGCCGCGGTCGACGGAGCCACCACCGCGCTGTTCTTCCTGCGCGACCAGGCCCGGGTGCGGCCCGGGCAGCGGGTGCTGGTGGTCGGCGCGTCCAGCAGCGTCGGCACGTACGCCGTCCAGCTGGCCAAACACCTCGGCGCGCACGTGACCGGGGTCTGCGGCGCCCGCAACCTGGCGCTGGTCGCCGAACTCGGCGCGGACCACGTCATCGACTACACGAAGGACGACTTCACCGCGAACGGCGAGCGCTACGACGTCGTGTTCGACACGCTCGGGCGCAGCTCCTTCCGCGCCTGCCGGGCGTCGCTGACCCCGAAGGGCCGGTACGTCCCGACGACGGGCCTGCACAACGTGCCACTGGTCTGGCTGACCGCCCTGACCGGCGGCCGCCGCGTCGTCGGCGGCATGTCCGTCGACAAGACCGAGCTGCTGGTCTACGTGCGCGACCTCATCGAGCAGGACCGGCTGCGGATCGTCGTCGACCGCACCTACCCGCTGGAGCGGATCGCCGAAGCGCACCGCTACGTCGACACCGGCCACAAGACCGGCAACGTCGTCATCATGGTCGGTGACGCTGGTTGATCAGTATTACGGGTTACAGTAATCGTATGAACCGTGAACAGGTGGACCGCACCTCGATCAGCCTGCCGGTGGATCTGGCCGAATACGCCCGTGCCAAGGGCAACGGCAACACCTCGGCCTACCTGGCGAGCCTGATCGAGAAGGACCGCCGCCTCGACCGGATCAAGGCGATGCTCGCCGAGCACGGCTACACCGGCGAACAGGCGATCACCGACGCCGGAGTGGCGGCCATGCGTGACCGGCTGCACCGGGTGCGCCGGGAACGGGCGAACCGCCGCCAGCAGGCCGCGTGAACATCACCGTCGTGCTGGACGGCTCCGCGCTGCGCGCGTACGCCCGCCTGGAGAGCGTGTCCGTGGGGGAGCTGATGCAGACCGTCGCCGAGGACGGCGACCTGGCCGGGATACCGGTCCTCGCGCTCGTCGACCTGTGGCCCGACCTCGGCAAGGAGGAGCAGGACCTGCTCACCGACCTGATCGGACGCGCGGACAGCCCCGTGCAGGTCCTGCCGATGCACACCGACCTGGTGCCCGCCGTCGCCGCCCCGGCCCGCGCCCTCGGCCACGGCCCGGCCCACGCCGTCGCCACCGTCCAGGACCTCGGCGCCACACTCGCCACCTTCCACCCCGACCACTACGCCGACGCCCTCGACCCGTACGACATCCTCGAACTGTCCTGACCACCGGACGCCCCGAGCGAGGCCTTGGTCCGCAGTTTCGGTGAAACCGCAGCTAAGTGCCTGTCTTTACGTGCAGTTTCCCCGGACCTGCGGACCGGGTGCCGGGCGCGAGGTGTGGCGGGGCGGTGGTGCGGTGGAAAGTGTCGGGTGGGGACGGTAATTTCACCCGCGCCGCCGAAGCCGACCTTGGCCGGTGGATCCGCCGTTCAAGGAGGTGCAGGCAGGGTGAACGCTGCCCGGAAACCGTGGGAGGAGCGCAGCGCCGCGCTCGTGGTCGCGCCCGCGCGGCCGCGCAAACTCGCCAAGGTGCCGTTCGTGGAGCTGGCCGACGGCCGGCTGCAGGGAGTGGTGTCCAGCGGCTCGGACATCGAGCGGGTGTACGTGTCCTCGCTGACCGCCGCGAACCACTCGTTCCACTGCAGCACCAACAACAACCGCCCCTGTGGCGGCATCCGCCGTGGCGGCTGCAACCACCTGCGCGCCCTGGCCGACGAGGCGGTGCTGCAGTACGGGGTCGAGCGCGTCGCCCGCTACGTGCGCGCCGAGGTCGCCGAGGACGCCACGACCGGCGCGGCCGTGCTGGCGGCGGCCGACCCGTGGCACGAGCCGTCGGCGGGCGCGCCGGTGTTCAGCCGCTTCCTGCGGCACCTGGCCTACCTGGAGCTGGCCGCCACCACCGAGCCGCTGCCCGAGCTGCACTGGTTCCCGGCCGGCGGGGCGGTGCGCTGATGCGGTTCGACCTGCTGGCGGCCCCGGTCGACGGGGTGTCCGAGGCGTACGAGGTGGTGGCCGGGTTCGACGGCGCGCTGGTCGGCGGGCTGCTGCGGCCGGGTGCGGAGCAGATCGCGGCGCTGCACGCGCTCGCCGCCGCCGTGTCGGGCACCCCGCTGGCCGGCCGGGTCGCCGAGGCGGTGGACAAGACCATCGCCGGTTCGATCTCCGACGAGCACCTCGCGGCACTGGTCGCGGCGCGTTCGGCGCTGCTCGGCGCGTCCCACGACGCGCTGCTGGCCCGGCTCGACGAGGCGGCCGGGCGCGGCCGTGAGCCATGGCCGGCCGCCGGACTGGGCTCCTTGACGGGAGCCGACAACCTGCTGGCCGCGGCCCGGTCGTGGCTGTCCGATCTGGCCATCGCGGGCTGGCGCGGCATCGACCACGACCTCGTGTCGCACGCCGACCAGGCGGTGCAGGCGCTGCTCGCCGACCTGCGGCTGCGGCGGCTGGGCGCGCTGCTCGACGGGTTCGCCGGAGAGCTGCGCGCCTGCGCGCCCGGCGCGACGATGCCCCGGGTGCCGGTGCGCCGCTGGGCCGACCTGTGGGCCCGCGCGGTGCTGCTGGCCCAGCCGGGCGCGCTCGCCTCGACCGAGGTGGGCACGGTGTCGGGGCGGCTGCTGCCGCTCGGCGTTGACCTGCACGAGCACCCGACGGCGGTGCAGGCGCAGGTGCACGCTGTGCTGGAGACCGCCGACGGGCCGCGCCTGGTGCGCGCGAGCGTGTCCACGCCGAAGGTGGACACGCTGGTCGGGTCGGGTGTGTGGCAGTTGCTGCGCGGCCACAGCGCGCTGCTGGCGGCGGTCACCGAGCAGCGCGCCATGGACCTGACGGACATGCCGGTCACCGCGGGCGGCGACCTGATCTGGTCCGACGAGCACACGAAGGCGGGAGCGCCCGCCGAGCCGTTCGCCACCGCACGGGTGCAGCTGGCGGCGGCGAGCGCTGCGCCGGTTCCACCGCTGGAGCGGCACCCGGTGCGCATCGCCGAGCCGGTGCTGCTGGAGGGGTACACGGCGGCGGCGGATGACGACGGCGTCACGCTCACCCTGCCGGGCCTGACCGTCGAGGTGGACGTCGAGCGTATGCACAGCGCCGGGCCGCTCACGCCCGCGCTGGTCGCCGCGTCGACGGCGTGCATCGGGCTGCTGCGCTGGGACGGGCACTGGACGATCCAGCCCCTGGCCGTCGAGGCGCAGGTCAAGCGCAAGACGGTCGCCGTACACGCGGGCGCGTGGGCCGGCGGGGCGGCCGACGCCGCCGGAGCCAAGGCCGAGGCGGCCGCCGCCGACGCGGCCAAGGTGCTGCGCGAGCGGGCCGGAAGGTTGCTGCGCCGATGACCGTGGACGCGGACTTCAACCGCCGCCAGGTGATCTACTGGCGGCTCATCGCCCGGCTGTTCAGCCGCGAGGAGCAGGGCACCCTGGAAGCGGCCAGCCTCGCCGTGATCGAGGACATCGGCCTGCCCGCGGCCCTGCTCGACCCGTCGGTGTCGATCGACAACATCGTGCAGCGCTTCCCCGACCTTGCCACGGAGTTCGACGGACTGATGGTGCCCGAGAACCTCGGGGCCGCAGTGTCCGGCGAGGCCGCAGCGAGTGCCGGCGAGGCCGAAGCCCCTGCGGCGGAGGAGGGCCGCGATTCGGCCGCCGAGGTGCGGCGTGCCGCGCTCGCGGCGAAGCTGCTGCTCAACGTGTTCGACACCGGGTCGGGTGCGGTGTCGGCGACGCAGCTGGCGCGCTGGCAGTCCGATGCCGGGTGGCTGGAGCGGGCCCTCGGTGAGGAGCCGGGCAGCCTGCGCCGCCAGGGCGGCGGGGGCATGGGCGGCGGCAGCGGGCAGGGCATGGGCGGCACGCTCGGCGAGCTGGAAGGTGACCTGGTGGGCCGGATGAAGCTGCGCGAGGTGCTGGCCGACCCGAAGCTCGCCGCGCAGCTCACCCCGAGCATGTCGCTGATCGAGCAGCTGCTGCGCGACAAGTCGAACCTGTCCGGGGTCGCGCTGGCCAACGCGAAGTCGCTGATCCGGCGGTTCGTGGAGGAGGTTGCGGCGGTGCTGCGTACCCAGGTGGAGCGCACCGCGGTCGGCAAGATCGACCGGAGTGTGCCGCCGAAGCGGGTGTTCCGCAATCTCGACCTGGACCGCACCATCTGGAAGAACCTGACCAACTGGAGCCCGGACGACCAGAAGCTCTACGTCGACCGGCTGTTCTACCGGCACACCGCCGCCAAGACCACGCCGTCGCGGCTGATCGTGGTGGTCGACCAGTCCGGTTCGATGGTCGACTCGATGGTCAACTGCACCATCCTCGCCTCGATCTTCGCGGGGCTGCCGAAGGTGGATGTGCACCTCATCGCGTACGACACCAGGGCCATCGATCTGACGCCGTGGGTGCACGACCCGTTCGAGGTGCTGCTGCGCACCAACCTGGGCGGCGGCAACGACGGCCCGATCGCGATGGCGATGGCCCGCCCGAAGATCGCCGAACCGGCCAACACCGCGATGGTGTGGATCTCGGACTTCTACGAGTTCGACCGCTCCCAGCCGCTGTACGACAGCATCGTCGCCGTGCAGCGCTCCGGGGTGCGGTTCATCCCCGTCGGCTCGGTGACCAGCTCCGGCCAGAACATCGTCAACCCGTGGTTCCGCCAGCGCTTCAAGGACCTCGGCACGCCGGTCGTGTCCGGCCACATCCGCAAGCTCGTGTTCGAACTCAAGAACTTCCTGGCATAGGAGAACGACCCATGACCGAGATGCTGCGCGCCCCCGCCGAGACCAAGTACGCCGAGGAGCTGGACTGGCTGGAGTCGATCGACGACGGGCCCAAGCCGTTCTCGTGGCGGCTGAGCCCGAAGATGGTGCGGCTGTTCATCCTGGGCAGCGAGCGCGCCGACGGCCTCGACCGCGAGGTCGCCCAGAAGTGGTTCGGCGACCGCAGTTTCGTCGAACGCGCCATCGTCACCCTCGCCTCCGACCGGGGCCTGCTGCTCATCGGTGACCCCGGCACCGGCAAGAGCTGGCTCGCCGAGCTGCTCGCCGCCGCGATCAGCCGCAACTCGACGCTGGTCGTGCAGGGCACCGCCGGCACCACCGAGGACCACATCAAGTACTCCTGGAACGTGTCGGCGGTCATCGCCAACGGCCAGTCCCGGGCCTCGATGATCCCGTCGCCGATCATGACGGCGATGGAGCAGGGCGTCATCGGCCGCTTCGAGGAGCTGACCCGCTCCACCAGCGACGTCCAGGACGCCCTGATCTCGATCCTGTCCGAGAAGTACGTGTCCATTCCCGAGCTGGACGACGACAACATCGTCTTCGCCAAGCCCGGCTTCTCGGTCATCGCGACCGCGAACAGCCGCGACCGGGGCGTCAACGACCTGTCGTCGGCGCTCAAGCGCCGCTTCAACTTCGTGCGCATCCCGGTGGTCACCAACAAGAAGAGCGAAGCCGAGATCGTACGGTTCCGCACCGTCGAACTGCTGCGCCGGCACCAGATCGAGCTGGACGTGCCGCCGACGCTGCTCGACATCCTGCTGCAGAGCTTCGCCGACCTGCGCGCCGCCGCCGCGTCGGCGGGCAGCGACGACGAGAAGCTCGAATCGGCCCTGTCCACCGCCGAGCAGATCGGCGTCCTCGAAGACGCGATCCTGCACAGCAACTTCTTCGGCGACCGGGCCCTGCGCGCGCAGACCCTGGCCAGCTCCCTGGTCGGGTCGCTGGCCCGGCGCGCCCCGGAGGACCTGGCCATCCTCAACAAGTACTGGCACGGCGTCGTCGAGCCGCGCAGCAAGGCCGAGGGCGGGTCGTGGACCGAGTTCCTCGACGGCGGCCGCGAAGCGATCAAGACGCTGTCGTGACCACACCGACCTTCGGGGCGCTGCGCTCGCAGCTGCTCGACGCGGCGGCGGCGCTCGCCGACGGGCCGGACGCGCTCGCCGGGATCCTCTCCGGCATCGTGGACGACGTCGACCGGGCGCTCGCCGAACCGCTGGAGATCTTCCCGGTGTGCCACCACTCGCCCGCGTCCGCGATGGCGATGGCCAGACGGCTGCGCGACAAGCAGCCCAAGGTCATCTACCTGGAGCTGTGCGAGGACATGACGCCGCTGCTCACCGAGCTGCGCAACTGCCGGCTGCCGGTGGCGGTGCAGGCGTTCGCGTCCGAACTCGACGGCTTCCCGCAGGACTGGGCGCCGCTGTCGGTGGTCGCGCCGATCACCGAGGCGTCGGCCGAGTACCAGGCCATCGCGTACGCCCTGGACACGCCCGGGGTCGAGCTGGTGCTCGTGGACCGGTCCACCGACCACGTGTTCCAGTGGCAGCCGCGCAAGGACAAGGCGGCCGAGCCGAACACCGAACCCGCGGCGGAACCGGTCGAGGACGCGGACCTGCACGGCGACGCCGTCGGGGTCGAGATCGGCGACCTGCGGCCGCGCTTCGCCGAGCTGGAGGAGCACCTGCTGCACCACGGCAAGGTGCGCCACTGGTCGGAGTGGTGGGACCAGTACGTCGAGCAGCCCCTCGGCGACGCCGACTACGACACGTACCGGCAGGTCATGGTCCTGATCGGCAGCCTGTTCCGGCGGCTCGCGCCCGGCGCCCGCGAGCGGGTCACCTCCGACGAGGAACGCGAGCGCTACATGTGGACCCGGATGCGGCAGCACCTCGCCACGTCCGGCGTCGACGCCGCCGACACGCTCTACGTCTGCGGCGCGTTCCATGCCGCCAGCCACGTCGACGAGTTCGGCCTGCACGGCGCGGACACGTACGAGATCAGCCCCCGGACCGCCACGAAGTGGCACTACGGCCTGATCCCGTCGAGCCACTCCTCGATCGAGGCCCAGTTCGGGCTGGCCTCGGGCTCGGTGTCCATCGCCGCGGCGGTGTTCGCGAAGTCGCTGACCCGCACCGGCGTGGTCCCGTACCGGCTGGAGGGCCAGCAGGGCGGCCGGACCGCGAAGAAGAAGGCCAAGCCCGCCCCGGTGGTGTCGCCGCAGGCGCAGCAGGTCGCCGACCGGCTGTCCGGGTTCCTCGCCCGGCCCCCGGTCCTCGACGCGCTCGACGAGGACGAGCTGCTCGGCTGGTCCGTCGAGATCGTGCGGCTGGCCCGGCGCAACGGCTACCTGTCCAGCACCGCCGACGCCATCGCCGTGTTCGAGACGTCGATCCTGCTCGCCGGGATGCGCGGCCGGGCCCGCCCCACGCCGTACGACTTCCAGGACGCGGCCGTCACCTGCATCGAGAAGGAGTCCGTGCCCGGCCGCCGCGACGTGCGGCGGCTGTGCGAGATCATGCTCGGCGGCGACCGGATCGGCCAGGTCGGCTACGACTCGCTGCCCCCGCTGGCCCGCGACGTGCACGACCGGCTCGCGCCGCTCGGCCTGAAACTGGAGCAGCGCGGCGTGCAGCGGGCCCTGCTCGACATCGCCGGCGATCCCGTGCTGGGCAGGTGCTCGGACCTGCTGTGGATCCTGCGGCGACTGCTGCCGCAGGGCGCGGCCCGCCCGATCATGGGCGAGCGGCGGCTCGGCCACCGGGCCATCCAGGAGTCCTGGGACCTGGCCCTGGGCACCCACTCCCGCGAGCTGATCGAACTCGGCTACGAGGGCATCACCGTCGAGCAGGTCCTGGAGCAGCGGCTGCGCCGCTCCGTCTGGGGTCCGCAGGCCACGGCGGCGGTCGCCCTGGGTGCGGTCGAGGACGCGACGCTTTACCTGCGCAGCCGCCGTTTCGCCGACGAACTCGGCGCGCGGGCGGTCGAGCTGCTGGCCGCCGAACGCACCGTCGACGACGCCCCGGACGTGCTGCGCCGGGCCCGCCGCCTGCTGGCCCACTACCGGGCCACCGAGCCGGTGCTGCCCGCCTGGCTGGAGGCGTTCGTCAAGGCCGGGTACGCGCACTACTGCACCCTGCTGCCGAACGCCTTCGTCGAGGAGGAGACCGGCGCCAAGCAGGTCGCCGCGATGCTGGGCTTCCTGTTCAGTATGGAGAGCCTCGCGCTGTCGCTGGGCTGCGACCGGGCCCAGCTGGAACTGGCCGTGGCGCAGTCGCACCCGACCACGCCCGGCAAGACCGCGCTGCTGTGGGCGGCGCAGCACCAGCTCGGCGTGCTGTCCCGGGCCGAGCTGCGCGAACGCTGCGTCGGGCTGCTGGACAACCCGCTGGTGCTGCCCGCGTACCCGCAGTATCTGAGCGGGTTCGTGCAGGCCCTGGAACCGGTGCCGGCGCTGGCCGGGTTCGTCGTCGAGGCGATCTCGCAGGCGTTCGGGCGGCTGCCCGACGCGGTGCTGCTGCCCTGGCTGCCGACCCTGATCACGACCCTGCGCAAGGAGGGCGGCGACCACGTCGGCCTGCTGGTCCGCGAGGCCGGCCGGGTCTTCCCGGGCGACCTGCCGACCCTCGACACGTGGACCCCGCCCTGGTCGGCGACGGCTCCCGACCCGGCGGCCGCCGCGGTCGGGCCGCGTGCCCAGGCCGGTCCGGTCGCGGCGCTGCTGGCCGTGCATCCCGAGCCGACCGACGCGCTCGCCGCGCTGCTCGGCTGCGAGGGGGCGTGGGACGTGCCGGAGTCACAGCCCGGCAGCGGGCCGGTGCACGAGCTGCTGGCCCGTTATCCGGAGTCGGCTGTGGCGCTCGCCGCGGCGACGGGCGTCGCCTGACCGACACGGGCCGTGGAGCAGCCTTCCGCTACTCCACGGCCCCACGCACCTCGGAGCGCCTGCCCGACCCGGTCGTCAGATCGAGCTGGTAGTCGATCGTCCCGGACAGGCCGGTCGGCGCGGTGAGCGCGAACCGCCCTCGCTCGTCGATCAGGTGGACGGTGACGGGGATCGTGCCGCCGTCCTCGAAGCGGAGATCGAAGACCGGATCGAGGTCGCACAGGAACGTGACGCCCTCAAGCGCCGTCTCGCTGAATGCGAGGAAGCGGCCCTCGGCGTGCCAGCCGCCGTCATCGCTGGTGATCACCACGTGGACGGCGTCTCCGCAGAAGTTCAAAGAGGAGTTCGCCCACCAGTCCAGGTGACAGCTTCCTTCGAAACGGTCCATGGACCAGATCCTCGCCGAGCGGGCACCTCACCGCCAGACCGCACCGGCCACGTCATCGAGGCACCCGCCGCCTCGGCACCGGCCTCGGCGTAGCCAGGGGGCCTCGCATCCGGGAATCGACGGTCCCAGGCGTGGCCGACCAGACCGGTCGTGGTCGAGGACCGCGGGGTGGATCACGGCCAGGCCGTCACCAGTCTCCGCATCCGGGCGTGGTCCTCCGGGAAGGAGCTCTCCCAGCCGTGATCCAGCTGTTTCCAGGCCGCCTGCTGCCCGTCTTCGCCGACCAGGGGTGTCGAGGCGGCGGCGACCGCCACGTAGGAGAAGGACAGGGTCACCGGCAAGCTCGGATGGAACGAGCGGACGGCCACCGCCGCCGGCCGGTCGAGGAGTTCGGCGCGCACTCCGGTCTCCTCGAACAGTTCCCGGGCCGCCCCCTCGCGTGGCGTCTCCCCGGGTTCGACCCTGCCACCCGGCGGCACCCAGGCCCGCCAGGGGTGCCGGACCAGCACGACGCGGGTCCGGGCGGGGTCGAACACCCACACCTCGGCACCCAGCGGCTCCATCGGCCCGCGCACCGCCGCGTCGAACCACGCGCGTGCGTCGTCGAACTCCAGCACGGCCGCCGCCAGGTCACTGCGCACCGCGTCGAGGACGCGCTGGTCGAATCCGCTACCGATCACGGTGGAAGGGTAGGACACCCGTACGACAAACCTCGGCGATTCCTCGCCCTGGTCGGCGAGGTGCTTCCGCTGAGCTGACCGCCCGGCTCAGCGTTGTTCGACGACCGCGCTGGTCCCGGAGCCGGGCCGCGACTCCCACTCCCAGGTCTCGTCCAGCCGCAGCCGGCCGTCGCCGAGCTGGGACAGCACGGACACGCAGTGCCCGGTCGAGGTCTGCCCGTCCGTGTTGAGCTGGGTGTACCGGAAGTCGAGCCGGTCGCCGTCACGGGTGCCGACGAGGAAGCCGCGCCGGATCGCGCCGCCGCCGTACTCGGCCCAGACCATGCCGTCCTGCTCGTGGTAGCTGAACTCCGTCTGCGTGCCGACCTCGCCGCCCGCGACCTCAGCCTCGGCGACGAAACGCCGCCCGTCCAGAGATGTGATCACAAGCTGGATGCTGGCATCCACCCCGCCGCAACCGTGACCCGCCCCCGGAGGAACGTCGAGGAGTGGATCTAGACGATCTGTTGTCGCTGGGACGACGACAAATCATCTAGATCCGGAGTGTGGTGCCTGGGAGAGTGCCGTGTCCACCGCGGAGAGAGCGAACGCGACGGTCCCGTCGGGACCGAGCGCCGCGCCGGCGTCGACGGCTTCGGTGTAGGCGGTGACGCCGAGCGTCGCGGTGAGGTCGGCGGCCGCCGTGGCGAGGCTGGCGGCGTCGGAGCCGTACGCGGCTGTGTCGGCGGCGTCGAGCGCGCCGAGCAGCGTCGCGGCGGCCTCGCCCGCGCCGACCCGCACCAGCAGCGGCACCAGGTTGCGCAGCGTCGTCCACTGGTGGTGCCACACCTGCAGGCGGTGCCACCGGTCGACGCACTGCCGGAAGGCGCTCAGCGCGGCGGCGTCCTCGCCCGACCGGGCCAGCAGCGCGGCCAGCCCGACCTGCGCGATGGTCGCCGTGAACGTCCCGGCCACGGAGTCGGCGAGCGCGACCGCTTCGGCGTACAGCCGCCGAGCCCGCGCCGGATCGCCACCGCACAAGGCCTCGGCCTGGCAGTACTTCGCCCACGCGAGCAGGCTCGGATTGCCCAGCCGGGTCGTCACCCGCAGGTTCTCCTGCGCGATCGTCAGCCCGGCGGCCACGTCACCGGCGTACGTACGCGCCAGCCCGTGGAACAGCAGGCCCTCGCCCTCGCGCCACGCGTCGCCGTGCACGCGGGCGAGCCGGGTCTGCTCCTGCGCCCAGCGGCTGCAGTCGTCCAGGCGGCCCTCGTACAGCGCGACCGCCGCGAGCACCTTCAACACCGGCAGGCACGGCGCGCCCTGCGGGTCGGCGGCCCCGGCGAGGGCGGACTCGGCGACAGCGAGCGCCCGGCGCTGGTCGCCGCGCAGCGTGAAACCTTCGCCGACCGCGCCGCAGACGACCGGGTACAGCGGATGGGCTGCGGCGCCGGGCAGGCCGAGCACGGTCTCGCCCCAGGACACGACCTCGTCGTGGAACCGGTAGACGACGTAGTGGTACAGCCCGGCCGAGATGCGCATGGCCAGGCCGGTGTCGCGCCGCTCGACGGCCCACCGGTGCGCGGCGCGCAGGTTGGCCATGTCGGCGTCGAGCACGGCCACGCACCGGCCCTCGTCGGGGCCGCGCATGGTCGCGCCGAACCGCTCGGCGGTCGCGGCGAAGTATGCGGCGTGCGTGTCGTGCAGCGCCTGCGCCTCGCCCCGCTCGGCGAGCTTCTCCGCGGCGTACGCCCGCAGCGTCGCCAGCATCCCGTAGCGCACCTGCCCGGCGCTCGCCCCGGCGGTGACCAGCGAACCGTCGACCAGCGCGGCGAGGGTGTCGACGAGGTCGGGTTCGCCGCACACCTGCTCGGCGGCGGCGAGGGTGAACCCGCCCGCGAACACCGACAGCCGGTCGAACAGCCGCTGCTCGGCGGGGCTGAGCAGGGCGTACGACCAGTCGACGACAGCCCGCAGGGTGCGGTGCCGCTCGACGGCCATGGACCGGGCCGCCAGCAGTCTCAGGCCGTCGCCGAGCCGGTCGGCGAGGTCGGCGGGGTTGAGCGCGCGCATCCGGGCGGCGGCGAGTTCGATGGCCAGCGGCAGCCCGTCGAGCCGGCGGCAGACCTGCGCCACGTGGTCGAGGTTCGGCCCGGTCAGGTCGAGCCCCGGCCGCACCGCGCGGGCCCGGTCGGCGAACAGCAGCACGGATGCCGAACCGGCCGGGTCGGTGTCGTCGCCGGGCACGGGCAGCGGCGCGATCGGCTGGATCTGCTCGCCCGCCACGCCGAGCGGGGTACGGCTGGTGGCCAGCACGGTCAGCCGGGGGCAGCTGCGCAGCAGGGCGGTGAGCAGCGCGGCGGCGGCGTCGAGCACGTGCTCGCAGTTGTCGACGACCAGCAGCAGCGACCGGGTGGCCAGGTAGGCGCGCACCGACTCGGTGATGTCCGAGCCGGGCTGCTGGCGGGCCCCGATCGCCGCGGCGACGGCATGGCCGACTGCGGCCGGGTCCGTGATCGTGCCCAGCTCGCACCAGCGCACACCGTCGGGGTACCCCTGTGCCCCGGCCGCGGTCTGGACGGCGAGCCGGGTCTTGCCGACGCCGCCGGGTCCGGTGAGCGTGACCAGCCGGTTCGTGTCCAAGGCGACCTGGATCGCGGTCAGCTCGTCCTCGCGGCCGATGAAACTGGACGTCTCCTCCGGAACCGTTCCCTGTTCCGGCGCGGCCGCCGCTGTTCCGCCCGGCCCGTCCACTCCTGCCCCGCCGCGCCCCATGCCGGTCTCTGCCGCGTCGGGCGGCCGAGTGCCTGGTGACGTGCCGGTGATCGGGCGTGGGTCGAGGTCCGGGTCCTGGCGCAGGATCGCCGTCTCCAGGGCTCGCAGTGCCGCTGACGGTTCGACGGCGAGTTCGTCGTCGAGGCGCTGCCGGAAGGCCCGGAACGCCGCGAGCGCCTCGGCCTGGCGGCCGCACCGGTACAGGGCGAGCATGAGCTGGCCGCAGGGCCGCTCGCGCAGCGGCTGCTCCTCGGTGTACGCCCCGAGCGCGCCGACCAGCTCGGCGTGGTGGCCCAGGGCCAGCCCGGCCTCGAAGCGCTGCTCGACCGCGCCCAGCCGCAGCTCGGCCAGCCGGGAAGCCTCCGGCCGGGCGAAGTCCTCGTCGGCGAACTCGGCGTACGCCGTACCGCGCCACAGTGCCAGGGCCTCGTCCAGATGTGCCAGCGCCGCCGCCGGGTCGCCCGGGAAGACCCGGCCGGCCTCGCCGACGAGGACCTCGAACCGGCCGACATCGGTCTGCGCGGGTGTGACCTGCAGCAGGTAGCCGGGCGGCCGGGTCGACAGCGCCGCCTCGCCGTCGGCGTGCAGCAGCGCGCGCAGCCGGGACACGTACGTGTGCAGGGACGGCACCGCCGTCGCGGGCGCGTCGTCACCCCACAGGATCTCCACCAGCCGGTCGGCGGACACCACCGAGCCCGCCTGCGCGAGCAGCGCCGTGAGCAGCAGCCGCTGCGTCCGGCTGCCGATGGCCAGGTTGCGTTCGCCGGACCGGACCAGCAGCGGCCCGAGCACGCCGAACGTCAGCACCGCGGCCCCGCCCGCCGCAAGTCGGCTGCAAGAGCGCTGCAAGGTGTCGCCGCCAGCATCGGAGTTGTCGGTTCCACCGTCACAACCCCTCACTATAGGAGGCGTAAGGATCATGACCACCGCAGAGATCACCGTCGAGGCGTCCGCGGCGGCCGTCGAGGAGTTCGCGGGCCGGGTCACGGGCGACACCAGCGCCTGGATGGTCACCACCATGGCGATGCTCGGCGACCGGCTGGGCCTGTGGCGGGCGCTGGCCCACTCGGACCCGGTGACCAGCGCCGAGCTGGCCGCCCGCACCGGCACCGGCGAGCGCTACGTCCGGGAGTGGCTGTCGTCCATGGCCTCGCACGGGTACCTGACCTACGACGAGTCCACCGGGCGGTTCACGCTGCCGGCCGAGCACGTGCCCGTGCTGGCCGCGGACAGCCCGGTCTACTTCGGCGGCCTGCACCAGGCTCTGTACGGGCTGACCGGGGTGCTCGGCCAGGTGACCGAGGCGTTCCGCGTCGGCGGCGGGGTGCCGCTGGCGGCGTACGGCGAGGACTGGTGGCAAGGGCTGGAGCGGTTCACCGCGGGCAGCTTCGACCACCTGCTGACGCAGGTGTGGGTGCCCGCGATGCCGCAGGTGTACGCGAAGCTGGCGCTGGGCGCGCAGGTCGCCGACGTCGGCTGCGGCCGGGGCCGGGCCCTGATCGGCCTCGCCCGCGCCTTCCCCGCCGGGCGGTACGTCGGGTTCGACGTGCACCCCGAGTCGATCGCCGCGGCCCGTGCCGCCGCGGTGGAGGCCGGGGTCGCCGACCGGGTGCGGTTCGAGGTCTGCGACGCCGCCGCGGGGATCCCCGGCGAGTACGACGTCGTGACCACGTTCGACGTGATCCACGACCTGGTCGAGCCGGCGGCGGTGCTGAAGGCGATCCGCGGCGCGCTGCGCCCGGCCGGGCACTACGTGTGCGTCGACATCAATGCCAGCCACCACCTGCCCGACAACGCCGGACCGCTGGGCGCCTACTTCTACGGCATCAGCATCCTGTACTGCCTGACCACGTCCCTGGCCCAGCACGGCGCGGGCCTGGGCACGTGCGGGTTCAACGAGCACACCGCGCGGGAACTGTGCACGCGGGCGGGCTTCGGCTCGGTCACCAAGGTCGAGATCGGCAACCCGTTCAACAACCTGTACGAGATCACTGTCTGAACACGACCCGGGCCCGGTCCACGTGACCGGGCCCGTTTCCCATGAGGAGCCGTCATGTCCGTGTCCGCGCTCGGCACCATCCTCGGGATCTGGGCACATCCCGACGACGAGGTATACCTGTCCGCCGGGCTCATGGCCACGGCCCGCGACGCCGGGCAGCGGGTGGTCTGCGTGACCGCGACGCTCGGCGAGCACGGCACCGGCGACCCGGTGCGCTGGCCGCCCGCGCGCCTGGCCGCGGTACGCGCCCACGAGCTGCGCGCCTCGCTGGCCGTGCTCGGCGTGACCGAGCACCACGTGCTCGGCCTGCCCGACGGCGGCTGCGCCGAGCAGGGGGAGGCCGTCGTGGACCGGCTCGCCGCGATCGTGGATCAGGTGCGGCCCGACACCATCGTCACGTTCGGGCCCGACGGCTTCACCGGGCACGCCGACCACCAGGCGGTGTCCCGCTGGGCCACGGCCGCCCGGAAGCGGGCCGCCCCGAACGCCCGGCTGCTGCACCCGGTCCTCACGTATGAGTTCCTTGCCCGCTGGCAGGACGTGTACGACCGGATCGACGTCTTCCTCGCCGACGGGCTGCCGCACGCGGTGCCCGCCGCCGCGCTGAGCCTGACCGTGCCCTTCGGCGACGCGCTCGCCGACCGCAAGCTGGTCGCGCTGCGGGCACAGGCCACCCAGACCTCCGGCCTGGTCACACTGCTCGGCGAGCAGACCATGCGGGACTGGTGCGCGACCGAGGGCTTCGTCGACGCCGGGCCGGTGTCCGACCGCGTCTGGGCGTCGTGGCGACCGGCGGCGGGCCGCCTGCCCGGCTACGCCGCATGGGACCACCAGTGCTGAACCGCGCTGGACTCCACCAGCAGGAACGTAGCTCAAACCAGGTTTGCCGATGGCGGGACAAAGCCATCGGCAAACCTGGCCGGTCACGCGTATTTGACCATGGAGCAGTGGTACCGCACGTTGTCACTGAACTTGCATGCCTGGTACCACTCGACTTTCCTGTTCTGCCACCAGGCGGCAGAGTCGGACCCGTAGAGCGTCGTTGCGGTGACGTCTGCGTACGAGCCGTCGGTGAACTTGACGTGCAGTCCTGCGTCCCACCCGTCGTTGCTTCCGTTCCAGACCCAGCCCCAGCTGGACCCGGTTCCGGGATTGTCGTCGACGGAAACCTCGTCACTCTTCCAGGTGAGACTTGAGGCCGCGGCCTGAGCCGGAGCCGGAGCCGCTGACGCCAGCACGGAGGCGGCGGCGACGGTGGCGACAGCCAGACGCGCCATCACCCGCGATGTCTTTCGCATCGAGGTCCCTTCGGTCGTGTTTCCGATGTGCAGAGGCCGAGGCTTGAGGTCATGGGCGTCATTGCCGTCCGTCTGGATCGCGCCGGTACGGCGCATCGGGCGTGGATGCCGCTTTCCTGAAGCACCTTCCTCGACCGTTCGTACGGGTGGGTGCGGATCTCGGTTCAGGGCAGTGGCGAGCGGCACTGGGCGACGCGGGCCGACCGCGCGCGCCAGGTTTGATGGACGTTGGCCTATGTCATCGAAAAAACGTGCGCCGGATTCGATGTGATAGGCCAACGTCGATGGAAAGCGCGGCAGGTGCGGGGCGTGCCCCGGGAGCCGGGTGAACCGGTGCCGTGCGCCTGCTCATGCGGGTCGGGGCGGGACGGCGTGAAATGATCCACCCATGCTGACCCGCCGCGATCTCAACCGTGCCCTGCTCGCGCGGCAGCTGCTGCTGGAGCGCTCGCCGCTCACCCCGCTGGCGGCGATCGAGCACCTGGCCGGTCTGCCCGCCCAGGCGCCGAACCCGCCCTACCTCGGGCTGTGGACGCGGCTGCGGGAGTTCCGCGTCGACGACCTGTCGGATCTGCTGACCTCCCGGGCGGCCGTGCGGCTGGGCCTGATGCAGGCCACGCCGCACCTGGTCAGCGCCCGCGACGCCCGCGCCCTGCGGCCGCTGTTGCAGGGCGTGCAGGAACGGCACCTGCCCGGCGCGATCCGGGAGCGGCTGCGCGGGGCGGACCTCGCCGAGATCGTCGCGGCGGCGCGGACGCTGGCCGAGCAGCGGCCGTACACCGTGAAGGAACTGGGCGCGGAACTCGCCGGGCGCTGGCCCGACGCCGATCCGGCCGCGCTCGGGGCGGCGGCGCGGGCCGGGCTGCCGCTGGTGCCGGTGCCGCCGCACGGGCTGTGGGGCGCGGTCGGGCAGCCTGCGTACACCACCGTCGAGCACTGGCTCGGTGCCGCAGACGGGCCGGCGGCCACCGTGGACGACCTCGTGCTGCGGTATCTGGCCGCGTTCGGGCCGGCGACGGTGCGCGACGTGCAGGCCTGGTCGGGGCTCGGCGGGCTGGGCGAGGTAGCCGACCGGCTCGGCGACCGGCTGGTGGCCTACCGGGACGAGGACGGGGCCGAGCTGCTCGACCTGCCCGGCGCCCCGCTGCCGGACCCGGACACCCCCGCGCCCGCCCGCTACCTCGCCGACTTCGACGCGATGCTGCACGCGTACGACGACACCTTCCGGATCATGGACGACCGGGACCGGCGTGACGTGTTCGCGGTGCCCGGGGTCGTGCCCGGCACGGTGCTGGTCGACGGGTTCGTCCAGGCGATCTGGTCGATCACCAGGAAGAAGGGGGCGGCGACGCTGGTCGTGCGGCCCCTGTTCCAGATCCCGACGAAGGACGTGCAGGAGCTGACCGAGGAGGGCGAGCGGCTGCTCGCGTTCGCCGCGCCCGACGCCACCCGCCACGACGTACGGTTCAACTCCCGCTGGTGACCCCGCGGCGGTGAACCGGTGCCGCTGTCCGGTTCCCGGCAGCGGTTCGCGCGGGCGCATGCCAGGGCCGTGGATCCGTTGCGGGGCAGGCACGACGGCATACCGGCGGGTTCCGTGGTGTGGTAGGAACGTGCTCATGGATCTCAATGCACTGCTCTCCGAAGAGGGACGTGTGGATCCGCCGGCCCTCTACGCGCGCCTGCACCACGAAGGCGTCGCCGTGCCCGTGGACGGCGGCGCGCAGGGCTTCGCCGTGGCGGTGCACGGCTTCGACGCGGTTGCCCAGGTGCTCAAGGACCCGCGGTTCCGCCAGCTCGACGCGGCCTACCTGGACCTGCACACCCCGCAGTGGCGGCGGCATCCCGCGCTGCGGGTGCTGCGCGACTCGATGTTCTTCACCGACGGCCCCGCCCACGACGGCGTACGGCAGATCATCGGCCGGGCGTTCACCGCGCGGCGGGTGTCCGCGCTGGAGCACGCGGTCACCGGCCTGACCGAGCGCCTGCTCGACCGGCTGGCGCAGCTGGCCGCCGACGGCCCGGTCGAGTTCATGGGCGAGTTCGCCTACCTGCTGCCCAGCAGCGTGATGGCCGAGCTGCTGGGCGTGCCGCAGGAGGACCTGGCCTGGTTCCGGCCGCGGGTGCTGGCGATCGGGGCGATCCTCGAACTCGACGGCGCGAACTGGCGCAACATGGTCCGCGCCGACACCGCGGCCCGGGAGCTGTCGGCGTACTTCACCGACCTGGTGGGCAAGCGCCGCAGCGAGCCGCGCGACGACCTGGTCAGCCTGCTGGCCGCCACGGACCTGAGTGACGACGCGCTGGTCGCGAACCTGATCACGACGTTCAACGCCGGGTTCGTGACGACGACCCACCTGCTCGGCAACGGCCTGACCATGCTGCTGGAGCGCCCGCAGCTGCGCGCGGAGCTGAACGCGCACAACGTCGGCTCGTACGTCGACGAGATGCTGCGCTTCGAGCCGCCGGTGCAGATCCTGGTGCGGTACGCGCCGGAGGACGCCGAGATCGAGGGCGTG
Organism: Catellatospora coxensis; assembly: GCF_016862635.1. Taxonomy (GTDB): domain Bacteria; phylum Actinomycetota; class Actinomycetes; order Mycobacteriales; family Micromonosporaceae; genus Catellatospora; species Catellatospora coxensis. The sequence goes on along the minus strand of NZ_BONI01000005.1, from coordinate 128,639 downwards.
CCCTGCCCGGCCGGCCAGGCGGTGCTGGTCATGATCGGGGCGGCGAACCGGGACCCGGCGCGGTTCACCGACCCGGACGCGTTCGACCCGGCCCGGCCCGATCCGGGGTCGCTGAGCTTCGGCTTCGGCCCGCACTACTGCCTCGGCGCGGCGCTGAGCCGCCTGGAGGGGCAGGTCGCGTTCCCGGCGCTGTTCGAGCGGTTCCCGAAGCTGGCGCTGGCGCAGCAGCCGGGCAACGTGGCCAAGCCGCTGATCCTGCGTGGGCACGACACGCTCACCGTCGCGTGCCATGGCGGCTGAGGGCAACTACGTCCGGCGCGGGCTGGAGCTGTTCGCCGGGCACGGCGAGGCCGAGGCGATCGTGCACGGCGACCGGCGGATCACGTACCCGCAGCTGCGCGCCGCCGTGCTCGGCATGGCGCAGGCGCTGCTGGGGCACGGCGTGCGGCCGGGTTCGGCGATCGCGGTGCTCGCGGGCAACCAGCCCGAGGCCGTGTACGCGCAACTCGCGCTGCACCTGCTCGGCTGCCGGTCGGTCTGGATCGCCCCGAACGCCCCGCCCTCGCTCAGCGCCCGGTATCTTGCGCTGGCCGAGGTGGACGGGTTCGTCTACGACGCCCGCACCCACGCCGAGCCCGGCGCCGCCCTGGCCGCCCAGGCTCCGCACCTGCCCGTGCTGTGTATCGGCGCGGGTGGGGTCGGCCCTGACGTGTGCGGGTCGGCGGCGGACGCGCTGCCGCCGGTCGGTCACACCGAGCCGCAGTCGCTGTTCCAGACCGGCGGCACGACGGGCCTACCGAAGCTGGTGCACCACCGGCACGACTTCTTCGCCAACGTGCTCGCCGCGGCGCAGCGGCAGCTCGACGCGGGCGGGCCGCGGCTGCGGCAGCTCGCGGTGGCCGGGTTCTGGCACTCCAGCCAGCAGGCCGCGGGGCTGATCACGCTGTTCAGCGGAGGGCTGCTGGTGCAGCACGACGGCTTCGACGCCGGGCGCTTCCTGGCCACCGTGCAGCGGGAACGGATCACCGTGGCGACGTTGCCGCCGCCGATGCTGTGCCAGGTGCTCGACCATCCGGACCTGGCCGCGACCGACACCGGCAGCCTGGCCATGCTGTCGTGCGCGGGCAGCGCGATCGCCCCGTCCCGGCTGGCGCAGGCGATGGAGCGCTTCGGCCCGGTCGTGCTCGTCGCGTACGGGATGAGCGAGGCGACGCTGCTCGCCGCGTACCCGGCGGCGCAGCACGATCCGGCGTTCCCCGAGCGGCTGGCCTCGTGCGGCAGGCCGCTGCCGCCGTCCCGGGTGGAGATCCGCGACGACGCGGGCCGGCCCGCGGCCGCGGGCGAGGTGGGGCAGGTGTGGGCGTCGGCGCGGCTGATGACGTCCGGCTACTGGGGGCAGCCCGAGCTGACCGCGCAGACGCTGGTCGACGGCTGGCTGTGCACCGGCGACGTCGGCTACCTGGACGAGCACGGGTACCTGTACCTCGTGGACCGGGCAAAGGACATGATCGTCACCGGGTTGACGTCGTCCAACGTGTACTCCCGCTCGGTCGAGGACGTGCTCAACGCCCATCCGGCGGTGAGCGCGGCCGCGGTGATCGGGGTGCCGGACGAGCGGCTCGGCGAGGCGGTGCACGCGGTGGTGCAACTCCATCCGGACGTCTCGGTCGACATCGACGAATTGCGGCAATGGTGTGTGGAGCGCCTCAATTCACTATGGGCGCCGCAGGCGGTGGACTTCGTGGATCGCCTACCACTGACCGCGCTCGGCAAGATCGACAAGCGGTTGTTGCGCGAGAAATACCTGGAAAACCGGGGTGTGGTGGCGCGATAGAGGGCGCTGTGGCATATCTGTGACAGCAACTATCCGCTCGCGTATTTCCATGTGAGAATGGCTTCCGCGAAGGCCCCGGGCCCTCGCTGTCGAACCCCACTCGGACATGTCGTGTCATCGGAGGCTGCGCGGAATATGTACCGCACCATGCTCAAGTCCAAAGTCCACCGGGCCACGGTCACGCAGGCGGAGCTGCACTACGTCGGCTCGCTCACCCTCGACCCCGATCTGATGGACGCCGCCGACCTGCTGCCCGGTGAACTGATCCACGTCCTGGACGTCACCAACGGGGCCAGGCTCGAGACCTACGTCATCGAGGGCGAGCGGGGCAGCGGCGTGGTCTGCGTCAACGGCGCCGCCGCGCACCTGGTCCACCCCGGCGACCTGGTCATCATCGCGGCGTACGCGATGATGTCCGACGACGAGGCGCGCGACAGCAAGCCGAAGGTCGTCTTCGTCGACGAGGCCAACCGCATCTCCTCCGTGCACAGCGATCCCGCCGCCTGAGCCATGTCGAACCGGCACCACATCGCCATCGTCGGCAGCGGCTCGCTGGCGACCTCGATCTGCGAGTCGCTGGCCGCGCTCGCACCACCGCACGGCGCGCTGAACGCGGCCCCGATCGAGGTCACCGTGCTCGCCCGCAACCCCGACGCGGTGTCGGCCATCGCCCGCCACTGCCGGGCCCGGGCCGCGGTCGCGGGCACGGCGATCAGCTTCACCGGGGAGCGGCTCGGCGACGAGGCCGCCACCCTGGCCCGGCTCCAGCCGACGTACCTGGTGTGCTGCGCGTCCGCGCAGTCGCCGTACGAGAAGGTGGGGCGGCCCTCGCCGTGGACGCGGCTGGTCGCGCAGGCCGGATTCGGGGTGACGCTGCCGTTGCAGGCCACCGTCGTGGTGCGGCTGGCCCGCGCGATCACCACGGCCAGCCCGCACACCGCGCTGATCAACGCCTGCTTCCCGGACGCGGTCAACCCGCTGCTGGCCGCGATGGGGCTGCCGGTGCTGTGCGGCGTCGGCAACGTCGCCACGCTGGCGGCCTGCCTGCAGGCCGCGCTGGGGCTGCCCGACCAGCGTCGGCTCGCCGTGCTCGGCCACCACGCGCACCTGGACGCCCCCGACGACCCGGGCGACGACGTGCTCGCCTGGCGCGACGGCCGGCCGGTGCCCGGGGTGACGGCGCTGCTCGCGCCCGACCGGGCACTGCCCCGGCAGCAGCTCAACGCGATCGCCGGGCACGCCGGCGCACGGCTGCTCACCGACCTGCTGTCGGGCGCGGAGGTGCACACCAGCCTGCCCGGACCGCTCGGCCTGCCCGGCGGCTACCCGGTGCGGCTGACCGGCGGCGGGCTCGCGCTGAACCTGCCGGGCCTGAGCCCGGCGGAGGCGATCGAGTGGAACGTGCGCGCCGGCCGCCGCGACGGCATCGAACTCGGCGGCGGCCGGGTCCGGCACCTGCCCGCCGCGGTGGCCGCCCTGGAGCCCCACCTGCCCGAGCTGGCGCACGGCTGGGACGCCACCGACTACGACGCGGTGCAGGACCTGTTCCGCGTACTGCGCCGACGGCTGCGGGCCACGAGCCCCAGCCCGGCCCTCATCTGAACCGAACCCATCGCCGACCCAAAAGGAGCAAGGGTGCTCACGACAGCGACCGCCCCGGTGACCCGCAACCTCATCGTCGACTACTACCAGGTCATCACGGCCGCCGTCGCCCGGCTGGCCGCCGGCCCCGGCGGTCCGGCGGGCACGGCGGGCTTCGCGCCCGGGTTCGACCTGCCGGACCTGTCCGACGACGTGCGGCAGTTCTTCGCCGCCGCCAACGCCACCTGGCGGGAGCTGGGCGCGCACGGCGGCCACGGCGTGCAGTTCATGGACCTGACCGGCAATCCCGGCACGCACACCACCAAGACGTTCCCGTCCATGCTCATCGTCGCCCGCGCCGTGGAGCACATCCGGCGCACCGGCGAGCCGATCTGCATCTTCACCCCCACCTCGGCGAACAAGGGCATCGCGTTGCGCGACGCGGTCAGCCGCGCCATCGCCGCGAAGCTGGTCACCCCCGAGCAGCTGCGCGTCGTCGTGCTCGCGCCCGCGTCGACCCGGCACAAGTTCCGCCGCGACGCGCTGTCGGCCGACCCCGCGCTGCGGGCCGCGAACCCGCTGCTGCGCTTCGGGGGCGCTGAGCCCGAGGGGGTCAAGGCGCTCGGCCGCGCCTTCGTCGACGCGTACGCGCAGCAGGCGTACGACAGGCACGGCACCACGCTGTGGTTCTCCCTGGCCCTGCCGAACTACCTCGTCGCCGACGCGGCCCGCGCCGCGTTCGAGCTGGACGCGGCCCCGGCGATCGCCGCCGCCCCGCGCTGGCACGCCCACGCCGTGTCCAGCGCGTTCGGCCTGCTCGGCTACAACCTCGGCCGGGACGTGCTGGAGGACTCCGGCCGCGCCGACGGCTCGCCGCGGCCCGGCTTCCTGCTGGTGCAGCACCTGGGCACCCCGGACATGGTGCTCAACCTGCGCACCGGCTCGTTCTCGCGGGACGGGCTGCCCGCATACCGCAGGGACGCCGCGACGGGCCTGTGGGCGCAGGACGCCGACCCGCACTTCCCGGCCGTGGCCGACGACCTCGGCGAGGTGCTCGACCCGACCTTCTACACGCACCAGCCGGTCACCTCGCCCGCCATGAACGACCTCATCAAGCGGTACGGCGGCGACGGCATCACGGTGTCGCGGCACGAGTGCGTCGCCCGCTACCCGCAGCTGCGCGACTGGCTGCGCAACACCCCCTGCGAGCTGCCCGCCGACCCCGCCGACCTGCGCGAGTGGTCCATCGTCATGGCGCTGACCGGCGTGCTCAACGCCATCGACCGAGGGCTGGTGCCCGCCGGCCGGGAGATCGTCGTGCACGGCTCGGGCAGCTACCGCGACGACGACTACGCGGTGTGCGAGCCGGATGCCGAGGTGTCCACGGTGGAGGAGATCGCGGCGGCGGTCCTGGGCGGCCGCTGATGTCGATCGTCCTGCCCCCGGCGGCGGTGCACGACCTGGCGAGAGCCTGCGGTGTCACCGCCGACCGGGCCGCCCGCGCTGCCGTCGCACTGCTGGCCCGCCGCTACACCGGCCGCGCCGCGCAGCCGGTGCGCTGCCCGGACGGCGTCGTCCACTTCGACCTGACCGCCGACGGCTCGGTGCTCGACCTGGTCAGCCTGTCGCCGTCGCCCGAGGCAGGCGAGCAGATCCGTGACCTGCCGGCGGGATCCGCTGCGGGTGAGCAGTTCGACGACCTGGCCGTCCTGCCCGGTGCGGGCGGCGCGCTGGTCGTGCTCGGCTGCCCGGACGAGCTGGCCGTGCCGTTCGCCGCGGACCTGGCGACGCTGCTGGCCGACATGGCTGCCGAGCCTGGCCGGTCCACCGCGGACCTGCTGCCGGAGTCCGCGTACGAGCGCGTCCGGCCGGGGGAGCGGGCCGCGCTGCACGGCGGGCCGCGGCAGGAGCCGACCGCGTGGGAGCCCGGCGCGGACACGATCAGCACCGCGTTCGCGGCGCAGGTGGCGAGGCATCCGGACCGGTTCGCGGTGCTAGCCGACGACGGGGAGCTGACGTACCGGCAGCTCGGGTCGGCGGTGGCGGCCACGGCTGCGGCGGTCCGGGCCGCGACCGGTGACGCTCGTGGTGGCCGGACGGCGCTGCTGTGCCGGCACGGTGCGACCACGGTCGTGGGGCTGCTCGCCGCGCTGGCGGGCGGCCGGGCGTACGTGCCGCTGGAGCCGAGCTTCCCGGCCGGGCGGCTCGCCCACATCCTCGCCGACAGCGACGCCGACGTGCTGCTCGTCGACGCCGTGCACGCCGACCTCGCCCGGCGCATCGCCGCCGAGGCGGGCCGGCCGGACCTGACGACGGTCCACATCAGCGCGCACACGCCGCCCCGGGACCTCGACGAGCTGGTGGCGGCCCTGGCCGGGCCGGCGGTGCCGGACGATCCGGCGTACCTGCTCTACACGTCCGGCTCGACCGGCGCGCCCAAGGCCGTGGTGCAGAGCCACCGCAACGTGCTGTTCGGGGTCGGCAACCACATCCGCAACTTCGCGATCACCCCCGCGGACCGGACCAGCGTGCTGACCTCGTTCGGGTACGACATGGCGGTCACCGACCTGTTCGGCGCGATCCTGTCCGGGGCGGCCGCGGTGCCGTCCGACATCCGCGCGCACGGCCTCGGCCACCTCGCCCGGACCATCGACCGGCACGGCGTGACGATCTATCACTCCACCCCGACCGTCTACCGCTACCTGCTCGCGGGCCTCGGCGAGGGCGGGCGGCTGCCGAGCGTGCGCGCGGTGCTGCTCGGCGGCGAGGAGGTCACCCGGCACGACGTGGAACTGTGCCGCCGCCACTTCGCCGACCGGGCCGTGTTCGTCAACGGGTACGGCACCACGGAGATCAGCTTCGCGGCGCAGCACCACCTCGGCCCGGACGCCGTGCTCGACCACGCGGTGGTGCCGATCGGGCACCCGCTCGACGGCATCGACGTGGTGCTCGTGGACGCCGCAGGGCGGCCGGTCTGCCTGACCGGCGAGGTCGTGGTCCGCTGCGTGCACGTGGCGCTCGGCTACCACGGGCAGCCCGAGCTGACCGCGAGCCGGTTCCGGGACTACCGCGGCACGCGCGCGTACTGGACCGGCGACGTCGCGCGGCGGCTGCCGGACGGGCGGCTCATCTTCCTCGGCCGCGCCGACCGCCTTGTCAAGATCCGCGGCTACCGGGTCGAGCTGGGCGAGGTCGAATCCCGGCTCGCCGCGCTGCCCGGCGTCGGCCAGGCCGCCGTCGTCGCCCGCGCCACCACGCACGGCACCGGCCCGTCAGCCAAAGAGATCATCGCGTACGCCGTTCCCGCCGCCGGCGCGTCCGTGGACCCGCACGGGTTGCGGGCGGCGCTGGCCGAGCTGCTGCCCGACTACATGGTGCCGCGTGCCGTGGTCGTGCTGGACGCGCTGCCGATGGGCGACACCGGAAAGCTCGACCCCCGGGCGCTGCCCGACCCGTCCCCGGCGATCCCGGCACAGCGCAGCGGTGGCCCGGCCGCCGCGCAGCCCGACCTGCTGGAACAGGTGATCGCGGCGGCCTGGTGCGACGCCCTCGGCGTGGCCGAGGTGGACCGGCACACCGCGTTCTTCGACCTGGGCGGGCACTCGCTGCTGCTGGCGCTGGTCCAGGAGCGGCTGCAGGACGCGCTCGGCGAGCGGATCTCGATGCTCCGGCTCCTGGAGTTCCCGACCGTCGCCGGCCTCGCCACCCATCTGCGCGCCGCGCGCCCCGGGAACCGGCTTCCGGCTGACACCGGGGAGGGCCGTGTCGCGGACCGCATGCGCCGCCGCCGCGCCGCCCGGCAGGGCTCCGCCGAGCGGGTGGAGACGCCGTCATGAGCGACGACGACCTGATCGCGGTCGTGGGTATGGCCTGCCGGGCACCCGGCGCGCCGGACGTGACGGCCCTGTGGCGCAACCTGCTCGACGGCGTCGACGCGGTCCACCGGTCGACCCCCGCCGAACTCGCCGCCGCCGGCCTGCCCGTGGACGGCTCGTACGTGCCCGCGTTCGGGCGGCTGGACGGGCTGGAGGACTTCGACGCGGGGCTGTTCGGCTACTCCGACACCGACGCGGCGCTGCTGGACCCGCAGCACCGGATCTTCCTGGAGACGGCCTGGCGCGCGCTGGAGGACGCCGGGCTCGACCCGGCGCGTACGCGGGCGCAGACCGGCGTGTTCGCGGGCTGCGGCGTGAACCGCTACCTGCGCCACCACCTGCTCGGCAACCCGGCCGTGAACACGGCCGGTCCGCTGCCCGACGACTGGGACGACGCTCTGGCCGGCGGCACCGCCGACTACCTGCCCACCCGGGTCGCGTACGCGCTGAACCTGACCGGGCCGGCCGTGGCCGTGCAGACGGCCTGCTCGTCGTCGCTGGTCGCGGTGTGCCAGGCGGCGCAGAGCCTGCTCGACTTCCGGTGCGACGTCGCGATAGCGGGCGGGTCGGCGGTCGTGTCGACCGGGCAGCTCGGCTACCGCCACCGGCCCGGCGGCACGTGGGCCGCGGACGGGGTGTGCCGCCCGTACGACGCGGACGCCACCGGCCAGGTCTTCGGCAACGGCGGCGGCGCCGTGGTGCTCAAACGCCTCGCCGACGCGCTCGCCGACGGCGACCGCGTGCACGGGGTGCTGGCCGGCTGGGCGGTCACCAACGACGGCGCGGCCCGCGCCGGCTTCAGCGTGCCGGGCGTGGCCGGGCAGGCGGCCGTGGTGGCCGAGGCGCTGGCCGCCGCCGACTGGGACGCGGGCGGCGTCGGATTCGTGGAGGGCCACGGCAGCGGCACCCCGGTCGGCGACGCGATCGAGATCGAGGCGCTGACCCGCGCGTTCCGGGCGTCGGGCGCGCGGCCGGGACAGAGCGTGCTCGGCTCGATGAAACCCAACACCGGCAACCTCGACGCCGCCGCCGGAGTGCTCGGCCTGATCAAGACGGTGCTCGCCGTTCGCGACGGCAGGATCCCGCCGACGCTGCACTTCCGCGGCCCGCACCCCGATGTGGACCTGGCGGCGACGCCGTTCACCGTCAGCGCCGAGACGCGCGACTGGCCCGGCCCGCGGCGCGCCGGGGTCAGCTCGTTCGGGCTGGGCGGCACCAACGCCCACGTGCTCGTCAGCCAGGCCCCGGAAGGCTCCGGCCCGGCGGAGCCCCGGCAGCCTGTCTCGGGCCGCGTGTTCCAGCGGCGGCGGCACTGGATCGAGCCCGTGGCGGCCGGGCATGCGTGACACCGGCAGACTCGGCTCGGCGTCACGGAGCAGCACCGGCCCGGCCGAGCCGGACGGGCTCGTGCCGCTCGGCGACACCGGCTGGCACGCGTGGCGCTCGGCCGTGCTGCGCGCGCCCGGTTTCCCCGCGACCGGCCTCGACCTGCTCGCCGCGCCCGAATGCGCGAAGGAGGCTGACGCGTTCCTGGCCACCGGAGCCGATCGCGCCCCGTTCGACGTGGCGTTCACGGCCGCGACCCGGCGGATGACCGCGCGCCTGCACGGCATCGCCGCCGATCCGCTGTTCTGCGAGGCGGTGACCTGGCAGAGCCTGAACGCCGTCGAAGCCCTCGACGGGCTGCTGCGCGCGGGCCCGGACGCGAACCGCAACTCGCGCCACCGCCCGCGCGAGATCCTGGTGACCCGCTACTGGCAGCGCTACTGCGCCAAGAACGACACCATCGGCTTCTTCGGCCCCGTCTGCTGGGCGTCGCTGACCGCCGACGACTTCACCGCCCGCGTCGAGGCCGGCCCCGACCTCGTCCGGGCCCGGGTCGTGGACCTCGAACGCCGGGTCCTGGCCGCGTACGCCGACCGGCTCGCCGCCGACCCGAGGTTCCGGCCCTGGCTGCCCGTGACCCGGCAGCCCCAGCTCGCGCTGCGCGGCGACGACCTGCTGCAGGCGGGACTGCCCGCCCGGCGGCTGTCCCCGGCGCACGCCGTCCTGCTCGGCGCGTGCGACGGCGTGCGCAGCGCCCAGGAGGTGGCGGCGCTCGCCCTGGCCGAGCCGCGTACGGGCCTGCGCAGCACATCGGACGCGCTCCTCGCACTGGAGCAGCTCGCCGAGCAGGACCTGCTGCGCTGGGGCGTCGAGCTGCCGCTGACCGTGCTCGCCGAGTCCGAACTGGAACGCCGCCTGGTCGCGATCGCCGAACCGGCACTGCGCGACGAGGCGCTGTCCGGGCTGGCCCGGCTGCTCGCCGCTCGCGACGTGCTCGCCGACGCGGCCGGTGACGCCGACGCGGTACGGGCCGCCCTGCTGCGGCTGCAGGACGAGTTCGTCGCGGTGACCGGCGGAGACGTGCTGCACCGCCCCGGCGCCACGTACGCCGGACGCGGCCTGGCCTACGAGGAGACGCTGCGCGATTTGGACGTCGCCTTCGGCGAGCCGCTGCTGAGCATGCTCGCCGACACCCTCGTGCCGCTGCTGGAGGCCGCCCGCTGGCTGACCGCCGCGATGGCCGGCGCGTTCACCGAGGCGCTGCGGGAGCTGTACGACGACGCCGCCGCCGACGGACCCGTCATGCTGGGCGACCTGTTCGACGCCGCCCTCGGGGTCCTGTTCGGGCAGGGGCCGGTCGCCGGCGTGCTCGCCGACTTCACCACCCGCTGGTCGCAGCTGCTCGGGCTGACCGCCGCGGCCGACGGCCCGATCACCCTCGACCCGGCCGAGGTGCGCGCCGCGGTCGCGCGGCTGTTCGGCGCGGCCGCGCCCGGCTGGACCGCGGCCCGCCTGCACAGCCCCGACCTGCACCTGTGCGCGCCGAACGCGCAGGCCCTGGCCGACGGCGAATTCACCCTGGTCCTCGGCGAGCTGCACGTCTCCTGGCTCACCAACGACAGCGGCACCCTCACCCGCTTCCACCCCGACCCCGGTGCGCTGCGCGCCGCGCTGCACCGCGACCTGGGCGACCGGACGCTGCTGCTCTACCCGGCGGACTTCCCCGAGTTCACGGCCCGGATCGCGTTCACCCTCGACGGGCCGGGCGACGTCCGGCTCGCGTACACCCCCGCGCCCGTGCCCGATCTGGGGCAGGTGCTGCCGCTGGCCGCGGTCACGGTGTCGCTCGTGGACGGTGAGCTGACCGGTCACGCCCCGGACGGGCGGTCCTGGCCGCTGCTGGAGCTGTTCGGCCCGTTCCTGTCGTCGCGGGCGGTCAACGCGTTCAAGGTCGCCGCCGACGGGGCGTACACCCCCCGGGTGAGCATCGGCCGCCTGGTCGTGCACCGGCAGACCTGGCGCACCACCGTCGCCGACTGCGCCCGCGCCGCCGACCTGCCCGACGAGGCCGCCCGCTACCTCGCCGTACGCCGCTGGCGGGACCGGCTCGGCCTGCCCGAGCAGGTGTTCGTGCGCGTCGGCACCGAGGTCAAACCGGTCTACGTCGACTTCACCAGCCCCGCGTACGTGGCCGCGTTCGTGGCGATGGTCCGCGCCGCGTCGCGTGCCGGCGGCGCCGGGGTGCCGCTGACGGTGTCCGAGATGCTGCCGGGGCCCGAGCAGGCGTGGGTGCCGGACGCGGCCGGCCGGCGCTACTTCAGCGAGCTGCGGATGGCGATCCGCGACCCCGCGACCGCACCGACGAGGAGCTGAACCGTGGCGATGGCATCGGGCGAGACCCTGCCGTACCCCGACCGCAGGTATACCGACCTCGTCGCGGACCACGCCGCGTCGGCTCCCGACACGGTCGCGGTCCGGCAGTGGGACACCGTGCTCACCTACCGGCAGCTGTGTACGGCCGCCGGCGAGCTCGCCGCCACGCTGCGTGCGAACGGCCCGCACCCGCTGATCGGTGTCTGCGCCGACCGGCAGCCGATGCTGGTCGCGGGCCTGCTCGGGGTGCTGGCCTCGGGCGCGGCCTACGTGCCGCTGGACCCCGCCCTGCCACCCGCGCGGCTGCACGACATCGCCCGCGAGGCGGGCCTGCGCACCGTCGTCTGCGACCCGGTCGGCGCGCGCCTGCTCGACGGCGCGGGCCTCGATCTGCTGCCGCTCCCGGAGGTGCCTGGTCCAGTCGCGCCGACCGACACCCCGGCCCTGGTAAACGGTGAGGCCCTGGGGGCCGACGGCCTCGCCTACGTGATGTTCACGTCGGGCTCGACCGGTCGGCCGAAGGGCGTGATGATCCCGCACGGGGCGCTGACCGAGTTCGTGACCAGCCTCGCCGCGATCGCGGATCTGACCCGCGACAGCGTCGCGCTCGGGTTCGCGTCGATCGGGTTCGACGCGTCCGTCATCGACATCCTGGCCCCGCTCGCGGCGGGTGGCACGGTCGCGCTCGTCGGGACCGCCGACCGGGCCGACCCGACCCGGCTGCAGCGGTTCTGCGCCGAGCACCGGGTCACCGTCGCGTTCGTACCCCCGGCGCTGCTGCCCGTGCTCGACCCGGCCGGCCTGCCCGATCTGCGGGTGGTGCTGACCGGCAGCGAGGCCCCGGGCCCGGAGCAGGTGGGACGCTGGACGGCCGGAGGCCGCCGGTTCCTCAACCTGTTCGGCCCCACCGAGACGACGGTGCTGGTGACCTGGTTCGAGGCGACCGGTGAGTGGGACCGGCCGCTGCCGATCGGCCGTCCGGCCGCCAACCACCGGGTGTACGTCGCGGACGAGCACCTGCGCCCGGTAGCCGACGGCGTACCCGGTGAGCTGCTGGCCGGGGGAGCGGGGCTGGCGCTGGGCTACCTGGGCGCGCCGGAGCTGACCGAGGAGCGGTTCGTGGCCGACCCGTTCTCCGGGGTGCCGGGCGCGCGGCTGTACCGCACCGGTGACCTGGTGGTCCGGCAGCCGGACGGGCTGCTGCACTTCCTCGGCCGGGTCGACCGGCAGGTGAAGATCCGGGGCCAGCGTGTCGAGATCGGCGAGGTCGAGGCGGTGCTGCGCAGCCACCCCGAGGTCGGGCACGCCGCCGTCGCGGCCGTCGACGGCCCCGGTGGCAAGCAGCTGGTGGCGTTCACGACCGGTGCCGCCACCTCGCAGGCGCTGCACGAGCACGTCGCCGCCCGGCTGGGGCCCGCGATGGTCCCCGCCCGGATCAGCGTGGTGCCGCAGCTGCCGCTGCTGTCCAGCGGCAAGGTCGACCTCGACCGGCTGGTCGCGCAGACCGGGCCCGTGGAGGAGACGCCGTTCGCCGCGCCGGCCACTCCGGCGGAGACCGAGGTCGCCGCCGTCTGGGCCGAGCTGTTGGGGCTGGCCCGGGTCGGCCGCGACGACGACTTCTTCGACACCGGCGGCCACTCGATCACCGCGATGCGGCTGGTCGCCGCGCTGCGCCCGCGCCTTCGCCGCGACGTGGCGATCGAGGACGTGCTGCAGGGCCGCACCCTGCGGGCGATCGCGTCCCGCGCGTCGGACGCGGCCGTGCTCGGCGACGAGCCGCCGGTACGCGGCCGCCCGCCCGCGCTGTCGCCCGCGCAGCAGCGCCTGTGGTTCCTGGAGCGCTACTCGCCCGAGGCCGCCGCCGCCTACAACATCGTGCTCGCCGAACGCCTGCGCGGGCCCCTCGACGAGCAGGCGCTGCGCGCCGCGCTGACCGCCGTCGCCGAACGCCACGAGGTGCTGCGCTGGCGCATCCCGGACGCGGACGGGGTGCCGTACGCGGTGCTCGACCCGGTCGGCCCGGTGCCGCTGCCGGTGACGGACCTGAGCGGGCTGCCCCCGGCCGAGCGGGAACGCGAGCTCGCCGCGCAGCTGGCCGCCGAGGCGGGCGGCCGGTTCCGGCTGGCCGTCGACGCGCTGTGGCGGCACCGGCTGTTCCGGCTCGGCGAGGACGAGCACGTGTGGGCGGTCACCGCCCACCACGCCGTGTTCGACGGCTGGTCACAGGCCATGCTCTACGACGACCTCGCCACGGCGTACGCCGGTGCGGCCCTGCCGCCGCTGCCCGCCACGTACGGCGACTACGTGGCCTGGCGGGCCGAGCGGCGCGAGCAGCGCGCCGACGCCGACCTCGGCTGGTGGACGGCCCACCTGGACGGCGCGCCGACCGTGCTCGACGTCCCCGGCGACCGGCCCCGGCCCGCCGAGCAGACCTACCCCGCCGGCTACAGCGGAGCCTGGCTCGACGCCGAGACCACCGCCGAGCTGCACCGCTTCGCCCGCGAGCACGGTGCCACCCCGTCGGCGGTGCTGCTGGCCGCGTTCGGGCTGGTCCTTTCGAGCTGGGCCGGGCAGGAGGAGCTCGTGCTCGGCACGCCGGCGGTGGACCGCCGCCATCCCGACTTCGAGCCGATGGTCGGCTTCTTCGTCGACATCACCCCGCTGCGGCTGCGCACCGAGCCCGGCGTGAGCTTCGCCGACCACGTACGCGCGGCCCGCGACGAGCTGATCGCCGCGCTGGCGCACCCGGAAGCGCCCCTGGAACGCCTGGTGCAGGCGTTCGGGCTGGGCGGCCAGACGGTCCGCAGCCCGCTGGTCCAGGTGCTGTTCAACGTGTTCAACTTCGCCGCGCCCCGGCTGGACCTCAAGGGCCTGGCCGGCGAGCCGGTGCCGGTGCCCGCGCCGGGCTCGGCGTTCGACCTGACGCTGTACGGCGTGGAACGCGACGGCCGGATGCGGCTGGAGATCGTCCACAACAGCGACCTGTACGACGTGTCCCGGATGGACCAGCTGCTGGACTCGCTCCGGCAGGTGATCACCCGCGGTGTGGCGGCAGGCGACCTTACTGGCGGCGAGCTCGCCCCGTCGCGCGGCGTCACCGCCGTCGCCTCCCCGCGGGCCACGGCGCGGCCGCGTCGCTCGGACCACGGCGCGGGGACGCCGCCGGCGACCGCGACCGAGCACGCCGTCGCCGCCGTGTGGTGCGAGGTCCTGGGCCGCGACGCCGTCGGGGCGACGGACAACTTCTTCGACTCCGGCGGCGGCTCGCTGTCCGCCGTGACCGTGCAGCAGCGGCTCAACCGCATGCTCGGCCGGGACCTGCGCGTCGTCGATCTGTTCCGCTATCCCACCGTACGGGCGCTGGCGTCCTTCCTCGACGGTGTCACGACCGCGGGCGACGCCGACGACGCGGTGGAACTGGCGTTGCGCCGGGGCGCGGCCCGGCGCGCGCGGACCAGACACCGCGCCGCGACCGAAGGAGACCACCGGTGACCGACGACCTGACCGACGGACCCGAGCCCATCGCGGTGATCGGCATGGCCTGCCGGGTCCCCGGCGCACCCGACCTGGCCCGGTTCTGGGACAACCTGGTCGCCGGCAGGTCCGCGCGCACCGAGCTGAGCCGCGAGCACCTGCTGCGCGCCGGGGTCCCGGCCGAGCAGCTCGACGACCCCGATTTCGTACCGGTCGGCTACCTGCTCGACGGCGTCGAGGACTTCGACGCGGGCCTGTTCGGCCTCACCCCGCGCGAGGCGGCGCTGGCCGACCCGCAGCACCGGCTGTTCCTGGAGCTGTGCCACAGCGCCCTGGAACACGCGGGCTGGGACCCGGCCCGCTTCCCCGGCGACATCGGCGTCTACGGCGGACGGGGCATGGAGACCTACCGCTGGCAGCACATCCACGCCAACCGGGCGATCATGGCGGTCACCGACCACACCACGATCGGCAACGGCAACCACGCCGACACGTTCACCACCCTCGCGTCGTACCACCTGAACCTGCGCGGCCCCAGCGTCGGCGTCTACACGGCCTGCTCCACCTCGCTGGTCGCCGTGCACATGGCCGCCGAGGCGCTGCGCGCGGGCGAGTGCGACATGGCCCTGGCCGGCGGCGTCAGCATCGAACTGCCCGCCGACCGGGGTTACCTGCACCGCGAGGGCGCGGCCGACTCCGCCGACGGGCACTGCCGCCCGTTCGACGCGGCCGCCTCCGGGGTCGTGGCCGGCAGCGGCGGGGGAGCCGTGCTGCTCAAACGGCTCGCCGACGCGCTCGACGACGGCGACCAGGTGTACGCCGTCGTGCTCGGCAACGCCGTCAACAACGACGGCGCGGCCAAGGTCGGCTTCACCGCCTCCGGAGTCGCCGGGCAGGCCGCCGCCGTCGCCAACGCCCTGGCCACCGCGGGCGTCGACCCCCGCACCGTCAGCTACGTCGAAGCGTCCGCGACCGGCAGCCCGCTCGGCGACGCCATCGAGGTCGAGGCACTGACCTCCGTGTACGGCCGAGGCCGCGCCGACCGGCAGTGGTGCGCCCTGGGCTCGGTGAAGTCGAACATCGGCCACCTCAGCCAGGGCGCGGGCGTCGTCGGTCTCATCAAGACCGCGCTCGCCCTGCACCACGGCCGGATCCCGGCCAGCCTCGGCTACACGGCCGCCAACCCGGCCCTGCACCTGGACCAGAGCCCGTTCTACGTCAACGCCGCCCTGGCCACGTGGGAGACCGGAAGCACACCGCGCCGCGCCGCGGTCAGCTCCTTCGGCGTCGGCGGCACCAACGCCCACGTCGTGCTCCAGCAGGGCCCGGCCCGCGAACCGAACCCCGCCGCACCGGGGCAGCCCAGGGCCGTGCCCTCCGGAGCGGTTCCGGACCGGCCTGCTGCCACGGCCGTGCTGGAGCCGGGCAGGCCGCAGGTGCTCACCGTCTCGGCGCGGTCGGCCGCGGCCCGAGACGCCGCGGCGGCGCGGCTCGCCGACCACCTGGCCGTGGCCGGTGACCTGGACCTGGCCGACGTCGCGTTCACCCTGCGGGCCGGGCGGGCCGAGCACCCGTACCGCGCCGCCGTCGTCGCCACCGGCCGCACCGGCGCGGTCGCCGCGCTCCGCAGCCCGCAGCGCCTGTCAGGCACCGCCGTGGCGAACCCCCGCGTGGTCCTGCTCTTCGGTGACCAGGCCCCCGGACCGGCCGGGCTCGGCCTGTACGACACCGTGCCGGCCTTCGCCGCCGCCGTCGACAGCTGCGCCGCGGCGTCCGGTCGCGACGCCCGTGACCTGCCGGCCGACCCGCTGCTCGGCTCGTTCACCGCCGGCTACGCCACGGCACGGCTCTGGCAGTCCTGGGGGGTACGCCCGGCCACGATGCTCGGCCACGGCGTGGGCGAGTACGTCGCCGCGACGCTGGCCGGGGTGTTCGACCTGGCCGACGCGCTGCGCCTGGTCGCCCTGCACGGGCGGCTCGCCCGCGAAGCCGCCGAGACCGCGTTCACCGTGTCGGCCGCCCCGGACCGGCTCGCCGCGCTGCTCCCGCCGCAGGCGTCGATCGTCGCCGTCGACGGCCCCGCGACCTGCGTCGTCACCGGCCCGGCCGAGCTCCTGGAGCGGCTCACCGAACCCTCCGGCCGCAAGATCGCCACCCGGCGGCTGCGCACCGTGCACGCGTCCCCCTCTGCCGTCACCGACGCGATGCTCGCCGAGCTGACCGCCGCCGTCACGGCCGCCCGCCCGGCCGCCCCGAACAGCCCCTACCTGTCCTGCCGCACCGGCCTGCCCGCCACCGCAGACCAGACCCGCGACCCGGCGTACTGGGCCGGGCTGCTACGCGAACCCGTCCTGTTCGGACCGGCCGTCGCCACCGCGCTGGCCGGCGGCGCGACCGTGTTCCTGGAGTGCGGGCCCGGCCGCCGCCTCGCCGGGCTCGCTCAGATGCAGGCCCCCAAGGACGGCCCCGCACCGCTGCACAGCCTGCCCGCCGCCACCGAACCGGCCGGAACCCGCGCCGCTGACGAGGCGACGACCTGCTACACCACGGCGGCGACGCTGTGGGCGCACGGGGTGCCGCTGGCCTTCGGCGGCACCGGCCGGCGGGTGCCGCTGCCCGGCTACCCCTACGAGCGGACCCGCCACTGGATCGACCCTGACCCGCCGGCGCCGGTCCAGGCGGTCGCCCCGGCGGCAGGCCTGCTGATCACCAGGGACGGCACGGCCCGCGCCGATGTGACCCCGACGGGATCAGACCACGCAGCGCCCGCGGTCACGGCCTCGACCGGAATGAGCACGGCCCCGACCGGCACGGATGGCGTGACCGAGCCGGAGGTGGCCGCCGCGCTCGCGCCGATCTGGACCTCCCTGCTCGGCATCGAGCGGATTCAGCCCGACGACGACTTCTTCGCCATCGGCGGTACGTCGCTGACGGCGGTGCAGCTCGTGGCCCAGGTGCGGGCGTCGTTCGGGGTGCGGCTGTCGATGCGGCTGATCTTCGACGCGCCGACGCTGGACGCGATGGCCCGGACCATCGAGCAGCGCCGGGCCGCCGCCAAGGCCAAGGTGTGACCGTCAGGCCCGCTTGACCAGCTCCGACAGGCGGATGTCGGGCTCGTCGACCACGGCGCGCAGTACGCGCTCGTACCCGTCGGCGAGCCCGGCCACCACCGGCTCCGTCAGCAGCCCCGTGTCGTAGACGAACGTCGTCGACAGGCCCTGCGGGCCGGGCCGGGCGTACACCATCAGGTCGTGCAGCACCTTCGGGATGCCCAGCGGGAAGTCCTCGACGGACAGTCCCGGCAAGGCCAGCCGCGAGGCGACCTCGACCTCCTCGTGCAGGAACATCGCCTGGAAACCCTGCGCCCGGCCCGGATGCGACGGCTCGTCGAGCGCCGCGACCACCTGCCCCCACGGCAGGTCCTGGTGGTCCAGCGCGTCGATCACCGTCTCCCGGGTACGCGCCAGCAGCTCCCGGAACGCCGGATCGCCGGACAGGTCGCCGCGCAGCGCCAGCGCGTTGTTGAACAGCCCCACCAGCCGCGCCAGCTCCGGCCGGGTGCGCCCCACCCCGGCGACCGGAATGCCGATCGCGAAGTCGTCCCGGCCGCTCGCCCGGTACAGCAGCACGTGCAGCGCCGCGAGCAGCACCATGAACCGGGTGCAGCGCGCCGACCGCCCCAGCTCCTCGACCCGCCGGACCAGCTCCGGGTCCACGGTCCGGGCCAGCTGCGCCGCGGGCGCGCCCTTGGCCGCGGGGCGTGGCAGCGCGTCGACCAGCTCCAGCGGCGCCAGCCCCGCCAGCTGCTCGCGCCAGTACTCCCGGTCCTCGTCCTCCTTCTCGGTGTCCGCGACGGACTGCGACCAGGCGAAGTCGCCGTACTGGACGGGCAGCTCAGGTAGGTCGGGCGGAGTTCCGGCGGCCAGCGCCGGGTAGAGCACGGCCAGCTCGCGGTCGATGACGCCGAGCGAGGCCCCGTCGGCGAGGATGTGGTGGATCGTCATCCGCCACAGGTGGTCGTCGTCGGCCAGGCGCAGCAGCGACGTGTGCACCAGCGGCCCGGTCTGCAGGTCGAGCGACAGCGTACGGCGCTCGTTCAGCAGCTCGCGGGCCCGCTGCTCGCGCTGCTCGGCCGGGAGGTCGCGCAGGTCGAGCACCTCCATCGCGATGCCGTTCGCGGGTCCGACGACCTGCACCGGCCCGTCCGGCCGGGCGGCGAACAGGGTGCGCAGGATCTCGTGCCGGTTCACGACCGCGTCGACGGCCCGCGCCCACGCGTCGGCGTCCAGCGGGCCGCGGAACCGGTGCACCAGGTCCACCAGCGGCGACATGCCGCCGGGGTGGCTCATGCACAGCTGCCACCAGCGGGCCTGCAACGGCGTCAGCGGCAGCTCCACCAGATGTGACGGCCGGACGTTGACGGGCGACTCCGCTGTCACATCAAACATGATGAACATCTTGGAGTCGGGTGCGGACGGTGTCCAGCCGTTCGTCGTGTTCCTAACCGCGGTCCAGGGCCCGGTTCAGCTCGGTCAGGTGCCGGTCCAGGATGGCGGCCTGGGCGCGTACCGCACGGGTCCGGTCCTCGGCCAGCGCACGGTCGTGGTCGATCGCGGCCCGCACCGCCGCCTGCACCGGCTCGGCCTCCAGCCACGCCAGCGCCGCGACCGCGTTCTTGGGCTGCACAGGCCGCTCGGACACCAGCCTGCGCAGCCCGTGCCGGGCCCGCACCGTCCACCGGCCCTCCGCGTACCGCAGGCTGACCCGGGGCCCGCTGGCCGCGCCGGCCAGCCCGTACAGCGCGGGCAGCGGCTTGCCGTCGCCGGGCTTGGGCGGCGGAGGCGCGGTGTCGTCGAGTTCGCGCCACAGCCGATGCCCGATCACCGGCGTCAGCGTCACCGCGAAGTACAGGCCGGTCGCGACCAGGATCGCGTTGCTCAGCCCGAGAAACTGCACCAGGTATCCGGCGAGCAGGCCGCCCAGCGGCGCGCCGCCGAACGCCACCGCCGTGATGATGCCGCCCATCCGCGACAGCATCTCCTTCGGCGTCCGCTGGTAGATCATCGCACTGACCGTCGGGTTCAGCGACGACATGAAGATCCCGCCGACCAGCGTCACCGCCACGATCACGAGCAGGTCGTCGGTCAGCGCCAGCACGATGAACCGAGGCACCCCGCCGATCAGATACCCGGCCACCAGCATCGGGTAGCGCGGCATGATCGGCGCCACCCACGCGACAAGCACGTTCCCGGCGATGAGCCCCAGCGCGTACGCGGTGGCGACCGCGCCCAGCGCCGCCGGGTCGTCCATCGTCTCGAACACCCACAGCGGCACGAACACCACGGCGCTGGCCTGGTTGAACAGGTTGGTGAAGAACAGCATCCCGGTCACGGCGCGCATCAGCCGGTTGCGCCGGAACCAGGTGAACCCCTCCCGCAGCGCCGTGAAGTAGGGCACGGCCTGTTTCGCGTCGGCGGCGGCCGTCACCGCGGCCCGCACCGGGACCATCAGCGCCACCGCGACCGCGTACGAGGCCGCGTCGATCCAGATCCCGCCGATCGGCCCGAACACCACCACGGCGATGCCCGCCAGCGACGACCCGGCCAGCGTCGAGGTGCGCAGCACGCCCTCGCGCACCGCGGCGACCCGGGCGTAGTCGCCGCCCGCCGCGCCCATCAGCGGCACCACCATCGTCGCCTTGGCCCGGTCGCCCTGCGCGCGCAGCACCCCGAGCACCGCGACCAGCGCCAGCAGCAGCCCGAAACCGTGCGGGCCGACCACGGCGATCGCGGCCATCACCGCGACACTGCCCACATCCGACCACAGCGACGTGCGCCGCGCCCCGACCCGGTCCTGCAGCGGCGCGGCGAGCACCCCGCTGACCACGTACGTCAGCGTCTCGGCCCCGGCGACCAGGCCGACCTTGACCGGGTCGCCGCTGGAGACGAGCACCAGCCACGGCACCGCGAAGAAGGTCATCCGGGTGCCGATGTTGGAGATGGCCTCCGCGGCGATGAGCCTGACCAGGTCCGCCCGGTGGCGCTTCGATGGCGTGTCCACTCCGGATCAGGCCGCCCGCACCGGCTCGCTCACAGTCCCTCCACGGCTGCTTCGCCACCGGTCGCAGTCCGGCGGGAAGCACAGCATAGAGCCACGTCGCTGCGATCCGCCGACGCGTAGCGCTGTCCTGTTTCCGCACCGCGAGGGCGGTTTCCGTGCGCGCGAACCCCGGTGATCAGCCGCCTCTTCACCCGATAATGGGGATGTTCAGCTGCGGTTTCATCCTGAACGCGTCCGCGCCGGCGGGCCGGGCGCCGACGATCTGAGGGGAGCGGCGGGCGGATGACCACGATGTTTGCCGTGCGGGCGCACGCCAGGGGCGGCCCGGACCAGCTCGTCTACGAGCAGGCGCCACGGCCCGCACCGGGGCCGGGCGAGGTGCTGGTGGCCGTCAAGGCCGCATCCATGACCCCGCAGGAGCTCACCTGGCCGGAGACCTGGACATACACTCCAGACGGCTCAGGCCCCGAGCGCACCCCGGTGACCCCGTCACACGAGTTCTCCGGCGTCGTCGCGGCGACCGGTGCGGACGTCGACAGCCCGGCCGTGGGCGAGGCCGTTTACGGACTGATCCCGTTCACCCTGAACGGCGCTGCCGCCGAGTACGTCGTCCTGCCCGCCGACGTCGTGGCCGCCAAACCCGACACCCTCGACCACGACCACACGGCTGCGCTGCCGCTCGCGGCCCTGAGCGCCTGGGAGGCGCTGCGCGAGCACGCCGCGGTGCAGCCGGGCCAGCACGTGCTGGTGCTGGGCGGCGGGGGCGGCGTGGGCATGTACGTGGTGCAGCTCGCGTCCGCGCTCGGGGCCCGGGTGAGCGCCACCGCGGCGGCAGGCGACCTGGAATTCGTCGAAGGGCTGGGCGCGGAGCAGGCCATCGACTACAAGCAGCCGAACCTCGCCGACCACGTCCGGGATGTGGACGTCGTCGTCGACGTCGCCGGAGCGGCCGCGCAGGCCCAGGCGTGGCCGGTCCTGAGACCCGGCGGCATCCTCGTCGCGATCGCGGCCCCGCCCGAGCAGCAGGAGGCCGAACGCCACGGCGTGCGCGCGACGTACTTCATCGTCAAGCCCGACCGGGAGGCCCTGCGAGCGATCGCGGAACTCGTCGACGCCGGCAAGGTGCGGGCGGTGCTGGACCGCGTGCTGCCTCTGGCCGAGACCCGCTCAGGCTACGAGGCCCTGGAGCACGGCCGCCGCCGCGGCAAGATCGTCATCCACGTCGCCGACTAGGCGTTTTTGCGTACGGCCTGCTCGGACAGTTGATCGAAGGTCCGCTCCAGGACGGCCCGCCGCTGCTCCTTGAAGCCGGGCACGGGCTCCAGCCCGTCGATGGACTCGTCCCAGACGGTGAGGAACCGGGTCTTCCATCCGTCGATGACCTCGGGTTCGGGCAGCTCGGCGCCGACCCAGCCCTGCTGGGCGATGAGGTGGAGCAGTTCGAGGTTGCACGGCACCGCGACGCCCCAGTACTCGTCGGGCTCGATCTCGACCGGATCGCCGGACATCGCCTCGGCGACCTCGCTGATGAGCCGCTCGGTCAGCATCGACAGATGATCCGCGGCGGTGTCCCCGTCGAAGTTCCCACTGCCCCAGGTCCCCATATGTACCCTCCCTCGGCCGCACTCGCCGGCAGCCTACCCAGGCGGACGGACAACCCTCCGCGGTGCGCGTTCGCACCCCAGTCCTGGATCTAGATGGTTTGTTGTCGCCCTGACGACCACAAGTCGTCTAGATCCAGGTCAGGCTGCCTGCGTGGAGGAGTTGGAGTGGGTGTTGTTCGCGCAGAGCAACGTGGTGACCTGGGCGCAGGCCGTTGGGATGCTGACGCCGGCGAAGGTGCGTCATCGGGTACGCACCGGGCGCTGGCGGCAGGTGTGCCGGGGCGTGCTGGTGGTGGGCGACGGCCCGTTGAGCGTCGATCAGCAGCGCTGGATCGCCGTGCTGGCTGCGGGGCCGGGTGCGCGGCTGGCCGGCCTCGCCGCCGCGCGGGCGGGCGGTCTGCGTGGCAGCTTTCGCGATGGGCGCGTTGACGTGCTGGTGCCTACCGGCGGGCATCGGACCGATCTGTTTCGGCGGTTGCCGCCGGAGCTGCCCGCGGTGAAGGTGCGCCGCACGAGCCACCTGCCGGAGCGGGACTGCCAGCTCGCCCGGCCGGCGCGCACGAGCATGGCTCGGTCGGTGGTGGACGCTGCGTCGTGGGCTCGGTTCGCTGACCAGGCTCAGCAGGTGATCGCGGCTGCCTGCCAGCAGCGTCTGGTGACGCCCGGCGAGCTGCTGGAGGTGCTCGGGAGGCTGTCGCGGGCCCCGCGTCGCGAGCTGATCCTCGCGACCGTGCGTGACGCCGCAGGCGGTGCGGGCAGTCTCGCTGAGATCGACTTCGTGCGGCTGTGCCGGAGGTATCGGCTGCCCGCACCCGACCTGCAGGATCGGCGGGTCGACGCGAGCGGGCGGGTGCGCTACCGGGATGCGTACTGGCGGGCGTACCGGCTGCATGTCGAGGTCGACGGCGGGCATCACCTGGAGGCCGGGCACTGGGAGGCGGACATGCGGCGGCAGAACGACATCTGGACCAGCGGCGACCGCATCCTGCGCTTCACCGCGCACCAGGTGCGCAACAGACCGGACGAGGTCGCCGCCGCACTCCGCGCCGCCCTGACCGCCGCCGGCTGGCCCGAACCCCGATGAGATTCCGGATCTAGATGATTTGTTGTCGTCCCAGCGACAACAAATCATCTAGATCCAGGGGGCTGGGCGGGACCGCGGCGGCGGGACCCACCGGATGCCGTCAGCCGAGTACGCGGTGGTCGGCGTGCAGGGAGCGGTCGAGGCGGATGGTGATGAACTCGTTGTCGTCGGGGCGGCCCGTGGTGCGGCCGGAGGAGAACGGGAAGTTGTTGTCGTTCAGGACGGCCAGGGTGCGGTTGTCGAGGATCAGCACGTCCTCGATCGTCTGGAACGGGAACCGGAACGTGCCGGCGCCGCCGCCCAGGTGCTTCGGGTCGGCGATGTTCAGCAGGTCCGCGACCAGCGTCTTGTCGACCAGGCCGTCCCGGTCGCGGTCGGCCAGGTCGATCACGTAGATCTTCTTGAACGCGGCCGCGTCGCCCTGGTTGTTGTCGCGCTCGATGACCAGGAAACGCTGCTTGTCGACCGCGATGAAGTCGCCGATCGCGTTCGACGGCGAGTCCAGCCGGTACGTCCAGCGCCTGGCCGTGTACGCCCCGGCGGCCCGGTCGAACTGGTTGATCCGCAGCGTGCCCGCGGTGTCACCGCTGACGGTGCCCTCCAGCAGCGGGTACAGGTAGCGGCCGTCGACGGAGGTGGCCATGCCCTCGAAACCCTTGCTGCTGCCCAGGTTCGCGGTCACACCCAGCCGCGCCGCGCTCTCCGGCGCGTTGACGCCCGGCAGCGGCACCGGCGCGGCCAGCAGCCGCCCGGCCCGGTCGAAGTGCAGCAGGTACGGCCCGAACTCGTCGCCGATCCAGTAGCTGCCGTCCTCGGCCTTGACGATCGACTCGACGTCGAAGTCGGCCCCGGTCAGCACCCGGTCGGCCCGGGTCAGCGGCCACGACACGAACCCGGCCGGGTCGGTGAGGTTGATCCCGCCGACGACGTCGACCTGCTTGGCGGCGAAGTCGGGCACGATGCGCTGGATGCGCAGGACGAAGTCGCCACTGTTGTTGATGTTGCCGTAGCCGTTGTCCGACAGCACGTCGTAGCTGCCGTCGCGGTTGCGGGCGATCCCGCTGAAACCCTGTACGGGCTGGTCGGCGAACGGCGGCGTGACGCCGTTGACCGGCGCGGTGCCGAGCAGCGAGCCGGACGGGTCGCTGGCGGGCACGAACGTCAGCGCGGGCAGCTTCGCGAAGCCGGTCAGCACGGCCTGGCCGAAGTCGCCGGTCCGCTCCGCCTCGGCCGGGGCGGCGGAACCGCCGGTGGGCAGGGCGACCCCGAGGGTCAACACGGTAAGGCCGGCCAGGGCCAGCCGGGGCAGACGAGTCATGAGTCCTCCTCGAACGCAGAAATCGCCCCGGACGTTAGGCATCCCGGTTGAACCCGCCGAGAACGTCCGTGCAACGGCACGTGGAGATCACCGTGCGGGGGCAGGGCGACCGGTGACCGGCGTGAAGCACGGCGTTGTGTCCGCCCGGTTGTCTATCCTTTCGCGACGGTTGCGCACGTGTGATGGATACGGGGTGGGCATTGACCGAGTCGGCGGAACACCAGTTCCTCTCCGAGACCTTCCTCGAGGTGTTGGGTCGTTTGTCGGCCTCGCGGTTGTACGCGTTTCGGGAAGCGGAGCGGAAGAAGTTCGACTTCTCCTGCCATCTGAAGGAGAACTGGGACTACTCTCTCGACGGCCAGACCCTGTGGAAGCACACGGAAGGGGTCGACAAGGATGTCCGGACACTTCTGGTGGCGTCTGATGCCCAGATCCGTGCCTACGTGGCCAGGCACACGACGAAGAACCGCAACACCTTCTACGAGGCGACCCGCGACTTCCGATCCAGCGGACACTCGCAGGTGCTCAACAGATTGAAGGTCTTCTGGGTGCCGGCCGATTTCGACGCCGACGATGAAACCGCCAGAGCCCTGGTCGGCCGGGAACTGGCGGCCGAGGTGACCAATGACCTGCTGTTCAACATCGTCTTCGGCCGGCTCAGCGCCGGCGCGGTCAGGTCGGTCCTCATCAGCTCGGGCATGGCTGCGCTGGAGACGGCGTTGCTTCATCACATCGCGACCAGCGGCTTCTGCAACTACTCGGAGCTTCGTAGGCGTTTCGAGGTCAGTCCCGCCACCCTGCGGGACAGGATGGCGCGTCTGCACTTGAGCCGGTTCCTCATTCAGCCGCGCAACGGCCATCAGATGTACCACGTCAGCCCCGCAGGCCGCGCCTACCTCAGGCTCTGCGAACAGCTCTTCCGTCACGTGATGGGCGCAGAGCTGCCGCAGGAGACCTGCGACCTGCTGCGCCTGCTGGACATCGAGCCGGACCTGGAATTCCGAAAGCACCCTCGGTACAGCGACGACTGGCTGGGCGGGCGGACTCCCACCGCGATGTTCCAGATGTTCGCCTCCCGCGCCGTCGTGGCGACGGTGAGCTGGGGCGTCGACTGGGATCAGATGACGTTGCGCGCCGATCCTGGTGAACTCGACAGCTCGCGGTGGCTGGAGATCTGATCGCTCAGCGCGGTGCATCCGGCACCATGGCCATACTCGACTCGTGAGCACTCTTTACGTTGCTTGCGTGCTTGAGCACCATCCGGCGACAGCAGACACCGAGTCCACGGCGGGCGTCGGCTGGGAACGGATGGTGATCGAGTGCGTGACCGTGCATCCGGACGCCGGACTTCCGGATTGCGGCGATGGACAGGAGCCGCTCGACGCGCAGCGGCGGTTCGTGCTGCGCTTGCTCGCCGACGGTGACGAGGCGACCGGTGACGGAACTGCGGAGCAGGCAGCCGCCTGCCCGGACCTTGCCGACGACTTCGTCATGGCGGCGGTGCCGGCCGTCCGGCGGCTGCGAGTGATCGACATCGGGTTCGATGACGGCTTCTGGCAGAAGCATGAGGATGAGTGGTGGGCGAGAGCGGACGTGGTGCCTGGCGTGCCGGTGCGGGAGTGGCTGGCGGAGCCGAGTGACTCCTGCCCCTACCAGGTGGCGGCGTTCGAGGTGCGGCTGAGGCCGGGTGTGTTGCGCAGGCCGCGCCGGGAGGCGTACGGCAGCGCCGCGTACTGGTGACCGGTCAGAAGCGGTTGCGTACGCGCATCGTGCCGGGCCGGCCGTCGGGGTCGCAGATCAGCTCGTAGACGAGCCGCGCGGGCAGCCGCCGCCAGCCGCGCACCTTCGGCGGGTCGTACCGGCGCAGCCGGGTCCTCGGCCGCGGGCCGACCTGCCCGGACGCGTGCCAGTCGTCCAGCTCCCGGGCCGCGCCGGCGAACAGGTCGAACGCGGCCACGGGATCGGCCAGCCGCGGGTCGGTCCCGCCGAGGTGCTCGCTCATCAGTTCCAGCCGAAGGTCGCGAGCGTACGACGGCTGCGCCGACTCGTCCACGACCGCGCAGGTCAGCTCGGAGTCGTAGGTCCACGAGCGCAGGTTGAAGTTGTCCGACCCGACGGTGGCCCAGGTGTCGTCGACGATGCACGACTTCGCGTGCACGTAGATCGGCGTCCCGGCGGCGTTCTCCAGCCCGTACACCGCGACCCGGTCGCCGCCGGCCCTGCCCAGCACCTTCATGGCCTGCTTGCGTCCCCACGACTCGGCCCGGGAGACGGCCGGCGAGGCCGCGTCCGGCGCGAGCGGCACCACGCAGATGAGCCGCAGCTCGGGGTTGTCGCGCAGCGCCCGCGCGAACGGCTGGATGACCCGGGCCGACCACAGGTACTGGTCCTCGACGTAGATGAGCTGCTCGGCGCGGGCGAGCGCCTTGAGGTAGCCGCGGGCGACGCTGCGCTCGCCGCGCGGCGCGAACGGGTAGCGGCCGAGCCGCCGGCGCGGGTACGTGCGCAGGGTCTGCACGCTGTGCGTGCCGCAGCGCGGCGGGTCGGGCAGCGGCTCGGGCAGCGCGGGGACCTCGGTCCGCAGCCGGGACAGCTTGTCGCGCAGCCGGTCGAGCAGGTTGAGCGACAGCGCGCTCGGGTCGTCCCAGCGTTCGCGGAACACGTGCTCGACGTCGCCGACGGCCGGGCCGCGCAGTGCGAGCTGGATGTCGTGCCAGGGCGGGTGCGGGCCGTAGACCTCGGCCATCGGCGGGGCGAGGGGGTCGCCGCGGTGGTCGGCGTCGTCGTTGCGGCCCCGGCACAGGTCGATGCCGCCGACGTAGGCGACGTCGCGCTCGGGGCGGCCGGGGTGGCGTACGACGAAGAGTTTCTGGTGGTGTGAGCCGCCGAAGCGGACCCGCATGTCGAGCAGCACGTGCGCGCCCGCGGCCTGCAGTTCCTCGGCGAGCTGGCGGTTCTGCGGGGAGCTGAAGTGCAGCCAGTCGGGGTGCGAGCGCCAGAGCAGCCCGTAGACCTGCACGCCGCGCCGGGCGGCGTCGCCGAGGACCTTGGTGACCTGGGTGCGGGGCCCGTCGAGTTTCTCGTCGGGGTCGCCGCGCCAGTCGGTGAACAGCACGACGTCCCCGGCCCGCGTGCCGCCGAGCACGTCGACCAGCTCGCTGAAGTAGACCGCCCCGTGGACCAGCGGGCGGGCCAGGTTGCCCGGGCTCCAGGCGAGGCCGTCGGCGTGGCGGCGGTCGATGCCGGTGGCCGGGTTGCCGCGCTCGCCGGCGGACAGGAACCAGGAGTCGGGGGTCACGGCAGAACGGTAGCCGCCGGGTGGGAGATCGCCGTTTCCGGTCACGTCATGCGGTATGACCGCGGGCCGGTGACCGGAAACAACGATCTCCGCCGGTCACACCGCGCGGGCGACCGCGATGGTGCCGTCGAGGCGCGGACCGGCCTCGTAGAACATGTACTGCACGCCGCCGTCGGTGCCGAAGCTCGCGGCGGCGCTGCGGCCCCGGTCGGGCCAGGCGTCCATGGCGTAGTGGAAGACGCCGAGGTGCACCTCGCGGTCGAAGCTGTTGCCGACCTCGGTGAGGTACATGTCGCCGCCGTTGCCGTGGTAGACGACGTACACCGTGTTGTTGCGCTTGAGGATGTGCGGCGCGGCGATGTCGGTCTGCCCGTCCGGGCCGGGCGTGACCAGCGGCGTCGGGTCGAACGAGAAGGTCTTGCCGTCGGCCGACCAGCCCCAGAAGATCTTGCGGGTGCCGCTGGTGACACCCATGAACACCATGACGTACTTGTTGCCCAGGCCGGGCACGGCGTGCTCGAACACCCGGGCGTACGACGTCTCGGTGCAGTTGGGGATGACGCCGGTGTGCAGCACCCGCCCGAAGTAGGTGAAGTTGACGCCGTCGGTGGACCAGGCCATCCGGGTCGTGTTGTTCTCGCCGTGGAAGTACAGGTAGAACTTGCTGTTCGCGGCGTTCCAGATGACGTGCGGCGACGACACGTGGCTCACCGAGTAGTGCGGCGACCAGACGTTGGACACGATCGGGTTGTTCGGGTACTCGGTGAACTGGCCGCTGAGCGAGTCGCCGTAGGCCAGGCAGATGCCGCCGGGCGCGTCGTGCGGGGCGTAGTACAGGTAGTACCTGCCCAGCGGTGAGCTGATCTTGTCGTACACCCCGCGGATGCACGGGAAGATCAGCTCGTTGGTGGGGTTGTAGCGCAGGTTGGCCTTGTTGAACGGGGTCCCGATGTACTGGTACGTCGGGAAGCCCGCGGGGGCGGCGTGGGCCGGGCTGCCCAGCACGCCTCCCGTGAGCCCGCCGGCCGCGGCGGCTGCGCCCGCGACCAGCAGTTGCCTGCGATTGAGGAGCGGTTCCAACGGTGGTGCCTCCCATCGATGGATGTAACCGAAAGTAACGGTGAGTGTTGTGCCCCGGGCGCGTGGGCGTCAAGGGGCTAATACGAATTAGTTCAGGAACTTCTGCTCGGCCGATTTTCGTTGCGGGCCTTGACGAAGCGCCTTGGAGGCCGCAGGATCTCATCTCACCGAAACACCTAATGCGCATTAGCCCGAGGATTGGACACGCACCGTGACCGGAGCCCGCAGGCGGGTGACCCAGCAGGACATCGCCCGGATGACCGGCGTCAGCCAGGCGACCGTCTCGCTCGTCCTCAACGGACGGTCCGACGCCGACGTCAAGCTCTCGGCCGAGACCCGCGAGAAGGTGCTGCGGGCCATCGCCGAGACCGGCTACGTGGCCGACCCGATCGCCCGGCGGCTGGCCGCGCGGCACAACCGGATCATCGGCGTGTTCACGTACGAGCCGGTGTTCCCGAGCGCGAACAGCGACTTCTTCCACCCGTTTCTGGTCGGCATCGAGCAGCAGGCCGAGGTCCTCGGCTGCGACCTGCTGCTGATGACCAGCGCGCCGGTGGTCGACGGGCGGCGGCGCATCTTCCACGGCGACAACCGGCTGCGCCTGGCCGACGGCAGCGTCCTGCTCGGCCGCACCCTCGACCGCACCGACCTGGCCCGGCTGCTGGCCGAGGAGATCCCGTTCGTGTCGATCGGCCGCCGTGACGACGCCGGCGGCCCGGTGCCCTACGTCGGCGCCGACTACGCGGCGGCGACCGCGGAGATCGTTCGCCGGGCGGTGGCGCTGGGCCACGACCGGCTCGCCTACCTCGGTCAGGGCTCCGGCCCCGAGTCGTGGGCCGATCGCGGACGCGGCTTCCGCGAGGCTGCCGCGGCGGCCGGTGTATACGGCGGCCACTTCGCGCCCCCGGCCGAGGGAGAGCCCGTGCGCGACACGGCGGCGGTGCTGGACGCGGCGCTGGCCGCCGGGGTGACGGCGGTGGTCGCCGAGGAGCACGCGGACGGGGTGGCGCTGTTCGAGCTGGCCCGCGAACGCGGGGTCGCGCTGTCGGTGGCGACGCTCGGGGAACCCACCCGGGCCGCGCTGCCGACGGCGGTGGAGTTCACCAGCCTGCGCATTCCGCGCCAGGCGATGGGCGCGCAGGCCGTCGAGGTCCTGACCGCCCTGATCGAGGGCACGCCCGGCGGGCGGCAGCGCCTGCTGCCGTGCGAGGTCGTGTCCGGCGAGACGCTCAGCGAAAGAGGTAACTGACGATGCGGGCCGAGATTCTGGTGGTCGGGGGCGGCCTCGGCGGGGTGGCCGCGGCGCTGGGCGCGCTGCGCGCCGGACGCCGGGTGGTGCTGACCGAGGAGTACGACTGGCTCGGCGGTCAGCTGACCAGCCAGGCCGTGCCGCCGGACGAGCACAGCTGGGTGGAGCAGTTCGGTGTCACGGCGAGCTACCGCGCGCTGCGCGAGGGCATCCGGGACTACTACCGGGCCAACTACCCGCTGATCCCGGCGGCGCGGGCGTGGCGGGAGCTGAACCCGGGCGGCGGGCACGTCAGCCGGCTGTGCCACGAGCCGCGGGTCGCGGTCGCGGTGATCGAGTCGATGCTGGCCCCGTACCGGTCGTCGGGCCGGTTGACGGTGCTGCAGCCGTACCGGCCGGTGGCCGCCGACACCGACGGCGACCGGGTCACCGCGGTGACCGTCGAGAACGTGCGCACCGGCGACCGGTCGACGATCGAGGCGGCGTACATCCTGGACGCGACCGAGACCGGGGAGCTGCTGCCGCTGACCGGCACCGAGTACGTCACCGGGTTCGAGTCGCAGCACGAGACCGGTGAGCCGAGCGCCCCGGACACCGCGCAGCCGATGAACATGCAGGCCGTGTCGGTGTGCTTCGCGATCGACCACGTCGACGGCGACCACACGATCGACAAGCCCGCGCAGTACGACTTCTGGCGCGCCTACCAGCCGGACTTCTGGGGCGACCGGCTGCTGTCGTTCCGCTCCCCGAACCCGCGCACCCTGGCGATCAGCGAGCGCAGCTTCACCCCGAACCCCGACGACGACCCGCTGTCGGTCGTCGCCGACCAGCGGGTCAACCCCGGCGACGGCAACCTGTGGACGTTCCGGCGCATCGCGGCCCGCAAGCTGTTCACGCCCGGCGCCTACGAGAGCGACATCTGCCTGGTCAACTGGCCGATGATCGACTACTTCGAGAGCCCGGTCATCGACGTGCCCGACGCCGACGTCCATCTCGCCAACGCGAAGCAGCTGTCGCTGTCGGTCCTGTACTGGCTGCAGACCGAGGCCGGCTTCCCGGGCCTGCGGCTGCGCGGCGACGTCACCGGCGGCGCGGACGGCTTGGCCATGGCCCCCTACATCCGGGAGTCGCGGCGCATCCGGGCCGAGTACACGGTCGTCGAGCAGGACCTGTCGCTGGCCGTACGCGGCGACAAGGGCGCGGTCGAGTACCCCGACGCGGTCGGGGTCGGCATGTACCGCATCGACCTGCACCCCTCCACCGGCGGCGACAACTACATCGACGTCGGCTCGTGTCCCTTCGAGATCCCGCTCGGCGCGCTCATCCCGCGCCGGATGGAGAACCTGCTGCCCGCGGGCAAGAACATCGGCACCACGCACATCACCAACGGCTCGTACCGGCTGCACCCGGTCGAGTGGAACGTGGGCGAGGTGGCGGGGGCGCTCGCGGCGTACTGCCTGAACCACGGCCAGTCGCCGCGCGGCGTGCGCAACACCCCGGAGCACCTGTCCGGGTTCCAGGCACAGCTCATCCGGGACGGCGTCGAACTGCGCTGGCCCGACGTCTCCGGCTACTGACCGGCCACTTTGAGTTGGAGTTATCGATGAAGATACGCGCAATCCTCGCCGCCGCGACCGCGGGCGTGCTTTCTCTCGGCCTGGCCGCGTGCGGCGGCGAGGAGGAGCCGAGCACCGGCCCGGTGTCGCTGCGCATGACGGTGTGGTCCTCGAACGAGGCGCACCTGAAGCTGTTCAACGAGATCGCCGACGCGTACCAGGCGAAGAACCCGCGGGTCACCGAGGTCAAGTTCGACCCGATCCCGTTCGAGAGCTACACCACCACCCTGACCACCCAGATCGCCGGCGGCAACGGCCCTGACCTGGCCTGGCTGCTGGAGAACTCCGCTCCCGACTTCGTCGGCTCGGGCGCGCTGCTGCCGCTGGACGACACCCTGGCCAAGGCCGACGGCTACAACGCCGCCGACCTCAGCCCGGCCGCGACGAAGCTGTGGCAGGCCGGCGGCAAGCTGTTCGCGTACCCCTTCTCGACCTCGCCCTTCGGCGTGTTCGTCAACATCGACCAGCTCAAGGCCGCCGGGCAGCAGACTCCGGCCGAGCTGATCGCGGCGAACCAGTGGACCTGGGAGAAGGCGGTCGCGGTCGCGGCGGCGTCGGCGACCAAGAGCGGCAAGGCCGGCCTGGTCGTCCGCGACTTCGACTACAAAGGCTGGGACAACCTGTCCACGGTCTGGACCGGCTGGGGCGCGCAGGCGTGGAGCGCCGACGGCAAGACCTGTGGGTTCGACCAGCAGCCGATGGTCGACGCGATGACCTTCCTGCACAAGGCGATCTTCACGGACAAGGCGCTGCCCGGCCCCGGCACCACGGCCGACTTCTTCGCCGGTGAGGCCGCCATGACGGTCACCCAGATCTCCCGGGCGTCGCTGCTCAAGGAGGCCAAGTTCGGTTGGGACCTGGTCCCGCTGCCGACCGGCCCCAAGGGTCAGTACGCCGTGATCGGGCAGGCCGGGCTCGGCGCGCTCAAGAAGGGCAAGAACGCCGACGTCGCCGCCGACTTCCTCGCCTTCTTCACCAACCCGGAGAACTCCGCCAAGCTCGCCGCGTACTTCCCGCCGCCGCGCACCTCGCTGCTCACCGCCGACACCCTCGCCAAGACCAACCCGCTGCTCAAGCCCGAGCAGCTGCAGAAGGTCGTCATCGACGGCATCTCCGGCGGCGTCGTCAAGCCCAGCCACACCGGCCAGGCCGAGATCGCGCAGGCGGTCCGGGCCGCGCTGGACCCGCTGTGGAAGCCCGACGCGGACATCAAGGCGGTCCTCGGCGGCGTCTGCTCGGCCATCAACCCCCTGCTGGCCAAGTGAGCACACGCTTCTGGACGGGTAGCCGGCGCGACACCCTCGCCGGCTACCTGTTCATCGCCCCCCAGCTCATCGGCTCGGTGCTGTTCGTGTTCGTGCCGCTGGGCCTGGTGTTCTGGTACAGCCTGCACGAGTGGAACGTGCTCGCCGACACCTTCACCTTCGTCGGCGGCGAGAACTACCAGGCCCTGGCCGACGACCCCAAGCTCGCCGACGCGCTGGTCGCCACCGGGTTCTTCTCCGCCGGGCTGGTCGTGCTCAACCTGAGCCTGGCGCTACTGCTGGCGGTGCTGCTCAACCAGCGGCTGCGCGGCACGGTGTTCTTCCGGACGGTGTTCTTCTCGCCGGTCGTGGTGAGCCTGGTCGCCTGGACCATCGTGTGGAGCTTCCTGCTGCAGGACAACGGCGGCATCAACGGCCTGCTGGAACTCGTCGGCGTGGACGGGCCGAACTGGCTGCGCGGTGAGGGCACCGCCATGCTCGCAGTGATCGTGGTGCAGGTGGTCAAGAACGTCGGCCTGAACATGGTGCTGTTCCTGGCCGCGCTGCAGGGCGTGCCCGCCAACCTGTACGAGGCCGCCACCGTCGACGGCGCCACCCGCCGCCGGCAGTTCCTCAGCATCACCGTGCCGATGATCAGCCCGACCATCCTGCTCACGTCGATCATCACCGTGGTCGGCTCGCTGCAGGTGTTCGCGCAGATCGCCGTGCTCACCCAGGGCGGCCCGGGGACCTCCACCACCGTGCTCGTCTACTACCTCTACCAGCAGGCGTTCCAGTTCCACCACTTCGGATACGGGGCCACCCTGTCCGTGCTGCTGTTCGCGATCGTGCTGCTGCTGACCCTGGTCCAGTGGCGTATGCGCCGGAAGTGGGTGTTCCATGAGTCGTAGGGCCAAGACCGCCGTGTACGGCGTGCTCTGCCTGCTGGCGCTGCCGTTCCTGTTCCCGACCTGGTGGATGGTGACGTCGTCGCTCAAACCGGTCAACGACGTCTTCGCGTTCCCGCCTAGCCTGTGGCCGACCGACGTCAGCTTCGACGCGTACGCCAAGGCGTTCGAGCTGCAGCCGTTCGCCCGGCAGTACTTCAACAGCATGTACATCGCCGCGCTGGTCACGATCGGCACGCTCGCGGTGTCGTCGCTGGCCGGGTACGCGTTCGCGCGGATCAGGTTCAAGGGCGCGAACTTCTGGTTCGTGGTGATCCTGGTCGGGTTGCTCATCCCGAGCGAGGTCACCATCGTGCCGCTGTTCAAGATGTTCGACGCGTGGGGCATGGTCGACACGCACTGGCCGCTGATCCTGGTGCCGATCCTGGGCGCGCCCAGCGTGCTGGCGACGTTCATCATGCGGCAGTTCTTCCTCGCCCTGCCCGGCGAGCTGGAGGAGGCCGCGAAGGTCGACGGCCTCGGCCGCTTCGCCATCTTCCGGCTGATCGCGCTGCCGCTGGCCCGCCCGGCCCTGGGCGCGGTCGCCATCTTCACCTTCCTGCACAGCTGGAACCTGTACCTGGAACCGATCGTGTTCCTGTCCAGCTCCGAGATGTTCACGCTGCCGCAGGCGCTGACCCAGTTCGTCGACGCGTACGGCGGCCCGATGTGGGACATCCAGCTGTCCGCGGCGTCGCTGACCGCGCTGCCGGTGCTGGTGGTGTTCGTCATCGCGCAACGCCAGTTCATCGAGGGCCTGGCCCACACGGGCCTCAAGGGATAACCGATGCCGATCACCGAGCCGAACCCGGGGGAGTACCGCAGCACGCTGCGGGCGCCGGACGACTTCGACGCGTTCTGGGCCCGCACGCTGGCCGAGGCGGACGCGTACCCGCTGGACGCGCGCTTCACGCCCGCGTGGCGGCGCGCGATCGAGGTCCACGACGTCACCTTCGCCGGGTTCGGCGGGCACCCGGTCAAGGCCTGGCTGGCCCTGCCCGCCGGGACCACGTCGCCGCTGCCGTGCGTCGTCGAGTATCCCGGATACGGCGGCGGCCGAGGGCTGGCCCACGAGTGCCTGCTCTACGCCGCCGCCGGCTACGCCCACCTGGTCATGGACGTACGCGGCCAGGGCAGCGGCTGGAGCCACGGCGACACCCCCGACCCGGTCGGGACCGGACCGCAGCACCCCGGGTTCATGACCCGCGGCGTGCTCGACCCCGACACCCACTACTACCGCCGGGTCATCACCGACGCGGTCCGCGCGGTCGCCGCCGCCCGCGCGTTCCCGCTGGTGGACGCGGCACGGGTCGCGGTCACGGGGGAGAGCCAGGGCGGCGGCCTGGCCCTCGCGGTCGGGGCGCTCGTGCCGGACCTCGTCGCCGTCGCGCCGGACGTGCCGTTCCTGTGCGACCACCGCCGCGGCGCGGAGCTGGCCACCGCCGGGCCGTACCGCGAGGTCACCGCGTATCTAGCCGTGCATCGCGAGCACGAGGCGCAGGTGTTCCGGACCCTGTCCTACAGCGACGGCGTGCTGTTCGCCGAACGCGCGACTGCTCCCGCCCTGTTCTCCGTCGCGCACATGGACGCCAGCTGCCCGCCCTCGACCGTCTACGCCGCCTACCACCGCTACGCCGGCCCGAAGCAGATCGAGGTCTACCCGTTCAACGGCCACGAGGGCGGCGAGGCCGCCCAGGACGCCACCCGCCTGACCTTCCTCGACCAGACCTTCGCCCGCTGACCGCCGCCGCGCTCCGTGGCGTGTGCCGCAGTTTCGGGGAAACTGCAGCAATCGGAGAGCTGATTCGTGCGGTTTCCCGGAAAGTGCAGGACCTGACCGGCTCGCGCCAGCGGCGGCATCCGGTCAGCCCGTCTTCGGATCGACCCAGGTGTTGTAGCAGACGCGCCAGCCGCCGCTCTCGTCCGCCATGTTGTAGTGCCACAGCGCGGTCTTGCCGTCGGCGTAACGCAGCTCGGCCCGCACGTGGTACAGCGTCGGACCCTCCGACTGGTCCACGATCGCGACCTCGGTGATGCGGTAGCTCGCGATGTCCGGCTCGTCGTGGTAGGTCGTCCACTCGGCCAGCGGGTACTTCTCCCGCTCGCTGTCGCACGCCAGCGCGTAAGCGGCCGGGTAGTCGCCGTCGCGCAGCGCGTCGAGGTACTCCGTGGCGGCCTGCTCCATGCCGGCCTTCGTCTTCGGGTCGGCCCACATCCGGTAGCCGACGTAGGCCGGGGTGCCGCAGCACAGCAGCAGCCCGATGATCAAGAGCACGGGGATGAAGAACCGGTTCTCGTCCTCGTTCTTCGCCACTGCCGTCCTTCCCATAGCCGATGGTCTATCGGAGGGTACGGCTGCCGCGCCACCCGCCGGTCACCAGCTCCGTGGGCGGTCCCAGCCGGGCGGCGGCTCGTCGGCGACGTCCGGTCCCCAGCCCGGCTCGGGGCGGAAGTCGCACCACGTCCCGTCGAACGGGAACACCCCGGCCTCGACCAGGCCGACGACCTCCTGCCCGGCCCGGCGCACCCGGGCCTCGTCCTCGACCCAGTAGTGCTCCGGCTGGGTCAGGCGCTCGGCGAACAGGTCCTCGTCCTTCCAGCGCCAGCTGCGGTCGGCCTCGATCCACAGGTCGAGGTCCCAGTCGGCGGTGTCCAGGCCGGCGAGCCGGTCGTCGCGCCAGGCGACGCCGGGGCGCTCCAGGTTCGCGTACCAGTTGCGGAAGCGCCCGTCGTCGGCGAAGAACCAGCGGATCGAGTAGTCCGCGCCCGCCGGGTGCCAGGACAGCACGCCGTGCCGGGCCACGAACGGCATCGGCCGTTTCGGCCCGGTGACCCACTCGGCGAGCGGCACCTGCGCCATGGTCAGGTCGTCGAGCCGGTTGAGATGCCAGCCGTACGTGCCGCGGGTGCACCACAGCAGCAGGCCGCGCTCGTCGTGGCGGACCGCCCGCATCGGGTACAGCCCGCCGATCTGCCGGTTCTGGAAGTGGCGTACGCAGACCAGCTCACCGGGCTCGAAGGTCACCATCCCGGCAACCTATCCGACCCGGCGGCCGGGTGGCGGGATCGCCGCCGCGGGTCGGCTTGATAGGCAAGCTGTCACTTGCCTATAGTGGTTGACGTGGGTGATGTCTTCAAGGCGCTGGCCGACCCGACCCGGCGGCACATCCTCGACGAGCTGGCCGAACGCGACGACCAGACGCTGTTCGAGATCTGCGTCCGGCTGACCACCAAATACCAGGTCACCTCCTCGCGGCAGGCCGTCTCCCAGCACCTGGAGCTGCTGGAGGCCGCCGGCCTGGTGCGTACGCGCCGCGAGGGGCGCTACAAGTTCCACACCATCGACACCAGCCCGCTCGAGCAGATCGCCGAGCGGTGGATCAGGACGAAACCACAGGAGAACCCATGAGGATCAACGTCATGAGCATCATGGTCGACGATCAGGACAAAGCGCTCGCCTTCTACACCGACGTGCTCGGCTTCGTGAAGAAGACCGAGTTCCCGGCCGGGGAGTACCGCTGGCTCACCGTCGTCTCGCCCGAGGACCCCGACGGCGTCGAGCTGTCCCTGGAGCCCGACCAGCATCCGGCGGCCAAGCCGTTCAAGGAGGCCCTGGTCGACGACGGCATCCCGTACACCTCGTTCGCCGTGCCCGACGTCAACGCCGAGTACGAGCGGCTCACCAAGCTCGGCGTCGTGTTCACCCAGCCGCCGCTGGAGATGGGCGTGGTCACCACGGCCGTCTTCGACGACACCTGCGGCAACCTGATCCAGATCGCCCATATGAACTGATCGCGGTGTCGGATAGGCGGCGATCCGGGGGCGGAGACGGTTAACCGACAGAGGGGTACGGCGCGCGGGCCCTACGCTGCCCGCATGCGCCGTACCCCTCGCCTTCTGCTCGCCGCCCTCTGCGTGCTGGCCGCCGGCACCGCCTGCGGCTCCGACAAGGGCGACCCGTCCGCCGCGCCCACCTTCGACACCGTGGTCAGCCCGAGCGCCGCGGCCGAGTCCCCGTCGGCCGCCCCGTCTCCGGCGCGCACCTCGGCCCGGCCGTCGCCCGCCGCGGCGTCCTGGCCGTCGCCGGCCGACTGCGTGTCCTACAACCCGAACAACCTGACCGTGCAGTACGCGGCCGGCATCCACCAGGTCATGGACGGCTCGAAGATCGTCGCTAGGGTGCACGGCGGCCCCGGCGAGGTCATGGGCGACCAGGCCCTCGCGCTCGCGCAGCGGTACAAGCGGCACTGCTTCATCGGTCGCGGCAACGGCCGCGAGGACGCCAACGCGTACATCTTCGACTACTGGCGCGACTCGTCCGGCAAGCGCACCACGATCTCCGGCGAGGATGAGATCTGCTCCTCGTACGACCGGGGCAACCTGCAGGTCAACGACATGGGCGGCGGCCAGGGCTGGCGCGTCAAGAACGACGACAACGTGCTGCACCTGTTCGACGACGAGTCCGACGCCCGCGACGGCCGCCTCGTGCTGGCCAAGTACGGCCGGATCTGCCGCATCGGCAGCCCGCCCGACAGCGACCAGGACTACGTCACGTACGGGAAGTGAGGAACCGCCGCACGGCGGCGACGAACTCGGCCGGCCGGTCCTGGTGCACCATGTGCCCGGCGTCGATGACGGTCAGCTCGCCGTGCGGCAGCGCCCGGGCCAGCTCGGCGATGGTCTCCTGGCGCACGTAGCTGGCCGGGCCGCCGGAGACCAGCAGCGTCGGCACGGTGATGCCGCGGGCCTCGTCGCGCCAGCGCGGATCGGGCTCGTCGATCTGCGAACGCAGCGCCAGCACCGCGTCCCAGTCGAACGACAGCTCACCCTCGGGCCTTTGCGGCGGCACCGGGGTGCGCGGGTACATCAGGCCCGCGTCCTCCACCACCAGCGCGGCGACCCGCTCGGGGAAGCGCGCCGCGAACAGGTACGCGACCACGCCGCCCAGGGAGTGCCCGACCAGGGCGACCCGTTTGAGCCCGAGCGCGTCCAGCAGCCCGGCCACATCGGCCACGAGCAGGTCGATCGCATACCCGGAAGTGCGCTCGCCGCGCCCGTGGCCACGCTGGTCGACGGCGTACACCCGCCACCGGTCGGCCAGCCCCTCCGCGACGGTGTCCCAGTCGCCCGGCCCGCCGCCGCCGATCCCGTGCAGCAGCACCACGGCAGGCGCGTCCGGCTCGCCCCACACCCGGTACGCCAGCCGCACCCCACCGGCGTCGACGTGCTCGTAGTCATTCATCAGCCGAACCTATCCCGCCCGCGTCACAGGTCGGGCAGTGTCTCCCCGAGTCGGCTCGGCCGCCGGTTGTCGAGCCAGAACGAGTACCGCCGCAGGTAGTCCTCCAGGTCGTATTCCATGTGCTGCTCGAACTCGGCCAGACCCTTGAGCATGTCCTGGTGATCGCCGTCCCACGTCGCGCGGGTATGGCGGATCCATTCGAGGACACGGTCGCGGTCGCGCCACCACTGGCGCACCTCGGCCGGAGTCCAGTGCTCATCCCCGTCGGCCGCGTACCCGCAGAAGGTCTCGGCCGTGGCCGCGAGCAGCAGCCGGTAGACCTCGGCCGGGTCGGTCGGCTGCCGGTAGACGAACTCGCCCCCGTCATCGTCGTAGAGGACCAGGTCCGGGGCGTCCATCCGGCCGGTCTCGCACGTGTCGGTGTCCGCGCCGTAGAAGGGGCCGGGGACGTTGCGCCAGTTACGCGTCTCCCAGGTGCCCCGGAAGATCTCCCGCATCGGCGGCAGCACCTTCAGCGTGCCCAGCGGGTTCTTGCCGAACGGTGCGCCCTCGGCGGTGGCCAGCATCGGCAGGGGGTTCCAGTAGATCCGCTCGGTCACGTATGCCCCGCTTCCCCGATACCAGCCCGGCGGTTGTCTGATCATCAGCCGAGCCCTGCCGCGGCCAGAGTAGCGGCGGGCCCGCGTCGTCGGCCGGTGAATTCGGTTGTGGATGTGGGGGCGGGCCGTAGCCTGACCTCCGTGCTCAAGGATGCGGTGACGCGGTCGAACATGCTGACAGCCCGGTGGGCGGCGACGATCGGTGACGGCGAGCCGACAGTGCTGTCCGGTGCGGGGGTGTGGCCGTTGCTGGCTTACCTGGCGTCGGCCGCCGAGGGCGCCGAGCGGGCGGAGCTGGAGCAGGCCCTCGGGATGCCCGCGGCCCCGGCCGTGGAGGCCGCGACCGAACTGCTGGATCTGCTGCGCTCGGCGACCGGGACGCACGCGGCGCTGGGCCTGTGGGTTCACCGCGTGCTGCGACTGCACGACGAGTGGCTCCAAACCGTCCCGGCCGACACGGTAGAGGTGCTGGCGGGTGGGGACGTTTTCGACGCGTGGGTGCGAAAGCACACCGAAGGGCTGCTGGACGGCGTGTCCATGCCGCTCGACCCGGACACGCTGCTGGTGCTGGCGATGGTGTTGACGGTACGGACGCGCTGGGAGAAGCCGTTCCTGGACGGCACGCAGGGCATCGCGGATGGTCCGTGGGCGCAACGGCAGTTCGCCTGGCTGCACCGGTGGACCGAGGACCGGGACCGGCTGGCCGTGTACGAGACCGAGCACGGGCAGGTGACCGTGCTGTCGGTGGACGGCGTCGCGGACATCACGGTCGACCTGGTGCTCGGCGAAGCCGACGTGCCCGCCGGCACGGTGCTCGCGGCCGGCATCACCGCGCCGGACGCGGGAGGTCCGCGCCGGCTCGGCTCCCAGCTCACCGACGCCGATGCACCGGGACTGCGGCTGGAGTCGAACGATGCTCGCACCGCGCCCGTGCTGATCGCCTCGGTGCCCCGTTTCACCGTCTCGCGCGGACATGACCTGCTGGCCGATGGCGAGCTGTTCGGGCTGCTCGCGGTGGCCCGCCCGGACCGGCAGCGCCTGCCGCGGATGAGCGACACGGCGCTCGCGGTGGGCGCCGCCCGGCAGGAGCTGACCGCGTCGTTCACGGCCGAGGGTTTCGAGGCCGCGGCGGCGACGCGGTTCGACATCATGCTGGGCGGCGGCCTGCCGGACCAGTGGCGCGACGACGTCGCGGTCGAGTTCGACCGGCCGTTCGGGTTTGTGGTGCGGCACCGGCCGTCGGGATTGGTGCTGCTGGCAGGCTGGGTGACCGAGCCGGATCCGCCGCTGCCGGTGCGCGAGTTCTCCCGCGGGGACGACGACGACTTCTGACGACGGCTCGCGTCGAGGTCGTGACCGGCCGGAGGATCAGCGGGCCGGACGCAGCCCTTCCCGGACGACCTCCAGCACGCGTTCCGGTGCGGCGTCGCCGCCGTAGCGCTGCATGGCCTGGCAGCCGACCATCAAGGTCTTGACGTCGGCGACCGTGACGTCGGCACGGACCGCGCCCACGGCCTGTGCGCGCATCAGCAGGTCGCGCATCGCGTCCTTGAACGCCTGCTCGTGCTCGGGCATCACGGCCTCGATGTCGAAGCCCTCGCCGGCCAGCGCGTCGACCAGGCCCTTGTCGGTCGCCCCGGCGGAGGTCATCAGGTCGAAGAAGGCGAAGAACGCCTCGCCCGGGCCCGTGGTCGCGGCGAGTTCACGGGCCTGGCCGACCAGGTGCTCCACCCGGTCCACCACGATCGCCTGGTACAGCGCCTCCTTGGTGGGGAAGTGCCGGTAGACGGTGCCCGCGCCGACCCCGGCCCGCCGGGCGATCTCGTCGATGGGCACGGCGAGGCCTTCGGCCGCGAACACCTCGTAGGCGGTCTGCAGCACCTTGGCGCGGTTGCGCCGGGCGTCGGCGCGCAGCGGCCGCGTGTTGCCGGTCATCGCCCTTCCCGCCGGGGGAGACCTGGGTCACTGGCAAAACGGGGCGCACGTTCCGTATAGTAAGTGGGGCGCACGTTCCGATTATATGCACTCCGAGGAGACGCCATGAACGCCACAGCCACCAGGGCGGGCCGCTGGACCGCCACGGACGTGCCCGACCAGGCAGGCCGCGTCGCCGTGATCACCGGCGCCAACACCGGCATCGGGTACGAGGCCGCCAAGGTCCTCGCCGCCCGCGGCGCCACCGTGGTGCTCGCCTGCCGCAACCCTGAGCGCGCCGACGACGCGCTCG
The DNA here is from genome assembly GCF_016862635.1 of Catellatospora coxensis. Taxonomy (GTDB): domain Bacteria; phylum Actinomycetota; class Actinomycetes; order Mycobacteriales; family Micromonosporaceae; genus Catellatospora; species Catellatospora coxensis. The sequence continues at coordinate 86,608 of NZ_BONI01000005.1, read as the reverse complement.
CCCGGCTCGCCACGGCGGTCCCCGGTGCCCGCGCCGAGTTCCTGCGCCTGGACCTGTCCTCGCTCGCCTCGATCCGGGACGCCGCCGCCGAGCTGCGCGAGCGCCACCCCGAGATCGACCTCCTGGTCAACAACGCGGGCGTGATGTGGACCCCGCGCAGCCTCACCGCCGACGGGTTCGAGCTGCAGTTCGGCACCAACCACCTCGGCCACTTCGCCTTCACCGGGCTGGTGCTCGACCGGCTGCTGCCCGTCGTCGGCTCCCGCGTCGTGACAATCAGCAGCATGGGCCACCGCAGCGGCCGGATCGACTTCGACGACCTGCAGTCCGAGCGCGCCTACGGCCGCCACCGCGCCTACGGCGCGTCGAAGCTGGCCAACCTGATGTTCACCTACGAGCTGCAGCGCCGCCTGGACGTCGCCGGCGCGAACACGGCCGCCGTCGCGGCGCACCCGGGCGGCGCCGGCACCGAACTCGTCCGCAACTCGCCGCCGCTGATCCGGTTCCTCTACCCGCTGTTCGAACCGCTGGTCACCCAGAGCGCCGAGCGCGGCGCGCTGCCGACCCTGCGCGCGGCGACCGACCCGTTCGCGCGCGGCGGGGAATACTACGGACCGGACGGTATCGGCGAGGTCAAGGGCTTCCCGAAGCGCGTCGGCTCCCACTCCCGCTCGCACGACAAGCTCGCCCAGCGCCGCCTGTGGCAGGAGTCGCTCCAGCTCACCGGCGTCACCTTCCCCGTCTGACCGACCACCGACCACTAAGGACACCGAGATGCCCGCCATCCTCGCCGCACTGGGCGCGACCCCCAGCGGAGCCCGCGCCGAGCGGGTACGCCGGTCGCCGCACTTCCGCGACGGCTCCTTCCGCAACAGCACGCCCACCCGCACCATGGTCGGCGGCGAGAGCCGCCCCAGCGTGCGCGAGTTCCTCACCGGGGGCGAGCGCCGCCGGCCCAGCGCCCCGGTGCCCCTGGTCACCGGCGAGGCGGCGACGTCCGCCGACGGTCTGCACCTGACCTGGTACGGCCACGCGACCGTGCTGGTCGAGATCGAGGGTGCGCGGGTGCTGCTCGACCCGGTGTGGAGCGACCGGTGCTCGCCGACCCCCGGGATCGGCCCGAAGCGGCTGCACCCGATGCCGGTGGCGCTGGCCGACCTGCCGCGGATCGACGCGATCGTCATCTCGCACGACCACTACGACCACCTCGACATGCCCACCGTGCAGGCGCTGACCCGCAGCCAGCAGGCCCCGTTCCTGGTGCCGCTGGGCGTGGGCGCGCACCTGGAGCGCTGGGGCGTGCCCGAGCACCGGATCATCGAGCTGGACTGGGAGGAGAGCGCCGACGTCGCCGGGCTGACCCTGACCGCCACCGAGGCCCGCCACTTCTCCGGCCGCACCCTGCGCCGCAACGGCACCCTGTGGAGCTCCTGGGTGATCGCGGGCGAGCAGCGCCGCGTCTTCTACACCGGTGACTCCGGCTACTTCGACGGCTACGCCGAGATCGGCGAGCGCCACGGGCCGTTCGACGCCACGCTGATGCAGATCGGCGCGTACGACAAGGGCTGGCCCGAGATCCACATGTTCCCCGAGGAGGCCGTCGCCGCCCACCTGGACCTGCGCGGCGACCTGCTGATCCCGGTGCACTGGGCCACCTTCAACCTGGCCCTGCACCCGTGGGCGGAGCCCGTCGACCGGCTCTGGGCCGAGGCCAAGGCCCGCGACGTCAACCTCGCGGTGCCCCGCCCCGGCGAGCGGGTCGACGTCACCGCCCCGCCCGCTCTCGACCCCTGGTGGCAGGCACTTTCCTCCTGAGTCGCCGAGGCGGCCCGGCCGTGTCCTGTCGGACGCCTGGCCGGGCCGCCGCGATACGTGCTCAAGTCAGGGAGTCCGGCGTGTCCTGACGCCCGACGGCTCGAAGTCGTACAGGTTCTCGTTGATCCGCAGACCGTCGACGGCCCCGATCCACATGAAGTCGCGGCCCTTGCCCACCGCGGCGGTGTAGATGGTCGCCGGGTCGCCGCCGTCGGCGTCGAGCCTGGTCTTCACATCGGCGAAGGAGCACTGGGTGGTGAGGTTGCAGCCGGTCACCGTGCCGGCGGCGCCGGTGAGGAACCAGGTGCCGTTCTGGGTCGCGTCGATGAACGGGCTCCACCGGTTCGTCGACGTCGACGGCAGCGCGGCCGGCACCCATACCAGCGAGGAGTACGTGGTCGCGTTCGCGGCCAGGTTCGGGTCGATCTCGAACCTGATGCCGGGCAGGTTCGCCGCGCCGCCGTACGAGATGTTCTCGCCGGTCTGGAAGACGTGGAAGCCGACGCGGGTCAGCCCGGACACCGGCTTGCCGAAGAAGTCGACCTCGTTGCCGAAGTCGACCTTCTCGGCGAACGGGGTCGTGCCGGAGATGACCGCCACGTGGATGCCGAGGCTGCCCTGGCCGTACGGCGGCCGCGCCTGAGGGCCCGTCACGCCGAACGAGCCGAACGGTCCGTTGCGCAGGTCGGCGACGGGGGACCCGATCGTGTTGCGGGTGATCACACCCCAGTGGTCCCGGTTCCGGCCGTCGCCGTCGCCGTCGCCGTCGCCCTCCGCGGACGCCGATCCCGGCGTGACCGCGGCGATGACCGCGACCAGGGGCACTGCCAGCAGCGCCGTCAGCCAGCGTCGCATACCGATGCGAGTTTTCACGCGCACTCCTTGTGGGTGTCGGTTGTCAGAGCCTGGCCACCGTAGCGTGACGCTGTGTGACTAATCGACTACGACATGCCCCGCGGGTGTGCCACGTTTGCCCCAATATGCACAGCAGGTGTCCGGAGTGGCTCGGTCGGTGCCGCAGGCGTGCCCGTATCCCGGCCGCTCGCCTAATGCCATCGATCATCCAATGTCAAGCGACAGGCCCCTCGGGTACGTTGACGGCGACGGACCGGCGGGGGAGGCGGCGCTGACAGCGGCAGAGGCGAGCACGCCACCCGCGCGGCGGCGCGGGCTGTGGCCGCTGCTCGTGGCGCAGACACTGTCCGCGCTCGGAGACTCGTTCTCCTATGTCGCGATCCCGCTGCTCGTCCTGCACGCCACCGGCTCGGTCGCCCAGATGGGCGTGGTCACCGCGCTCGGCGGCGCCGCGACGCTGGTCACCGGTGTGTTCGCCGGAGTCGTCGTGGACCGGTTCGACCGCAGACGCCTGCTCGTCGGGTGCGACCTGGCCAGGCTGCTGCTGTACGGGAGCATCCCGCTGGTCTGGCTCGCCGGGCCGCGGCCCTGGCTGCTCTACCTCGTGCTGCCCCTGGCCAGCGCCTTCGGGATGGTGTTCCGGGTCGCGCACGTGACCGTCGTGCCCGGCCTGGTGCCCGCCGACCAGATCACCCGCGCCAACAGCCGGCTGTTCGCCGCGTCCGCCACGGCGTACCTGGTCGGCCCGGCCCTGGCCGGCCTGCTCTCCGGCCGGTTCGGCCCGACCACGGCGATCGCGGTCGACGCGGCCACCTTCGCGGTGTCCGCGGCGGTGCTGCTCCTCCTTCGCCTGCGGCCCGTCACCGCAGCCACGGGTCCGGAGGGCGACCGGCCGATGGACGTGCTGCTGGCCGGGGCGCGGTTCATCGCGGGGCATCCGATCCTGCGCCCGATGACGGTGCTGCTGACCGTCCTGAGCAGCCTCACCTTCGGCCTCACCGATGTGGTGATCTACCGCCTGAAACACGACCTCGGCCAGAGCGACGGCACCGTCGGGTACGTGCTCGCGGTCGGCATCGTGGGCACGCTGCTGGGGTCGGTCGCGGTGACCCGGCTGCGGCGGCGGTACGGCTTCGCGCCGACGTGGACCGGGGCGTGGGCGCTGTGCGGGGTCGCCATGGCCGGCATCGGGCTGGCCGGGCGGGTGCCGGTGGTGGCCGCCGCGGCGACCGCCGTGCTCGGCTGCAGCGCGGTGGCCGGCATCGCGTCGATGTCGCTGCGGCAGGAGGTGACCCCGGCGCCGCTGCTCGGCCGGGTCACCTCGGCGTTCTGGACCCTGCATTCGGCCCTGACGCCGCTGGGCGCTGCGGCGCTGACCGCGGCGGCCGCGGGCTACGGCTCGGCGGCGACCCTGATCGCGGCGGGCGCGCTGTGCACGGCCACGGCGGCGACCGCGCTGTGCACCCCGCTCTTCCGCACCTCGTCGGCAGACGAGGCAGGTCCGGACGTGACTGGCCGATCACCGCAGGCCACGAGCCCGAGCTGATGGGAAGGGCACCTTCCTCTACGTATTGCGATGTGAAGGTGCCCTTCCTTTGTCAGCGGAGGTAGATGTTGGGGGAGGGTGGGGTGGGCATGGCGTCGCCGATGAAGAAGCTCGGGTGGGGCGGCTGGTTGTAGGCGGTGTTCTGCCACGCGATGGCGACGCGGTACATCGGGTCGTGCATCAGGGTGTGGATGCGGCGGTCGGTGGTGTTGGTGGTGGCGTAGATGCGCAGCGCCGTGTTGTCGCTGGTACGCCAGATGACCTCCTCGCGCCAGTCGCCGAACAGGTCGCCGGACAGGGCCGGGGTCGCCTTGGTGCCGTTGTTGGAGGCGACGCCGCTGGCGGTGAGCAGGCGGGTGTCGCCGCCGGTGCCGTACTTGTCGATCCTGGTCTGGTCGAGCAGCTCCCGGACCGGGTCGCCGTCCCACCAGACCAGGAAGTTGATCGAGCTGGGTTCACGGCCGAGGGATGCGCCGTTGGCGGTGTTGCGCAAGGTGGTGTCGGACGCCGACCAGGCTTCCGCGCCGGGGCTGCCCGCCCAGATGTCCCCGGCGACGCCGCGGCCGTTGTCCGCGCCGGAAGCGGTGGACCACAGCACCTGGCCGGTACGCGCGTCGGCGAGCCAGGAGCCGGGCTGGCTGGTCGACTCGCTGACCTTGAAGACCTCCAGCCCGGCGCGGCCGGGTACCAGGTCGCCGACGTGCAGGGCGTCGCCGTGGCCGCGGCCGGTGTTCCACAGCGGGGTGCCGTTGTCGTTGATCGTCATCGCGCCGAAGATGATCTCGTCGCGGCCGTCGGCGTCGACGTCGCCGATGGACAGCTGGTGGTTGCCCTGCCCGGCGTACGCGCTGCCGGCGCTGTTGGAGTCGAACGTCCAGCGCCGGGTCAGCGAGCCGTTGCGGAAGTCCCAGGCCACGATCACGGTACGGGTGTAGTAGCCCCGCGACATGATCAGCGACGGCCGAGCGCCGTCGAGGTACGCCGTGCCGGCCAGGAAGCGGTCGACGCGGTTGCCGTAGCTGTCGCCCCAGGACGAGACGGTGCCGCGGGCCGGCTCGTAGTTCACCGTGGACAGGGCCGCGCCGTTCAGGCCGTTGAACATGGTGAGGTATTCGGGCCCGGTCAGGATGTAGCCGCTGGAGTTGCGGTAGTCGGCGCTCGCATTGCCGATGACGGTGCCGACGCCGTCACGGGTCGCGTCGGCGGTCTTCATGGCGACCTCGGCGCGGCCGTCGCCGTCGTAGTCGTACACCTGGAACTGGGTGTAGTGCGCCCCGGCCCGGATGTTGCGGCCCAGGTCGATGCGCCACATGCGGGTGCCGTTGAGCCGGTACGCGTCGACGTAGACGTTGCCGGTGACGCCGGACTGGGAGTTGTCCTTGGCGTTGTCGGGGTCCCACTTCAGCACGATCTCGTACTGGCCGTCGCCGTCGAGGTCGCCGACGGAGGCGTCGTTGGCGGAGTAGCCGCTCGCGGGCGCGGAGATCGGCACGTCGAGGTAGTTGCCGCCGGTGAAGCGCAGCGACGCCTCCGAGGCGCCCTGCTCGGCGCCGTTGACGACGGCGCGCACGGTGTACGACGCGTCGGCGGCGGCCCCGCTGTCCAGGTAGTTGGTCGAGTTCGTGATCGGCGCGGAGTTCACCTTCGTGCCGCCCCTGTACACGTTGAAGCCGGTGCTGTAGGACTCGGTGCCCAGCAGCCGCCAGGAGACCAGGTTGCCGCTGCCGGAGCGGACGCTGACCAGCCCTCGGTTCAGGTCCTCCATCTGCTTGGCCCCGGACGGCGGCGGGCCGGACGGCGACGGGCTCGGCGAGGGCGGTGGCGACACCGAGGGTGAGGCCGACGGGCGCGGGGAGGCCGACACGGACGGCGACGGCGCGGCCGAGGTCGGCGCGGGTGCGCCGGTGCAGGTGGTGCCGTTGAGGGCGAAGCTCGCCGGGGCCGGGTTGGACGTGTTGTTCCAGGAGGCGTTGAAGCCGAACGCGGTGCCGGCGTTGGTGGCGATGGGGCCGTTGTAACCGGCGTCGGTGACGGACACGTTCGCGCCGGACTGGGTGAAGCTGCCGTTCCAGAGTTGCGTGACGGCCTGACCGGCGGTGAAGGACCAGGTCAGGGTCCAGTTGGTGACCGGGTCGCCGAGGTTGGTGATGGTGACGTTGGCGCCGAAGCCGCCGCCCCACTGGTTGGTGACGGCGTAGTCGACGCGGCAGCCGGCGGCCGCCTGGGCGCTGACCGCGGTCACGACGCCCGCGGTCAGGACGGCGACGATGGCGGCGGCGAGCACCGCGATCCGCCGTCGGGTACGTGTGGGCATGTTGCCTCTCCCGAGGATGGGTGTGGACCGGGCGCACGCCCGGCACGGAGATCGGGGGTTCAGGCAGGTGCCGGAGTGGTCGCCGTCAGCGGGCGCGCTGATCGTCGCGGCCCGATGCGGTGGAATGACGGAGTCGACGCCTGACCTGCCTGGCGCGGATGCGTGCCCGGTGCATCCGTTTCGCCCATAACGCGGTAGCGTGCCCTGCTCCCGGCAGAGATGTTAGTCCCGTCGATGTCTGGTTACAAGCGCAGCCTGCGCACGTTGCGGGGTTTGGAAGGGCACCTTCTACAACGCGGAGCGTTGTGAAGGTGCCCTTCCTTTCTCTCAGGGCAGCAGGAGGCGGGACAGGCGGCGGGTGGCGAGCCAGGAGCCGAGGGCGGCCATGGCGAGCAGGTAGCCGACGGCGACGAGCATGCCGGGGTGCAGGTTGCCGGTGGTGAGGCCGCGCAGGAGTTCGATGCTCTGGTAGAGGGGCAGGGCGGCGACGACGGGCCGGAGCACCTGCGGGTAGACCGACAGCGGGTAGAACGTCGTCGCGAACAGGAACATCGGGAGCATGACCAGCTGCAGGTACTGCTGGTGGTGGAACTCGCGGATGACGGTGATCGCGGCCATGCCGGCGGCCGAGAAGGCGTACGCGACGAGCACGCAGGCGGGTAGCGCCAGCAGCGCCCACCACGAGTGGACCATCCCGAACCCGGTGATCACGAGCAGGAAGCAGACCGCGGACAGGGTGCTGCGCAGCACCGACGCGGCGATCTCGCCGTGGGCGATGTCGCGCACGGTCAGCGGGGTGGTGACGATGGCGTCGTAGAACTTCTCGAACCGCAGCCGCCACCACACCGACCCGGTGGTCTCGCTGATCGCGCTGTTCATGGCCGAGGTGGCCAGCAGCGCCGGGGCGACGTACGCGGCGTAGGCGATCGCGCCGCCGTCGCCGTCGATGAGCTGTCCGATGCCGACGCCGATCGACATCAGGTAGAGGAACGGCTCGAAGACGCCGTTGACGGCGAGGTTCCACGGCCGCCCTTTGCGCAGCACCCACAGGTGCCGCAGGACGATCAGGTGCGCTGCGGGCATCAGTGGTCCTTTCACGGGTGCAGGTGGCGGTGGTAGTTGCGCCGGGCCACGACGTAGCCCACGAGTGCCAGGGCGGTCAGGTACGCGGTGTGGGTCAGGCTGCCGGCCCAGGTCGCGGTGCCGAGGGTGAGGGTGCGGCACAGTTCGACGCCGTGCCACAGCGGGGTGAGCGCGACCAGGTGCTGCACCGCCTCGGGCAGCTGGGTGGTGGCGAAGAAGGTGCCCGAGAACAGGTACAGCGGCATGACCACCCACTTGAACAGGGTCTGCACCGGGCGTACGTCGGGCAGGGTGACCGCCCAGGCGGCGACCGGCATCGCGAACGCGAACCCGGTGAGCACGGCCGCGGGCAGCGCCAGCACGGCCAGCGGCGACGCGGCGACCCCGAACGCGAACATCACCGCGCAGAACGCGGCCGCGCCGATGGCGATCTTCACGGCCATGAACAGTGCGTGCCCGTGCAGCACGTCGACGGGTTCCAGCGGCGTGGACACGGCGACCGGGTACGCCCGGCCGGGCATGCGCTGGTAGCTGACCGGGAACGCGGACTCGATCATGCCGTTCTGCATGGACGCGGCGGCGAGCATGCCGGGGGCGAAGAACGCCAGGTAGCTGACGCCGCCGAGGGCTTCGACGTGCGAGCCGACCACAGCGCCCAGGCCGGCGCCGATGGCGACCAGGAACAGCAGCGGGTTGGCCACGCTGATGACGATGGTGCCCTTCCAGTTGCGCCGGTAGTGCAGCCAGCAGTAGCGGTAGAAGCGCAGGGCCATGCCCGGCGACGCGGTGGCGGTCGTCATCAGTCGACCAGCGTCCGGCCGGTCAGGGCGAGGAACACGTCCTCCAGGCTCGCCCGGCGCACCAGCGCGGTCACCGGCGTCAGGCCGAGGGCGTGCGCGGCGGCCAGCGCGGCGTCTCCTTCGGCGGTGTACCACAGCAGCCGGTCGGGCAGCTCCTCGATGCGGTCGCCGGTGCGGGCCTGGCGCAGCTTCTCGACCGCGGCGGCCTGCTCGCCGATGCCGAAGCGCAGTTCGAGGACCTCGCGGGTGGCGTGCTTGGCGATCAGCTCGGCGGGGGAGCCCTGGGCGACGATCTTCCCGCCGTCCATCACCACGAGCCGGTCGCACAGCTGCTCGGCCTCGTCCATGTAATGCGTGGTCAGCACCAGGGTGACGCCCTGCTGCTTGAGCCGGAACAGCCGGTCCCACAGCACGTGCCGGGCCTGCGGGTCCAGGCCGGTGGTGGGTTCGTCGAGCAGCAGCAGCTCCGGCTCGTTGATCAGCGAGCGGGCGATGGTGAGGCGGCGGCGCATGCCGCCCGACAGCGCGTCGACGCGTTCGGCGGCCTTGTCGGTCAGCTGCGCGAAGTCCAGCAGCTGGGTGGCGCGCTCGTCGATGAGACGGGTGGACAGTCCGAAGTAGCGGCCGTAGATGAGCAGGTTCTCGCGGACGCTGAGTTCGCTGTCGAGGGCGTCGTCCTGCGGCACGACGCCGAGCCGGGCGCGGATGCGGCGGCCGTCGGTGGCCGGGTCCAGGCCGAGCACGCGCAGCGTGCCCGCGGTGGGCGGGGAGACGCAGGCGATCATCCGCATGGTCGAGGACTTGCCGGCGCCGTTCGGGCCGAGGAAGCCGAAGGCCTCGCCTCGCTGGAGGGTGAAGTCGATGCCGTCGACGGCGGTGAAGGGGGCGGAACGCTTGTCCCGCGGCGGGTAGGTCTTGACGAGCCCCGTGGCTTGTGCGATCACGTCTGACACACGCGTCAGCGTAGGAACGAGATCTAAAATGTGCAAGAAATTTACATGCTCAAGCAAAATCTATACTTCACGGTACGAGTACCGCCGCGCCCTCGACCCGGTCGCCCGCCAGATCCGCGAGCGCCTCGTCGGCCCGGCCCAGCGGGTACGGCGTCACCGCCACCTGTAGGGGGTGCGCCGCGGCCAGGGCCAGGAACTCGCGCCCGTCGTCGCGGGTGTTCGCGGCGACGCTGCGCAGCTGCCGCTCCTCGAACAGGTGCCGCTCGTAGTCCAGCACCGGGATGTCGGTGAGGTGGATGCCCGCGATCGCCAGGGTGCCGCCCCGGTCCAGGGCGGACAGCGCCGGTGGCACCAGGTCGCCGACCGGCGCGAACAGGATCGCCGCGTCCAGCGGCACCGGCGGCGGCTCGTCCGCGCCGCCCGCCCACGCCGCGCCCAGGCTCAGGCCCAGCTCGCGGGCGGCGGGTGAGCGGGTCATCACGTACACCGTCGCGCCCTGGGCGATCGCGACCTGCGCGGTCAGGTGCGCCGACGAGCCGAAGCCGTAGATGCCCAGCGTGCCGCCGGGCGGCAGCTCGGCCCGGCGCAGTGCGCGGTAGCCGATGATGCCCGCGCACAGCAGCGGCGCGAGATGCGCGTCGTCGTACCCGGCCGGCAGCCGGTAGGCGTAGTCGGCGGGCACGGTGGCGTACTCGGCGTAGCCGCCGTCGGCGTCCCAGCCCGTGTAGCGGGAGGCCGGGCACAGGTTCTCCTGGCCGCGGCGGCAGTACACGCAGGTCTGGTCGGTGTGGCGCAGCCAGGCGATCCCGGCGCGGTCACCGGCCGCCCACCCGGTGACGGCGTCGCCGTGCGCGACGACCTCGCCGACGACCTGGTGACCGGGGACCACCGGGCTGAGATGCGGAGGCAGGTCGCCCTCCGCGACGTGCAGGTCGGTCCGGCACACCGCGCAGGCGCGTACGCGTACCAGCAGCTCGTCCGCGCCCGGCTCGGGCACCGGCCGGCGCACCGCCCGCAGCGGCCGGGCCGCGATCGGCCCTGGCGCGGCGACCTCCCATGCGGCCATGGTCTCCACGCCCTCCATCATCTCCGGGCCAGGTCGTGTCGGGGCCCTGATCTACGATCGGTGCCATGAGCACAGCGGCGGGCGACGAGATCCCGAAGATCAGCGCGCCGGCGAACCGAGCCCTCGACCTGGCGGGTCACACCACGCTGACCGCGATCTCCCGGCTGACCAAGAAAGACCTGCTCGACCTGCACGGGGTCGGCCCGAAGGCGATCCGCATCCTGCGCGAGGCGCTCGCCGAGCGCGGGCTGACCTTCGCCGACGAGCGCGAATGATCAACTGCGGGTAGTCTCCCGTCACGACGACGGGAGGACCACCATGCGAGACGACGGCCTGGCGTACGGCGCGCGGCTGGCCCGCCACTACACCGCCTCGGCCGCGCTCGCGCTGCTCAGCGATGCCGAACTCGCCGACCGGCTGGCTGCGGCCCAGGTCGTCGGCGCGGGCATCGGCGGCCTCACGGCGCGGCTCGACGTGGGCGGGTCGGCCGTCTTCGTCAAACGCATCCCGCTGACCGACCTGGAGCGCCGTCCCGAGCATGTGCGCTCCACCGCCAACCTGCACGGGCTGCCCCCGCACTGCCAGTACGGCATCGTCTCGCCCGGCTTCGGGGCCTGGCGCGAGCTGGCCGCGAACATCCTCGCGACCAACTGGGTGCTGGCCGGGCGCAGCACGGGGTTCCCGCTGATGTACCACTGGCGGGTGCTCCCCGGCGCCCCAGCCGTTCCCGCCGAACACGCCGACATCGACGCCACGGTCACGTTCCTGGGTGGCGACCCGGCGGTCCGCGAGCGGCTGGAGGCGCTGGCGGCGGCCTCGGCGAGCCTGGTCCTGTTCCTCGAACACCTTCCACAACAGCTCGGCGACTGGCTGGCCGGGCCGGTGGCGGCCGGTGGCGACGAGCTGGTCGCCGCCTGTCGGATGATGGAGCAGGGCCTGCTCGGCGGGGTCGAGTTCCTGGGGGCGCACGACCTGCACCACTTCGACGCGCACCTGCGCAACCTGCTGACCGATGGCCGCCAGGTCTACTTCTGCGACTTCGGGCTGGCGGTGTCGTCCCGGTTCGCGCTGTCGCCGCGGGAGTCGGCGTTCCTGGCCCACCACGCCACCCACGACGCCGCGTACGTCCGGATGATCCTGGTGAACTGGCTGGTACACCGGGTCGTCGGTGTGCCCGTGCCCGACCAGGGCGGGCCTGTCGAGCGCAACGCCTACATCCGCGAGTGCGCCGGTGGCAGGCGTCCGGGCGGCGTCGCGCCCGAACTGGCCGACATGATCGTCAGGCACGCGCCGGTGGCCGCGGTGATGAACGACTTCTACTGGCGGCTGTTCGACGGTGCGACCGACGTGCCGTACCCGGCGGCCGAGGTGGCGCGCGCACTGACCCGATGACTCGTCCGTGTGCAAGCGATTGCATGGGCTCCCGTGGCAAACAGTGATGTTGCGAGTCGGTTTTGGAATTGTTTCCGTCGACATCTTGCCGTGCCTCCGACACGGGCATAGGGTTTTGCCAATCCCCGCCCGGGGATGCGGTCCCGCTCACCGCCGTTCGCTGCCGGACATCCGATGTCCGGCGACGGAGGAAGGGAGTGCGTCATGGCAGTATCCCGGCGGAGGTTCGTCACCTCCGTGGCGTCCGGGTCGGCGCTCGCCGCGACCGGCGGCGCCATCGCAGGAGGGCTCACGGCGGCGAGCCCGGCCGCGGCGGCCAGCCCGCCCGGCGACGTCGTCGGCAAGATCTCGGTCGGCTACCAGGGGTGGTTCGCCTGCACCGGCGACGGGGCCCCGATCAACGGCTGGTGGCACTGGAGCAACAACTGGGGCCAGCCGCCCTCGCCGAGCAACAACGCGATCGTGTCCTGGCCGGACATGCGCGACTACCCCGCCCAGTACCAGACCGCGTACGCGAACCTGGGCAGCGGCCAGCCCGCGAAGCTGTTCTCGTCCTACGACCAGTCCACGGTGAACCTGCACTTCCAGTGGATGCAGCAGCACGGCTGCGACACCGCGGCGCTGCAGCGGTTCAACCCGTTCGGCGGCGAGGGCCCGACCCGCGACGCGATGGCCGCGAAGGTCCGCACGGCCGCGGAGGCGTACGGGCGCAAGTTCTACATCATGTACGACGTCACCAACTGGACGAACATGCAGTCGGAGCTGAAGACCGACTGGACCACGAAGATGTCGGCGTACACGTCGTCCCCGGCGTACGCCCGGCAGAACGGCAAGCCGGTCGTCTGCATCTGGGGCTTCGGCTTCAACGACCCGGGCCGCCCGTTCGCGCCCGCCGCGTGCCTGGAGGTGCTGAACTGGTTCAAGGCCCAGGGCTGCTACGTCATCGGCGGCGTCCCGACGTACTGGCGGCAGGGGATCAACGACTCCCGGCCCGGCTTCTTCGACGTGTACACGGCGTTCCACATGATCTCGCCGTGGATGGTCGGCCGCACCGGCGACGTCGCGGGCCTGGACTGGTTCTACACCAACGTCAACGTGCCCGACCAGGCCGAGTGCAACAACCGGGGCATCGACTACCAGCCGTGTGTGATGCCGGGCGACCTGTCCTCGCGCCACCGCTTCCACGGCGACTTCTACTGGCGGCACCTGTACAACATGATCCGCGTCGGCGCGCAGGGCCTGTACGTGTCGATGTTCGACGAGTACAACGAGGGTAACCAGATCGCCAAGACGGCCGAGAACGCCTCGCAGGTGCCGACCAACTCCGGCATCGTCACCCTCGACGAGGACGGCACGGTCTGCTCGTCGGACTACTACCTGCGCATCACCGCCGACGGCGGCCGCATGCTCAAGGGGCAGCTCGCGCTCACCGCGATCCGGCCGACGCAGCCGGTCGTCGGCGGGCAGCCGCCCGTCGAGACCGACCTCGCGCGCAGCAAGCCCACCTCGGCCAGCAGCACCAACGGCAACTTCGTGCCCGCCAACGCGGTCGACGGCAACCAGGCGACGTACTGGGAGAGCGTCAACAACGCGTTCCCGCAGTGGCTGCAGGTCGACCTCGGCGCGGCCGCCACGGTCAGCCGCATCGTGCTCAGGCTGCCCGCGGGCTGGGAGACCCGCACCCAGACGCTGTCCGTGCAGGGCAGCACCAACGGCTCGACGTTCGGCACGCTGGTCAACTCCGCCGGCGTGGTGTTCAACCCGGCCGCCGGCAACACCGTCACGCTGAACTTCACCGCGGCCACGGCCCGCTACGTGCGGCTCACCATCAGCGGGAACACGGGGTGGCCGGCGGCGCAGTGCTCCGGGTTCGAGGTGTACGGCACGGCGCAGCCGCCGCAGAACGACACGCAGGCCCCGAGCGCCCCGGGCAACCTCACCGTCACCGGGCAGACCGCCAACAGCGTGTCGCTGTCCTGGCAGGCGTCCACCGACAACGTCGGCGTCACCGGATACCAGGTGCGCCAGGCGGGCAACGTGGTGGCGGGCGCGACCGGGACGTCGTACACCGTCACCGGGCTGAGCCCGTCGACGACGTACAGCTTCACCGTCACCGCCCAGGACGCGGCCGGCAACACCTCCGCCCCGTCGAACACGGCCACCGCCACCACCAGCGCCGCCCCGGCGTCCAACCTGGCCCGCAACAAGCCCACCCAGGCCAGCAGCTACACCCAGAACTACGGGCCGGGCAACACCGTCGACGGCAACGCCGACTCGTACTGGGAGAGCGCCAACAACGCGTTCCCGCAGTGGCTGCAGGTCGACCTCGGCGCGGCGACCACGGTCAGCCGCATCGTGCTCAAGCTGCCGCCGCCCGCTGCCTGGGCCAGCCGCACCCAGACGCTGTCCGTGCAGGGCAGCGCCAACGGCTCGACGTTCAGCACGATCGTGAACTCGGCCGGACACACGTTCAACCCGTCCTCGGGCAACACGGTGACCATCACCTTCCCGGCGACCTCCACCCGGTACGTGCGGCTGAACTTCACCGCCAACACCGGCTGGCCCGCCGGGCAGCTCTCCGAGTTCGAGGTCTGGGCGAGCTGACCGCCGCCGTCCCCGGCGGGTCGAGAACCGGCCCGCGGTCCGCGACGCCGACGCGGACCGCGGGCCCGCACACCGCGGCCGCCGTGCCGGACCCGCCCTGCCCCGGGCGCGCCCGGCACGGCGGCCGCCTGTCGGTCGGGGGACAGCGGCGGGGCGGTCCCCATGGGACGCTGGTCGCGATGCGTACCCTCGCGCTGCTCAGAGTCGCGCTGCCCGTGCTCGCCATGGCAGCCTCCGTCGTCGTGGCGTCCCCGGCCCGGGCCGAGGCCGGCCGGGTGTCCGTGCGCAACCTGGCCGTCGAGGTCTATCCAGGTGCCGCGCCGCAGCAGTTCACGGTGCCCTGTGCGGCGGACGAGCAGCTGCTCAGCGGTGGTTACGCGGCCGGTGGTCCGGCGCTGCGGATCGTCTCCGACCATCCGTCCGACGGGCAGGGCACGCCGGGCGGCGACGGCTCGGCACCGCGGGCGTGGACGGTCGGCGTGGTCAACATCAGCCCGGCCAGGTACACGCTGCGGGTCTTCGCCGCCTGCCTGGCCGGCGGCGACAGCACCGCCGGGGTGTACGCGGGCGCCCAGGCCGAGCCCGCCGACACGTCCGCCGAGGCGGTCTGCCCGGACGGCACGGTGCGCACCGGCGGCGGCTACTGGGCGGTCTGGTACGCCCGGCTCGGCGCGGCCCGGATCGACGGCAGCCATCCCGCCGGCACCCGGGGCTGGGCGCTGGACCTGACCGTGCCCGCGAACCTGCCCGCCCGCTCCTCGGTGACCGCCCTGGTCGTGTGCCACACCGGCCCGGTCGCCGCGGTCGCCGCCGAAGCCGCCGAGTTCGACCTGGGCTCCGCGTCGCCGCTGTGCGCCGTCGGCTCGGCCGCGAGCGCGTGCGTGGTGCCGCGGATCGGGTCCGGCTCCGGCCGCTGCCCCGGCGGCTCGGTGCTCACCGGCGGCGGCTACCGCATGGTGTCCGGCGGGCCGCTGACCGGCCACGCCGCGCTGATGGACGCCCCGCTGGAGGGTGCCTGGACCGTGCGGCTGTCCGGCAGCACGGCGCAGGACACCCCGGTGCGGGTGCGCGTCGAGCCGGTCTGCCTGGCGAGCATCGAGCGGCCCGGCGGGCCGGTCAGCGACCTGCTGCCGGGCAGCGGCGCGCGGCTGAACAAGGCACTGGCACTCGGCGGCGGCCTGCTCGGGCTGCTGCTGCTGCTGATCGTGCTGGCGGCGCTCGTCCTCCGCCGGGTTCGCCGCCCCGCGCCGGCCGCCGCGGGCATCGAGGTCGTGGTCCGGGCCGCCCGCTTCCGCTACCGCGACGACGCGTACCGGGAGGAACCGTGACCACCGTCCGGGACATCGTCTTCGGAGAGCTCATCCCCGGCAGGCCCGGCCAGGCGGCAGGGGAGCTGGAGGCGGCCGCGGAACGCCTGGCCGGGGCGGGACTGGTCGCCGATCAGCCGCAGGCCCCTGCGGCCGCCCTGGCGCGCGCGGTCATGACGAAGATCGCCGAGCTGCTGGACATCGAGGTCTCCGACATGTTCGTCGGCGCGTGGCGGACCAGGTCGGCGCTGCTGACCGCCGCCCGGGAGACCCGCGACCAGCCCGGCCTGCGCCGGGAGGTGAGCATCCGCAGCTTCACCATGCCCTGGGAGTACGAGGCCGACGTGGACGTCGTCGTCGGCGGCTCCGTCGTCACGACCCTGACCGCGGCGGTGACCCTGCAGCTCACCGTCACCGCGCTGGCGGCCGTCGTCGAAGCCGGACGGCTGACCGCACTCACCGCGGGCGACAGCACGGCCCGCGGTGAACTGCGGGTGCGCTGCTCCTCGCCGGAGGCCGAGCACACCGTCGTCGAACGGGAGCAGGCCGTCGATCTGCGGCAGGAGCTGCGGCTCGGGGGAGGCGGCGTGGCGCTGGTGGACGGTCCGCACGACGTGGCGGCACAGCGTGGCGCGCCGGTGTCGCCGGACCGTCCCGTCGCGGGCTGACGCACCCGCCGCGGGCGGCACTGCCATGATTGTCGGGCACGCACGTCGATCCGGACCTGGAGGCGCCTGCCATGCCGAAGAAGATCATCAAGGCGGACGGGGCGGCCCCGCCCGGCGGCCCGTACTCGCATGCCGTCGTGGCGGGCGACTTCGCCTTCCTGGCCGGGGCCTGCCCGGTGCTGCCGGACGGCACCTGGGTCAAGGGCGCGTTCGCCGACCAGGCCAGGGCCGCCTTCGCGAACCTGGCCGAGGTGGCCCGAGCCTCCGGAGGCGACCTGAGCCAGGCGGTGCGGGTAGGGGTCTACCTGCGCGACTTCGCCGACTTCGCCACCATGAACGAGATCTACGTGGAGTTCTTCGGCACCGAGAACCTGCCCGCGCGGACCACCCTGCCGGTGGCGCTGCACGGGTTCGACATCGAACTCGATGCGGTGATCTACCTCGGTGACTGACCGTCAGGGGCGGATGTTCTGGTTGAGGTGGAACAGGTTGTCCGGGTCGTAGGCGCGTTTCACCTCGACGAGCGCCTCGTAGTTGTCGCGGTAGTTGGCCCGGATCCGGTCCTGGTCGTCGCCGGCCATGAAGTTGATGTATCCGCCCTCCTCCGACATCGGCGCGGTCGCCGCGTAGTAGTCGCGGACCCAGGCGGTGTTGGCGTCGTTGTCGGCCGGGTCGGGCCACATCCCGGCGATGACCACGGCGAAGTTCGCGTCGCGGTACGCGAACGCGGTCGCGTCGGGGGCGACCCGGTGGCAGGCCCCGTTGATCGGGTAGATGTGCACGGTCGAGTTCACCACGGGCACCTTCGGCCCGTGCTCCGCATGCGCGTTGATCGCCTCGTCGGTCAGCTCCCTGACGAAGCTGGCCTTCCAGTAGTGCTGCAGCCCCGGCGGCACCAGGCCGTCGAAGGCGCTGTTCAGGGCCGCGTACGGCATCGGGCCGACCATCTCGGCGACCGGCGGCGCGACCGCGCGGATCCGGTCGATGATGCGCTCACCGTCGGCCGTGGACCCGGTCCAGCAGTTCACCATCGCGATGAACGGCTCGCCGTGCCGGTCGGCGGGGATGAACGGCAGCGGCGGCGCGATCTGGAACGCGGGGAAGCCGCCGTACTGCTCGGGCGCGTCCGCGATGAACTCGCGGAAGAACGCCAGCAGGTCACGGGTGGCATCCAGTTCGAAGAACATCGGGCCGCCGTAGATCTCGCCGACCGGGCTCAGCGCGAACTCGAACGAGGTCACCGCGCCGAAGTTGCCGCCTCCCCCGCGCAGCGCCCAGAACAGGTCCTCGTGCTCCTTCTCGCTGGCCACGACCGCCCGCCCGTCGGCGGTGACGACCTCGGCCGAGAGCAGGTTGTCGCAGGACAGGCCCAGGCCGCGGGCGAGGTAGCCGATGCCGCCGCCGAGGGTGAGCCCGCCGACGCCGGTGGTGGAGATGATGCCGCCGGTCGAGGCCAGCCCGTGCTCGCCGGTCGCGGCGTTGTAGTCGCCCCAGGTCGCGCCGCCGCCCGCGTGGGCGGTGCGGGCGTGCGGGTCCACGGTGACGGCGCGCATGCCGGACAGGTCCGCCACGATCCCGTCGTCGACCGTGCCGAAGCCGGGCACGCTGTGCCCGCCGCCGCGTACCGCCAGGTCCAGGCCGTTCTCGCGGGCGAAGTCGACCACCGCCTGCACGTCGGCGGTGCTCGTGCAGCGCACCACCGCGCGCGGCCGCCGGTCGTACATGGCGTTGTGCACGGTGCGCGCCTGGTCGTAGTCGGCGTCGCCGGGCGTGATCACCTGCCCGGAGACGCGTGCTCGCAGCTGCTCCAGCGTCGATGCGGCCATCTCGGTGCCCCCCGTCGGTGTGGCGGCGGGCCGCGTGAAGCTCTCAGACGGCGGACCTGCCGCGCACGGCAGGTGGCCGGTTCGCGGCCCTCTGTCCACGCTAACGGCCCGGCCTGCTTGATCGCTCCGGAACGCCGCACCCGGCGTGATCAGCGCCTCGACCGCCGGGATGCCGCGGCCGGCGTGATCAATGGCCGTCACGCCGGGATGCGGCATTCGGTGAGCGCAGTGTCCAGCGCGGCCGGGGATCGCGGCCGGGGGCGGGACGTCGTGGCGTGCCTGCGGGAGGAACGCGGAGCACGGACCGCTTGACCATCGGGTCGGCGATCACCGGGGGACCGGCGGAGGCGGGATCCGGCGGGGGTGTGCGGCGGGGCGGGCGCTCGGGCGGCCAGACCGGGACGGGCCGGCACACCCACTGCGGCTCGATGCGGCGGGCGTCCCGGCCGTCGTGGGCCTCGGCGAGCCACGCGAACAGGGTCAGCCCCTGCGGTGACAGCGCATGCACGAAGCAGCAGCTGGACGTGTCCCACCCCCACATCGGGCCGGCCGGGTCGCTGAAGTCGACCAGCCACCACATCGCGCAGCCCACGTCGTACACCGGGACCATCCCCGGCGGATGACCCTCCGGCCGGGTGCTGAAGCCCTGGTACAGCTCGACGATGTCCAGGGCGTCGCTGGTCCAGGCGCTTTCGCCGACCCCGATGACGCTGTCCCAGGGCCCGAAGCCGCCGTTGGCGACCTCCAGGTAGATCCGGCGCAGCAGCGGCGGCACGGGGAAGCCGATGACGTGCTCGGCCTCGGCGATCTCCGCCTGGGTGGCGACCCGGGCCGGGCCGTCCCAGGCGGGGGAGACGGCCACGCGGGCGCGGATGCGGTCGAGCAGCTCGTCCTCGGTCATGCCCGGCCGCCCCGGCTCGGGTCGGCTTCGGACGGCGGGTGGGCGAGCAAGACGGCCATGGGACGGCAGAGTAGAGGAACCATCCGACGATCGCGGTCCCGCGGCGGGTGTCGGTTCCGCTCTTGGCGGCGCTGCGCCATCATGATCGGCGTGACCGAATCGAGCGTACGACCTGAGACCAGAGTGGGCGCGGTGTTCGTGCCGCAGTTGCCGCCGGAGCGGCTGCGGTCGGTGGCGCAGGCCGCCGACCAGGCCGGGCTGGACGAGCTGTGGCTGTGGGAGGACTGCTTCCTGGAGAGCGGCATCACCGCGGCCGTGGCCGCCCTGGCCTGGACCGAGCGCCTCACCGTCGGCGTCGGCCTGCTGCCGGTGCCGCTGCGCAACGTCGCGATCACCGCGATGGAGCTGGCCACCCTGCACCGGCTGTTCCCCGGCCGGGCCCGGGTCGGCGTGGGCCACGGCGTGCAGGACTGGATGGGCCAGGTCGGCGCGCGGGCCGAGTCGCCGATGGCGCTGCTGCGCGAGCACCTCACGGCGCTGCGGGCGCTGCTGTCCGGGGAGCGGGTGACCAGCCAGGGCCGCTACGTCCGGCTCGACGGCGTCGCGCTGGACTGGCCGCCGCCGCGGCGGCCCGAGCTGCTGGCCGGGGCGACCGGCGACCGCACGCTGCGGCTGTCCGGGGAGGTCGCCGACGGCACCATCCTCACCGGCGGCACCACCGTCGAGCAGGTACGCCGGGCGCGCCGGCTGATCGACGAGGGCCGGGCCCGGGGCGAGCGCACCGAGTACCACCCGGTCGTGCTCTACTTGCACGTGGCGACCGGCCGAGACGCGGCGGCCCGGATGGAGGCCGAACGGGTCCACTGGGGCTACGACACCATGGACGGCCACGGCGTCGCCGGCGGCGCGGAGGCGGTCGCCGAGGCCGTGCGCACCTGGGCCGCCGCCGGAGTGGACACGGTGGTGTTGCAGCCCACGCCCGACGACCCGGACCCGGAGGGTTTCATGGCGTTCGCCGCGCAGGAGGTCGCCCCACTCGTGCGGAACTGACCTCACCACGGCCCGATCCGGGAGACGCTGAGGGCGTGAGCTGGTGGCGGACGCTGTGGTCGCCCGCCGCCGCGATCCGGGCGGTCCGGGCGGCGGTGCTGGTCCCGGCGCTGTTCGCGTTCGCGCTGCTGGTGATCAAGTCGCCGCAGGTGGCGACGTTCACGGCGTTCGGCGGGTTCGCGAGCCTGGTGCTGGCGTCGTTCGGCGGCACCCGCCGGGACCGGGCCGTGGCCCACACCATGCTCACCTCCGTGGGCGCGGTCCTGATCGTGATCGGCACCCTGGTCAGCCACTCGGTGGTCGCCGCCGCGATCGCCACCGCCGTGGTCGCGTTCACGTCGTACTACGCCGCCGTGATCGGCCCCAACGACGCCTCCGGCGCGGCCGCGGCGATGCTGCCGTACATGCTGGCGGCGTCGGCGGCCGCCCCGGTGGGCGTCATCGGCGACCGGGTCGCCGGGTGGGTGCTCGCGACCGGGGTCGGCGGCCTGGCCGTGGTGCTGATGGCGCCCCGTTCGGCGGGCGCGGAGCTGCGCCGGGCCACCGCGACGCTGGCCGTCGGGCTGGCCGACCTGCTGGAGGCGGGGGCGCGCCGGGCCGCGCTGCCCGAGTTGCGGGCCGCCGTCGTGGACGCCACACACCGGATGATGGCGCTGTTCGTGTCGGCGCCGTACCGGCCGAGCGGGCTGGTCATCGCCGACCAGGCCATGGCCGGGGCGGTCAACCAGCTGGAATGGTGCAAGGGTCTGGTCGGCGACGGCATCGACCGGTGCGGTGACCTGCGCGACGCCCCGCTGACGCAGCGGGCCCCGCTGGAGGCGTCGGCGAAGGTGCTGCGCGAGGCGGCCGCGGTGCTGCGCGGCGAGCAGGTCGATCCGGACCTGAAGGCCCTGGAGCAGGCGAGGGTGGACAGCGTGGCCCGGCTGACCGGCGAGGGCCGGCCGGACGCGGACCCGATGGAGCTGGTCGTCGCGTTCTACGGCCAGACCACCGCCAACTGCGTACGCGCGTTCGCCACCGACGTGCTCATCGCGACCCGGGGAGCCGACCCGCTGACCGTCGGCGACAGCGTGCGCCGCTGGTACGGCATGGCCCGGCCGGACCGGCCGCCGCTGCGCCGCCTGGTCACCCTGGCCGGGGTCGCCGGGATCGTGCTGCGCAACGCCAGCCTGCGCTCGGTGTGGCTGGTCAACGCGCTGCGCGGGGCGCTGGCGCTGTCCGCGGCCGTGGTGATCGTGCAGCTCAGCGGGGTGCGCAGCGGGTTCTGGGTGCTGTTGGGGGCGCTGTCGGTGCTGCGTACCAGCGCGGCGTCGACGGGCACGCAGGCGGTCAAGGCGATCGTCGGCACGGCCGCGGGGGTCGCGGTCGGTGCGGCGCTGCTGCCGCTGCTCGGGCCGTCCCCGTGGGCGAGCTGGGGCGCGCTCGCGGTAGCGGTGTTCGTGGTCGCGTACGGGCCCGGCAAGCTGCCCGACATCGCGAGCCAGGCGGCGTTCACCGTGGTGATCCTGGTGCTCTACAACATCCTCGCGCCGACCGGCTGGACACTGGGCCTGGTGCGCCTGCAGGACGTCGCGATCGGCTGCCTGGTCAGCCTCGTCGCCGGCCTGCTGGTCTGGCCGCGCGGGGCCGGTGACCTGGTCCGTGACGGCGTCGGCGAGATGTTCCGCGAGGGCGGGGCGCACCTGACCGAGGCGGTGGCGTGGGCGCTGGGACGGCGCTCGCACCCTCCCGAACTGGAGGTCCGCGCCGCCGCGACCGCGTTCCGGCTGGAGGACGCCCTGCGCGGCTACCTCGCCGAACCCGGGTCGAAGCGGATGGACCGGCAGGGCCTGTGGCGGCTGGTCATCTCCGGGGTGCGGCTGCGCCAGACCGCGAACGCCCTCGACGACCTGACGCCGCGTGACGCCTCCCCGGACCCGCGCTGCGACGCGCTGCTCCGGCACGCCGACGCGCTCGCCGCGTTCTACGCGAACCTCGCCGAGCAGGTCGGCGAGCCGTCGGGGCCGATGCCGCCGCCGCTGGTCCCGCCGAGCCCGCCCGACGACGAGGTGGCCGGGGTGGGCGGCGACGGCACGCCCGCGCACCGGCTGCGCCGCCGCTGGGTCGGCGAGCACCTGCGTCACCTGGAACTGCACCTGGCCGACCTGGTCGCCCCGGCCCACGCCCTGGCCGACCAGCGCCGCCGCCCCTGGTGGCGCTGACCCAGCTCAGCCCAGGGCGGCAGGGGACTCGGCCTGGTCGAGCAGGAGGGTCGGCTTGCCGGTGCCGTCTGCGGGCACGGACCAGATCGACGGGGTGCCGTCGGGGCCGCGCAGGGTGTACGCCACCGTGCCGTCGTCGAGCCAGGCGGCCTGGTCGTCGACGCTGTTCGGCTCGGCCAGGTTGGTCACCGCCAGGGTGGCCAGGTCCAGCACGGACAGCCGCCAGCCGCGCTGCGGGTCGCCGCCGACCGCCTGCTTGAACGCGATCCGCTTGCCGTCCGGCGACAGCGACGGGCACTCCACGTTCTCGGCGACCGTGCGTACCGTCCGGGCCGCGAAGTCGCCGCTGACCAGGTAGCGCTTGCCGCCGGTGGACATGGTCGCGTAGAAGGCGTTGTCGTCGGCGGTGAACGTGACGCCCCAGAAGTTGACGTCGGCGTTGCGGTACGCCTTGCCCTCGCGGGTCACCGCGAACTCCTCCAGCGTCGTGACCAGCGTGCCGTCCCGGGTGTCCAGGATGCCGGTGCGGGTGGAGAAGCCGCCGCTGCTGTAGGAGTCGCCGCCGACGAAGGTGGTCCAGGCGACCATCCGCCCGCTGGTCGACACCCGCGCCCGGTTGGGCAGCCCCGGCACCGCGAACGAGCGGGTCGGCCGCAGCTCGCGGTCCAGCACCACCAGCTGGTACGACCAGGCCGTGTCGGGCTGGATGCACACGCCGGTGCCCGCGGCTGCGTAGACGCGCACGCACTCCACCCCGGACACCTGGCGCGTGCCGGACGGGTCGTCGCGGGACACGGTGGCGGCGTGCCGGTCGCTGACGACCAGCAGCCGCGGCCCGGGGTCGAGGGTGACCGAGCCGGGCGGGGCGGCCTCGACCGCGGCGGCCTCGTCCTTGGCGAACCGGATGTAGCCGACGGCGACGGCGGCCAGCAGCACGGTGACGGCCGCGGCGACGGTGACCCGGGCGCGGGTGGTGAGCTCGGCCATCAGACGGTCCGCTCCTCGTGGCTCGGGTGGTCGGCGCCCGCCGTATCGCCCGGCGGCGCCCCGGTCGCGACGCCGGCGCGGGGGCGGAGCAGCAGCAGGGTCGCGGCGACGGCGAGCACCACCGCGAGCGCGGCGACCCGGGACGCGGCGGCCGGTCCCCAGGTCTGCCAGGCGAGTCCGAACAGGACCGAGGAGAGCAGGTACGCCAGGGCCTGGCCGGTCTGGATCAGCGCGATACCGGTGGTGCGCAGCCGGTCGGGCAGCACCGGCCCGGCCAGCGCCATCAGGACGCCGTCGGTCGCGGCGTAGAACAGTCCGTACAGGCCCAGCGTCACCACCAGCAGCGGCATGCCGCCCAGCGGCCCGAACAGCAGCAGGTACGCCGCCGTCAGCGCGACGTAGCCGCCGAGCATCACCGGCAGCCGGCCGACCCGGTCGGCGAGCACGCCCAGCGGGGCGGCCAGCAGCAGGTAGCCGAGGCTGGTCCCGGCGGCCAGCAGCGGGAACCACACCGTGCTCAGCTCCTCGCGGCGCTGCAGCAGCAGGTAGACGAAGCCGTCGCCGATGGTGGCCAGGCCCAGCAGGCAGGCGGCCAGCACCAGCCGCCGCACCGGGGCGTCGCGCAGCAGCGACGCGGCCTCGCGCAGCGACACCTTCGCCGTGGCGGGCACGGCCTCCCGGCGGTCGCGGACGAACAGCACCAGCACCATCACGCCCAGCGCGGCGACGCAGAAGCTGACCACGAACACGGCGTCGAACGAGTTCGCGGCCAGCGCCAGCACCCCGAGCGCGACCAGCGGGCCGAGGAACGCCCCGACACTGTCCATGGCGCGGTGCACGCCGAACGCCCGGCCCAGCGCCTCCGGCGGCGTGGACAGCGTGATCATCGCGTCGCGGGGTGCGGCGCGCAGGCCCTTGCCGGTGCGGTCGGCGGCGATGACCAGCCCGATCGCGGGGACCGACCGTCCCGCGGCCAGCAGCGCGAGCTTGGCCACGGCGGACAGGCCGTAGCCCAGCCCGGCGACGGCCTTGCGGCGGCGGGTCCGGTCGGCGACGTACCCGCCGACCAGGCGCAGCAGCGCGGTCGCTCCGGTGTAGATCCCGTCGATCATGCCGTACGCGAGCGGGCTGAGCTGCAGCCCGAGCACCAGGTACAGCGGCAGCACCGCGGTGACCATCTCGGACGACACGTCGGTGATCAGGCTGACCGTGCCCAGCGCGAACACGTTCGCGCCGACCTTGGCGAAGCGGCGTTTGCCGGCTCCCTGCGCCGGGGGTGTGGCGGCCGGACTGGTGACGGTGGACAGGTACACGCGGTAACGCTCCTCCCGCGGCACGGCGTCCGCGACGACGGTCGATCCGACCCGGACCGTCCGGCGGGCGCCGTCATAACGGCACGCCGCGGCCACCCCGCGTCGGGCACATCCTGAGCCGCCCGCGGTACGCAGGGCCCTCGCGCACACCACCACGTGGCGTGCTTCCGATGAACAGACGGTGTCACAGCGACCGGTCGGCTGTGGACGCTCATCCGACTCACCCACGCCGTTCACCCGAACGTGTGCCGGCCGTTCCCGGGCCTCCCTACATTCCTCGCACGGCCGCGCCGATCGCGCGGCCGTACACCCCCAGAAGGGCTCTTGTCATGGGAATCCGCAGAGGCCGCGTGGCCGTGACGGCGGGCACGGCGTTCGTGCTGACCGCCGCCACGGTCGCGACGGTGCTGACGGTGTCGGCGCAGACCGCCGCCGCCGCGACGTCCACGTTCACCCCGGTCGCCGACACGTACGTGCAGGCCGACACGGCGTCGACCAACTACGGCACCTCGACGCAGATCACCGTCGACAGCTCGCCGCAGCGCCAGATGTTCCTGCGCTTCACGGTCAGCGGCGTCAGTGGCACGGTGACCGGCGCGAAGCTGCGGCTGCGGCACATCAGCGGCAACGACGGCAGCGCCAACGGCGGCGCGTTCCGCGCCATGTCGAACACGTCGTGGTCGGAGACCGGCACGACGTGGAACAACAAGCCCGCCCTCGACGGGGTGTCGCTGGGCAGCCTCGGCTCGGTCGTCGCCAACGGCTGGTACGAGGTCGACGTGACCTCGCTCGTCACCGGCAACGGCACGTTCAGCATCGGCGCCAGCTCGACCAGCAGCGACGGCGCGTACTACGACACCCGCGAGACCGGCGCGGACTCGCCGCAACTCGTCGTCACCACCGGCACCACGCCGTCGCCGAGCCCGTCCACGCCGCCGCCGTCGGGTGACCCGGTGCTGGTCGGCGCGGGTGACATCGCCGACTCCGGCTCGGGCGACACCGCCACCGCCGCGCTGCTCGACGGCATCTCCGGCACGGTCTTCACGACCGGCGACAACGTCTACACCAACGGCACCGCGTCGGAGTTCAACTCCTACTACAACCCGACCTGGGGCCGCCACAAGGCGCGCACCCGCCCCGCGCCCGGCAACCACGACTACAACACCTCGGGCGCGACCGGTTACTACAACTACTTCGGCACGGTCGCCGGCCCGTCGGGCCGCGGCTACTACTCCTACGACCTGGGCAACTGGCACGTCGTCTCGCTGAACTCCAACATCAGCATGTCGGCGGGCTCGGCCCAGGAGACCTGGCTGCGCAGCGACCTGGCCGCCAGCACCAAGCCGTGCACGATCGCGTACTGGCACCACCCGCTGTTCACCTCGGGCGCCAACCACGCCCCGTCCACCTCGACCCGCCCGCTCTACCAGGCGCTGTACGACTACGACGCCGACGTCGTCGTCTGGGGCCACAACCACCAGTACGAGCGCTTCGCCCCGATGAACCCCAGCGGCGCGGCCGACAGCTCCCGCGGCATTCGCTCCTTCGTCGCCGGCATGGGCGGCGCGGGCTTCTACGGCTTCGGCACGATCCAGCCGAACAGCCAGGCCCGCAACAGCGACACCTGGGGCGTGCTCAAGTTCACCCTGCACGCCAACAGCTACGACTGGCAGTTCGTCCCCCAGTCCGGCAAGACCTACAACGACTCCGGCACCGCCTCCTGCCACTGAGTCGACGAAGGGAACCTTCGCCGCGATCTACGTGGTGAAGGTTCCCTTCACTTCGATTAAGGTGACCGGATGTCGATTCACCGCAGATCCCTCCTGACCGGACTGATCGCCATCCCCGCCCTCGGCGCGACCGGTGCCCTGATCGGCGCGAGCCCGGCCGCCGCCGCGCCCGCCGCGATCGACCGGACCGCGTTCAAGCTGCGCCGCCGCGCCGGCTCGTACGCCACCGCGATCGCCGGGCTGGACGCCGCCCTGGCCAACGTCAGCGTCCAGCACGTCCTCGACGACGGCAACCGCACCGCCACGCGGATCACCGCGAGCGAGGGCGCGGGCCTGGTCACCAACTTCGCCGCCGGCTTCCACTTCGAAAGCGGCGACGACAACACCGCCGAGTGGATCCCGCAGGGCATCACCACCAGCTCCGACGCGCTCGACGCCGGGGTCTACGAGGACCGCAAGGCCGTGCTCGTCTCCTGGTACTCCACCGGCGTCGACGGCCAGAAGGGCGTCCGGGTCAGCTTCGTCAACCGCACCGACCCGCTCGCCCCGGTGTACCGGCACGTGCTGCTCGTCGAGCCGTACACCTCCGGCGGCGTGCACAGCTACCGCCCCGTCGTCATCCACGCGGGCGGCATCGCCTGGTACGGCCACCACCTCTACGTCGTCGACACCAGCAAGGGCCTGCGCGTCTTCGACCTGAACCATCTGTGGCAGGTGTCCAGCACGAACTCGGCCGTGTGCGGCCGCCAGTCCGACGGCAGCTACCAGGCCTTCGGCTACAAGTACGTGCTGCCGCAGTCGCTGGCGTACGACCAGGTCGGCTCGGGTGACCTGCGCTTCTCGTTCCTCTCCCTGGACCGCACCACGGCCCCGGACAGCTTCCTGGTCGGGGAGTACGGCAACCCGGGCACCGGGACCCGCCTGGTCCGGTGGGGCGTCGACTACACCGACCGCGAGCTGGTCCACGACAGCGGCTCGACCACGGACGCCACGGCGAGCTGGGCCTACCGCGTGGACGTGACCTCGATGCAGGGCGCGCTGAGCCTCAACGGCAAGTATTTCCTGTCCACCAGCGACGGCGACAGCAACGACGGCGACCTGGGGACCTGGACGCCCGGCGGCAGCGTCGTGATGCACTACGACACGCTGCCGGTGGGCACCGAGGACTTCACCTACCGCAGCAACACCGACGAGCTCTGGACGGTGTCCGAGTACGCCGGCCGCCGCATGGCGATCTCGGTGAAGGCCGGCGCTTTCTGACGGTCGGCACGCGTCGATGCCGCGCGAGCAGCGGGCCGGGCCGTTCACGGCCCGTCCGGTCGCTCGCGCGGCATCGAGCTCAGGTGCTGTGGTGCGGTCTCACCGGGAATGCCCCGTGTTCCCGGTGTTCGGGTCGCGCCGGATCAGAGCCGCTGGGTGTGGCAAAGGAGCGCGGCCGGGGTGGCCTCGTAGGCAGCCGCGGCGGCGTCGGGGCACCACTGCTCGGCCTGGTGGTTGACCTGGTGCCCCCGCGGCGCCAGGTGTTCCGCGTTCGGTGCGCTGAGGGCGCGGGGGCGGCCTTCGCTGCCGGCGGGGGCGTGCGGCTCTGCGACGCCTCCCGGGCCGGCGAGGAAGGCCGGTGGATGCTGATGGGTCATGCTGCGAACGCTAGGACCACCGCACAAGTGTGTCGATGTGTTTTCGTCGGCCTGGGGAGCCTCCCCGGCGGTGGCTCAGGAGGTATCTCCTGTGCGGGCAGGTTCGGCGGTGCCGTCACCGGGGACGGACGCGAAGCTGTGTTACAGCCGTTGTTTCATCCGCACTGCATTATGTTCCAGCAATCCGTTGACACCGAAACGCGGGAAGTGTTGGCTGTCGGAGGCCGTCGTCGCGAAGAGGGGCACTCGTGGCGGCACCTCCACGCCACGCCGCGACCCCTCTGGAAGGCGACATGACCACGATCGAAACCGCCACCCCGGCTGCCGCGCCGAAGCCGTCCCGCCGCCGCGGCCGCCTGATCGCCGCAGGTCTGGTGATCCTGCTGGCCGCCGCGGGCACCGCCTACTGGCTGACCAGGGACACCGACACCGGGGCGTACGATCCCGACGCGCCCTATCTGGACGCGTCCCGCCCGGTCGCCGAGCGGGTCGACGACCTGCTGGGCCGGATGACCCTCGACGAGAAGATCGGCCAGATGACGCAGGCCGAGCGCCGTGAGGTGACCGGCGGCGACGTCACGGCGTACGCCCTGGGCTCGCTGCTGTCGGGCGGCGGCTCGGTGCCGAGCGACAACACGCCGCAGGGCTGGGCCGACATGTACGACGGCTTCCAGACCGAGGCCCTGGCCACCCGCCTGCGCATCCCGATGATCTACGGCGTGGACGCCGTGCACGGCCACAACAACGTGCACGGGGCGACGATCTTCCCGCACAACATCGGTCTGGGCGCGACCCGCGACCCGCAGCTGGTCCGCAGGATCGGCGAGGCCGTCGCGACCGAGGTCACCGCGACCGGCCTGGACTGGGACTTCGCCCCGTGCCTGTGCGTCGCCCGGGACGCCCGCTGGGGCCGCACGTACGAGTCGTTCGGCGAGGACCCCGAGATCGCCTCCTCGATGACCACGATCGTGACCGGACTGCAGGGCGAGAAGCTGGGCGGCCCGAACTCGGTGCTGGCCACCGCCAAGCACTACGTCGGCGACGGCGGGACCGTGGACGGCAAGGACCAGGGCGACGCCCGGATCCCCGAGGAGGAGCTGCGCAAGATCCACCTGCCGCCGTTCCAGGCCGCGGTCAAGGCGGGGGTCGGCTCGGTGATGGTCTCGTTCAGCTCGTTCAACGGCGAGAAGCTGCACGGCCACCGCTATCTGATCACCGAGGTGCTCAAGGGCGAGCTGGGCTTCACCGGCTTCGTGGTGTCCGACTGGAACGCCATCGACCAGCTCGACGGCGTACGCGACGCGTTCACGCCCGCCGAGGTCAGCACGGCGATCAACGCGGGCATCGACATGGTCATGGTGCCCGAGCGCTGGCGCGAGTTCATCGCGGTGCTGCGCGACGAGGTCAACGCGGGCAACGTGCCGATGGAGCGCATCGACGACGCCAACCGGCGCATCCTGGCCAAGAAGTTCGAGCTGGGCATGTTCGAGCACCCGATGGCCGACCGCGCGCAGTTCGACAAGGTCGGCTCGGCGGCGCACCGGGAGCTCGCCCGCCAGGCCGTACGCCAGTCGCAGGTGCTGCTGAAGAACTCCGGGGTGCTGCCGCTGAAGCCGAAGACCGGCAAGGTGTTCGTCGCCGGGCGCAGCGCCGACGACATCGGCAACCAGTCCGGCGGCTGGACGCTGACCTGGCAGGGCAGCTCCGGCCCGATCACCGACGGCACCACGATCCTGCAGGGCGTCAAGGAGGCCGTCGAGCCGGGCGGCACGGTCACCTACAGCGCCGACGGCACCGGGGTCGACAAGAGCTACGACGTGGCCATCGCGGTGATCGGCGAGACGCCGTACGCCGAGTACGAGGGCGACCGGCCCGACGGGGTCAAGCTCGACAAGGTCGACCTCGACACGCTGGCCACCCTACGGAAGGCGGGCGTGCCCGTCGTCGTGGTGCTGGTCTCCGGGCGGCCCGTGGACGTCAGCGCCCAGCTGCCGCAGGTGCAGGGGCTGGTCGCCGCGTGGCTGCCGGGCACCGAGGGCGCGGGCGTCGCCGACGTGCTCTTCGGCGCGTACGCCCCGACCGGCAAGCTGCCGATGTCCTGGCCCGCGACCGCCGCCCAGGAACCCGTCAACACCGGCGACGAGAAGACCCCGCTGTTCCCGTACGGCTTCGGCCTGACGTACTGACCCGTCCCGGCGATCTCACGCGGGGCACGGCAACGCCTCAGTCGGGCGTGTCGGCCACCAGCCGCGCGAGATCGCCGGGCCCGTCGTCGCCGTCGGGGCCGCCGTCCTCGACCGCGCCGGCCCCGCCGCCCTCTCGGCGGGAGCGCAGCAACTCGCTCGTGTGCTGGATGATGGCGGCGGCGGGCGCGGCGAGCATGACGCCGAGGATGCCGGCGAGCAGCCCGCCGACGACGGTGGCCAGCAGGATCGTCAGCGGGCGCATGCGCAGCGCGGCACCGTACGCGAACGGCTGGAGCATGGTCTGCAGCGTGCCGTTGGCCAGGAACACCACCAGCGTCATGAGCAGCGCCGTCTGCACCCCGCCGGACGCGAGCGCGATCAGCACCGCGTACGCCCCGGCCACCCACGCGCCCAGGTACGGCACGTAGTTGCCGAGCAGCGTGATGATCACAAGCGTGGCGATCAGGGGCACGCCCAGCAGCAGCGCGCCCAGCCCGACCACCGCCGCGTTGAACGCCCCGAGCAGCGTCAACCCGACCACGTACCCGCGGATGATCCGGCCGACCTGGTCCATCCACGGCCGCCCCAGCGGTATCCACGGCTCGGCCGCTCGCGCCATCGCCGGCCCGTCCTTGAGCATGAAGAACGTGGTGAACAGGAACACGAACGTGCCGATGAAGACGCTGGCGGTGGTCCCGGCCACGTTGCCCAGCGCGGGCAGGAGCCCGGACAGCAGCGTCGACCCGTGATCGGACAGCGAGTCGCGTGCCGACTCCGCGTTGGAGCCCGCCACCCCCAGCGAGGTGAGCACCCCGTGCAGATCCTGCACCGCCTTGCCCAGTGCCGCGCTCAGCTCGGCCCACTGGCTGGCCAGGCCCGTCACGACCAGGAAGAACACGCCGACGCCGAGCGCGATCAGGAACAGGATCCCGAGCGCGGCGCAGAGCCCGCGGCGCAGACCGCGCCGCGCCAGCGCCTCGATGGCCGGGGACAGCGCCAGCGACACGATCAGTGCCCCGATCAGGGCGATGACCAGCGGTTTCAGCAGGATGATCAGGAACACGAAGACAGCGGTGGCCAGGGCGATGCCGACGATCGCCCACGCCTTCGACCCGACTGTCCGCAGCGCGTCCACCTGATCCGCCTTAATCCCTTTGATCCGTTTTCATGTTAGATGACGGATGTTGCCGCTTCCCGGGTATGCGAATAAGCGGGTGCCCCGACTCGCGCCAGGGCACTACCGTCTCGGCCATGCCCGCCGTCTTCGAACCCCCGCTGTCCCAGCGCCTGCGCGACGCCAGACACGTGCTCATCGCGGGCGCGGGCGGCGGCTTCGACGTGTACGCCGGACTGCCCCTCGCGCTCGCCCTGCGCAACGCCGGCACCAAGGTCACCCTGGCCAGCTACGCCGTCAGCGAGCTGGGCGCGCTCAGCCTGTCCTCCTGGGTGCGCACCGGCCTGGCCGCCGTGCGCCCCGACAGCGCCGGCAACGACCGCTACTTCCCCGAACGCACCCTCGCCCGCTGGCTCGCCATCCAGGGCCACGACCCCGTCGTGTACGCCTTCGAACGCACCGGCGTCCGCCCGCTGCGCTCGGCCTACCGAAAGCTCATCGACCTGCTCGGCATCGACGCGGTCGTGCTCGCCGACGGCGGCACCGACATCCTCATGCGCGGCGACGAGGCCGGCCTCGGCACCCCCGAGGAGGACATGACCAGCCTCGCCGCCGTCGCCGGGCTGCCCGTGCCGACCAAGCTCGTGGTCAGCCTCGGCTTCGGCATCGACTCCCACCACGGCATCTGCCACGCCCACGTGCTGGAGAACCTCGCCGCCCTGCAGCGTGAGGGGGCGTTCCTCGGCGCGTTCTCCATCCCGCCGGGCAGCGCCGAGGCCGCCGCCTACTGCGACGCCGTCGCGCACGCCGCGGCCGCCACGCCGCTGTCGGCCAGCATCGTCAACACCCAGGTCGCCTCAGCGGTACGCGGCGACTTCGGCGACGTGCACACCCTGTCCCGCACCGAGGGCACCGAGCTGTTCGTCAACCCGCTGATGGCGATGTACTTCACCGTCGACCTCGACGGCCTCGCCCGGCACGTGCACTACCTGCCGAGACTGGAGCACACCCGCACCCGCGCCGAGGTGGCGCTGGCCATCGAGGAGTACCGCGACGGCCTGGACCGCAAGCGCGCCCGCCGCCCCATCCCGCACTGAGCCGCCGTTCTTGACCTCAAGCGCACTTGAGCAGGCAGGGTCGGCGCAAACCGACCCCGCTGGAGCCGCGATGATCATCGACCCCCGGGCCCACCTGCGCCTGGCTCGCCCCTGCCGCGACCTCGCCGCCGCAGAACGTTTCTATGTCGACGGCCTCGGCCTGCGCGTCCTCTACCGGGCGACCGGCGACGGACCCGGCGAGCACGACATACTGATGCTCGGCTGGCCCGACGCGGCCTGGCACCTGGAACTCGTCGCCGGCCATGACCTCGCGGCCCCGCCCTCGCCCACCGCCGAGGACCTGCTCGTGCTTTATCTCGCCGGACCCGTCGACGACTCGCTGATGAGTCGCCTGACCGAGGCTGGGGGCACCCGGGTGTCGCAGGGCCCCTACTGGAACCGCTGGGGCGTCACCGTGGCGGATCCCGACGGCTACCGGCTGGTCCTGAGCACTCGGTCCTGGTCCAACACGGCCGGCTGACCGGGACTTGATCGTCGCCCGGCGGCGCAGGTCAGGCATGTCCACCGATTGACTTTGCTCTGCACCCAAAACCTTGCTCTGCACCCAAAACCTTGCTCTGCACCCATGGCCTTGCTCTGCACCCATCGGCGCAACAGGTGCGCGCGCTGTTGCGTATTCGGGTGCAGAGCAAGCAAATGGGTGCAGAGCAAAGTCGCTCGGCAGGGAATGTCGTGCCGACCAGGTCGGCACCACCGGACGCACAGAATCGCCTGGGTACGCCGTGCGGGTGGCTCAGCGCCGCCCGGGTTGGCCGCCTGCGCCGCCGAGTCGATGCAGTTCTGCGTCGACGAGCCGGCCGGCGGCGATCTCGGCGGTGAGGAATGTCGCGTACGGCTGGCGGCGGCGGTCGGTCGGCGAGCCCGGGTTGAGCAGCCGCAGGCCGGTGGGCGCGGTGCTGTCCCACGGGATGTGCGAGTGGCCGAAGAACAGCACGTCGCAGTCGGGGAACAGGGCGGCGCAGCGCCGCTCGCGACCGGTCACCGGGCCGGTCTCGTGCACGACCGCGACGCGCAGGCCGTCCAGTTCGGCGCGGGCCGTCTCCGGCAGCCGGGCACGCAGGGCGGGGCCGTCGTTGTTGCCGTACACCGCGATCAGGCGCTTGGCCCGCTGTTCCAGCGCGTCGAGCAGCGGCACGTCGACCCAGTCGCCCGCGTGCACCACGACATCGGCGCCGTCCACCGCGTCCCACAGCGGCTCGGGCAGGTCCCGTGCCCGCTTCGGCACATGCGTGTCCGCCATGACCACCAACCGCACGACGTACACCCTAAGCCGACCGCGGCCGCGCCTTACGCGCCGCGGCGACGAGCTCGGCGGGCAGTCCGGGACCGGCGCACGCGTGATCGATCAGCACCTGCCGGTACGGGGACTCCGGCATCAGCTTCGCCTGTGCCACCAGTTCGGCCAGGTCGGTGGCCGAACCGGTGAGTCTGGTGCGGTATGCCGCGCGGGCGGCCAGCAGCGTGATCTCGGCCGGCTCGTGGACCAGGCCGCGCTCGGCCCACTCCACCGCCGTGGCGAAGTCGCCCTGTTCGCCGCACAGGTCGGCGATGTCGAGAAACAGCGACCAGTTCGCCGGGTCCAGGCCGAGCGCCCGTTCGAACGCGGCCTTGGCCTGCTCGGGGTCACCGAGCCTGCGCCAGGTGCCCGCCCGGACGACCTCGGTGAACATGACCCGCTCGACCGCGTCCGCCTGATCGCAGAGCGCGAACGACTCGTCCGTCAGGCCGCACGCCCGCAGCATGATCGCCATGCGGGCCAGCGCCTCGGGCCGCGGATCACGCGCCGACACCACCGCGATCGCGTGGAACCAGGGCGCGAACCGCTCCCGCATGCCGTCGGCGGCCAGGTCGTGCCCGCCGTCCGTGGTGCGCAGCGCCGCCTCGCCCAGCGCGTCGGCGCTCACCGCCGCGAGGAAGCGCTCGTCGGCGAACCACGGCGCGGCCGCCCAGGCGTTGCGCGGCTCGTGGCCGGTGACCGAACCCAGCCAGAGCACCGCGGTGTCCATGTCGCCGTCGAGGAAGGCCGCGTAGGCGCTGGCCGCGTAGGCGCCTGTCGAGGGGGCGGCTTCGAGGAACCGGGCGGCCTGTGCGGGGTGGGACTGGCGCAGTTCGGCCAGCGCCTCGTACGGCTCGACCGCATGCGGCTGCTGCGCGACGGCCCGTGCGAGGTGGCCTGCCGCCCGATCGGGGTCGCCGCCGCAATGCGCCAGGACGTGGGCGAGAACGAGGTCGAGGGCCGGTGGGGGCTGAGACATCGCTTGAGGCTATCGGTGGCTTCCGGGACTGGGGTGTCCCGAGGGGGCCGGGAGCGGTGGAGATCGAGGATCGTCCGGTCGGGGCGTCACGGCCGGGCATAGCCTGGTCGGTGAACGCGCAGGCTGCCTGGCCCGAAGGAGCCTCAGATGAGCACGTCCACCGGCGTCCAGCCGCTGCAGGGGCCGCCCGCGTCCGGCCTGTTCCAGGGGCGGCGCATCGTGGTGGTCAGTGACGCCGACGCGGTCGCGTCCGCGCCGCTGCACGCCCGGCTCGGTCCGCGCGAGCCGGGGCAGGAGGACACGCTCACCGTCATCGAGCTGCCGCTGGCCTTCGACGGCACACCGCCGAGGATGGGCACGATCGCCGCGTCGAACTCGGTGACCCCGCCGCCGAGCGTGCTCGCCGTCGACGCCGAGGGCGCGCATGCGTACGTCATCGAGACGCTCGGGCAGCGCGGCCCGGACGCGCACCTGCTCACCGACCTGGATGCCGGTAGCACGGTGCGGGCCTACGCCATCATGAACGCGGCCAGGCCGGAGCTGCTGTTCGCCTACCCGGCCGGGCACATGCCGCAGGCGGTGTCGCTGCATCCGCGTGGCGGCCTGCTCGCCATCGCGGGCGGCGACGTGTTCTCGATCCTCGGGCCCGACCCGCACCCGTCGCTGCGGCTGATCCCGGTCGGGCCGAACGGGTTCGGCGACGCATTCGTGCTCGTGCCGCGGGGCGAGGACGGCGAGCCGATCGTGCCGTCCTACGTGGAGTGGCATCCCGGCGGCGAGCTGCTCGCGGCGTGTTTCCCGTGGCGGGACGAGGTGCGGTTGTATGCCGCGCACCGTACGCCGGAGCTGTGGATCGAGCCGCTGGGGTTGCCGATCGGGACCGGGCGCTTCCCGTTCGAGGGCCGGTTCACCCCCGACGGGCGGCATTTCCTCACCACGGACCTCCGTTGGGGCGGCGACGCCGGTGACGACGCGGCCGAGGGACGGGTGTCGGTGCTGCGGATCGATCCGGCGACGGGGGCGGGGGAGAAGGTCGGCGAGGCTGCCGTGGGCCGCAATCCCGGCGGTCTGGCCGTCAGCCGCGACGGCCGCCGCGTGGTCACCTCGAATCTGCGGCTGAGCCACCTGGCCTGGGGCGATCCGCGGCTGGACCGGCAGTGCTCGCTGAGCCTGCTGACCTTCGATCCGGCGAGCGGGCGGCTGGAGACCGTCGGTGAGGAGCTGTTCGACGGGCTGCGGCCCGAGGGGGTCGCCTTCGACGCGGACGGCAAGTTCGTCGTGGTGACCGTGTTCGATCATCTGGACCTGGCGCACCGCCGCGGCGAGCTGCGCTTCTTCGAGGTCGTCGAGGAAGGCGGGCGGCCGCGGCTGTGCCCGACGTACTACTCGATCGAGGTCATGCGCGGCCCGCACACCGTCGTCGTCGTGTGAAGCGCTTCAGCCCGCCACCGGTGCCGGCGTGCGTACGGCGGTCGGCTCGTTCAGCGCGTGCCGGCGTACGCCGAGGATGAGCAGGTAGCCGACCATCCAGAACTCGCCGATGGACGCGGGATAGGCGAGTGCCTCGGCGACGGCCTGCGCGTCCGGGGCGAGGTATCGGAGGAACGCGCTGACCATGTACCCGGCTCCGCCGCCGATGAGGAGCCGGCCGAGCGCGCGGGGCATCCAGCCCGAGCGCAGCACGCACCAGCCCATGGGGATGAGCCACAGGCCGAAGAACAGCGCTCCGACACCCCACAGGCTGTCGCTGACCAGGTACAGGACCTGGACGTTGGCCGCGGCGTCGCCGACCGGGTGGACCGCCACCTGGACCGCGGTGGCCAGCATCGCCGCGCTGATGAGGCCCACGACCGCGTTGACCAGGCCGAAGGTGGCGATCCCGCGCGCGGCAGCGGAGTCCACCGTGCGGAACAGGCGGTGGAACCAGACCGCGGCGAGGGTCTGCGTGACGACCATGCCCAGCTCCAGGGCGACGCCCGCACGGGCGAGCGACTCGTGCGCGAGCAGGTTGGCCAGCGTCGCGTCAGGATCGCCGGCGGCGAAGAGCTGCCGGCGCACGACGAGGAAGCCGAGCACGCCGGTGATGGCGTTGCCGAGGTAGCACAGCCCGGCCAGACGGGCGGTACGTGTCAGCGGGTGCATCGTGGACCCTCCCATGTAAAGAAAACTTGACATGTCGAAGGTAGGGCGGACCCGACGTGATGTCAAGAATTCTTGACACGCCTCCTATGTGAGGAACCCCGTGGTGGCGGTGCGGATGGCGGCGACACACGCGGCCACGGCCGGATGGTCACCGGAACCGCGCCGGTACGCGATCCTGGTCCGCCGCCGCGACTCCAGCGGCACCAGCCGCACCCCGGACGGCGGCTGCACCGCGCCGAGTTGCGGCACCAGCGCCACGCCGAGCCCGGCTGCGACCAGCGCGAGCACGGCCGTGAAGTCGTCGGCGTGGTGCCGGGCCCGCAGCTGATACCCCGCGGCCTGGCAGATGCGCATCGCCACGGTGTGGCACAGCGTGCCCGGCGTGCCCACGATCCAGTCGGCGTCGCGCGCCGCGTGCACCGGGTCGTCGGCGACGGGAAGGCCCTCGGGCACCGCGAGGTACACGGTCTCGTCGAGCAGCGGCAGGGAGTCGACGGTCGGATCGGGCACCACCGGCGCGAGGTCGTAGTCGTGCAGCAGCGCCACGTCGAGGCGGCGTTCGCGCAGCGCGTCGGGCATCGCGACCGGGTCCAGCTCGGTGACCATGAGATCCAGCGCCGGATGGTCGCGGGCGAGGGCGACCAGTGCGGCGGGCAGCAGGGTGCGTACCGCCGTCGGAAACGCGCCGATCCGGACGGTGCCGTGCAGGCCGGTGCGGGCGGCGGCCAGCGTCGCCGCGGCCGCCTCCAGCGCCGCGAGCACAGTCTCGGTGTGCCGCACCAGCGCTTCGCCGGCCGGGGTGAGGGTGACGCCACGGCCGGTGCGTTCGGTCAGCGGCACCCCGGCTTCCCGTTGCAGCACCGCGAGCTGCTGCGACACGGCCGAGGGGGAGTAGCTGTGGGCTTCGGCGACCGCCGCGATGGTGCCGAGCCGGGCGAGGTCGCGCAGCAGGCGCAGCCTGCGGACGTCAAGCATCAGGTCAGCTTACGGGTCACCTCACGAATCGGAACTGGTCCTTCCGGAACGGTTTCGGCAGCATGAAGGGCATGACGACACTGCACGGCCTGTACCTTCCGCTGATCACGCCGTTCGCCGCCGACGGCACGGTCGCCCTCGACGCGCTGGAGCGGCTCGCCCACCAGGTCCTGGACGACGGCGCGACCGGCCTCGTCGCGCTCGGCACCACCGGCGAGCCCGGCTCCCTCACCGAGACCGAGAAGCAGGCGGTCGTGGCGACCGTCGCCCGGGTCTGCCGGGAGCGCTCAGCCCCGCTGATCGTCGGCGCGGCCACCGCCGAAGCCCTCGCGGAACTGGCCGCGACACCCGAGGCGGTCGCGGCGCTGACCGTGGTGCCGCCGTTCGTACGCCCCGGCGAGGACGGCGTGGTCGCCCACTTCACCCGGCTGGCGGCGGCGAGCCCGGTGCCGCTGGTCGTCTACGACATCCCGTACCGCACCGGGCAGTACCTGACCGCGGGCGGCCTGCGCCGGCTGGCCGGGATCCCGAACGTCGCCGGGGTCAAGTACGCCGGGGGCGGCATCAACGAGGACACCGTCGCGCTGATGGCGGACCCGCCGGCAGGGTTCGCGGTGCTCGGCGGCGACGACACGTTCGTCTCGCCGCTGCTGGCGCTCGGCGCGCACGGCGGCATCCTGTCCTCGGCGCACCTGGCGACCGCGCAGTTCGCGGAGCTGATCCGGCTGTGGCAGTCCGGTGACGCGATCCGCGCCCGCGCGCTCGGCCACCGGCTCGCGCCGCTGTCCAAGGCGCTGTTCGCCGAGCCCAACCCCACGGTCGTCAAGGCCGCGCTGCATGCCCAGGGCCGCATCCCGACCCCGGGCGTACGCCTGCCGCTGCTCGACGCCCACCCCGACAGCACCGCCGCGGCGCTCAAGCAGCTCGCCGAGGTCGGCGGCTGACCCGGACGATCACCACGTTGCAGTTTCGCGGAAACTGCAGGAACCGGTTCGGTGCGGCGCCTCGGTCAGGCCGTGCCGAACTGCCATTCCATGCCGGGGATGTGCTCGCCGGCCTCTGACATGATCGCCTCGACGGCGTCGCGGCCCGCCACGGTCGGGACCGTGGCGACGGCGAACTGTCGCTGCGGCGGGGCCTCGACGTAACCGCCGACCGACTCGAAGGCCTTTGCCAGCCACGCCATCGCGTGCTCGTCGAGCGGCGGGTCGGCGTACACCTGCACGCTGTCGTTCGGGCCGCGCCGCACGACGTGGAAGCCGCCCGACGTCAGGGTCAGCACGTCGCCGGCGGCCGCGCCGGTCACCAGGCCGGGGCTGCCGACCAGCTCCACCAGCCCGCCCGGCAGCGCCTTGGCGGGCAGCACCTCGGTGATGAGCTGGCCGTCGGGCTCGGTCGCGGTGAGCCGGACGTGGCCGTACTGGTCGGAGTCGCTTGCCTCGGTCATGGCGAGATCATGCCAGCCGCCCCGCCCCCGGGTAACCCCTGATCGCTGCAGCTTCCTGCACCACGGCCGACCTGCGCCACAACCCTGCCACAACCGCGTGACAGCCGTTCCCCCGTACCCCTGTCACCACTGGCTGACAGGGAAGGGAAGGTCGTCATGAGACGGATATCCGTGGCGCTCGCGGCGGTGCTGCTGTGCGGCAGCGCGGTCGCACTGGCCGCGCCCGCGCAGGCCGCCTCGCCGGAGGAGACGGCGATAGCGCGCGCACAGGAGCTGATCAGGCTCAACCCGGAGGCGGTACGGGCCGCCGGCGGTGACCGCTACGAGGTGTGGCGGGCCACGGTCACCCGGACCGGTTTCGCCCACGTCCGGTTCACCCGGCTGTTTCAGGGCCTGCCCGTGGTCGGCGGCGACTTCGTGGTGCACCTGGCGCCCGACGGCGCCCTCGACGGCTTCTCCGTGTCGCAGGACCGGCCGGTCGCCGTGGCCACCGACCCCCGGGTCACTGCCGCCCAGGCCGCGAGCACGGCCCGCGAGGCGCTGCGGGCGACCGAGGTCGGCACGCCGCAGCTGGTCGTCGACGCGATCGGCGGCGCGGCCAGGCTGGCGTGGCGGGTGCCGGTGACGGCGGCGGCCGGCGAGGCCGACGCGCTCGTCGACGCGGTCGAGCCCCGCGTGCTGCGGGTCAACCCGCTGGACCACACGGTCATCGGCACCGGGCACAGCGTGTACAGCGGCCAGGTGTCGCTGAGCACCTCGCAGGGGATCAACGACTACCGGATGGTCGACCCGCTGCGTGGCAACTCGCGGACCTGCGACATGCAGCACACGGTCGCGGGGCCGTGCGTGACGTTCACCGACATGAACAACGTCTGGGGCGACGGCAACCCGGCGACCAACCAGACCGCGGCCGTGGACGTGCACTACGGCTCGGCCAACACCTGGGACTTCTACCTGAACGTGCTGGGTCGGCACGGCGTGTTCGGTGACGGCGTCGGCATCACCTCGCAGGTGCACCGGGACACCAACTGGGTCAACGCGAGCTGGAGCTCGACGCAGAAGGTCGTGCGCTACGGCGACGGCAGCAACGGACTGCGGCCGCTGGTGTCGCTGGACGTCGTCGGCCACGAGATGTCGCACGGCCTGACCCAGTCCTCGGTGCCGGGCAACCTGACGTACTCGGGGGAGTCCGGCGGGCTCAACGAGGGCACCAGCGACATCCTGGGCGCGATGGCCGAGTTCTACGCGAACAACGCCGCGGACACGCCGGACTACCTGATCGGCGAGGAGTTCGACATCTGGGGCACCGGCGACCCGCTGCGCTACATGTACCAGCCGTCGCTGGACGGGATCTCGAAGGACTGCTGGTACAACGGGGTCGGCAACCTCGACCCGCACCTGTCCTCGGGGGTCACCAACCACTTCTTCTTCCTGGCCGCCGAGGGCAGCGGGGTGACGCCGTACGGCACGAGCCCGACCTGCGACGGCTCGTCGGTCGTCGGCGTCGGCCGGGACCGGGCCACCCAGATCTGGTACCACGCGCTGACGAACTACTTCACCAGCAACGAGACGTTCGCGCAGGCGCGGGCCGACACGCTGGCCGCGACGGCGGAGCTGTACGGCAGGTGCGGCAGCACGTACCGGACCGTGGCGATGGCGTGGGCGGCGGTCGGCGTCGGCACCTACAGCTACCCGTGGAAGCAATGCATCCCGAAGTGGAACCTGGTCTGGGAGGAGTGGCCGCAGCCGCCGTTCCTGGACCCGGGCCCGATCAAGTGGTGGACCAAGGTGCAGGAGAAGGGCACCCTGGAGACCGTCGAGGTCGCCGTCAACCTCACCCACCCGCGCCGCGGTGACCTGCGCCTGGAGCTGGTCTCCCCGGCCGGCCGGTCCTACCTGCTCAAGGCCGCCGACGCCGACGACCGGGCCGCCGACCTGACCGAGGTGTACCAGGTGCGCCTCGGCGGGGTCGCCGAGGTCGGCGAGTGGGCGCTGGTCGTCGAGGACGTCGTCAAGGGCGAGCAGAGCCACCTGCGCGGCTGGAG
Organism: Catellatospora coxensis; assembly: GCF_016862635.1. Lineage (GTDB taxonomy): Bacteria > Actinomycetota > Actinomycetes > Mycobacteriales > Micromonosporaceae > Catellatospora > Catellatospora coxensis. The sequence goes on along the minus strand of NZ_BONI01000005.1, from coordinate 45,278 downwards.
CCTGCTCTACTGACCGCGAACGTGCCTGGCCGCCGGTCGCAGGGCCGGTGGCCAGGCACACAACCTTTCCACAACCCGGCCTGCCTACCGTGCGGGCCATGACTCGTTTCCTGCGTTGGCTCAGCGTCTCGGCCCTGGCTCTCCTCGCGACCGTCGTGCTGCTGCCGCAGCCCGCGTCCGCCGCCGGCAACCTGTTCTGCGGGACGGACTGCCTGGCGAAGCCCCTCGACGCGATCTGCTGGGAGAAGGAGTGGTGCGCCGTCAAGGTCCAGGTGCAGGGCACACCCGCCAGGGGCACGGTGGTGAACTACCGCACCGCCGACGGGACCGCGGCCGCCCCGGGCGACTTCGTCGCGGTGCCCTCGGCGGAGCTGCCGCTGACGACGAACGGCGTCACCCAGCTGGGCGTGTTCGTGGCCGGTGACGCGGTACGGGAACGCGACGAGACGTTCACGGTCGAGTTCGTCGATCGCGACGGGCGGGTGCTGGCCACCGCGACCGTGGTCGTCCAGGACCCCACCGCGCATTAGCGGTCAGCCGAGGATGCCGGCCAGCGCGTCTGCTTCGGCGGGCGCGTTGGCCTTGCGGTAGAGGTCCACGGCCAGCTGCCACTGCGTACGGGCCTCGGCCGGGTCGCCGCCGCGGCGGGCCAGCTCGCCGAGGTCGCGGGCGATGCAGGCGGCCTCGAAGTGGTCGGGTGCGCGGGCCCGCAGCGCCTGCGCGAGGCGCAGGTAGCCGGCCGCGGCGACGAGGTCGTCGCGCTCCAGGTGGGTGCGGCCGAGGTTGGCCAGCGCACCCGCCTCCAGGTGCCGGTCGGCGATCTCGCGGCTGAGTTCCAGCGCCCGGCCGAACTCGTCCAGCGCCGCGTGGTGGTCGCCGCGGCGCAGGTGCGTCACGCCGATGGTGTTGCGGGTGTCGGCCTCGTGGCGGCGGTCGCCCCGGTGCCGGCGCACCGACAGGGCCTGGCGCAGCCGGTCCAGCGCGGCGTCGAAGTCGCCCAGGGCCGCGTGGGCCTGCCCGAGGCCGCTCAGCGCCGCCGCCTCCAGCCGGGCGTTGCCCAGCTCGCGGGCGGCGGGCAGGGCCCGGTCCAGGTACTCCAGGCTCAACTCGGCGCGTCCCATCCGGACGTACGCGTCGCCGATGTTGTTGAGGCCCAGCGCCACCCCGAGCGCGTTGCCGCTCGCCGTGTGCAGGGCCAGCGCCTGCTGGTACGCCTCCACGGCCGCGTCGTGGCGGCGCAGCCCGGCGTGGGCCACCGCGATGTTGTTGTGCACGTGCCCCTCGCCGCGCGCGTCGCCCGAGCGCCGGGTCAGCGCCAGCGCCGACTGCAGCACGTCCAGCGCCTCGTCGAAACGCCGCGTCATGATCAGGGCCACGCCCAGCCCGCTGCGCATCAGCCCTTCCGCGCCGGGATCGCCGCAGCGGGCCGCGGCGGCGACACCCCAGCGGCACAGCTCGACCCGCTCCGCCCAGTGCCCGCGCGAGTCGAAGAAGCCGGTCAGCAGGTACGTCAGCTGCCAGGCGGCGGTCTCGGGCCCGTGCTCGGCGGCGTGCCGCACGACGGCCTGCATGCCGGCCCGCTCGCCGTCAAGGAAGGCCAGCGCGGCGACCGGGTCGTCGGTGAACGGCAGCTGCGCGGGCGGGAACGCGGGCGCGGCCCGGACCCGGTCCCGGCCCGGGTCGACGAGCCGGTTCGCGGCGTCGGCGACGGCCAGGTGCCAGTCGACGATCCGGGCGAGGGCCTCGTCGCGCGCGGCCGTGGTCTCGTCGGCGGCCGCGCACTCCCGGGCGTACAGGCGCAGCAGGTCGTGGAAGCGGTAGCGGTCCGGGGCCACCTCCGCGACCAGGTGCGCGGACGCCAGCTCCGCCAGCACCCGCCGGGCTGCGGGCAGGGACAGGTCCGCCGCCGCGGCGGCCAGGTGCCCGGTGCACGTGGCGCCCGGGTGCAGGCCCAGCAGCCGGAACAGCCGCGCCGCCGGGGCGGGCAGCGCCCGGTACGCCGAACCGAACACGGTGCGCACCGTGCGGCTGTCGCCGGGCACCGCCAGCTCGTCGAGCCGGTCGTCGCAGACCAGCTCCGCGGCCAGCTCGGCCAGTTCCCGGCCGGGCCGGGCGGCGAGCTTCGCGGCGGCGATCCGCAGCGCGAGCGGCATGCCGCCGCACAGCTCGGCCAGCTCGGCCGCGGCGGCGGGCTCGCGGTCCACCCTGGCCCGGCCGAGCACCTGGGCCAGCAGCGCCACCGCCGCGTGCCGGTCGAGGGCGTCCAGCGCCACCGCGTGCACCGCGTGGTGCACGGCCAGCGCGGTCGGCCGGCTGCGGCTGGTCACCAGCAGCAGGCTCGCCGCGGTCGGCGGCACCAGCGGCAGCACCTGGTCCGGCCCGGCCGCGTTGTCGAGCACCACCAGCATGCGGCGCTCGCTCAGCAGCGTGCGGTACAGCGCCGAGCGGGCGGCCGGGTCGGCGGGGATGCGGCCTGCGGGCACCCCGAGGCTGGCCAGCACCTGCGCCAGCGCCTGCGCGGGCGGCAGCGCGCCGGCCGGGTCGTGGCCGCCGAGGTCGACGTACAGCTGGCCGTCGGGGAAGCGGTGCACGACGGTGTGCGCCCACCGGACGGCGAGCGCGGTCTTGCCCATGCCGCCCGGACCCGCCACGAACGCGATCCGCGGCTGCGGCCCCTCCTGCTCCAGCAGCCGGTCCAGGGCGGACAGCTCGTCGTCGCGGCCGGTGAAGTGCCCCGGCGGCGCGGGCAGCTCGGCGGGCACGGGTTCGGGGCTCGCCGGCTCCGGCGCGATCCCCGCTGGTCCACTCGGCATGGCTGGTGGTGGGGCCGAATCCGCGAGCGCGGCCGGGCGCGGATCAGCCTTGGCGGTGTTCGCGAACGCCGTGGGCGGCCCGGCTTCGGCGGCCGGGCCCGCGACCAGGTCCAGTGCCGGGTCCTCGCGGAGGATCGCGGTGTGCAGCCGTTGCAGGTCGGGGCCGGGGTCGGTGCCGAGCTCGTCGGCGAGGCGGGCGCGCAGCCGCCGGTACGCGTCCAGGGCCTCGGCCGGCCGCCCGCACCGGTACAGGGCCAGCATGGACAGCCCGACCAGGCGTTCGCGGTGCGGGTGCGTCACCAGCAGCCGGTCCAGCTCGCCGAGGGCGCCGCGGTGGCCGCCCAACCGCAGCTCCGCCTCCCACAGGTCCTCCTCGGCGCACAGCCGCACCTCGTTGAGCCGGTCCGCCTCGGCGGCCGCCCAGCCGGTGGGCTCCCCGTCGGCCAGCGCGTCGCCGCGCCACAGGGCCAGCCCTTCGCGCAGCTCACGAACCGCGGACTCGGGGGCGTCGGCACCCAGGTGGCGGCGCGCGGCGGCCACCCGGGACTCGAACAGGTGGGCGTCGACCTCGGTGGCGGGGATGTCGAGCACGTACCCGGCGTGGCGGGTGTGCAGGGCCGCGGGCAGGGCGCAGGCGTCCAGCGCCTGGCGCACCCGGGCGATGTGGCTGTGCAGGGTCTTGACCGCGGTGCGGGGCGGGTCCCAGCCCCAGAGCGCGTCGATGAGGCGGGACTGGTGCACGACGGTGCCCGCGTGCACGGCCAGCACCGCGAGCAGCACCCGCTGGCGTGCGCCGGAGAGCGCGGCGGGCCCATCGAGACCCGCCGCCTCGATGGGCCCGAGGATGCGCACCCCGGTGGCCCGCGCGAGCGTGGGCGCGGCCGCCGGGCGGGCGCCGGTGGCGTTCATGGCCGACTCCCTTCCGCCGTGACGCCGTCACCTCGGGCGCGGTGCGTCCGTCACGTCGCCACCAGGTTGGCAAAGCATCGCCGCATCGGCTCCGGTCTGTCGCGATGACGTCGGTTGTGGAAAGGAACGCCGGATCTGTCGGAGGTGTGTGCCCGCGCCCGCCGGGTCCCGCCCGCAGCGCTGCCGGCCCGTGGCGGCGCGGTTCAGGCGGTCCAGCCGAGCCAGGCCTCACCGGCGCTGATCGCCGCGAACCACACGGCCACCGCGATGACCGGGACCAGCAGCACCAGGAACGGGCTGGTGCGCCACCACCGGATCGCGAGCGCCAGCAGCGCGGCCCAGACCGCGACCAGGACGATCACCGCCCACAGCGGTGCGACCAGTCCGCTGGCCAGGTAGTACGGCAGCAGCACGACCTGCGCCAGGACACCGAGCACCCGGGCGACCTTGGCCAGGACAGACGGCGACTCCGCCATTGGTGACCTCCACGTCGGCCGCGGACCTGTGCCGCGGGTGAGGGAAGCGTGGCAGAGCTGCGCCCCGGCGCGCATCGGCCACCCGGCGGGGTGTGTCCGGGCGCGACGCCTCCGCCGGATGGCGGATGATCGCGGCTCAGTCCGGCGGGGGCTCGTCCTGGTCCCGTACGACGTGGTCGAGGCCTTCCAGCGGCTGCGCGGCCGCCACGAAGCCGTCGGCGTCCGCGTCGGCCGCGAGCGTGACCGTGAACGACTCGGGCAGGTCCGCGGCGCTGATCGAGCCGACCAGCTCGCCGGAGTCGCGATAGGCCTCCCGGAACCTGGCCAGCGCCTGCTCCCGGCTCTCGAACACGAACGCGGCGACCTCCGGCCTGCCGCGCAGCCACGACTCCACCCCGGCGCGCTGCGCCCCGGTGGCGTCCATGGCCAGCTCCAGCCGGACCGTGACGGTCCGCGGCGCGGGGCGCGGCACCGGGGCCTGGTTCACGGGCGCGCCGCAGCCCGCCACGGCCAGTGCGGCGGCGAGCAGCAGGGCGACGAGGCGCGGTCCCACCGGCGCAGTCTACGGCCGCCGGACCGTCCACATCGACCTTTCTCACTCATCCGTGCACCCTGGGCGGTGTCCGGGCCGCCGCGACGAGCGGCCCGGACACCGCCGGGATCAGAACGACAGGTCGCCGTGGTGCAGCACGGTCAGGCGCTGGGTGGGGCGGGTCAGCGCCACGTACAGGTCGCTGTGCCCGCGCGGGGACTCGGCCACGATCGCGCCCGGGTCGGCGATGACGACCGCGTCGAACTCCAGCCCCTTGGCCTGGCGCACGGTCAGCACCACCACCTGGTCGGTCAGCTCGGTCTGCTGCCCGACCCGCGCCTGCGGCGCCGCCGCGGTGACCACCGCGCCCAGCTCGTCGATCCGCCCGCTGGGCACCAGCACGCCGAGCGTGCCGTCGCCGAGCGCGGCGACCTCGCGGCGCACCTCGTCGGCCAGCCGCGCCGCCAGCTCCTGCGGGCCGACCTCGGCCAGCTGCGGGGCCTGCCCGGTGTGGCGCACCGAGCGCGGCGGCTCCAGCGCCGGGTCGATCGACTTGAGCACCTGCCCGGCCAGGTCCATGATCTCGGCGGGCGTGCGGTAGTTGACGGTCAGCTGGGTCAGCCGCCACCGGTCGGCGACGTACGGCTGCAGCACCTGGTCCCAGGAGGAGGTGCCGGCCGGGTCGCCGGTCTGCGCGACGTCCCCGACGACCGTCATCGACCGGCTCGGGCACCGGCGCATCAGCAGCCGCCAGGCCATCGGCGACAGCTCCTGCGCTTCGTCGACGATGACGTGCCCGAACGCCCAGCGACGGTCGGCGGCGGCCCGCTCGGCTGCGGTCAGCCGCCGCTCGTCGGCCTGCCGTTCGCCGAGTTCCAGCGCGCCGAGCACGTCGGCGGCGGTCAGGATCTCCGGATCGATCTCGTCCTCGAGGTCGATGGAGCGGGAGCCGTGCAGGATCTCCAGCGCGCCCTCGGCGTACGCCAGCCGCTGCCGCCGCCGCCGCTCGGCCAGCTCCTCGCTGTCGCGGTCGTCCTCGCCGAGCAGCTCGGCGGCCTCGTCGAGCAGCGGCGCGTCGGCCGGGGTCCACCCGGCGCCGCGGCTGCGCCGCAGCAGGGCCTGCTCGGCCTCGGTGAGCATCGGCGCGGCGGTGGCGATGCGGGCCTCGCTCGCGTACAGGTCGGACAGCAGCCGCTGCGGGGTCAGCACCGGCCACAGCCAGTCCAGCACGGTCTGCACCTTCGGGTCGGCCTGCAGCTCCCGGCGCAGCTCGGCGAGGTCGGCCTCGTCCAGCAGCTGCGGGTCGCCGGGGGCGTCGTCGCCGCCGAGCGGGTCGTCGGCGTACGGGTCGGTGCCGATCCGGTCGGCGAGCTGCTGCGACAGCGCATGGATGATCTCGACGTCGAACAGCGGCCGGGCCAGGTTGTGCGGCTTGCCGCTGCGCCGGGCCACGTCGCGGGCGGCCTCGCAGGCGGCCCGGTCGAGCACGAGCGGCTCGGCGTCGAACTCGACCTCGACGGTCTCGTCGGGCAGCCGCTGCCGGTCGCGTACCGCCTCGGCCAGCACCTCGGCCATCACCGCGCGGCCCTTGACCTCGGCGGTCTCGTCGGGCTCCACGCCGGCGGCGTCGACCCCGGGGAACAGCCCGCCGACGGTGCGCAGCACCACGCCGGTCTCGGCCAGCGACGGCAGCACCTGCGAGATGTACTTCAGGAACGTCGTGTTCGGGCCGACGACCAGCACCGCCCGGGTCGACAGCTCCTGGCGGTACGTGTACAGCAGGTACGCGGCGCGGTGCAGCGCGACGGCGGTCTTGCCGGTGCCCGGCCCGCCCTGGACGACCATGATGCCGTTCAGCCCGGCCCGGATGATGTGGTCCTGCTCGGCCTGGATGGTCTCGACGATGTCGCGCATGCGGCCGGTGCGGCCCGCGTCCATCGCCGCGAACAGCGCGGCCTCGCTGGTCAGGCCCTCGTGGTGGGGTGTGGCCGCGGCGGCGTCGGCCAGGTCGAGCACCTCGTCGTCGAGCGCCGTCACGGTGCGCTCGGCGGTGCGGATGTGCCGCCGCCTCCGCACGCCCTGCGGCGAGGCGGCCGTGGCCAGGTAGAACGCCCGCGACGCGGGGGCGCGCCAGTCGACCAGCAGCGGCTCGTACTCGGCGGACTCGTCGAAGATGCCGATGCGCCCGATGTAGCGGGCGCCCTCCTCGACCAGGTCGAGCCGGCCGAAGCAGAGCCCGCTCTCGACCGCGCCGAGCGAGGCCCGCTGGTCGGTGTACAGGGCGACCGTCGACTCACGCTGCGAGCGCTCCTGCTGTGTGCCGCCTGTCTGCAGCAGTGCCTGCGAGAGCCGGCGTTCGGCCTGATCCCGCAGGCCGTCGAGCCGGCGGTAGAGCTCGGTGACGTACTCCTGCTCGCGGTGAATCTCGTCGGCGACGTCGCTTGACAAACCCGGCTCCTCCGTGTCTATACTGAAGCCCGAACGGACGCTTCAGCGTGCCGTTCTTTTTTGTGCTCGAATCGCCAAAGATACCGCACCGGCCCGCCGCCGCGCAGCCGGGTGATCACCTGGCAGGCAGGCCGCCGGTCTTCGGGTCACGCGCGGTCAGGCAGTAGACGCCCCCGGCCGGGTCACGCATGACGACCCAGCGCGCGCCGTCGGCCACGTGGGTCGCCCCGCACTTCTCGTGCCAGGCCCGCACCCCGTCGATGTCCGAGCAGGCCAGATCCAGGTGCGCGGACGTCGGCCGGTCCTGCTGGAGCCGCTGCAGCAGGATGCGCACCGGCAGCTCGGCCGGCGGGGTCACGACGTGGAACTCCGGCCGCGAACCGAACGAGGACTCCCAGCCGGTCAGCTCGCCCCAGAAGGCGACCTCGGCGTCATAGGCGTCCGGGCCGACGTCGATGCACACCTGGTCGAGGCGGCTGAGCGCGCCGTCGGGCGTCGCGTGTGCCATCGGGCGGCGGAACTCGTCGTGCCAAGGCACCGCGCAGAACAGCATCCCGCCCGGCGAGCGCAGCACCTGGTAGCCGAGGTCGGCGACGTGGGTCGCGCCGAGTGCCACCGCGCGCGCGGCCAGCGCCGCCGGGTCGTCGACGCTGAAGTCGAGGTGCGCGCCACCGCCCTCGTTCACGGCCTGGACCTTCACACAGGCGTCCGCGCCGATCGGCAGCAGCGTCGCGAACTCGGCGTGCTCCCCGCGCCGGGCGGTCAGGTGCGTGCCGGTGACCCGCGACCAGAACGACGCCGCCTCGGTGAACTGTTCGGCGGGCCGATCGATGAAGGCGTACGTCCAGCGGATCACTATTGGTCTCCTAGCCGCGTCGATCTGCCGAGCGTATCGAGCGTATCGGGGAGACCATGTCACACAAGGCCGGTCCCCGGCGCGCCGTGCGATGGCGCGCCGGGGACCGGCTTTCTCGCTGGTGGCCGTCAGGCCGCCGTCACGCCGGAGCGCCGATGACCTGGAAATCCGACAGTTGCGCGGCCGGCCAGCCGGTGTTGGCGGTGAAGGTCAGCCGGACGTGGCGGGCGGTGGTGTTCGCGGGCAGGGTGATCGTCACCGTGTTGCCCGACGGGGTGAACTGGTACGCCGCCGATCCCACGATCGTGGTGAACGTCGACCCGTTGGTGCTGCCCAGCACCGACAGCGTCTGGGTGCGCGCACCCCACGCCGACGGCAGCTTCAGCACGATCGAGCTGAGCGACGCGCTGCCGCCCAGATCCACCGTGATGGACTGCGGGAACGCGTTGTTCGGGCTCTCCCAGTACGAGTTGGCGTCGCCGTCGACCGCGTTGCCCGGCACGTAGTTCTGCACGTGCCCGGCGGTCACCGGCTTGCCCAGCGCCAGGTTGGAGCTGGTCACCGTGGTGCCGGTGCCGGTCAGCCCGACCGCCAGACTCGGGTTCGACGCGCTGCTCGCCACGGTCAGCGTGCCGGTCTTGCCGCCCGCCGAGGTGGGCGCGAACGCCACCGTGACCGTGCAGTTCGCCCCGGGAGCCAGGGCCGACCCGCAGCCGTTGGCCGACAGGCTGAACCCGGTCCCCGACACCGTCACCGACGAGATCGAGGCGGTGGTGCCGCCGGTGTTGCTGATCTGCGTCGTACGGGTCACCGTGCTGCCGACGTTCGTGTTCGGGTACGCGATGCTCGCCGGGTTGGCCGAGAGCGTGGCCGGGGTCTGCACGGTGGTGCCGGTGCCGGTCAGGTTGACCGTCAGCGACGGGTTGCTCGCGTTGCTGGCCACTGTCAGCGTGCCGGTCTTCGCTCCGGCCGAGGTCGGGCTGAAGGTGACCGTCACCGTGCAGGACGCCCCCGCGTTCAGGGTGCCCGTACAGCCGCTCGCGGCGAACTGGCTCGACGCGGACACCGCCGAGATGCTCGCCGCGGCGGTGCCCGTGTTGGTGATCGTCACCGTGGAGCCGCCGCTGGTCGTGCCCACGTTCTGGCTGCCGAAGGCGACCGAGGTGGGGTTCGCGGCCAGCGTCGCCGAGCCGGGCGGGCTGCCGCCGCCGAAGATCTGCAGCTCGGCGACCTGGCTGGCGGGCCAGCCCGTGTTCGCGGTGATGGTCACCCGCAGGTAGCGGACGGACGCCGTGGTGAACGTCGCGGTGGCGGTGTTGCCGGCGGCAGGGTCGAACAGGTAGCCCGCCGACGCCTTCAGCGTGCTGAAGTTCGTCCCGTCGGTGCTGCCCGAGATCGACAGCGTCTGGGTGCGGGCGCCCCACGCCGACGGCGGCGGCAGCTTGAGCGTCACCGAGCTGACCTGCTTGGCGCTGCCCAGGTCGGCCTGCAGCCACTGCGGGAAGGCGTTGTTGTTGGACTCCCAGTAGCTGCCGGTGTTGTCGTCGTTGGCGGCCGAGGCGGGGAAGCCGCCGTTGCTGCTGCTCGCCGACATCGCCGCGCCGATGGCGAGGTTGGTGGTGGCGCTGACCCCGGTGCCGGTCAGCGACACGGTCAGCGGTGACGCGGTGGTCGAGTTCGGCACCGACAGCGTGCCGTTCTGGGCCCCGGCCGCGGTGGGCGCGAAGCGCACGCTCATCGTGCAGGACGCCCCGGCGGCCAGCGAGCTGCCGCAGGTGCTCGTCTGGGTGTACTGGCCGGAGACGGTGACCGAGCCGATGCTCGCCGCCGCCGTGCCCGGGTTGCTGACCGTGACGGTCTGCGCCGCCGTGGTGGTGCCGACGTTCGCCGAGCCGAAGGCCAGGCTGCCCGGCGTGATCTGCAGCTGCGACCCGTCGGCGACGCCCTGGCCGAGGAAGTCGACCCAGTTCACGTTGAAGATCGAACCCTGGCCGGTGTCGCCGGCCGGGTTCTTCGCGACCAGGTACAGCGGGGCGGTGGTGGTGCTCGCGGACAGGGTCGCCGTGACGTCGGTGAAGGTCTGCCAGCCGCCGGTGCCGCCGAAGGTGGCGGTGCCGAGCAGGGTGCCGTTCGGCGCGCCGGTGCGCACCTCGATGCGGCCGCCGGAGCCGGGCGAGGCGACCCGGAAGCGGGCCGAGGTGATGTTGCGCAGGTTCACCGGGGTGTACGACCAGTAGTCGCCGTCCTCGATGAAGCCGATGTTCTGGAAGCCGCCCGCGGTGTCCGTGGTCGTCTCCCGCTGCACGCCCGGGTCGCCGCCGCCGATCGCGCCCGGGGCGCGGCCGGTGCTGTTGAAGAACTCGGCCTGCTTGTGCTTGGGCTGCAGCTTGACGGTGGCCCGGCCGGTCTGCGGCGCGGCGCCGCCCCCGCCCAGGTCGGTGTAGCCGGCCTCGATCACGGCGAAGATGTCCGCGTCGTCGCCGTGGCCGGTGCCCATCGAGGTCTGGATCACCCCGGTGCACCCGGTGTACCCCTGCAGCGGGTGCGCGTGCGCGTCGTGACCCAGGTAGTACTGCACGTTGACCCGGGAGCAGTCGATCGTGCCGTCCTCGGGGTCGGTCACCGTGACGGTGAAGCGCACCTGGTCGCCCCAGGCGAAGAAGCCGCCGTCGGCCGGGGCGGTCAGCGTCACCGTCGGCGCGGTGTTGCCCACGGTGATCGGCACGTTCGCCACGGCGGTACGCCCGCCCGGGTCGCGTACGGTGAGCTGCGCGTTGTAGTTACCCGCCGCCGTGTACGTGTGCGACGGGTTGGCCGCGGTCGAGGTGCCGCCGTCGCCGAACGTCCACGCGTACGTGATCGGCTGCCCGGCCGGGTCACGCGAGCCCGCGCTGGAGAACTGCACGGTCAGCGGCACGCCGCCCGAGGTCGGGTTGCCCGCGGCGACCGCGATCGGGTTCTGGTCCCCGGCGATGTAGTCGATCCGGTAGACGCCCGAGTCGGCGTTGTTGCCGCCGAAGCCGGTGCCCCACTCGATCAGGTACATCGCCCCGTCCGGCCCGAACTCCAGGTCCATCGGCCGCAAGAAGCTCATCGAGCCGAACAGCTGGTTGATGTCGACCAGCGACCTGCCGTTCGCGGTGACCTGCATCGTGTACAGCTTGTTCTGGTTCCACTCGCCGAAGATGGCCTTGCCGTCGAAGTACTGCGGCCACTTGCGGTCCGACGTCGACGCCGCGTTGTAGCGGTACACCGGCCCGCCCATCGGCGCGCCGCCGCCGCCGATCTCCGGGAACAGCGGGTTGCCGCCGTAGTCGTAGTCGACCGTGGCGGGCTGGGCGGGCGGCAGGTTCGTCAGGCCGGTGTTGTTCGGCGAGTTGTTCACCGGCGCGGCGCAGTTGTGCTTCGCGCCCGACGGCCCGGACGGGAACGTGTAGTCGTTGTAGGCGTAGTTGGCGCCGATGCAGTACGGCCAGCCGTAGTTGCCGGCCTGCCCGACGATGTTCCACTCCACGGTGCCCTCGGGGCCCCGATTCGGGTCGGTCGCGCCCGCGTCGGGGCCGTAGTCGGCGACGTACAGCGTGTTGGTCGCCGGGTCGGTGCCGATCCGGAACGGGTTGCGGAAGCCCATCGCGTAGATCTCGGGACGGGTCAGCGCCGTGCCCGGCGCGAACAGGTTGCCGCTCGGGACCGTGTACGTCCCGTCGGCCTGCGGCCTGATCCGCAGGACCTTTCCGCGCAGGTCGTTGGTGTTGCCGGAGCTCTTCTGCGAGTCGAAGTCCGACCGGCCGGCCCGCTCGTCCAGCGGCGCGAACCCGTTCGACTCGAACGGGTTGGTGTTGTCGCCGGTGGCCAGGTAGAGGTTGCCGGCCGCGTCGAAGGTCATCGAGCCGCCCGCGTGGCAGCAGGTGTTGCGCTGCGTGTTGACCTGCAGCAGCACCTTCTCGGTCGCCGTGCTGATCGTGTCCCCGGAGACCGTGAACCGCGAGAGCTGGTTTCGGGCCGTGCCGGTGGTGGGGGAGTAGTACAGGTAGACGAAGCCGTTGCTCGCGAACCCGGGGTCCAGGCGCATGCCGAGCAGGCCGTCCTCGTTGCCGGTGAACACCGGCAGGGTCAGCGCGGTCACCGTGGTGCCGGTGCTCGGCTTGATGATCTGCACGCGGCCGTCGCGCTCGATGTAGAAGACCCGGCCGTCGGCGGCGACGTCGAGTTCCATCGGGTTGCTGGTGTTGCTGTCCAGGCTCACCTTCTGGAAGCTCGCGGTGCTGGTCGCGGTGCAGTCGCCGGCGACCTGGCCCGCGGCCGTGCGGATGCCGCCGAGCAGGTGGTTGAGGAAGTTCGTGTCGCTGTACGCCGCCGCGGTGTGCCCGAGCGCCGTGTACCAGGACCGGCCGCCGTCGTACGGCTTGCACCAGGCGACCGGGTGGTCCGCGCCCATCGCCGAGCCGCCCGGGGCGTAGCTGCGCTCGTCGAGGCTCGCCAGCACGTGCGCGTTCGTCCGGGGGTTCGTCTGGAACGAGTACCACTCGTCGAACCGCGACCACAGCGGCGGCAGGCCCGCCGTCGACGGGTGCGCCGGGTCCTCGACCTTGACGGTGGCGGTCTGCTCGGCCGGGTGGCTGGAGAAGTACGCGCCGACCAGGCTGCCGTACCAGGCCCAGCCGTACTCGGTGTCGGCCGCGGCGTGCACGCCCGCGAAGCCGCCGCCCGCCCGGATGTAGCGCTCGAACGCGGCCTGCTGGGTCGCGTCGAGCACGTCGCCGGTGGTGGACAGGAACACCACGGTGGCGTACTTGGCGAGGTTGGCGTCGTTGAACGCGGTGGCGTCCTCGGTCGCGTCGACGGTGAAGCCGTTCGCGGTGCCGAGGTTGCGGATGGCGGTGACGCCGGTCGGGATCGAGTCGTGGCGGAACCCGGCGGTCTTGGAGAAGACCAGCACCGAGAACGGGGCCGCGTCGGCGCGCTGCGGCAGCGCGAGCAGGCCCACGGCCGCGGCGAGCACGGCGACGGCCAGCAGGCGCAGCAGCCTGGCCAGGGGCGGATGCAGGGACGGTGACGCGAGGGGCATGAAGAGTCTCCTCGTCGGGGGACGGACGGAAACCCCTGGCTCGGGTGAGCGGCCCCGGAGGGGAGCGGTGCGGCGGAACCGTTGCGGCGCTTGCATTGCCCCGATGTTTCGAGGCAGTCACAAATTTGCACCCATGGCGCTGATGCTGTCAACGCGTACCGCAAAATTTGCACGTGCCATGTCGAGATCCTGGAGGCGCCGCGCGTGTCAGCCCCGGTCGCGGGCCTTCGCCCGATACCTTCGGCCGGTGCGGCAGATCCTGGACTGCAACGTCCACCTCTGGGACCAGCGCGACGACCCGGTGTTCTGGCTCTCCGACCGCACCCTGGTCCGCGACATGCTCGGCGACTACAGCTCGCTGCCCGACGTCTACACGCTGGCCGACTACCGGCGGGAGACCTCCGATCACCCGGTGCGCGGCGGCGTCTGGTCCGACGCGGGCGCGGCCGACCCGCTGCACGCCGCCGCCTGGGCCCAGCGCCAGGCCGAGGGCCAGGACTTCGAGCTGTGGCTGGTCACGCTCGCCGACCCGGCGTCGGCCGGCTGGCCCGCGTTCGTCCGCAGCTTCGCCGAGCTGGAGCGTGCCGCCGGGGTCCGGATCCGGCTGGTCGCCGCCCTGGGTGGCACCGCCGCGGCCGACGACGAGCAGGTGACCCGGCACCTCGGCCTGCTGGCCGGGCACGGCCTCACCCTCACCGTCGAGGCCGGCGGCGAGCAGCTCGACCAGGTGCTGCGGATCGCCCGCGCGCTGCCGCAGGTCAGCATCGTGCTCGACCACTTCGGCTGGCCCGGCGACCTGAGCGCGGTAGGGCAACGCGAGCACGCCGCCCGCCTCAAGGCCGTGGCGTCGGCCCCGAACACGGCCACCCGGATCGACGCCCTGGGCACGGTCTTCGGCGACTGGACCGTCGACCGGGTGCGTCCCTGGCTGCTGGCGGCGCTCGACGCGTTCGGGCCGCAGCGCTGCATGCTCGGCTCGGACCTGCCGATCGAGCGGCTGCGCAGCGGCTTCGGCACCCTCTACGACTGCTACACCGAGGTGTTCGCCGACCTCGCCCCGCACGAACTCGACGACCTGTGGCACGGCACGGCCACCCGCTGGTACATCGGCGAGAACTGAGGACCTTCCGTCGAGCGGCTACATCTTCTTCGATGTGCCCACATCAAAGAAGATGTAGCCGCAAACTCCGGCGCCTTTTGCCGCGAGGCGTGACGGCAGCCTCGGGTCAGCGCGGTGCGACCGGCAGCAGGCTCGAGTAGACGTCGTCGAGGACCTCGGCCTGCGCGGCCCAGGTCCAGCTGTCGAGCAGGCCCGGCTTGTCGTACGCGGCGCGGTAGCGCTCCGGGTCGGCGAGCACCTGCTGCGCCGCGCGTACGAAGTCGGCCACGTCGTCGGCGCGGAACACCTCGCCCTGCCCGGAGCCGCGGATCGTCGCGGCCATGGTGCGCACGTCGCTGGCGATGATCGGCAGGCGGGCGTGGGAGTACTCGAAGAACTTGGTGATCAGCGAGATCTCGTGGTTGACGAAGTGCCGGATCGGGATCACCCCGGCGGTCGCCCCGGCCAGGAAGTTCGCCACCTGGGCCGCGGGCACGTAGTCGGTGACGTGCAGCCGGTCGGCCACCCCCAGCTCCGCGGCGCGGGCGATCAGGCCCGTCGCGTACTCGCCGGACGGCGAATTGATCACCATGGCCATGTGCACGCCGGGCAGCGTCGGCAGCGCCTCGACCATGACCCCGAGCCCCCGGGCCGGAGCCGCCGCACCGCTGTACACCAGCAGCGGCACGTCCGGGCCGATGCCGCAGCGCTCCCGCAGGCTCACCTCGGGCGGCTCGCCGCCGGCCGACATGTCGGGGGCGTTCAGCACCACCGCGGGCAGCTCGGCGAGCTTGTGGTCGTGCTGCAGCATCCGCGCCAGCTCGTCGGAGACCGTGATGACCTTGTCGGCGTACCGGGCATACTCGCGCTCGTAGGCCAGGTGCGCGGGCTGCCAGCGGTAGTTGTCGCGCCAGGGGCGCACGCCCGGCAGGTACTCGTGCGCGTCCCAGATCAGCTTGACGTCGCGGCCGTGGTGGCGGGCGCGGGCCGCGGCCCGCGCGCCGACCCCGATCATGCGGAAGTCGTGCGCGTGGATGATGTCGGGCTGCAGCTCGTCGATGACCGGCCCGAACTTGTTGTCGAAGCCGATCAGGCCGGGCTCCAGCTTGCGCCACGCGCGGTCGCCCATGCGCTGCATCCAGTACCGGGTGATCACCCAGTCGGCGGGGCGGCGCACCCGGCGCACCGAGGGCGGCAGCTCCTGCCAGCGCCGCCGCAGCCCGCCCGCCGCGCCCCGGGCGCGTGCACTGCCCGGCAGCAGGCGCACCCGCGCGCCGCCGATCATCCACTCGCGGGCCTCGTGGTCGGGGGACAGCCCGAGCAGGGTCGTGTCCCAGCCGGCCTCGGCCGCGGAGCGGGCGGTCTTCTGGACCCGTGAGTCGCCGTTGACCGCGTTGTCGACCAGCATGACGACACGTCCCCGGCCGCCCTCGCGACGTTCGACTCCCATGGTCCGCCCTTCTTCAGTTGCCTGCACGGGGCGCGCCTCAAGCCGGCCTGCCGGAGCAGGGCTCCGCTCCTGATCTACGCGCGCTGCCGGCCTATTGTTACCGTAGTCGCCAGCAAGCCGCACCCGGGTGTCTCCACGCTGACCCCCGCACATGCCGAGCGCCGGAGGCCCCGCAGTGACCGCAGTCGACGTCAGTGTCATCGTGCCGGTGTACAACACGATGCCTGACCTGCGCCGCTGCCTGAATTCCCTGGTCAACCAGACCATCGGCCAGGACCGCATGGAGATCATCGCGGTCGACGACGGCTCCACCGACGGCAGCCCGGCTGAGCTGGCCCGCTTCGCCGAGCGATACCCCTCGGTGAAGGTGATCCGCCAGCCCAACTCCGGCGGCCCGGCCAGCCCGTGCAACCACGGCCTGCGGCTGGCGACCGGCCGGTTCGTCTTCTTCGTCGGGGCCGACGACTACCTCGGCCCGGAGGCCCTGGAGCGGCTGGTCGACGCCGCCGACCGGTACGGCTCCGAGGTCGTGCTCGGCAAGACCGTCGGCGTCAACAGCCGCTTCATCTACCAGCAGGTCTTCGCCCGCAACGAGGCGGAGATCAGCTTCGCCGGCTCGGGGCTGCCCTGGTCGCTGGCCAACATCAAGCTGTTCTCCCGGGACCTGATCGAGCGGCACGGCATCCGCTACTTCGAGGACATGCCGATCGGCAGCGACTTCCCGTTCACGCTGGAAGCCTGCTTCCGGGCGTCGCGGATCTCGGTCGTCGCCGACTACGACTGCTACTTCGCAGTCCGCCGGCTCAACGAGCAGAACGTCACCCACCTCAGCAAGGCCGCCGACCGGCTCTACTGCCTGCGGCGGCTGACCGAGTTCACCGCCGGGCTGATGCCGGCCGGCAAGGACCGCGACGCCGTGCTGTCCCGGCTGTTCGCGCTCGAGGTCGCCGTGATCCTGCGCGACGACCTGCGCACCGTGGACCGGTCCGTGCAGCAGGCGGTGCACGAGTGCGTACGCGAGCTCGCCGACAAGTACCTGACCGCCGAGACCGGCGCGGAGCTGGAGGTCGAGACCCGGCTGCGCATCGCCGTCGCCCAGGCCGGCACCGTCGACGACCTGCTCGCCGTGATCCGCCAGGACGTGGAGCAGGGCATCGCCCGCATCGTCGTCGAAGGCGACCGCTGGTACGCCGCCTACCCGGGCTTCCGCACCCCCGGCTCGTCGCTGCCGGACGAGGTCTTCGAGGTCACCGCGCACGCCGCCGGCTGGGCCGCGAAACTCGACGCCACCCAGGCGGTGTGGCGGCGCACCGCCGACGGCGCGACCGTGCTCGCCGTCACCGCCCGCAGCCCGCTGCCCGACCTCGCCTCGTACGGCGAGATCGCCGTGTACGCCGAGGACCTGACCGCGGCGGTCCAGGTCACCGAGCACCGTCCGGCGACCGTCGTGCAGGCCGAGTTCCGCGTCGCCGACGTCGTGCGCGCCAGCTCCGTCACCGGTCAGCGCCGCTCGGTGCGGGTGCGGGTGCACGCCCGCGGCCAGGAGGGCTCCGCCCCGCTGCGCGCCGCCGGCCTGCGCCTGCCCCGCCCGGTGATCTGGCGGCGCGGCCTGCGCATGTACGCCGTCACCCCCGCCAAGGACCCCTCCGGCCGCCTCATGCTCTCCGTCGTCCCGATGACCCCCGGCCGCATCATGGCCCGCCTCACCCGCCGCCGCTGACCCACCCCCCACCTGCCGCAACTCTTAAAGACTCGCGCCTTCAGATTCCTGGCGAAGGCGCAAGTCCGTAAGAGTTGCGACCCGGCTGGGGCGGGTATCCGGTTGCGGTGGGTGGGCGGAGGCGTTGAGGATCATCGGGTGGTCGAGGGTGAAGAGGCGCTGGTCGGGAATGTGACCTCAGGCGTCGTGCGGGTCGGGGCGACGGTGCGGCGGCCTGCCGGGCCGTGGACCGAGGGCGTGGACGCGTTCCTGGAGCACCTGCGCGAGGCCGGGTTCACCGGGGCGCCCCGGCCGCTCGGCCGGGACGAGCAGGGCCGCCAGGTGCTGGAGTACGTGCCCGGCGAGATGGGCGACGCGACCGGGACGTACACCCTGGTGGAGCTCGCCGAGATCGGCCGGATGCAGCGCGCCCTGCACGACGCCGCCGTGAGCTTCGTCGCGCCGTCCGCGACCCGGTGGGAGTCGCCGATTCCGCCCGACCGCGCCGAGCTGATCTGCCACAACGACGTCTCGCCGTGGAACCTGGTCCGCGCCGACCGCGGCTGGGTGCTGATCGACTGGGACAACGTGGCGCCGAGTTCGCGCCTGTGGGACCTGGCCTACGCGGCGCAGAGCATGGCCGGGATGAGCCCGCGCCGCGACCCGGCCGAGTCGGCCGCCCGGCTGCGCGCCTACACCGGCGGCTACGGCCTCGACCCGGCGTTCGGCCCCGAACTGGCCGTGCTGCTCGGCCACCGGGCGCGGGCCATGTACCACCTGCTGGAGACCGGGTTCCGGGAGAACCGGCAGCCCTGGGCACGGATCTTCGCCGAGGACGGCCCGTACTGGCGCGACACCGCCGACTACCTCGACGCCCACGTCCCCGTCTGGGCCGCCGCGCTCGCCTGAGGACCGCGCCGTCCCGAGCGGCGGCCTGACCGAGCGGTGGCCCGGCCGAGCGCCGTGATCGCTCAGACGAGCGCGGCGAGCACTGCTGTCAGCAGGCAGGCCAACACGGCGGCGGTCTTCGCACCGGCACTCAGACGGCGGTCGCTCAGCGCGGCCGCGGCCACGCAGCTCAGGCCGAGGTGCACGAGCAGGCCGCCGATGCTGTCCAGCAGGAACGACAGCGCCGGCACGCGCACCGGGCTGACGCCGACGATCACGGTGACCATGCCCTCGGCGAGCCGGTTGACCAGGAACAGTGCCAGCCCGAGCGCGGCGACCGCCCAGGCGGGGCGCACCTTCGCCCAGCGCAGCAGTCCCCAGGTCAGCAGCGTGCCGAGCACCAGGAAGCCGGCGATCAGCGGCACCACAGAGTCCATGCCGGTGCCGGGCCAGTCGGCCACGTCGAGCAATGGCCAGGCCAGGAAGGTCAGGAGCGCGGCCAGGAGCGCGCCGACGATTCCGCACCCCAGGGCGCGGACGCAGCGGGCGGCCGGCGACGGTGCGGTAGGGAGCTCCCCGATGCTCATGCCCGGTCATGATGGCCTGCGCGCGCAACCCGGATCGGCCACGCGCCTGACGTCATGCGCCGAAGTCGCGCAGCAGCACCGCCTCCCGGGACGGGCCGAGGCCGTCGGCGGGCAGGGGACCGGGGAGCGAGGCCAGCCAGGCCCAGGTGGCGGCGACGGTCTGCGTCACAGGGCGGCAGCGCAGCCCGGCCGCGTGCGCACGTGCGGCGTCGGTCTCGTGCAGGCCGCGTACGCCGTGGCCCGCCGGCACCCAGATCGGCAGCTCGGACCATGGCTGAACGCCGGCCGCCGAGAACACGGCCGGCGGCACCCAGCGCGGCCGGGCGTCGGAGCCCGCCGCCTCGGCGCACGCCGCCAGCAGCGCGCCCATCGTGGTGTGGCCCGGCCGGCTGACGACGTTGAACGTGCCGCCGAGGTCGGCCCGCGCGGCGTCGAGCAGCCAGCCCGCCAGGTCCCGCACGTCGATGTACTGCAGCCCCAGGTCCGGCGGTCCGGGAACCGGCACGTCGCCGCCGCGGGCGAGCCGCCGCAGCCACCAGACGAGCCGTTCGGGCTGCTCGTGCGGGCCGAGGACCAGGCCGGGCCGGGCGACCAGGGCGCGATCGCCGAACGCGGCGCGCACCGCCTGCTCTGCCGCGGCCTTGACCGCGCCGAAGGACGATCCCTCGGTGGGCGTCAGCGGGGAGTCCTCCGTGAGGCCGTCCGTCGACAGGTCGCGGTAGACCGAGCGGCTCGACACGAAGACGTACCGGCCGCTGCCGGGTGCCAGGACGGCCGCGGCCGCGGCGACGGCTTCGGGCGGGCCGTCCCAGGTGTCCACCACGACGTCCCAGCCGCTGCGGGCGAGCGCAGCCAGCTCGGTCGGCACGGTCCGGTCGCCGTGCACCGAGGTGACCCCGTGCGGTGGCGTGCCCGTCACGCCGCGGTGGAACGCCGTGACCTGCCAGCCGCGGGCGGCGGCGTCGTGTCCGAGCGCGCGGCCGAGGAAGCGGGTGCCGCCCAGCAGGAGCAGTCGCATACCCGGCAGGTTAACGGGTGGGTGGTGCGGGACTTGCTCGGATGCGTATACTCGTGAACGAGTAATCAAGAGCAGAGTAAGAAGGGTGGGCGGCAGGCGTGGCGAAACGACGCAAGGTCGGCAATCTGATGGCACTGGCCGTGCTGTCGGCGCTGGTGCAGCAGCCCATGCACCCGTACCAGATGGCCTCGGTCCTGCGCGAGCACGGCAAGGACCAGAACATGAAGATCAAGTGGGGTTCGCTCTACACGGTCGTGCAGAACCTGGAGAAGCACGGCCTGATCGAGGCCGCCGAGAGCCTGCGCCAGGGCGGCCGCCCCGAGCGGACCGTCTACCGCATCACCGAGGCGGGCCGGGCCGAGCTGACCGACTGGGTACGCGAGCTGCTGTCCACCCCCGAGCAGGAGCAGTCACGATTCACCGCCGCGCTGTCCGTGATGGCGGTGCTGTCGCCCCGCGAGGCGGCCGACCTGCTGTCGCAGCGGCTCATCGCGCTGGACAAGGCGCTCGCCGCGCGCCGCTCGGCGCTGGCCGAGGCCGCCCGCGAGGTGCCGCGGCTGTTCCTGATCGAGGAGGAGTACGAGCTGGCCGTGGCCGAAGCCGAGATCGGTTTCGTGCGCGGGCTGCTCGGCGAGCTGACCTCGGGCACGTTCCCGGGCCTGGCCGACTGGCAGGCGTTCAGCGAGACCGGGATCGTGCCGCCGGAGCTCGCCGAGCTGATGGAGAGGGGCCTGCACCCGCAGTGACCCCGTGAGACGGTCCCCGGCGGCGTGCGCCAACACCCCGCCGGAGACCTCAACCCTCGCACCGCACCGCAGGGGCCCGGCCACGAGAGGTGGCAACCGCAAGGATAGCCGGGCGTCCCCTGCCGGTTCGGTGCGCGCCGAACCCGCGCCGGTCGAGCGACCGGCCGGCTGACCCTGGGGAGAGACAGTCATGACGAAGGTGAAGACCGCGCTGGTCGTGGGCGGCGGCATCGCCGGTCCGGTGGCCGCGATGGCCCTGCGGCAGGCGGGCATCGAAGCGCGCGTGTACGAGGCGTACGGCAGCACCGCCGAGAACGTCGGCGGCGGCCTGAGCATCGCGCCCAACGGCCTGGCCGCGCTGAAGGTGATCGGTGCCGACGAGGCCGTACGGGCGATCGGCGTGCCGATGTCGAGCATCGTGATGCACAGCTGGACCGGCAAGCGGCTGGCCTCGTTCGGCGGCCCGGCCGGGCTGGAGCCGCAGCAGTTCGTGATGCGGCCCGACCTCTACCGCGCCCTCTACGGCGAGGCGGCCCGCCGCGGCATCGCCGTCGAGCACGGCAAGCGCCTGGTGTCCGCCGAGCATCTGGGCTCGCCGGCCGCGCCGGCCGGTGTGCGGGCCCACTTCGCCGACGGCACCACCGCCGAGGCGGACGTCCTGATCGGCGCGGACGGCATCCGTTCCACGGTGCGTACGCTGATCGACCCGGGAGCGCCGAAGCCGCGCTACACCGGCCTGCTCGGCTTCGGCTGCCTGTCGACCGGCACCGGCCTGCCGAGCACCGGCGACGCGATGCACATGATGTTCGGCAAGCGGGCGTTCTTCGGCTACCAGGTGTACGCCGACGGCAGCTGCGGCTGGTTCGCCAACCTGCCGCACCCGGAGCCGATGTCGTGGTCGGAGGCCAACCGGACCAGCCCGCAGGAGTGGCTGCGGGTGCTGACCGCGGCGTTCGCCGACGACCGCCTGCCGGTGCTCGACATCCTGCGCACCGCCGACCTGTCGCAGTTCGTCGCGGTCGGCGGCATGGAGGACATCCCGCGCGTGCCGAACTGGCACCGCGGCCGCATGGTGCTGATCGGCGACGCCGCGCACGCCACGTCGCCGTCGTCGGGCCAGGGCGCGTCGCTGGCCGCGGAGAGCGCGGTGCAGCTGGCCCGCTGCCTGCGCGACCTGCCCGCCGAGCAGGCGTTCGGCGCGTACGAGCGGCTGCGCCGGGAGCGGGTCGAGCGCATCATCGCCGCGGCGGCGCGTACCAACAGCAACAAGGCCGCGGGCCCGGTGGCCCGGGTGCTGCGCGACGCGCTGCTGCCGACCGCGATGAAGCTGCTGGCCAAGCCGGAGAAGATGGCCTGGCAGTTCATCCACCCGATCGACTGGCAGGCCCCCGTCACGGTGTGACGGCCTGCGCGGCAGGCTTGCGGCAGGGCAGCATCGACCCAGCTGCCTAGGACACCGTAGAGGTGGTGCGCGAGGGCACCGGCCGTTCCATGGGAGCGGTCGGTGCCCTCGCGTGCCGCGTTCATCCACTGCGGCTAAGGTGTCGGCTCGTGGACGAGACCTCGCAGCGGTTGCCCGGCAGGCACGTACGGCGCGACCGCCGGAGACTGTGGCTGGCGGTGGCGCTGGCGGTCGCGGTCCTGATCGGAGGCTCGTACGCGGCGGTTCGGCTCTGGGGCGGCGATCCGGGTGCCTCGGCGGCCGGTCCGGGGGAGTTCGTCGGCGCGACGCAGGGTGTGCCCGATCCGGCGGTGTCCGGTTCGGCTTCGGCCGGGCCGTCGGCGAGCGCGTCCACGGCGCCGAAGCCGTCGGTGTTGCCGAGTCCGAAGACCACGTCGGGCGGGCCCGCGAAGACGTCGGCGAAGAAGGGCGTCAGCGTCTGGAACTTCGGCGGCCTCAAGGCCGCGCTGACCGATGTGCGGGCGAGCTGGTACTACAACTGGTCGAGCACCCCGAGCAAGGACGCGGGCACCAGCGCCGCGTTCGTGCCGATGATCTGGGGCGAGAAGTCGGTGACCGACAGCGAACTGGCCCGCGCCAAGCAGAACGGCAAGGTGCTGCTGGGCTTCAACGAGCCCGACTTCGCCAGCCAGGCCAACATGACCGTCGAGCGCGCCCTGGACCTGTGGCCTCGGCTGCAGGCGACGGGGCTGCGGCTGGGCAGCCCCGCGGTCGCGGTCGGCGCGGACAAGGCCGGCGGCTGGCTCGACCGGTTCATGGCCGGGGCCAGGTCGCGCGGCTACCGGGTCGACTTCATCACCCTGCACTGGTACGGCGCGGACTTCTCCTCGGCCGCCGTCGGGCACCTGAGGAACTACCTGCAGGCCGTGTACCAGCGCTACCGGATGCCGATCTGGGTGACCGAGTACGCGCTGATCAAGTGGGCCGCGGGCGGGGCGGTGTATCCGAGCGACGCGCAGCAGGCCGCGTTCGTCACCGGCTCGACGAAGATGATGCAGAGCCTGTCGTACGTGGAGCGCTACGCCTGGTTCGCGCTGCCGTGGCCGACCGAGGGCCACCAGGGCACCGCGCTGTACCGCGACGGCGACAGCCCCACGGCGGCCGGCCGCGCCTACCGCGCGGCGGGTTAGTCCGGCCGGTCGCCGCTGCCGGCGAAGTCGCCGACCGTGGCCAGCGCCAGCACCGCGCCGACCGCAGCGAGGAACCCGCCGCCCGGGGCTCCCGTCGCGAACAGGAACACGGCCAGCGCGAACCCGGTCAGGGCCAGCACGACGCGCAGCCCGGTCCGCCGGGGTCTGCGGTACTCGGCCGGCGGGTGGGGGTCACCCGCGCCGAGCCCGAGCGCGAAGTGCGGGTCGGCGGCGCGGGTCTGCTCGGCCAGCTCCGCGAGCCTGCGCTCGTCCTCCGGGCCCAGCGCCATCCGTGCTCAGCCCGCCTTTCGCGCGGCGGCGATGAACTCCCTGATCAGGGTCTCGCTCTTGACGCCGCGCGCGGATTCGACGCCGCTGGACACGTCCACGCCGCCCGCCCCGGACAGCCGGATCGCGTCGGTGACGGTGCCGACGCCCAGCCCGCCGGCGAGGATCCAGCCGTCGCCGAGGCCGCGTTCGCGCAGCAGCGCGTAGTCCCAGGCGCCGCCCGAGCCGGGTTCGGTCGCGTCGACCAGCAGCAGGTCCTCGCCGTACGCACCGATCCGCAGGTCGGGGGCGTCGTAGCTGACCGCCCGGATCAGGGTCAGGCCGAGGTCGGCGACCGCGGCGAAGTCTTCCCGGGTGTAGTCGCCGTGCAGTTGCAGCGCCCGCAGGCCGGTGTCGCGGACCAGCTCCCGTACGGTCGCGATGTCCGTCCCGGCGACGACGGCGACGGTGAGCACGTGCGGCGGGACCGCGCCGGCCAGCCGCCGGGCGGTGTCCGGGGTTACCTGGCGGGGGCTGCGGGTCAGCACGAACCCGACCGCGTCCGCGCCGGACCCGACGGCGGTGGCGACGGTCTCGGCGGTGGACAGGCCGCAGATCTTCACGAACACGGGTGCCTCCGCTCAGGCTTGCCCGGTGATGCGGGCCAGGATCTCGCGGGCGGTGTCGTCAGGGGCCTCGTCCGGGATCCAGTGGCTGACCCCGGGCAGGTTGACGAACCGGTAGTCGCCGGTGACGTACGCGGCGCAGCTCTCGGCGGCCTTGGGGCCGATCGCCCAGTCACCGTCGCTCCACAGGAACGTGGTCGGCACCGCGACCTTGCCGGCCGGGGCGAAGCCCGCGCCGAGGGTCAGGGCCCGGTACCAGTTGAGGCCGCCGGTGAGGCGGGCCCGGTCCAGCATCGGGGTGACGAAGCGCTCGATCCGCTCGGCGGGCACCCCGGTGAAGATCTCCCGCAGCCGCCGGCCCTCGTCCTCGAGCAGCAGGTCCTCGGCCTTGCCCTCCTGCTGGAACAGTCCGATGTAGGCCGAGCGCTGCTGCTGGTCGGGGTCGGTGGCGATGGTCCTGGCGAACGCCACCGGGTGCGGCACGGAGATCGCCGTGAGGGTGGGCACCCGGTCGGCGTGCTCGGCGGCCAGGTGCCAGGCCACCACGGCGCCCCAGTCGTGGCCGACCACGTGCGCGTGCTCGACGCCCAGCGCGTCGAGCACCCCGAGCGCGTCGGCGACGCATTCGCCCATGGCGTAGTCGGCGACCGCGGACGGGCGCGCGCCGGGGGAGTAGCCGCGCTGGTCGAACGCGTAGGTGCGGATGCCGGCGTCGTGCAGGCGGGCCGCGACCAGCTCCCACTCGCCCGAGTGCTGCGGGAAGCCGTGCAGCAGCAGCGCCACCGGCCCGTCCTCCGGGCCGCCCGCTTGGACGTCGAACACCAGGCCCCGCGCCGCGATCTGCATACGAGCCAGCCTAGTACGGCCGCGCCGCACCGATCATGTGGCCGGGTCGCCCCATTCTTTCACCGCTTGTTCACACGGGCGGGTGAAGATCATGGGGCAGGCCGCCGGAAATGATTCGGCACACTGGGTTCAGGGCAGAAGGTAGACAGGTGGAGGTGAACTGATGTCCGAGACGCGCCGCCCGCCGACGCCGCAGGATCCGAGCCCGGCAGCAGAGCAGCTGGCCAGCCTGTCCCGCGCCGAGTCCGCCCTCGCGCGGACCTGGCTGCGTGACGATCAGGGCACCGGGCAGGGGCGGCTGGGCACCGCCGGGCTGCTGCTGATCTGGGTGCTGCCGGCGCTGGTGGTGGCGGGTGTGCTCGGGCTGGCCGCGGTCATGCCGCTGTGGGCGGCCGTGCTGTGCGTGGTCGCGGCGCTGGTGCTGCTCGGCATCGGGCTCGGGCTGGCGGGCCGGTCCCGCAGCAGGCGCGCGAGCGCCCGGCTGGCGCCGCAGACGTGGCGGCCGCTGCGCGAGGACGCGGACGGGCTCGACCAGGCCCGCCCGGCGTCCGGTGACCTGGAGCGCAGTGGCGGCTGAGCCGGTCAGGGGCTGCTGATCCAGCGGTCGCGCAGGCTCGCCAGGATGGTCACCGAGACGATGAGCAGGATCAGGCTGAGTACGATCGCCGCTTCGAGGTCGGTCTCCAGCGCCAGGTAGACGGCCAGGGGCATGGTCTGCGTACGCCCCGGGAAGTTGCCGGCGAACGTGATCGTCGCGCCGAACTCGCCCAGCGCCCGCGCCCAGCAGAGCACCGCGCCGGCGGCGATGCCCGGCGCGACCAGCGGCAGGGTGACCCGCCGGAAGGTGGTCCAGCGGCCCGCGCCCAGCGTCGCCGCGGCCTCCTCGTAGCGGGTGTCCGCGCCGCGCAGCGCGCCTTCCACCGCGATGACCAGGAACGGCATCGCCACGAACGCCTCGGCGACGACGACCCCGGCGGTGGTGAACGGCAGGGTGAACCCGAACGTCTCGTCCAGCCAGGATCCGATCAGGCCGCGGCGGCCGAACAGCAGCAGCAGCGCGACGCCGCCGACCACGGGTGGCAGCACCAGCGGCACCGTGATCAGCGCGCGCGCGAGCCGCCGCCCGGGGAACTCGACCCGGGCGAGCAGCCAGGCCAGCGGCACGCCGAGCAGGATGCAGCAGACCGTGGCCAGGGACGCGGTGAGCAGCGACAGCCGCAGCGCGGCGAGGATCGCGGGCTCGGCCAGGTGCTGGGTCAGTTCCCCCCACGGCGTGCGCAGCAGCAGCGCGACCAGCGGCAGCACCAGGAACGCCAGCCCGAGCCCGGCGGGCAGGAACAGGAACACGGGGATGCGCCGCCGGCCGTGCCGGCGCGGTGGGGTCACCGCGCCGGGGGGCTGGGTGTGGTCGACGGCCATGGGCTCAGATTACGGAGCCTGGAACCCGGCCGCGGTCAGCACGGCCTTCGCGGGCTCGGATCGCAGGTAGGCGAGGAACGCGTCGGCGCCGGCCTGGTTGGGGGCGTTCTTGAGGGCGACGACGGGGTAGCCGTTGATCGCGGTCGCGGACTCCGGGAACTCGACGCCGTCCACGTCGGCGGCGGCCTTGGTGTCGGTGCGGTAGACGAGCGCGGCGTCGACCTCGCCGAGCTTCACCTTGGACAGCGCGGCCTTGACGTCCTGTTCGAGGGTGACCGGGGTGACCTTGACCCCGGCGGTGTCGAGGGCCTTCTTCGCGGCCGCCCCGCACGGGACCTGCTCGGCGCACAGCGCGACCTTCAGGTCGGGTCTGCTGAGGTTCTCCAGGGTGGCGATGCCTTTCGGGTTGCCTTTCGGGACCGCGATGACGAGCTGGTTCTTGACGAACACGATCGGGGTGCCGGCCGCGTCGCCGGCGTCGACGACGGTCTTCATGGTGGCCGGGCTGGCGGCGGCGAACACGTCGGCGGGCGCGCCCTGGGTGATCTGGGTGGCCAGCGCGGAGCTGCCCGCGAAGTTGAACGTCACCTTCGTGCCGGGGTTTGCCGCCTCGAAGTCCTTGCCGATCTTCGTGAACGCCTCGGTGAGCGAGGCGGCCGCGAACACGGTCACGTCGCCGGAGACGCCGCCGGCCGCCGGGGCCGGGTCCTGCCCGCCGCCGCACGCGGTGACGGTCATGGTCGCGGCCAGCGCGAGCGCGGCCAGCGCCGCGCGGATGCCTGTGCTGCCCATTTGTTTCCTCCCCTGGGTGCGCCAGCCCGGTACGGCGTGGGCTGCCGGATCCACCCTACTTCTCGCACCTGCAAGGGAGAAGGCTTGGAAGATTCGCTCATGCGGTCGGCCAGGCCGCCATAAGCATCGCATCTGCGCGCGGACGTGCCCGTGAGTCATGTGTCGGCACCCTTCACCGATGATGATCATCCGGCTCGATCGCGGGCAGTGTGTCGGGTCAGGGTGTCGCGGATCGACACCCCGTCCTTCATGATCATTCGTAGGTTGCCGGGGTCGGCGAGCACGTCCAGGTCGGTCAGCGGGTCGCCGTCGACGAGCAGCAGGTCCGCGTACGCCCCGGGCTGCACCACGCCGAGCGGCGCCGGGTAGGGGTTGCGCGGGCCGGACAGGGCCAGCAGCGCGGCGTTGTCCGACGTCGCCATGCGCAGCACCTCGGCCGGGGAGAACCAGCGGCCGAGTTTGGCCAGCTGCGCGCCCTGGCGGGTGGCCAGCCGGGCGTCGAACAGGGTGTCGGTGCCCCAGGCCAGGCGCACGCCGTGCTTGCGGGCCAGCTGGTACGCGGTCTCGGTGCCGTCGGTGACCGCGAGCTGCTTCTCCCGTCCGCCCGGGTCGGTGATCGGGACGGCGTCGGCGTCGTCGAGGAACGGCTGCATCGACCACCACACGCCGCGTTCGGCCATCAGCGCGGCGGTCTCGTCGTCGAGCAGGTGCCCGTGCTCGACGCAGCGCACCCCGGCCCGGACCGCCTGCTGCACCGAGGCGGGGGTGTAGGCGTGCACCATGACGTAGGTGCCCCAGTGCCCGGCCGCTTCGACCGCGGCGGCCAGCTCCGCGAACGTGTACTGGGTGACGTCGATCGGGTCGTACGGCGACGCGACGCCGCCGCCGGCCATCACCTTGATCTGGCTCGCGCCGCGCATCAGCTGCTCGCGGGTCGCCCGCAGCACCGCGTCGACGCCGTCGGCGATGGCGGCGGTGCCGGTGCGCTCGACCATGCTCAGCGGCGCGCCCGGCTCGCGGGGCACCTCCAGCAGGGAGCGGAAGTCGCCGTGCCCGGCGGTCTGGCTGATGAACGCGCCACTCGGGTAGATGCGCGGGCCGAGGACGATGCCTTCGTCGATGGCGCGTTTGAGGGCGAACACCGGCCCGCCCGCGTCGCGTACGGTGGTGAACCCGCGCAGCAGGGTCCGCTCGGCTTCGCGGGCGGCGACCAGTTGCAGGTAGGCGGGATCGGCGGTGGCCAGGACCGGCAGCGGCACGGCGGCCATCATGGCGTGCCAGTGTGCGTCGATGAGGCCGGGCATCAGCACCCGGCCGCCGCCGTCGACGATCCTGCGCCCGTCGGGCTGGTCGTCGGGCTGCCCGCCGACGCCGGTGATGAGGCCGCCGGTGACGGTGACGGTGGTGGGCGGGGACAGTGCCGGGTTGACTCCGTCGAAGACCCGGACGTCGCGGAACTCCGTCACCTCATCATGTGCCATCTGTCGAGTCTCGCGGCCCAGGCCTGGCCCGCGCTGCCGAACGGGTCGGACACGCGGCCGGGGAGTTGTCGCATGCGGCCGGTACGGTCCCGCTGCGCCCTGCGGAGGAGGTAATGGTGGGCACCTGGGACTCGGGTCCGTTCGACAACGACAGCGCCGCCGACTGGTGCGGCGGCCTGAACGACGCCGACCCTGCCGAGCGGCTCGGGATCATCCGGCAGACGCTGGCGGAGGTGGCGGATCACGTGGGATTCCTCGACGACCGGTTGGGGGTCCGCGCCGTCGCGGCGGCCGCGGTCATCGTGTCCCAGCGGCCCGGAGCGGAAGCGCTGACCTCGGCGTACGCGCCGGATTTCCTGGTCGAAGGGGAGGCCCTGGTCGTTCCCGAGGATGTCGCGGCGCTGGCGGTGCGGGCTCTGGACCGGGTCGTCGGCGACGACTCGGAGTGGCGGGAGCTGTGGGAGGAGACCGGTGATGCCGCCGACGCGCTCGCGGTGGTCGGCGACCTGCGTACGGCGCTGGCGGCCGCGCCGTAGGCGATGCCGGCGGTTAGGGTGAGGGATGTCGAGCCGACCCTCCATCGCCGACGTCCGTGATGTGCTGGCCGTCCACCTGCCCGGTCGTCGGATCGGCGCCGTGGTCGAGCTGGGCGCGGGCCTGGAGAACGTGGCGTACGAGGTCGACGGCGCGCTCGTGGTGCGGTTCAGCAGGGAGCCCGATCCGGTGCGGCGGGCGGAGCTGATCGGGCACGAGGCCCGGCTGCTGTCGGCGGTGGCCCGGGTCAGTCCGCTGCCCGTGCCCGAACCGGTGTTCGCCGCCGCTGAGCTGGGCTGCCTGGCCTACGCCAAGCTGCCCGGCGTGCCGCTGTCCGAGCTGTCTGGGCCGGGCTGCTCGGAGCACGGCGCGGAGATCGCGGCGACGCTCGGGGAATGGATCGCCGCGCTGCACGCCCAGCCGGTCGAGCGGTGGAGCGGGCTGGTGGACGTCGACGACCAGCCGCCCGCCGAGTGGCTTCGCGAGGCCGCCGAGCTGCACGAGGGGGTCGCCGAGCACGTCCCGCCGGCGCACCGCCGCGCGGTGGCGGAGTTCTTCGACTCACCGCCACCCGAGCGGGGGCACGATCTCGTGTTCTCGCACAACGACCTGGGCATCGAGCACGTGCTCGTGGACCCGGCCGGCTGGACGGTCACCGGGGTCATCGACTGGAGCGACGCCGCGCTCGTGGATCCGGCGTACGACTTCGGGCTGCTGCACCGCGATCTCGGCCCGGTGGCGCTGCGGGCGGCGCTGGGCCGGTATCCGGCCGGCGCCGAGGCGCTCGCCGAACGTGCGGTCTTCTACGCCCGGTGCAGTGTCTTCGAGGACCTGGCCTACGGCGTGGACACCGGCCGGGCCGGCTACCTGGACCGGGGTGTCGCCGCGATGGCGTGGCTGTTTCCCTGAGCCTGTGACCTGCGCCCACGTCCCGCTGGTGTTAAGAAGGGCACCTTCTACATCGCGGAGCGATGTGAAGGTGCCCTTGCTTTGGTCAGGTCGTCACTGGAAGGTGAGGGTGCCGTTGGCGTTGCGGATGCAGGCGATCGAACGGTTGGCGGTGGTGGCCGCGGCGGCGAGGCACTGGCCGAGGACGGCGTGGCCGGCCGCGTTCGGGTGCCAGGACTCCTGGCAGGTCTGGAAGTAGGTCACGCAGGCGTTGGCCATGCGCTGGATGGCGATCTTGTCGTATCCGGACAGGCTGGTGATGTGCGTGCCGGTCGGGCCGTCCATCACGCGCACCGGGGTGGCCAGCGCGCCGGTCGGGCTGTTGCCGTTCTCGCACAGGCGTGCGCCGTCGAAGGCCCGTTGCACGTTGAGGTAGACCAGGTCCTGGCCGGGGAACTCGGCGGACAGGTTGGCGTGGGAGTTGCGCACGACGTTGCCGAGGTTGGCCGAGAAGCGGTGGCCGGGGGCGAGGCTGGCGCGGTGGATCGGGCAGCCCGCGGCGTAGCGCTCGGCGCCCAGGTCGCGGAACTTGTCCCGGTCGTCCTCGCGGCCGTCCTGCTCGATGAACGAGCTGTAGACGTCGGTCGGCAGCGGGTTCGTGTAGTCCTGGAACACGATGCGGTGCTGGCCGTCGGCGTCGACCTGGTTCAGCGTCGTGATCAGCTGGCGCAGCGCGTTGGTGGTCTCCGTGGTGGCCGCGGCGACCTCGGCGGCGCTGGCCAGGTCGGCGTCGGTGCACGGCTCCTGCGGCACCGGCCCGTTGAGGTAGGCCCAGAACTCCCACCAGCCGGTCCACGCGTCGGCGATGAACCGGTTGGCGCACAGCGTCGCCACGTCGCCGAAGGTGAACGAGCTGTTGTTGGAGCCGAGGCCGACCAGCACCAGGTCGATGTCGTGGGTCTGCGCCACCGCCCGCAGCTGGTCGAGCTGCGCGGCGACCTGCCGGCCGCTGGTGCGGGTGTTGGAGGCGTTGGCGATGTCGTACGGCTGGCCGCCCGAGCAGGCCAGGTTGAACCGGGCGTTGATGCCCGACAGGGCGGCCTTGTTCAGCGACGCGTTGGCCGAACGGTGGCAGAAGTAGGCGTTGGGGTTCGGCGCCGACCAGCCGGGGAAGCCCTGGGCGACCCCGTTGACGTCGACGACGGACGTGTACGCGCCCGCGCCCTCGCCGCTGATGAAGCTGTCGCCGACAGCGACGGCAGCCGTGGGCAGGGCGGCCGTGGCAGGGGCGGCGGCGACGGCGAACGCGGCCCAGCCGAGCGCGACGGCCGCGGTGCCCGCCAACGCCTTGCGAAGTCTCAGCACTGAGCTTCCTCTCCGAAGTGGAATGTGAGAACGGTTCGCGAGATCAGATCACGCCCGCAGAAGTACGTCAATGCCGTCGTTCATCCTGAAGAAAAGCTTCCGCACGACACGCCTGGATCGCTTCACGGCCTGTTCATGTCGCCTGGCCGTAGGGTTCCTCAGGTGACGACGACCGTCCGCCTCGGCACCCGGGGCAGCACCATGGCCCTGGCGCAGGCCCGCCACGTCGCCCGCGAGCTGGAGTCCGCGCACGCGGACCTCGCGGTGCGGATCGTGCCCGTGTCCACCCACGGCGACCGCTGGACCGGCAGCCTCGCCACGGCGGGCGGCAAGGGCGCGTTCACCAGCGAGATCGACGCGCTGCTGCAGGCCGGGGACATCGACCTGGCGGTGCACTGCCTCAAGGACATCCCCGGCGACGTCGCGCTGCCCGAGGGCGTCTGCGTCGCGGCCTACCTGCCCCGCGACGAGCCCTGGGACGCGCTGATCAGCCGCGGCGGCCTGCGGCTGGACCAGCTCGCCCGCGACGCGGTCGTCGGCACCAGCGCGGCACGCCGCCAGGCGCAGCTGCTGCGGGCCCGCCCCGACCTGCGGGTCAAGCCGATCCGCGGCAACGTCGACAGCCGCATCGCTCGCCTGGACTCCGGCGACGTCGACGCGATCGTGGTCGCCGCGTGCGGCCTGCGCCGCCTCGGCCAGGAGCACCGCATCACGCAGGTGCTGCCCGCCGAGCTGATGGGCCCGGCCGTCGGCGCGGGCACGATCGTCGTCGCCACCCGGACGTCAGGTGAGGCGTACAGCCTGGTCATGGCGTTGGACGACCCGGACAGCCGGGATGTGAGCCTGGCCGAGCGGGCACTGCTGCACCGGTTCGGGGCGAGCTGCGACAGCGCCGTCAGCGGGCACGCGACCCTCGACCGGGACACGGTCACCCTGCGCGCCGCGGTGTACGCGCCGGAAGGCGACCGGACGCTGAGCACCGTCGTCGCGGGCGACCGCACCGCCGCGCCCGCGCTGGGCCGCCAGGCCGCCGACGAGCTGCTGGCCCTCGGCGCGCGCAAACTGCTCGACCCCTACCTGCGCTGACTCAGCCCGGCTCGCCGTCGGCGGGATAGCGGGCCAGCGCCGCCAGCAGTTCCTCCGGCAGCTGTTCGCCCGGTGCACGCAGCAGCCGCTCGATGACCACGGCCGCATGCCGCTCCGGTGGCACCTCCTCGTCCGGTGCACGCCGCAGCCGGGCGTCCCGGTCGGCGATCAGGTGCCGGTGCAGCCGGGGGTCGGCCGTCGCGGCGGCCATCGCGTACAGCGCCTCGGCGGTCAGGTCGACGCCGTGGCGCACGGGCGGGAGTTCCAGCGCGGCCAGCAGCGCCGGCATGGCCCGGGTGTCGCCGCGCAGCGACAGGCCGACGACGGCTTCGGCGAGCGTGTCGGGGTCGTCGTCGTTCAGCCGGGCGGCCAGCGCGTCCCGCAGCCGCGGGAAGTCCTGCTCGGTCTGCCGGCCCAGCCCGAACGTGGCCCAGTCGCGCACGTCGGGATCGCTGTCGGCCGACAGCGTGATCAGCAGGTCCAGGGCTTCCGGCTCCGGCCTCCCGACCAGTGCGTACGTGACCCCGAAGCGGACCGTCGCGTCGGGATGAACGTGCAGCCTGGCCAGGTGTTCCAGGCACCGCTCGTCGCCGATGTGCCCGAAGCCGGTGGTGATCGAGCCGAGCACCTGCGGGTCCTGCTCGTGCTCGACCATGCTCAGCAGCAGTGCCAGCGCCTCGTCACGGTACGGGCCCTCGCTTGCCGGCCGGCGCGGCCCAGCGGCGAGCTGACTGACGATGTCGGCGGCAGCCTGCCGGTGCGACGGCTCCGTGTGCCCGGACAGGCGCGTGGCGGCGTCCAGCGCCGGGCGGCCACCGTATCCGTGCAACCAGCTGACCAGCTCCCACCT
Organism: Catellatospora coxensis; assembly: GCF_016862635.1. Classification (GTDB taxonomy): domain Bacteria; phylum Actinomycetota; class Actinomycetes; order Mycobacteriales; family Micromonosporaceae; genus Catellatospora; species Catellatospora coxensis. The sequence continues at coordinate 11,943 of NZ_BONI01000005.1, read as the reverse complement.
GCGGTCCTCGTCGTCCTCGCCGGTCAGCGACAGCAGTTCGGCGACGGCGGACGCCACCGTCGCTTCGAGCATCGGCATGGCGGCCATCCTGCTGATCTCGGGCAGCCGGGCGCAACGTCATTATTGCCGCCGGGCCGGTGGCACAGCGGGTTCGGAGTCCGGGCCGGGCGATGCGGACGCCAGCCCGGACCGGGCGGCGATCAGCGCGACGGTGTCGGCGAACGCCGACTCCGGCCCGATGACGTGCTCGCCGTCGACGCCGAGCACGTCGCGTTCGGTGTACCAGCCGCGCATCTGGTCGGGGGTGAACTCGGTCGCCTGGGGGCGGGTGGCGTGGCGGCGCAGCGTCTCCTCGAGCGGGATGTCGAGGTAGAACACCGAACTGGGCCCGCGGTGCTCGGCCAGCAGCGCGCGCACTATCGCCCCGTACTTGCGTTCGAGCAGGATGCCTTCGAGGACCACGTGGTAGCCGTTGCCGAGCAGGAAGCGCACCGTGTGGTCGATGAACGCCGGGGCCAGGCCGCCGGGGTCATCGCGCTCGCGCAGGATGATGCGGCGCAGGTGGTCCTGCTCGACCAGGGCGCAGCCGCGGCCGTACGCCAGCCGCACCGCCCTCGCGACCGACGACTTGCCCGAACCGGAGTTCCCCCTGATCACGACCAGGATCGTGGGCTGCGCCTGCTCGCTCAACGGCGTACCCGGTAGCGCAGGTGAAGCACCCGCCCGCCCTGGATCACCACGTCGGGATCCTCCAGCAGGTGCTGGGCGTGGACCGACCCGAAGAAGCGCTTGCCGGACCCGAACACGACGGGCACGACGTCCATGCGCACCTCGTCGACCAGGCCCGCGGCGAGCACCTGGCCGCCGACGTCGCCCGCGGCGACCTCGACCAGGCGGTCACCGGCGAGCTCCTGCGCCTTGGCCATGGCCGCCTCGACGCCGTCGACGAAATGGAACGGCGCCTCGGGGTCCCAGCCCTCGGGCGCGGGCCGGTGCGTCACGACGACCACGTGGTCGATCCCGCCCGGCGGCTTGCCGTCCCAGCCGTCGGTCATGTCGAAGACGTGGCGGCCGGCGACCGTCACCCCGATCTGGTTCCAGTACGGCCGGGTGTGGTCGTAGGACGTCTGCGACACCTTCAGCACGCCGCTGTCGTCCAGCGGGACGTCACCGGCGGACAGCCAGTCGAACAGCGGTCCGGGCTGGTCGTCGTCGTCGGCGATGAAGCCGTCCACCGACACCGAGCTGTACATGACCACCTTGCCCACGGGGCTCTCCTCTGCTTTCGGGGTCGCCCTCAAATTAGCGCGTCGTGAGCTGCGGGTCTTGTAAGAAATCAATCGGCCGGCAGCGGCCAGCCGTCCAGCGCGCTGCCGGGATGTTCGCGCAGGAACCGCCGCCGGACCTCGGCGTACCGGGTCGGTGTGAGCCCGGTGAACGCCCGGAACTCGTGGCCGAAGTGGGCCTGGTCGAAGTAGCCCGCGCCATTGGCGAGCTCGCCCCAGTCGATCGGTCCGGCGAAGTCGATCGCGAGCATGGCGGCGGTGAAGCGCTGGGTGCGGGCCAGCCGCTTCGGCGTGACGCCGACGAGCTCCTTGAACCGCTGCGCCAGGTGAGTGCTGCTGACACCGGCGGCCGCGCTCAGGTCGCCGATGGCCACCGCCCCGCCGGCCGCCGCGATGACGCTGCTCGTATGGCGGACCAGCCCCAGCCCGGCGGTCTCGCACAGCCGCCGCGTCAGCTCCTCCTCGAGCAGCGTCAGCATCTCGTGCGGCCCGGCCGCCGTGGCCAGCCGGTCTCGCAGCTCGGCGACGGCGGGCCGGCCCCAGACCTGCTCCACCGTCACCGGCCGGTCGCACAGCTCGGCCGCGGGCATCGGCAGGAACGGCGCCAGCCCCCACGGCTTGACGTGCGCACCGACGGACCGGGTCCGGGGCGGGTAGCCGAACTCGAACGCGCGGGTGGGCGTGGTGATCACGCAGCCGTCGGGGTACTCGGCCGTCTCGATGTCGGCTCCGGCGCGGATGCGGAACGGCGGCCCGAGGTTGACGATCAGCAGCGCTCCCGGCATCGGCGGCAGCGTCAGCCGGGCGTACGGCGGCGCGCCCGCCAGGTAGTAGAGGTCGTCGATCAGCCCGTCCAGCGGCGGTCGCGGCACTCTGGACACGTACTCCACACCCACAGCATCGCCGACACCCGCCGGCGTCGCGAGGCGGGGCGGGTTCAGCCCCCGGCCAGGGCCAGGCGCTGCTCGGCGTGCTCGGGGGTCAGCCACACCGTGCCGTCCAGAGCCAGCTTCTTCGCGTCGAACGCGTCGACCCACAGCCCGGCCGCCCAGCTCGCCTGCACCTGCTCGGCGCTCCACCGGTGGCCCGAAGCCTGCTGGTATGCCTCGACGAAGGCCGCCGACTCGGCGACCGTGGCGGGCCGCTGCACCACCCCGATCGGCCAGACCGCGGCGGCCAGCCCCACCACGACCGCCTCCGGTGCGCTGATCAGGCTGTCCCAGTCGTGGACCGCCCACGGCTGCCCGTCGCGCCAGCGCAGGTTCTCGGCGTAGAAGTCGCCGTGCCCGATGACCGTCGGACCGGCCGGCAGGGCGCGCAGCCGCTGCTGGACCCGGTGGGCGACGTCGTCGAGCCAGGCGCTGTCGGGCTGGGCGTTGAGGTCGGCGTCGCGGTCGTCGGGCGGCGGCCACACCCCGCCGTACTCGTGATCCCAGGCCGTCCACGGCGGATGCGGCGCGAGCACGCCCGCCACCTGCGGCCGGGGCGCGCGCCGGACCAGGTCGGCCAGCAGCGCCGCGTACCGCTCGACCGCGTCGCCGCCGACGGGCAGGACCTCACCGCCGGGGACGAGGACCTCGGCGTGGGCCGCGTATCCGCCGAACGGCACGGGGCCGAGCAGCGGCCGGGGGCACGGGAAGCCCGCGTGCCACAGCGCCTGCTGCACGGCTGTGCACACGGCCAGCCGGGGCGCGGCCGGGCGCACCTTCACCACCACCTCACGGTCGTCCTTGAGCCGCACCCCGACGACGGCGGACAGGTGGGTGACGGTGAACAGCGTCTGGTCGACCCCGGAACCGAGCCAGCGCCGGCACCAGGCGTCGAGGTCGGCGTCGGCGACGACGGGCGGTGCGGGCATCGAGTGCGCCATGGCGGGCCACGCTAGCACCCGGACCGGGGCGCCGCCGCCCGTCAGCCCGCGACGTGCAGCCGCGCCACGACTTCGCTGTCCTCGACCTCGCCGGTCTCGGCGAAACCTATGCCCGCGTAGCAGCGCCGGGCCGCGGTGTTGGCCGGCTCGTACGACAGCGCGAAGTCGGTGATCGCGTGCTCGGCCGCCAGCAGCGCGATCGCGGCACGCACCGCGGCGCTGCCATACCCGCGGCCCTGCCGCGCCGCGTCGATGATGATCCCGCCGAGCCAGGCCGCCCCGTCGGCGGGGTCGACCGTCCACATGAGGAAGCCGACGACGTCGCCGTCGGTGTCCAGCACCGCCAGCGGCCGCCAGCCGGCCTCGCCGTAGTGGCACAGCGCCAGGTAGTACGCGGGGGCGGCGACCCAGTCCGACTGCGACTCGGCGACGGTGAGCGCGGTGACGGCCCGCCAGTTGGCGGCGTCGACGGGGGCGAGACGGACGGGAACCGGGGTGACAGGGGCGGTCATGCCGGGCATCATGCCAGGTCGCATCGAAGTCGCAGATCAAGGACATGATCGGCGTGGTTCCACGGTGCCCCATTTGTTCGGTCATAGCATTTGATCTCGGATTGCCCCGGGCAGTGTGTGCCGCCATCAGGGTGGTGTCCCGACTGCGCCGGGAGCGTACGTCCGCACACACCTGGAGGCACCGTCCATGCGTATCGCGCGCACCGCCCTCGCCGTGGCCGTCGCGGCCCTGAGCCTCGCCGCCGTGCAGGCCCCCGCGCACGCCGTGGCGCTGTGCAACGAGAAGCCGGTCACCCACCTGGGCACCGCCGAGGCCGACGTCATCGTCGGCACACCCGGCGACGACGTGATCCTGGCGCTGGCCGGCGACGACACGATCAGCGGCCTCGGCGGCAACGACGTCATCTGCGCCGGTGAGGGCAACGACACCGTGTACGGCGAGTCCGCCGCGCTCGACGCGGCCGCGGCCGGCGGCAACGACACCGTTTTCGCCGGGCCGGGCGACGACATCGTCGTCGGCGACTTCGGCGCGGCCGAGTTCCCCACGGTCGTCGGCGGCGTCGGCTGGAACGACTACCTGTACGGCGGCGACGGCGCCGACACCCTGTACGGCGACGCGATCGACGTGTCCGTGACCGCGCTGGCCACCGGCGCGGCGTTCGCCGCCGACGGCGTCTTCGGCGGCCCCGGCGCGGACACCGTCTACGGCGATGCCCGCAACCTCACCATCGACGTGGCCGGCGCGCTCGGCGTCGAGGCGGCCGGCAACAACCTGTCCGGCGGCGACGACAACGACACGATCTACGGCAACTTCGACACCGTCACCACGGCCGGCACGGTCGCCGGCACCGGCTGGCGCGACACCATCAACGCCGGCCCCGGCGACGACACCGTCCACGCCGACGCCAAGACCGGCAACGACAAGCTGACCGCGGCCGGCGACCTGGCCTTCACCGACCTGGTCAACGGCGGCGTCGGCACCGACTCCGCCGACGCCGGCCCCGGCATCGACATCTGCGCCAACACCGAAACCCCCACCAACTGCGAGGCCTGACCGCCCCCTTCTGCCGCAACTCTTAAAGACTCGTGGCCTGCGGACTGTCCGGAAGGCGCGACTCTTTAAGAGTTGCGGCAGGGGTGGGGTGTCAGGAGGCGAGGGCGGATTCGATGCGGCGGAGCAGGCCGGGCCAGCCGCGGGACATGCCCTCGTAGGCGGTGCGGCCGAGCGGGGAGTCGAGGTCCAGGCCTGCCTGCTCGAAGAACAGGCGGGTGCCGGTGCCCTCGGGCTCCAGGCGGAAGGTGATGGTGTTGTCCAGCGAACCGGTGGCGAAGCTGTAGCTCAGCAGCTTCTCCGGTTCGACAGCGAGCACCTCGCAGGGCTGTTCACCCCAGTTGCCCATGTCCAGGGTGAAGCGGTGGCCGACGACGGGCCGCACGTCGCCGGCCGCCCACCACTTGGCGTGCAGCTCGGGGTCGGTCAGCGCCTGCCACACCCGCGCGGGCGGGTGGCTGATGAACTGGTCGCAGCGGATCACGGCAAAATCGGTCATGAGAGTTCCTCGTCGAGTACGTCGCGCAGCGACCTGAGCCGCTCGCGCCAGAAGTGTTCGTAGGGATGCAGCCACTGCCCGACCTCGGCCAGGGGTTGTGGTTGCAGGTGGTAGTACCGGTGGCGGCCGCGCGGCTCCTCGCGCACCAGTCCCGCCCCACGCAGCACCTGCAGGTGCTCCGAGACCGCGGGCCGGCTGAGCGAGAACTGCCCGGCGAGCTCGCCCGCTGCGCGCGGGCCCTCGCGCAACGAGTCGAGCAGTTGCCGGCGTACCGGATTGGCCAATGCGCTGAACACGTCAGTGGTCACAGTCGGCAACAATACGTCGGAGATCCCCGACATGTCAACTTCTCCCGACACGTCGAGGGCAAGGAAGGGCACCTTCTTATCGCTCCGCGTATAAGAAGGTGCCCTTCCCATCGCGCGGCGGTGACGTCCGTCGGCGGTGTTTCGCAAGAAATTCATGCCGTCGTGGAGATCCGGTCTGGATCTCCGGGCGTCCATCTGCGATGGTCCATCCGTCCGCAATCGTGACCCCAGTCCGGAACCCCCATCCGGCCGCGGCGGCGGACAGTCGGGAGACCCTCCAATGTCCCGTGTCCTGAAAGCGGTGGCCGCCACCGCGGCCGCCCTGGCCATGTCGCTCACCCTCACCGCGACCCCGGCCCACGCCACCCCGCCCAACATCCCCTCCTACAGCACGGCCGTGAGCCGCCTCGCGGCACTCACCGTCGCCGCCGAGTCCCACGGCTCCACGTACAACCGGGACCTGTTCCCGCACTGGATCACCATCACCGGCGCCTGCAACACCCGCGAGCAGGTCCTCAAGCGCGACGGTGTCGGCGTCGTGGTCAACAGCAGCTGCGCCGCGACCTCCGGCTCGTGGTACAGCCCGTTCGACGGAGCGACCTGGACCGCCGCGTCCGACGTCGACATCGACCACATGGTCCCGCTGGCCGAGGCGTGGGCGTCGGGCGCGTGGGCGTGGACGACCGCGCAGCGCCAGACCTACGCCAACGACCTCGGCGGGCCCGAGCTGTGGGCCGTCACCGACAACGTCAACCAGGCCAAGGGCGACAAGGACCCGGCCGAGTGGCAACCGCCGCTGTCGTCGTTCCGCTGCACGTACGCCCGCTCCTGGATCCAGGTGAAGTGGTACTACAACCTCACCGTCGACAGCGCCGAGAAGTCCGCCCTCAACAGCATGCTCGCCAGCTGCTGATCGTCGCGCACCGTCGCAGTCCTCGGTCGTCGGCGGTGGCCACCGGCGGCCGGGGACTCTTCATGCGCCGCGCTGTCCGTCGCGCCCGCTCACGACCGTGCCCAGACGCCGTAGGGCGCCTCGACCTGATCCGGCCGGACCCGGAACTCGGTGCGGCCGTCCTCGCTCGTCACGTAGTCCACCTCCGTGGACACGAGAAGTCGGTGCCCGCCGCCGTCGCGAACGGGGCCGCGCACCCAGCACCGGAGATGGCCCGGTGCGGGCAGCACCGTCGCGGCGCTCCACTCCTCGAAGAAGATCGGGATCTTGTCGACGAAGGTGGCGGCTCTGCCGTCCGCGTCGACCAGCCGCACCCGTACCATGCCGGGCCAGTCGTCCTCGATGAGCTCGACGGCCTCGACCTTCAGCAGCGACCAGCTCGGCACCGACCCCGGCGCGGTAGGCACGGTCCGCTCGCGCTCGGCGCTGCGGCGCTGCAGCGCGCGGCCGAGTCCCACCGCGTAGCCGAGGCTCACGAGGGTGAGGAACACGGCGCTGCGGTGCCCGGAGGTCGCCAGCAGCATCACGGGTGCGAAGGCGAATACGGCCACACCGCTCCACCATGCCCACAGCGGGATCGCCCACCGGCCCGCTCGCCCACTCGATCCAGCCGCCATGCGGGTCTTTATACAGGCCGGGTGCGCGGTCGCGCGCACCTCGCCGCCGCAGCACGCCTCGTCAAGCCTCGCGGATGCGGTCGAGCAGCAGCGGGATCCAGTGATCGCCGTAGCGTTCCCGCAGTTCCGGAAGCTGCCAGTCGCGGCCGGTGACCGTGCCCCGGCAGCGGGTGGAACCGCAGGCGCAGTCCATGCGGAACTCCGCGGCGGCCGTGCTGGTGCCGTAGTCGTTGGTGACTTCCTCGCCGGGAGCGATGTCGCGCCGGGCTGCGAGGGCGTACGCGTCGACCCACCACAGGTTCGGGTCGCAGCTGTGGTTGCCGTACCCGTTGGGCCGGCGTGGCGGCAGCACGAGATGAAGGTCGTCGGTGACGCTGACGGTGTCGACATAGCAGCCCTCGCGGGCAGCCTGCGCGAACAGGTCTCGTAGCTGCGCCCAGGTCACGAGGTGTCCACCCAGCCGGGACACGACGGTCCCGGCCGGCAGGGCGGTGCGCGCGAACAGGCCCTTGCCGGAGATCGGGGACGCGCCGACCTCGACACCGGGGTGCAGCCAGCAATCTGGCGTGGGCTGCGGCGGAGAGGCGGCAGGCATCAACCGACCCACTTCTTCAAAAGGCCGCTGAGCGCCACGAACATGAACACGACGTACCCGATGACGCCCAGCAGCGTCGCGACCGCCAGCGCCTTGACGGCGGTGAGCGCGCGACTGCCCTGGTAGTCGTTGCGCTCTGCGGCGGGCACCGGAGACATCGACGGCAGTCGTGGCTCGTCTGGCAACCGTCCCATGGCGATGCAGGCTACCGCTCGGATGCTGTAGGCGTACGCCCGTCGGCGCGCTCGGTCGCGGACCTCCCGAAGCGAGCCGGGAGGTCCGCGACCGACGGGTGATCAGCCGGCCACTCCGGCAACCTGTGCCGGAACCGTCGCGTCCGCTGCGGGCCGGACGATGGTCAGGATTTCGCGCAGCACCCCGTCGATGCCGTCGAACCGCTGATCCATGCCGTCGAACCGTTGATCCATGCGGTCTAGCCGCTGGTCGAGGCCGTCGAACCGCTGGTCCACGCGGTCTAGCCGCTGGTCGAGGCCGTCGAACCGCTGGTCCACGGCGTCTAGCCGCTGGTCGAGGCCGTCGAACCGCTGGTCCACGCGGTCTAGCCGCTGGTCGATGCCGTCCAAACGGCTGTTCACCGCGGCGAACTGCTCCTTGGTGTCCTGGCGGTGTTCACGCAGGTCGGCGGAGAGTTCGTTGACTGCGCCGCGGAGCAGCGCCACCTCGTCCGTCGACTCCGGGGACCGCGTGGTGTTGTTGCGGAACGCCTCGCTCTCGAGGGCGGTCAGGCGTTGCTCGTGCGTACGGTTCACCCTTCATCCTCCCCATGTCAGCCGCCGGGCGCTTCGTCCGCCCGGCGTGCCCTTCACCGGCCATTCTCCATTGACTAAGTCAGTTTGGCCACGAGGTCGGTGGGTCGAGCTGAATCGAGACCTGCTGTTCGACTCGAACGGGTGATTACGCCGAGCCGACGCGCGCTGTCCCCGTCCGTGGACCGGATCTTGCGAAAAGCCCTGCTGCGGGTAGGGTCGCGATGATCCCCGCCGGACGGCGTCCGCTCGCGTCTCCGGCCTCTGACGCACCTGAAGGACAGTCATGTCACAGCAGCAAGCGGCGGACTCCGGCCCGCCGGCCGTGATGGCGGAGACGCAGGCGCCGTGGGCGGCGCGGGACGGCCTGCGGATCACCGGCGTACGCGCCATCGTCACCGCCCCCGAGGGCCTGCCCCTGGTCGTCGTCCGCGTCGACACCAACGACCCGGGCCTGCACGGCTACGGCTGCGCCACGTTCACGCAGCGCTTCCACGCCGTCGTGGCGGCCGTCGACGAGCACGTCGGCCCGATGCTGATCGGCCGGCACCCGGCCGACATCGAGGACATCACCCGCATGGTGCACCTGTCGTCGTACTGGCGGGGCGGCCCGGTGCTCAACAGCGCCCTGTCGGGCGTGGACCAGGCGCTGTGGGACATCGCCGGCAAGCGCGCCGGGATGCCGGTGTACGAGCTGCTCGGCGGCCGGGTGCGGGCCGCCGCCGACACCTACCTGCACGCCGCGGGCGCGACGATCGAGCAGACCCTGGAGCACGCGCAGGAGATCCTCGACTCCGGCTACCGGCACGTGCGCCTGCAGTCCGGCGGACCCGGCCTGGGCACCTACGGCGCGCCGGGCACCCCGGGCGGCTACCCGGACGCGCCGTACCCGGACGGCTGGGACGTGCAGCAGTACCTGCGCGACACCCCGAAGCTGTTCGCCGCGGCCCGGGAGGTGCTGGGGGAGAAGCCGAACCTGATGCACGACGTGCACCACCGGCTCACCGTGAAGCAGGCCGTGGCGCTGGCCCGCGCGCTGGAGCCGTACCGGCTGTTCTTCCTGGAGGACCCGATCCCGCTGGAGCTGTACGACCGCCTGCCCGAGCTGCGCGCCGCCGCGCCGATGCCGATCGCGGTCGGCGAGCAGGTCGCCTCGGTCGCCGACGCGGCCCGGCTGGTCGCCGGGGGCGGGGTGGACCTGCTGCGGCTGCACATCTCGGCGATCGGCGGCCTGACCCCGGCCCGCAAGCTGGTCGCGCTGTGCGAGCTGACCGGTGTCGGCACGGCCTGGCACGCGCCCGCGGACGTGTCGCCGATCGGCGCGGCCTGCAACGTGGCCCTGGACGTGAGCAGCCCGGCGTTCTCGATCCAGGAGGGCCACCTGTGGCCGGACCCGGTGCGTGAGGTGTTCCCCGGCACGCTCGACCCGCGCGGCGGCTACCTGTACCCGAACGACGCCCCCGGCTGGGGCATCGAGGTCGACGAGAAGGCGGCGGCGAAGTACCCGGCCGTCACCCACCTGCACGAACGATGGTCGGCCCGGGTACGCCGGCCCGACGGCGGAATCGAGGCGCCTTGACCAGCATCGGCATCGTCGGCACGGGCAACATCGCCGCCGGCTACCTCACCGACCTGCGCACCTACCCCGGCATCGAGGTGCTCGGCGGTTACGACAACGACCCGGCGCAGTCGGCGGCGTTCGGGGCCGCCCACGACCTGCCGATCTACGGCAGCCTCGACGAGCTGCTCGCCGACGACAAGGTCGACATGGTGGTGAACCTGACCCCGCTGTCGGCGCACGTTCCGGTCACCACCGCGGCGCTGCGCGCGGGCAAGCACGTGTTCAGCGAGAAGCCGCTCGCGCCGACGGCCGCGGAAGCACGGGCGCTGATCGAGGAGGCGGCCGCGCGGGGGCTGCGGCTGGGCTGCGCGCCGTTCACGTACCTCGGTGAGGCGATCCAGACCGCGTGGAAGCTGGTCCGTGACGACGCCGTCGGCCCGATCAAGCTGGTGTACGCCGAGGTCAACCACGACCGGATCGAGACCTGGCACCCCGCCCCGCAGGGGCCGTACCGGGCCGGGCCGCTGTTCGACGTGGGCGTCTACTCCCTGACGGCGCTGACCGCGATGCTCGGCCCCGCGCGCCGGGTGTGGGCGTACGGCACGATCCTCAAACCGGACCGCGTCACCCTGTCCGGCGAGATGTTCTCCCCGCAGGCCCCCGACTTCTCCGTCGTCGTCCTGGAACTGGCCGGCGGCGCGACGGTACGCCTGACCGCCAACTTCTACGTCGGCGCGGGCACCCGCCAGTCCGGCATCGAGCTGCACGGCGAACGCGGCTCCATCCACATCGCCGACTGGACCGACTTCGACTCCGAGATCCGCGCCGGCCTGCCCCCGGAGCCGGTCCCGCTGCTCGGCGACCCCTATCGGGGCATCCCGTGGGGCCGCGGCATCGCCGAGTTCGTCGCCGCGATGAACGAGGGCCGCCCGCACCGCTGCTCGGCCGAGCACGCCGCCCACATCGTCGACATCCTCACCGCCGCCGCCCACTCGCAGCAGTCCGGCACCCCCGTCGACGTGACCTCCACCTTCCCGCCCCCACTCCCGATGCCCTGGGCTGCGTGAGAGGGAGGGCACCTTCACGTCGTCATTGCGGCTGTTGGTGAGCTGATGCCGAGAGGGGCGCTGTTTCACCACTCGTTGGAGTGGTGAAACAGCGCCCCTCTCGGGCGTCCACGCCTCACCCGGGGTGGGGTGGGTGCGGTTCCCGCGTCGTCGGGGCTGGTTTCGCCTGCGCGGGTGCGCGGGCCAGAGCCTTCCCTGGCGGGCCTTGGCGCGCTGGTTCAACGGCACGCCGAGTCCCGACTTTCTGCGGAGTGAATCGGCCGTTCACTGATCGTCAAGTGCCCGTCCATAGGTTGTTCAACCGAGCGCCGTCGGAGACGAACGTGAGGACAGGACCATGACGACGACCCGCAGAACGTTGCCGGCCGCTTGTGCTCGGCGCGCTCAGCCGGCTCGCGTCGAGGCCCGGGCGACACGGGCCGTCCTGGCGGGTACGGATCCTGCACCGAAGTTCTGCGTATTTTCCTTCATTGTCCGGCCTGGACCATCTTGGTTTCATGCTGGCATGGCCATGTCACTTACTGCCGCCAGGACATCTCTCCACTACGGCCTCACGTCGGGCCAGATCGGGATGCTTATGATCGGCCTGTTCAGCGACACCGACGATCGTGGTGACATATGCGCTGATGCGAGCGGTACGACGTACCCATGTCCATGATCATCCGATCGGCCCCGAGCACGGAGGACACGGTCGACCGGATCCACCCTGAACACGGACGCCGTCGCGCGACACATACCGTCGACAAGCCCGTTACATCTCTGCCTGGCCTTGACTCCCCGCGTCTGCAGATTCTCGGACCGTTGCGGCTGTGGCGCGGTGAGGCCGAGCTGGACGCCGGCCCCCGACAGCAGGCGTTT
>NZ_BONI01000004.1 GCF_016862635.1 Catellatospora coxensis | reverse complement strand
GCCGGTGAACCGGCCGGGCGGCTTCGACGCCGACCCGGGAGCCCCGACGGTATCGGGAATGGCGTATTCGATCGCTTCGGCCGCTGTCGTGTCGTTCATATCCGCCTGATGCCCGAGTCGAACCGTTGATGAGCCTTGGAAACGATAGGCCGGTAACCGAGGGCGTGGTCGTCAAGATTTCGTCAAAACTCGGCGGCCGCCACCGGGACCGGGACGGCCGGTGGCGCGCCCGGCGGGCTGGCGGAACGCCTCCCGCCGGGCGGCTGGTGCCGATGTTCTCAGCTGCGGTTCTGCTTGGGGATCTTGCCGTCCTGTTGCGGCAGAGTGGCACGGAGATCGCACAAACCGGGGACGGCCAGGTGCCGGCCGTGTTCGGCAATCGAAGCTCGCGCGTCCCCGTTCAGGTAGCTTCTTGACGCGATCACTACGCCGGATCCGGGGTTCTTGACGCCGCGCATACACCGGCCGGCCCTCGGCGCTACCGCAGCACGGCGACCGCGAGCGCCAGGACCGACACGAGAGCGACGACACAGTTCGTCGGTGACCAGGCCGAGCACTTGGACCTGCCGCGGGCGCGACGGAGGGGTGGAGCCGCCCGCGGTGGCGGGCGGCCCGGGTCGGATCCTTCAGGCGATCTTGCGGCGGTAGACGCGCATCGCGAACGCGTAGGCGACGACGAGGATGCCGGCGCACCAGCCGAGCGCGATCCAGATGTCGTTGCCGACGGGCTGCTGATCGAACAGCGCCCGGATCGCGTTGACGATCGAGGTGACGGGCTGGTTCTCGGCGAAGGCCCGCACCGGCCCCGGCATGGTGGCCGTGGGCACGAACGCCGAGCTGAGGAAGGGCAGGAAGATCAGCGGGTACGAGAACGCGGTGGCGCCGTCGGTCGACGACGCCGCGAGCCCGGCGATCATCGCGACCCAGGTCAGCGACAGCGTGAACAGGACCAGGATCCCGGCCACGGCCAGCCAGGCGAGGACTCCGGCCGAGGTGCGGAACCCCATCAGCAGCCCGACGGCGACGATGACCACCGCGGAGATGGCGTTGGAGACCACCGAGGTCAGCACGTGCCCCCACAGCACCGCGGACCGCGCGATCGGCATGGAGTGGAACCGTTCGAAGATGCCGCTCTGCATGTCGTTGAACAGCCGGAAGCCGGTGTACGAGATGCCGCTGGCGATGGCGATGAGCAGGATGCCGGGCATCAGGTAGTTGGTGTAGTTTCCGGTGCCGGCCTGGATCGCGCCGCCGAACACGTACCGGAACAGCAGCATGAACGCGATCGGCATGATCGTGACGGTGATGATGGTGTCCATGCTGCGGGTGACGTGCCGGATCGAGCGGCCGAGCATGACACCGGTGTTGCTGAGGACGTGCGCGCTCACTGCTGCTCCTTGTCGGCGACGACGGCGAGGAAGATCTCCTCCAGGGTGGGTTGGCGTTCGACGAGTTCGGCCTTGGCGGCGGGCAGCAGCCGGCGCAGGTCGGCCAGGGTGCCGGAGACGATGATGACGCCCTGGTGCAGGATCGCGATCCGGTCGGCCAGCTTCTCGGCCTCCTCCAGGTACTGCGTGGTCAGCAGGACCGTGGTGCCGCTGTCGGCCAGGGCCTGGATCTCCTTCCACACCTCGATGCGGGCCTCGGGGTCCAGGCCGGTGGTCGGCTCGTCGAGGAAGATGACCTTCGGGTCGCCGATGAGGCTCATGGCGATGTCGAGGCGGCGGCGCATGCCACCGGAGTAGGTCGCCACCCGGCGGGCTCCGGCGTCGGTGAGGCCGAACCGGGCGAGCAGGTCGTCGGCGACCCGGCCCGGGTTCTTCACCTGGCGCAGTCTGGCGACCATGATGAGGTTCTCCCGGCCGGTGAGGATCTGGTCGACCGCGGCGAACTGGCCGGTCAGGCTGATCGACTCGCGGACCCGCTCGGGCTCGGCCACGACGTCGTGCCCTGCGACGGACGCGCTGCCGGCATCCGGTTTGAGCAGCGTGGACAGGATACGTACGACGGTGGTCTTGCCGGCCCCGTTGGAGCCGAGCAGCGCGAAGATGCTGCCTGAGGCGACGGCGAAGTCCACGCCTTTGAGGACTTCGAGTGTTCCGTACGACTTGCGCAGTCCGCTGACGTGGACGGCGGGGGGTGGGGTGTCCATGGGGGTGGTCTCCCTGATCGACGATCGACATTGGTCGGGTGAAGCCGATGCGGGCAGCACGACTCGCTCGACCAGCTGGTCGAGTGGGTTGCCGAGCACGGGGAATTCAGCTGCGCCGATCGGCGCTTTCGGCCGCCAGGATGCCGCGGACATCCTGGCCGAACTCGACGGCGACACCGCCGCCCAGGAACAGAGCCGCACGAAGGGGCGGCAGGTCACTTCTCGGCGGTGCCGGGCTTCACGTTGATGGACTCCTGGTAGACGTCCGCGTAGGTGCGCGAGTCCTTGATCAGGTCGTCGCAGAAGGCCGCGACGTCGGGGCCGATGAGTTCCAGCACCCCCTTGCCGTCGGCCACGCCCGTCTCGAAGAAGTCGACGATCCCGGGAAGCAGGCCGCCGTCGACAAGATCGATCGGTCCGACCTTGAACAGGTACTTCTGCATCTCCTTGTAGACGATCTGGTAGTCCGGCGGCAGCGCCTTGACCCGGGCCACGTGCGCCCGCCACTGCCTCTTGCCCTCGATGATGTCCTGGATTCCCACGTCAGCCTCCCAGCCGGCCCAGTTTCCTTGCGACGTTCCTGTTCAACTGCTCGCGCCACCGGTCCCGGTAGGTGCGGGCCCCCTCTCCGCCGGCCAGCGCCGCACAGAAGCCCGGGATGTCCTCGCCCAGCACCTCGCCGATGCCCTGCCCGTCCGCCGCCGTCTCCTCGAGCAGCCCGAGCGCGGAGTCGAGGATCGGCATCAGGTTGCGGCCCGTGAAACTGCCGTACAGGAAGAGGTTGTTCTTGATCTGCTCCCATGCCGCCCGGTGCTCGGCCGGCAACGCCTGCGCCCGGACCTCGAACGCCTTAAACTCCCGGGTGAGATCGCTGCCGGTGATGGTCTCCCAGAAGCTCATCTCCCGCCCTCCTTCAGACTGTCGATGCGTGCTGAGACGTACTGCCATCTCGCCCAGAACGACGCGAGTTCTTCGCGGCCGGCGTCGTTGAGCGTGTAGAACTTGCGTGGCGGGCCCACCTCGGACGGCCGTTTCGTCACCTGGACGCGCCCGTTCTTCTCCAGCCGGAGCAAGATCGTGTAGACCGTGCCCTCGACGACGTCGGCGAAGCCCAGGTCGTTCAGGCGGCGCGTGATCGCGTATCCGTAGGTCTCCTCGCCGCTGATGATCTGAAGCACGCAGCCCTCCAGGGTGCCCTTCAGCATCTCCGTCAGATTCTCCATAGCGGCCCTTCTTTGCCGGGAAGAGAAGCACTCATGCGTGTTGTCCCTTCTTCGGCGTTCCCGTGACCATGTGTCGACCTGCCGAGCAGCCGAACAGCCACTACTCGGTGTTGCTAGGTACCGCTATAAAGTAGCACTAGCTACCGGTACCTAGCAACACTCAATACCGAGCGGAAAGCACCCCGGGTGACCGCGGACCGTATGCCACCTTCAACACTGAAGCGGCCGCCGGAAACCGGCGGCCGCTTCAGCGACGGAATGTCGAGCGCTATAGAGAGGATGTGCTGCGGGAACCGGCCGTGATCAGGTTCAACCGGCCGCCGCCACGGTCACGAGCGACCGGTCACGCTGCCATGCGTCGGCGGGTCGCCGCGACCAGCACCGCACCCAGCAGGACGACGACCAAGCCGATACCGATGACGAGGAACGTGTTGGTGCCGGTGTTGGCCAGCTGGCCGTCGCCGGGCGACGGGCTCACGGAATCACCGGGGTTCGGCTGACCGGAAGGCGCCACCACCACCCGCACCACGGCGTTGTTGTTGCCGGGCGTCGGATCCGCGAAGTCGCCCTCGGGCTGCACGCCGGTCATGTTGGCCAGCTGCGCGACGACGCTGCCCTCACCGACCCGCGACGAGACGATCTTCAACGGCCAGGACACTCGCCGGGCGTCGGCCGCACCGGGCTCGACGACCAGGAACCAGCAACTGATGGCAGTCTTGGTCGCGGAGCGGGGATTGCAGGTGAGGTCGTCCGGCACCGCGATCTGCGCGAGCGGCGGGAACTCGGTTCCGGCGGGCGCGGTCAGCTTGACCAGACCCGCGCTCTCCCATACCGGGTCCAGCCCGACGTTGGCGAGAGTCCACTCGAACATGGCAACCTCACCGACCTGCCCGCGAGCCGGCCCGGCGACCGTCACCACGAGATCTGCTTCCGGCTTGACCCGCGCGGGCCGCAACGTCTGCCCCATCGACAGCTCACCGACGGACACGGTCATCCGGACCGAGGGGAAGCCGACCGGTCCCGGCCGGGAGGTGCGGTGCTGGAAGGAGAACTGCTCGACCTGACCGGCTACGACCTGCCTGGTGTAGGCGCACTCGACGGTGGTGGCCGGTGCGCTGCCCAGCGTCTGGCAGGCGGGATCGGTCTGGTCGGCAAGGAAATTGATCGGATCGCCCTGCTGGGTCCCGTTCACCAGGTCGAACCGGAACCTGATCTGCTGCGTGCCCAGGAAGCCGATGTCGAGGACGACGTCCTCCACGCTCAGCGTGTCGCGGGTGGCGACGACGTCGCCCACCGACTTGATGCCCATGACCGGGACGCTCGGCCCGATCGGGTCCGCGGCCGCCGGGGCCGCGAGTACGGCGGTGCCGAGCAGAGACGCGAGAACGGCACACGGCCTCGCGAGGGCACGCAGAATCGGCCGACGGCGCAGGGTTCCCACGACTTCTTCCCCCGATGAATGATGTTTCCAGAGCAAAGGCAGGCAGACGCTAGCGGACAGATCACCTCGACGCAACAAGAGCCGGAGCGCTGCCGGGTCACCCAGCGACAGCCGTCAGCGCCGCCCGGCAGGCGCGCAGCAGGCGCTCGTCGTCGACCACCTGCGCCGAGCTGTACCCGCCTTCGACGGCGTTGTGCCTGCGCGCTCGGCCCAGTTCGGCTTCTAGCAGCGGCTCGGCACCGGCGGCGGCTCGCCCCATGTCCGACCACACCTGCGCGATCGCGGTGCGGGTGTGCGGGTTGGCGGCCCAGACACGTTCAAGCACCGGCGTGACGCTCGACGTCTCGCCCGCGACCTGCCACAGGGCCCGCGCCGCGCCCAGCCCGAGCCAGCCGTGGGGATCCTTGCGACGCAGGAGCTTGCGAAGTCGCCCGGCATACGAGGCTGCCTGTCGCCCCATCCGGCCGAGACCGTCCGCGGCGGCGCGCTGGTCGTAGACATCCCCGGCGAGGAGCCTGTCGTAGACGGCCGACGCCCCCGCGACGTCACCTCCGACGGCGTGCAGCGCTTCGGCAGCCACGGCGGCGATCGGCCTGTCGGCGGCCGTGACCTGCTCGCGCAGCCAGGGCATGGCCTCAGCCGCGGCCGGACCGATCAGAACGAGGGCTCTGAGCACCGCCGAACTCGCCGGCAGCTTCACCAGGTCAGGCACCGCGTCAGCGGCCGCCGGACCCATCGCGCCGACCGCGTACGCCAGGTTGTCCCGCCGCCCGTCGTCACGCATCTCGCGAAGGCGGTGCCGGACAGCCGGCAGGAGGTGGGCGGCCTGCTCGCCGTATCCCGCGATGAGCTGCCCGACATCGCGCGGCAGCTCATCCTGTTCGAGCGCCCACTGCAGCATCGGCAACGCCCGCGGGTCACCGGTGCCGGCCAACGCCTTCAACGCCGGTCCGACCGTCGGCAGTGCCTGCCCCCACTCCACGACCCACGGCAGCTGCCCGCTCATCGTCGAGGAGGAGGCCACGCGTTGCGACCGGGAGAGGCCGGCGAACAGCGGGTCGGCGGCGGGACGCGCCAGCTCGCCCAGATTCTGCAGCACCTGCGTGGCCCGGGGCCGCAGCTCAGGGTGGTCGTCGTGCAGCCGGTCCCCGATCAGGGCCACGATCTGCTCGTACGACCCACGCCATCCGTCGACGAGGTTGCCCGTGGGGAACACGGCGTCGACACGCCGCTCCCAGTCCGGCTCGGCCAGCAGCGCCGACAGCAGGGCGATGCGGTCCGCCACCCGGTCGGCCAGGCCGTCGCTGATCGCGCGCACCAGCTGGCCCGCCTGTGGAGCGCGGCGTCCGGCAGCCGAGACCTCGCGCAGGCGCCGCACCGAGCCGACGAGCGTGTCGGTCGTGAAGCCGGCGGGGTCGGCGACCGGCGTTCCCCGCGTGTACACGGCGTCGAGCAGCTCCAGCGCCGTCTGCACCTGCACCGGCGGCAAGCCGGGCTGCGCGGGAAGCCGCGTCGACGCGGCGAGCGCGGTCACCCGCACCTGCACGTCCTCGTCGTGGGCGAGCAGATCGGCGAGCCACGCGCTGGTCGGCTGCGTGGCGGTGCCCCGGTGCGCGAACTCGGCAGCGGCTTCGACGATCGCCACCCGCACCCGCGGGTCTTCCTCCACCGCGAACCGGTCCCGCAGCAGGCCGACGCAGTCCGTCGCCTGCTCGGCGCAGACCGGCAGCACCCCGGGCACAGCGGCGCGGACCTGCGGGTCGGGGTCATGGGCCAGCGCCGACCACAGCGGGTAGGCAGCCGCGACGGCCTGCCGGGCCCGCCGGTACAGCCCGGTCCGGGGTTCGGGATCGTCCGCGCCGCCGATGCTCGCCAGCAGTTCGATCACATCGGCACGGCCCGGCCTGCCGGCATCCGCGGCGATCCGCAGCAGGAACGGGATCGCCGCGATGGTGCAGGCGTACACGTCGCCCTGGTGGTGGACGCCGCCGTACATCGCGTCGAGGGCGGTCTCCCGCACCGCGCGGTCGGCGTCGGCCAGGTCGCGCAGCAGCTCAGGGACCTCCACCGCCGGACCGTACGCATGCCGCATCCGCCCCCAGCGGATCTCGTCGACGCCGTCGAACAGATCCACGACATCCATCACGCGAGTGTGCCCGCTCCCCCGGTCCGGCCGCCGAGGAGCACCTTCGGCACCTGACGCTCACCGGCCTCGGCCGGCAGTTCATACCGCTCGTCGCTCACCGGCGGATCGTATGCGGGACCTACGACGAAAGGTCGCCCGCCTACCGCGCCGAGGACCTGATGACCCGCCGACGGCGCCGCCAAGCTCGGCCTGCTGCTGGTCGTCGTGTTCGTCGTCGTCGACATCGCCGTCACCCTGCGCCGCACCTCCGCCGCCATCCGGCCGCCGCTCATCCAGGCGTGACGGCGGCTGTCCCGCTGAGCCCGAACGAGGTCGGGCTCAGCGGGACACCTGTCGGCCGGGGCTCGGGCCCGTTCAGCAGATCGGCAGCGGGAACAGGTGTACGCAGGCCCGCTGGATGTCGGCGGTCAGCGCGGGGGCGCCGTCCACGGGTGCGGGGTCTTCGGGGGTCGGCTGGATCCCGCCGGTGGCGATCGCGTCCAGCGCGGCCATCCCGGCTTCGTCGATGGTCCCGAAGACGGTGTAGTTGGGCCGCAGGACCGAGTCGGCGTAGACCAGGAAGAACTGGCTGCCGTTGGTGTTCGGTCCGGCGTTGGCCATGGCCAGGGTGCCGCGCGGGTAGTAGACGCGGTCGGGCCGATCGGGCACGGGCGGCAGGTCGGTGGGCAGTTCGTCCTTGTACTGGTAGCCGGGGCCGCCGCTGCCGGTGCCGGACGGGTCGCCGCACTGCAGCACCTTCAGCGTCGGGTACGCCGTCAGCCGGTGGCAGCTGGTGTTGTTGTAGAACCGGTGCAGGATCAGGTGCTCGAAGCTCTGCACGGTGCAGGGCGCCTTGGCGGCGTCCAGCGTCATCGTGATCTTGCCGTGGCTGGTGTTGAGTACGACGTGGGTGTTCCAGGTCTGCTGGTGTCGCGGGTCGAAGGGCAGCCCGACCGGCCGGGCCGGCGGATCGTCGGGCGTCTCGGCATACCGGCAAGGGCCCTTGGTGGTCCGGGGCGCCGGGTCGGCCACGGCGGGGGTGGCGATGGCCGTGACGGACAGCAGGCCCGCGACGAGTCCGGTTATGGTGAACCGGATCAGATTGTTTCGCATATAGAAAGATATACATCAACTCTGCCGGGCCAGCAGCTCGAACGCCGGACCGCTGCTCGAACTGTCCACGGGCGACATATTCGCTCCCGGGCACCACCGCCACCGAACGGGGAGGAACAGTGGCGTTCGCCGTCAACCTGGAAGCCATGTACGCAGTGCCGGACATGCTCGACCGGCTCGGTGCGGACGCACGAAGGTGCTACGCGTACGCCGGCGAATGGTTCGACTTCGAATACGGACCCGGCGTGATCGACAAGGCGCGCGGCAAGCACGCACAGGCCCGCGCCGAGGTCACCGGCTACTTCCTCGCCATCGCCAAACGAGCCGAGGCACTCGCCCGCTCGGTCCGGATCTCGCTGGCCGGCTATGCCGAGGTCGACCACAGCGAAGCGGCCCGCCTGGACTCGACCCTGCCGGCCCAGACCTACCACCCGGCATGGCGGACACCGGCCATCACCACCGATCGCCTGCAGGTCCAGGCCCTCGAACAGTACGAGCCTGCGGCGCACCTCACCCAGGTCAAGGATTACCTGCCGGAATGGCCGTACGAACCCGAGTGGTCCGACCTGGTCAGCCCCGGCAACATCGTCCGCGACCTGATGATGGCCGCGAACTGGCTCGGCGTGCAGGTCGGCATCTCCGACCGCGTCATCGACCCGCTCGACTACGTGTCCAACAACCTCTGCGGCAACTGGGCCGGCATGCGCGCCTGCGGCGACGCCCTGGAGAACCTGCGCCGCGCCGCCGTCGAC
The DNA here is from genome assembly GCF_016862635.1 of Catellatospora coxensis. Lineage (GTDB taxonomy): Bacteria > Actinomycetota > Actinomycetes > Mycobacteriales > Micromonosporaceae > Catellatospora > Catellatospora coxensis. The sequence continues at coordinate 217,192 of NZ_BONI01000004.1, read as the reverse complement.
ATGTCGCACAACGCCGTCTGGATCGAAGTCCGCGTCAACGCCTCCTGGCAGGGCAACGCCGCCGACATCGCCTGGCTGGCGATCAGGAAGCTCGGCGACGCGCTCAGCGAGGCCGACTGCCCGCTGGCCGCCGCACGAGACGCCTACCTGTCGGTCTGCGAGGAGATCAGCGCCCTCGAACAGACCGTCGAGCTGATCCTGATCGACGTCGCCGACGCACTGTTCTTCTTCTACGCCGCCGGCGCGGCCGCCTACTTCACCGTCGTCGGCGGCAGCATCTTCACCGGGGTCGCGATCTTCCAGCTCCTGCAGATCATCAAACGCATGAACGACCTGTACAGCCTCATGGAGAAATCAAACCTGATCATCGACACGTTCAACGGCGACATGGACCGGCTCGGCGGGGTGCTGCCCGACTCCGCCGCACCCGACCTGCCCAACGAACTCGTCGCCGCCTGAGGAGAACCACGTGCCGACCACCGACGAACACGAAGAACACGACCGGCGACGCCAAGTCGAGCAGTTCACGGCCACCCGGTTCGCCCAGCGGCTCGCCGACCCCGCGCTCCAGCGCCAGATCCAGACCCAGGCCCTCACCGACAGCCCCGACCCCCTCGCCCGCGAGATCGCCGCCCAGCTCGCCGACGGCACCGCCACCGTACGGCAGATGCTCGCCTCCGGCGTCTACCACGAACTGCTGACCCGGGGCATCGAGCGCATGCCGACGTTGCCGTACGCCGCCATCATCAAGACGGCAGTGGACCAGGACCGGAAGGGCGCCGCATGACCGCCGAGCACGACAGTATCGCCGCGGGCCAGGCTCTCGCCCGAGCCATGCGCCGCCGCAACCGCCTCACCGGCGCCACCGCGGCCGCCATGCTGCTCACCTGCCTGTACGCCCCCCTCGCCGGCACCGTCGGCACACACCTGCCCGCCGGCACCCCCTACACCTGGGACAGCGGAACGGTCTTCGTCCACAGCGACGACGCCTCCGGCAGCTGCGTCATGGCGACCGGAACCACCGAACAGGACATCGCGGTCGCGCGGGACACCGACAGCTGGATCGGTGTCAGCGGCGTCGACCTCGCCACCGAGCAGGCCTCCACGTTGACCTGCACCCATGACGTCGCCGTCACCGCAGGAACCGCCCGTATCGCGACCTACCCCGCCAGGCACGCCTGGGTGCTCGCGATCATCGCGGCCGCGCTCGGCGGCCTGATGCTGCTCGCCGTGATCCAGGTGAGCGCACTCCAGCGGGCCCAGGCGGCGAGCCCTTGGCTGCGCCCGTAGAAGGCGGCAGCGCATCCGATCGGCACGGCGGCGGCAGTGCCGGCGGAGGAGTCGGCGAAGGGTTTCTCGACCCTGAGCACCCGGGACGGGCGCGGGCGGCAGTGTCGACCCACCGCCGCCCGCGCCGCGGTCACGGCGCCCAGGGACCCGCGAGCGCCCAGCTGCTGTCCGCGCTCAGCGTCTGCGGCCGGTTGAATCCCCCGTCGCCGCCCCCGGCGGCGATGTACACCTGTGACTCGAAATGCCGCAGGTACGAGCCCGGGAAGTTCAGCGACTCGAAGGTGACCCCGGTGCCGCCCACACCGGGCCGGGCGCAGAACGTGGCGTCGGCGCGCATCAGCGCCGTGCCGTCGTCGGGCGAGTTGCGCACCCGGCCGGCGGCGTGGCGCAGGAACTGCCCCGGGAAGTTCGCCGACTCGAACGAGTAGCACGACGAGTCGGCCAGGCCCCGCCGGACCGCGTACGTCGCGTCGGCCTTCAGCAGCGCGCTGCTGCCGGAGGTCACGATCTCGGTCCAGGCGAGGCTGTCGGCGTGGCGCAGGTACCGGTCGGTGTGCCCCCATGTCGTCACCCGCAGTGACTGGCGGACGTTGGTCGCCAGCAGCACCGAGCTGCGCCACAGCGCCGGAGCGTTGAGGTCCCAGGTGCTGTCGGCGGCGAAACCGGCGGCGCTGTCCCACGCGTTCGGGCCGCCGCTGCGGGCCAGGTACACGTTGTCGGCGTAGTGGCGCAGGTAGTGGCCCGGCAGGCTCGGCGACTCGAAAGACATGCCGCCCGCGGCCAGGCCGGGCCGGCTGCACCAGGTCGCGTCGGCGGCGAAGGTGCCGCCCGTGTCGGCGTCGACGCGGGCCCGGTAGGCGGCGTGGCGCAGATACCGCCCGGGGAAGTTGACCGACTCGAACGAGTAGCAGCGCGGGTCGGCCAGGCCGGGCACGGTGCGGAAGGACGCGTCCTGCCGGGCCGGGTCGGCGCCGGCGGTGCTCAGCACGTCGGTGCGGGCCAGGGAGTCGGCGTGGCGCAGGTACCGGTCGGTGAACCCGGGAGTGGTCACCCGCAGCGACCGGACATGGCCGAGGGTCAGCACGACCGGCGCGTTGAGGTTGCGCGAGGCCGCGATCAGCGCGGCGTGCGCCGCGCGGACCTGGTTGGTGTCCACCTTCTGGATGCGCCGGTCGTAGGTGAACAGCCCGTTGTACTCGCCCTCGACGTCGGTGATCTCCGTGTAGATGTACGCCGACACGCCCTTGACGGTCATGAGCTGCCGCACGTCGCGGACCATGCCGGTGTAGCGGTCGTTGAGCTGCGCGGCGCTGCCCATCTGCTCGTAGGCGAAGAACTGCCCGTTGGGGCTGTACTCGTGGCCCGGGGTGCGCAGGCCGAGCCCGCCGAACTCGCCGAGCACCGACACCCGGGTCGCCGACGGGTGCGGGGCGTCCGGCCCGGTGTAGACATGCCAGTCCATGATGTCGCCGGTGCCCGGGTCGCCCTTGGACACGCAGCAGTTGTAGCCGCTGTGGGCGTTCATCAGCCGGGTCGGATCGTAGCTCTCGAGCTGGTTGGTGATCCGCTGCGTGTCGGCCAGGCTCCACTCGCCCCAGCCCTCGTTGAACGGCACGTATGTGATCACCGCCGGGGAGAACCGGTGCTCGTCGATGATCTCGCGGGCCTCGGTCTCGAACTGGGCGATCTGCGCGGGGGTGCGGCTCGCGTCGAACGCCGGGGTGGACGGCACGTCCTGCCACACCAGCAGGCCGAGCCGGTCGGCGTGGTAGTACCAGCGCGCGGGTTCGACCTTGATGTGCTTGCGCACCATGTTGAACCCGAGGTCCTTGTGCTTCTGCAGGTCGAAGGCCAGCGCCGCGTCGGTCGGGGCGGTGTACAGGCCGTCGGGCCAGAAGCCCTGGTCGAGGGTGCCGACCTGGAACACGAACTCGCCGTTGAGGGTCGGGCGCAGCACCCCGTTGACGAGCCTGGTGCCGACCTCGCGCATGCCGAAGTAGTTGACGACCTGGTCGACGACCGCGCCGGTGCCGTTGCGCAGCGACACCCGCAGGTTGTACAGGTACGGGTCGTCCGGCGACCAGCGCCGCGCGCTGGGCACCGGCACGGTGAACTCGGTGAACCCGCCGGTGGCGCTGCCCACCACGGTCGCGCCGGCCATCGCCTCGGCCAGCACCGTGTGCCCGCTGACGTTGCCGCGGGTGAACACGCGCACGCGGGCGGTGTTGTTCGCCAGGTTGGCGTAGACGTCGACGGAGTAGATCGACGACACCGGCGTGGGCTCCAGCCACACGGTCTGCCAGATGCCCGAGGTGGGCGTGTAGAAGATGCCGCTGGGGCTGTTGACCTGCTTGCCGACCGGCTGCTTCTCGCCCCGGCCGTCGGTCGGGTCGTAGACCCGCACCACGATCTCGTTCGCGCCGCCGTTGAGCTGCGCGGTGATGTCGGCCTCGAACCGGTCGTAGCCGCCGCGGTGGCTGGTGACCTGCACCCCGTTGACCCATACCGTGGCCTCGTAGTCGACCGCGCCGAAGTGCAGCTGCACACGGCGGCCGGCCCACGCCGCCGGGACGGTGAAGGTACGCCGGTAGAACATCAGGTCGCGGTTGTCGTTGCGCATGATGCCCGACAGCGCCGACTCGACCGGGTACGGCACCAGGATGCGCTCGGGCAGGGTCTGGCCCAGCGGCGGCGCGGCGTTGCGGTTCACGTTGCCGGCCCCGTCGGTGGCGGGGTTGAGGAACTCCCACTCGCCGTTGAGCGACTGCCAGTCCGGGCGGGTCATCTGCGGGCGCGGATACTCCGGCAGGGGGTTGGTCGTGGACACCTGGCTGGTCCACGGCGTCGAAAGCGGCGGCGTCTTGGGCGTGACTGCTGCGGCCGGGGCGGCGCTGAAGGCCAGCACCCCGGCCAGAGTCAGCACGGCCGCCGCGGAAGCGGTGAGGCGGCGCATGGCGCTCCTTGGGGTCGGGAACGGACGGACCGGGGGTACGCGGCACCGGGCAGCGCGCAGCGTTCCGCCGGGAAAGCGACGGATGTCGACTATGAGCCGTGGTCTATAACGTTATAGAGGCCGAGGCGACCCGACGTCAATGGTTTTCGTCAATGCCTCGATACGTCCTGCCCCGGCAGCTTCGCTCCCACACAGCCGAGGAGCGACAACGGCCGAAGCTCCGTTCCCACTGCCGGAGCAGGAGGAACGGAGCTTCAGGTCCACACCCGAGCATGGCCGGTCAGCGGCTCACCACCGCAACGGCCGCAGCTGCCCCGGCGTGATGTAGTCGATCCAGACCACGTAACCGCCATCGAGCCGGAACGCGACCTTCGCCCCCGCGGGCACCCGCACCGGCACCGTCACCGTGGCCCAGGCGGTCGCCGAACCCCGGTTGGGCAGCGCCACCGTCGTGGCCGCCACCCCGTCGACCAGCACCGTCAGCTTCACGTTGTCGGTCGTCGTCGCATACCGCACCGTGAGCTCGCGGGCCGGGCGCAGCCCGTCGAACTCCAGCGCGGCCCCGTGGGCGTAGACCAGCGCGGTCCGCTCCCCCGACGCCGTCACGTCCGCGACCGCGATCCCGGTCGTGCCGCCCTGCGGCAGGTCGGCGTACTCGCCCTCGGACCGGCCCGGCTCCGAGAAGTCCGGCACCGCGAACGGCCGCGGCCGCCCCCGCTGCCCCGTCTCGAACAGCCCGCTGCGCAGCTCGCCGCGGAACCGCTGCAGGATCAGCGGATCGGCCTGCACCCGGCTGTCGCCCCAGTAGCCGTTGGGGCAGCTGCCCGGCACGCAGTTCCACATACCCTGCGCCGACCAGTGCGTGTTGATGTAGGACACGCCCCGGATGATGTCCCGGTTGGCCCGGATGTAGTCGAAGAACGGCTGGTACCACCCGTCCCAGATGCCCTCGGCGCCGACCGGGGCGACCGGGTGGGGGCCGCCGGTGGCGTCGTCCTGGAGGATGCAGCCCGCCGTGTGCTCGCCGACCGAGTACGCCTGCGGGGCGGCCTCGGCGACGAAGACCGGCTTGCGGTGGCTGCGGGCGAAGGCCAGCAGCGAGTCCTGCACCGTCAGCGGCGGCGCGGCGACCCGGTCCAGCGCGCACGCCCACTGGTGCGCGGCGTACCCGCTGCCGTAGAAGTGCGACATCCCGGCCCAGTCGACGTACTCGTCCCCCGGATACCACAGGTCCCAGTGGCCGGCCGCGGTCGGCGCGTAGGGCGCCTGCTCGGCGTGCGGCCAGGCCGCCGTCTGCCACACCGTGGCGATCCGGTCGCCGCGCAGCCGGTCGATGCGCCCGGCGATGTAGCGGAACGCGTCCTTGTACAGCTGCGGCTCGTAGCCGTTCCACGTCCCGTCGAACTCGTAGCCGATCCGCAGGAACACCGGCCGGCCGGTGCGGTCCAGGTAGGTCAGGAACTCGTCGAGCCAGCGCCGGTAGCGCGCGGTGGTCGCCTCGTCGGCGACGCCCGCGTACGCCTTGAGCGGCGACTGCGCCGCCGGGTCGGACAGGAACAGGCCCACCGCCAGGCCGCCGCCGTACTCGGCGAGCGTGGCCGGGAAGTCGTTCTCCCCCGCCCCGTAGTCGGTCGGCTGGAACATGCCGCTCATCGGCGCGCCGACGAGGTTGGTGTAGAGCGTCACCCCGGCGGGGCGGGGAAAGCCGGGATCGGCGGCCAGCACGTCGGCGGCGAAATCCGCCAGCGTCGTGCTGTCCTGGCCCAGGTAGAACAGCACCTTGCCGCCCGCGGGCAGGTTGCGCGCGGCGAGCAGGCCGTCGGGCCTGGCCGCGGCCGGGGTCGCCCCCGGCAGGAAAACAGCGGCCGCCAGCAGTACGGCGGCCAGAAGGCGCGAAGTTCTGCGCACCATGTGCTCCCGAGAATCGCAGTGCAGACACCGGAGCCCCGCAGGATGCCCGCGGGGCTGCCACGGCGGCCGAGACCAGACGTCGTCGACCGCCGCGGTTCGGCGTTCATCTCACGGCCTCGGGCGGCGACCGGACAATCCTTTGCGCAACGCGGCCCGCCGGCCGCCCGTGCTCGCCCGCCGTGAGCTCAGGGTCGGTGGCGCGGAGTCCGGAGTTCACGGGAGGCCGTGGTGGGCCAGGTGCAGGACCAGCGCGGCGGTCTCGGTGAGGTAGAACACGGCCCAGCCGGTGAGCTTGCGGGAGCCGACGCGCAGGTGGGCGAACAGCGCGAGGATGAAGTACGCCTGGAGGCCGGCGGTGGCGATCAGGCCCAGCAGCGGCACCGCGAGCCCGGCGAGCAGGCCCACCGCCCCGGCGGCCAGGATGAGGCCGAGCACCGGCCCCCATGACAGCGGGATGCGTTTCATCCGCATCTGGGCCTTGGGGTAGTCGTGGCCGGTCAGGTAGGTGTACGCGCAGGAGGCGGTGATGAGCGCGGCGAAGATCGTCACGGCGAGGTAGCCGATGAACACGGGGTGTCCTCTCGAAAGATCGAATGAGGACAGCCTGCCAAGCACGCTCGGCCCCGGCGAGTGTCGGGAACGACACCTCCCACACAGTTTCGGACACGACCATGACAGGCACACGGCAGGAGCGGCGAGCCGTGCCCGCCGCTCCTGCCCGTCGGAGTGTGCTCAGGTGGTCTTGAACTGCGCGATCACGGTGGCGCCGTCGACCGTCGAGACGCCGACCTGGTAGCACAGGCCCTTGGTCTTGGCGGTCTGCCAGTTGTAGACGTACTGCCCGCCGGTGCTGTCGTAGCGCAGGCCGGTGTTACCGGTCGCGGTGACCTCGACGGCGTCCAGCGGCGCGTTCGGGTCGCAGTTGTACTGCTTTACCGAGATCCCCGCGATGATGCTCGTCGTGGTGGCCTCGGCCGGCCCGGCGAACACCTCGAACTTCAGCGGCACCGTGCTGCCGCCCTTCACCGTGTTGATCACGCGGTTCATGTCGACCGGCTGGTGGAACCCGCTGATCGTGCGGCGGACGGCCACCTTGAACGAGCCCTGCGCCGTGTTGCCGGCGTGGTCGGTCGCCGAGCAGGTCACCTCGGTCGTGCCGATCGCGAAGGCCGCGCCGGAAGCGGGCGAGCAGGTGACGGGCAGGGTCCCGTCGACCAGGTCGGTCGCCTCCGGGTGGAACGTCGCGACGGCGCCTTCCGGGCCGGTGGCGGTGATGATCTGGTCGGCGGGCAGCGTCAGCGACGGCGGCGTGGTGTCGCGCACCGTGACCTGGAACGAGGCGCCGGCGGTGTTGCCGGCCGCGTCCCGGGCCGAGCAGGTCACCGTCGTGGTTCCGACCGGGAACGATCCGCCCGACGGCGGCGCGCAGTCCACCGCGACCGCGCCGTCGACGAGGTCCGTCGCGGTCGGCGCGGCGAAGCTCACGGCGGCTCCGCTCGGCCCGGTCGCCTCGGTGGTGATGTCGGCGGGAGTGCCGGTGATGGCGGGCGGTGTCGTGTCGACCACGGTCACCGCGAACGTCGCGGTGGCGGTGTTGTGCGCGCTGTCGGTGGCGGTGCAGGTGACCTCGGTGGCGCCGAGCGGGAAGCTGCTGCCGGAGGCGGGTGCGCAGGCGGGCGTGACCGCGCCGTCCACGGCGTCCTGCGCCGAGGGTGCCGGGTAGGTCACGTCCGCACCCTCGCCGGAGGTCGCCTCGGCGGTGATGTCGGCGGGCACCGCGAGCACCGGCGCCTGCGTGTCCTGGACGGTGACGTCGAACGTCTGCCGCGAGCTGTTGCCGTGCCCGTCGGTGGCCGTGCAGGTGACGGTCGTGGTGCCGAGCGGGAAGTCCGTGCCGGACGCGGGCGAGCAGCTGACCGGCACCGTTCCGGCCACCGCGTCGGCGGCTGTCGGCGTCCGGTACGTGACCGCGGCGCCGTCGGGGCCGGTCGCCTCCACGCCGGTGATGTCGGCGACGGCCTGGATGACCGGCCCGACCGTGTCGACGACGGTCACCGTGAACTGCCCGGTGCCGGTGTTGCCCGCGGCGTCGGTGGCGCTGCACCGCACGGTCGTGTCGCCCAGCGGGAATGTCGCGCCGGACGGGTGGTCGCAGGTGACCGTGGGGTGTGCGGGGTTCTCGTCGTCGGCGGTGGCCGGGTACGTCACGGCGGTGCCACCAGGTGCGGTCGCCTCGACGGTGAGCGGGCCGGGCAGGTGCAGCACCGGCGCCGTGGTGTCACAGGCGACCACGGTGGCCGAGACGGGCAGCGTCGTCGCCCGGTTCACCGAGCCCGCGGCGGCGGCCAGCGACACCGAGCCGCTCACGGTGCCCGTCGCCGTGGCGACGAGCCGCACGGGCAGGCTCAGTGCTCCCGTGACCGTGGTGTTGGGCTGCGCGCTCCAGTTGGACGGCAGGGTGATGGTGCCGATCGCGCCGCTGCCCGGGGTGGTGCTCACCCCGGCTCCGGTCACAGCGGTCACGGACACGGTGACGGTGGCGCCGTTGGCGAAGACGTTGGGGCCGCCCGACGAGCCGTTGCGCTGGACACCGACCAGGGCGGGTTTGGTGACGGCGGCGCCCAGGCACACCGTGCCGAAACTCAGTCCGCTGCCGGTGACCGGCGTGGCGCCGTCGCCGTCGGCCACGACGTTGTCGGCCCACGTCGCGGAGCCCGCGCCGAGAACCAGCGCGGCGGCTGCGGCCGAGGCCCAGCGTGCCCATCGCTGTCGGTGAATTAGCATGACGGAACTCCAATGCTCGACTATTCCCCACCCGGACGCAGCGGATGGAAGCTGCGACCGAGTCTGCCGAGAATGGCCGATAGACGACATCACTCCGCGGGGTGGAAGATCCGTCTGCATTGGAATTTGTCGGCGCGTTTCACCAGGTAAATAGCGCTTGTCTAGTCCTTATGCCATCGAGGTCGGGCCGAATGGACGAATCCGCGAGAGCACCGGCACCCGGACGAGCGGAATGTCATGGTGATCCGCCAGGTCGCCCTTTCGGCCAGCCGGATTCACGATTGCGGGCAACCTCACCGGACGGTCGCGTGGTGTCGCCGCCGGTATTCGGCCGGCCATTCGCCCCGCTCGGCCGAGCGCGAACGTGGGCGGAGGCGTCGCCCGTGCCCTTTCCGGCCCTCGGCCCGATCTGCCCTGGGCTAAGTCGCTGTCAGCAGATCTCCTTGGTGCGCCGCACCCTCCGGCCTGATCGTGGAACCAGAACAGCCCGAGGAACAGGAGTGCAACACATGGGCGCAACCGCCACGCTGGACGACGAACTCAGCAAGAGACTGCTGCACGAGCGGATCATCGTGCTCGGATCCGACGTCGAGGACGAGATCGCCAACCGGATATGCGCCCAGCTGCTGGCGCTGTCCGCCGAGGACCCGCGCCGCGACGTCGCGCTGTATCTGAACTCGCGGGGCGGATCGGTGCTCGCGGGGCTGGCCGTGTACGACATGATGCAGCTCATCCCCAACGACGTGATCACCGTGGCGATGGGGCTGGCCGGGAGCATGGCGCAGTTCCTGCTGTGCGCCGGCACGCCGGGCAAGCGGTTCGCGCTGCCCAGCGCGCAGGTCCTGATGCACCAGGGGTCGGCCGGCCTGGGCGGCACCGCGGCCGACGTGGAGATCTACGCCGGGCAGCTGGACCGCCTCAGCAACCTGATGAGCGCGCTGACCGCCGGGCACACCGGCCGGCCGGTGGCCGACATCGTCGAGGACGGGCAGCGCGATCGCTGGTTCAGCGCCCAGGAGGCGCTCGACTACGGGATGGTCGATCACATCGTCGAACAGCTCGACGACATCCGCCCGCGCGTGGTCAAGCAGCGGATGGGGGTGTAGGGCGGTGGGCCAGTACACGATCCCCACGGTCGTCGAGCGGACCTCGCGCGGCGAGCGTGCCTTCGACATCTACTCCCGGCTGCTGTCGGAGCGGATCATCTTCCTCGGCACGGAGATCACGGACGACGTCGCCAACGTGATCATCGCGCAGCTGCTGCACCTGCAGTCCGAGAGCGCCGACCAGGACATCGAGTTCTACATCAACTCACGGGGCGGTTCCTACAGCGCCCTGACCGCGATCTATGACACGATGCAGTACGTGCGGCCCGACCTCGCCACCCTGTGCATCGGGCAGGCGTCCTCCGCGGCGGCGGTGCTGCTGGCCGCGGGCACTGCCGGCAAGCGGTCGGTCCTGCGCCACGCCAAGGTGGTCCTGCACCAGCCGTCGACCGAGGACGGCTCCTTCGACGTGGCGCAGGGCACGCTGCCGGACCTGGCCATCCGGGCGCGCGACGTGTCCCGGGTGCGCGCCGAGATGGACGACATCCTCAGCCGGCACACCGGCCACCCCACCCAGAAGATCCGGCACGACCTCGACCGGCACAAGACGTTCAGCGCCGCCGAGGCCGTCGCGTACGGCCTGGCGGACCGGGTCGTCTCCACCGTGAAGACGACTCCGCAAGGCTAGGCGGCCAGGGCGTAGGCGTCGCCGGCTCGCCGGGTCGGCGGCGCCGCGACGTCGTGGCTTCCCACGGCCGTCCGGCGGGCCGGCAGCACCGTGGTCGCCGCGTTGCTCGCCGAGATGTGGAAGGCGACGGCGACGAGCAGGTCCGACAGGTCGATGCCCAACGCCGCGCACAACGCCGCGAGCACCTCGGAGGAGACCTCCTTGAGACCGCGCTCGACCTCGGACAGGTACGGCATCGAGATCCGCGCCGCCAGCGCGACCTCGGCCAGCGTACGCCCCTGTTCGAGGCGCAGCCGCCGCAGTGATTCGCCCAGCGCCGAGCGCAACAGCACCCGACGCGGAGCCGCCTGGGCACGAGCCCGCTCCGCCGGATTCAGCATGGGTCCTTTATAGCCAGGCCCGCGACCGCCTGACAGCCCAGTTCGCTACCGGCAGAGCCGGCCCGGGCCGGCATGGGCCGCGGCGGACGGGTCCGGCGGGCGGCCGTCCCGCCCGCCGGACGGTGCGTCAGACCTGGCTGCGTTGCCAGTGCTGGTTGGCGCCGCTGCCGCAGGTCCACTGGACCGCCTGGGCGCCGTCGGTGGTGGCGGCGTTGAGCACGTCCAGGCACTTGCCGCTGTGCCGGGCGACGAGCTGGGAGTATCCGCCACCGAGGTCCTGGATGCGCCAGTGCTGGTTGGCGCCGGTGCCGCAGGTCCACTGCACCACGCGCACCCCGTCGGCGGTGGCGCTCGTGCCGCCGTACACGTCGAGGCACTTGCCGCTGTTGAGGCTGACGACCTGGTAGTAGCCGCCGCCGGCGTCGCGGAACTGCCACCGCTGGTTGGACTGCCCGTTCGCGGCCCACTGGACGGCGTTCGCACCGTCGGTGAGGGCGGCGTTGTAGACGTCGAGCAGCTTGCCGCTGTGCCGTGCGGTCAGCGTGTACGTCGGGGTCGCCGGCGGCGTCGGTGTGGTGGCCTGCGTCGCGATGCGGTAGAGGCCGGAGCCGTGGGCGGGCAGGGAGCGGGTGAAGGTGCCGCCGGCCGTGCCCAGGTTCGCGCCGGACCACAGGTCGGTGACGGTGGCCGACCCGACGCCCAGCTCGGCGAGGTTGACCGAGACGTTGGCCGTCGCGCCTTCGCGGTTGAACAGGGCCAGGTAGCGGTGGTTGGTGCCGGGCACGTCGGCGGCCCATACCTGCCGGGTGCCCGCGGTGATCTGGCGGTTGTTGGCACTGTTCTGGTCGACGGCGAGCACCGCGGCGTTGGTCATCAGCGCGAGTTCGGCGGCGCGGTTCTCGACGAGGTTGCCGCCCCACATCAGCGGCGCGCGGTTGATGACCCACAGGGTCATGAGGGTGCGCTGCTCGTCGGGGGTCAGGCCGGAGTATCGCGGCGAGCCGACGGGCCCGTACTTCGACAGCCGCCCGATCGGGATCATGTCCGGGTCGGGCCAGGCTCCCGTGGCGCGGTACGGCGTCCAGTTGCGCAGCGGGTCGAACAGCGCGTCGAGCGCGGACCAGTTGTCCCACAGGTCGTTGACGATGCGCCACATGTGCGCGTTGGCCTGCACGTGCGGGCCGCCGGCGACCGGTGTGGGCCCGGGCGACAGGCTCAGCACCATCGGGCGGCCGCTGCGCTGGATCGCCAGCCGGTATCCGTCGACCTCGGCCTGCCGGTAGGTCGGCGCGGCGATGTCGTCGACCTTGACGAAGTCGACGCCCCAGCCGGCCAGCAGCTGGAACACCGAGTCCAGGTACGCCTGCGCGCAGCTGTTGGACATGTTCAGGCCCCACATCAGGTTGAGCCAGGCCGCGGTGGTGCTGTTGTTGATCTGGTTGGCGCGGCAGCTCGTGCCGAGGATCGGCACGTTGTCGGCGACCGCCTGGCGGGGGATGCCCCGCATGAGGTGCACGCCGAACTTCAAGCCCTGCGCGTGCACGTAGTCGGCGAGCGGCTTGAAGCCGTTGGCTCCCGCCGCGGACGGGAAGCGGGTGGTGTCGGGGAGCAGCCGGCCGTTGGCGTCCATGCGCAGCCGGGGTTGCAGGTTCGCGTCCTGGTTCGGGCTGTTGTTGTGCCGGCCGGGGTAGTACCACGCCCAGTCGATGACGATGTACTGCCAGCCGTGCTGGCGCAGGTTGTCGCGCATGTAGTCGGCGTTGGCCCGTACGTCGGCCTCGGTGACGCTCCAGTTGAACGCGTCGTAGCTGTTCCATCCCATCGGCGGGGTGGACGCGACGCCGTTGTCCCATGCCAAGGCACGCTCCTGCGGGTGGACCACGAGTCCGGCGGTGAGCAGCAGCGTCACCGCCGCCAGCACCGCCGACGCAAGCCGGCGCCGCTTCGCCGGGCGGGTTCGAGCATGGCTCATCAGACCCTCCACGAGGGGCTCGCGCGGCGAGAGCCTATCGGACCACATGAATGTTAGCGATCACATGTCCCGTGTCAACCGATGCCGGATCACCGGCCGCCCGAGGACGGGCCAGGTCAACGACGGATTGACATGACTAATCGTCCGATGTCTAATGCCGAATGCGGCCAGCCTGAGCGTGCTGTAACAGGTCTGACGTATCCCTGTCACAGCAACACGTCCGATGAATAAGGTGAGTTGATGACCGGGGTGCGCAAACGCCGGGTCTGGGCGGCCGCCGCACTCGCGGCCGCATGCCTGCTGGCAGGTGGCTGCCGGGCGGTGGAGGGAGCCGGCACCGCGCAGGACGCGACCGACTCCGGCGGACCGATCACCGTATGGGTCGACCCGCCGCGGGTGCCCGCGGTCAACGCGTTCCAGAAGGCGTTCCCGCACATCCCGGTCGAGGTGAACACCATCAACGGCAACGTCGGCAGCACCGAGCTGCAGCAGAAGTTCGTGCTGTTCAACCAGGCCGGCAAGGGCTGGCCCGATGCGATCTTCTTCCCGTCCAACGACGACATCGCCTGGGCGACCAGCTCGAAAATCAACTACGCGCGCGACCTCGGCGTCGACCTGGCCGAGATCCTGGCCGGCTACCCTGCGAGCGTCATCGACCAGTGCAGGATCGATGAACGGTTCCGCTGCCTGCGCAACGACGCCGCGCCCGACGTCTTCTGGTACGACCAGGTCCTGCTCGACGAGTGGGGCTACGACCCGCCCACCACCTGGGAGGAGTACGAAGCCCTCAGCCTGCGCATCGCCGCCGAACACCCGGGCCACCTCACCGGCTTCCTCGGCGACGCCTACGCCCCCGACCGCTACCTGTGGTCCTCGGGCTGCCCCACCAACGACGCGTCGAGCGAGAAGCACGTGCGCATCGCCCTGTCCGACGAGCGCTGCGTCCGCGTACAGCAACTGCTCGACCGGCTGCTGACCGCAGGCGCCCTCTCCCCGACCGGCATCTTCTCCCCCGACGCCGCCGCACTCGGCCGGCGCCTGGTGATGAGCCCGGGCGCCGTCTGGTGGGGCAACTTCCTGTTCCGCGACACGTGGAAGGTCCCACCGGGACGGATCACCGCCGGCAAACCGCTGCGCTGGTCGACGGACGCCACCCCGATGACCGGCTCCGAAGGCGGCGGCCTGTGGGGCTTCTCCCGCCACATCAAAGGCACCCAGTTGGACAACGTGCTCACCTTCGCCCGGTTCGTCGCCGCCGATCCACGATGGCAGGTCGACCTGTCGGTCGGCCTGCCCGGCTACAAACCGCTGCAGAAACCGTGGCTGGCCAAGCAGAAGCAGGCCCGCTACCTCGCCGACTTCGACCGCGCCGCCGAGGCGTTCGTGTTCGCCACCACCATCGTGCGGCCCGACCGCGACTACACGCGCTACAACACCGGCACGGTCTGGACCCACACGATCACCCCCGCGCTGACCTCGGACAAACCGTTCGCGGCCGCCTGGCGGCAGTTCGGCGAGCGCCTCACCCAGGAGGCACGCTCCTTCGGGTACACGGTGCAGTCATCGTGACCGCCCGCGAGCAGCTCGCCACCAGGCCCCGGATCCAGCCGCGACGCGCCGCCGCACCGCCGGCTCCCCCGCCGCGCCGACGGCCGAACCACGCCGCCGCCGTGCTCGTCACCCCCTACGTCCTGCTCCTGCTCGTCGGCGGGATCATCCCCGTGGGGTACGCCGTCGTCAAAAGCCTCCAGAACGAATCCGAGACGGGTTTCGGCGGGCTCAGCAGCTACGCCCGCGTCACCGCCGACTTCCGCTTCGTCGAGACCTTCACCAATGTCGCGCTGGTCCTGTGCGTATGGCTGCCCGTCATGCTGACCACCGTCGTGATCCTGGCGCTGCTGATCGACGCCAGCTCGCGCAGGTTCGGCGCCACCATGCGGTTCGTCTACTACCTGCCCGGCTCGCTGGCCGGCATCGCGAACTTCATGCTGTGGCTGTTCCTGCTCAACCCCGGCCAGAGCCCGGTGGACTTCCTCTGGGACGGCTTCGGATACACCAGCCTCAACGAGGTCGCACAGCCGGACAACCTGCCGTTCATCCTCGCCGCGATGCTGTTCTTCCAGGGCGCGGGAACCTGGATCATCGTGCTGTGCGGAGGCCTGAACGGCATACCGGACGAGCTGCTGGAAGCCGCACGGGTGGACGGAGCCACCGCACGCGCCGTCGTCTGGCACGTGAAACTGCCCATGCTGCGGCCCTGGCTCGGCTACATGACACTGCTCAACCTCGCCTACGGCTTCCAGCTGTTCCTCGAACCGCAGGTGCTCAGCCAGGTCACCCACGGCCTGATCTCACCCCAGTGGACACCGAACCAGCTGAGCTTCACCTACGCGTACCAGATCCTCGACACACCCGCCGCCGCGGCGATGTCCGTGATCCTGCTGCTGGTCACGCTCAGCCTCGGCCTGCTGGTCATCCACCGCAGCCGACTCTTCCAGGACGAGCGTTGACGCCATGCTGAGCCCCCACCTCGGCCGGATCGGCCGCACCGCCACCCTGCTGCTGTTCGCCGCCGTCTTCGGCTACCCGCTGCTGGCCTACCTCGCGGTCGCCTTCCGCGGCGGCGACGGCGCCGACTCCGCCGTCGCCCTCGGCAACGCGGTCGCGACCTGGCAGTCGATCCTCGCCTTCAACGACGGCACCTTCCTGCAATGGCTCACCAACTCGATCATCGTGGCGTCCGTGGGTTCGGTGGTGGCCGTCGTCGCCGCGCTGCCCGCCGGGTACGCGCTGGCCCGGCTGCGTTTCCGCGGCCGCCGCCTGCTGCGGTTCCTGACCCTGCTCACCATGGTCGTCCCGAACACCGTGCTGGTGATCCCGATCTACCTGGAGGTGAGCGCGGTCGGCGCGGTCAACAACCTGTGGGTGGTCGGGCTGCTCATGGGCTTCTTCCCGTTCGGCGTGTACCTCGCCTACATCCATTTCAAGACGACGCTGCCCACCCCGATCGTGGAGTCCGCCCGCCTGGACGGCCTGACCGACGTCCAGACCTTCTTCACGATCGCACTTCCGATCTCCAAGCAGGCCGTGGCGCTGGTCGGCTTCTTCAGTTTCGTGGCGAACTGGACCAACTTCTTCCTGCCGATGGTGCTGCTCCCCCTGTCGACCAGCACGACCGTGTCGGTGGGACTGCAGCAGCTCGTGTCCTCCAGCCCGCTGTTCGACCCGACCACCGCGGCCGGCCTGGACGTCCGCCTGTACGCCCCGCACCTGGCCCTGGCCACCCTCGTGACGACGCTGCCGGTCCTCGTCGTGTTCGTGCTCGCCCAGCGCTACCTCATCCGCGGCCAGACACTCGGCGCGGTCAAGGGGTGACCCGGACGGCTTCACGCAGGGGCGGTCCTGACACATTCGACATTGCGCTCTATACATTGGAATGGTTCGATAAGTTCTGGTCGGCAAGTTACGTCCGGAACGGGGAGATCCATGTCAAGGCGTACTGTCCTGCGCGTCGTCGTCTCCACGGCCCTGGTGCTCACCTCGACGGCGACGATCAGCCCGTCGGTCGCCCAGGCCGCCACCACCAACCCGGTCATCACCTGGGACGCCAACGCCCAGCAGGCCATCTGGGACGTCGCCCAGCAGCAGCCCAACGAGCAGGCACGCAGCTTCGCGATGGTGCACGGGGCCGTCTACGACGCGGTCAACGCGATCGCGGGCAGGCCGTACCGGCCATACCTCGGCGCACCGGCCGCCGACGGAACGGAGTCGACCGAGGCAGCCGTCGCGACGGCCGCGCACCGCATGCTCGTGTCGCTGTTCCCCGGTCAGCTGGCACGACTCCAGGCCCAGTACGACACCGCGCTGGCAGCGATTCCCGACGGCACCCCCAAACAGCGCGGCGTGACGGTGGGCACGCAGGCGGCGGCCGCGATGATCGCGGCACGGCGCGACGACGGCGCGTTCGGCTCGCAGACCTGGCAGGTGGGCACCCAGCCCGGCCAGTGGCGGCCGACCCCGCCGACGTTCGCCTCCGCCGGCGCGTGGACGGGGCACCTCAAGCCGTTCCTCCTCCCCGACGCGTCCATGTTCCGCACCTCCGGACCACCCGCGCTCACCAGCAGCGCCTACACCCGTGACTACAACGAGATCAAGCGGCTCGGCGGGGTCGGCAGCACGGCACGCACCGCCGACCAGACGTCGGCCGCCATCTGGTGGCACGACCGGCGCCTCACCGAATGGGAGATCAAACGCCAGGTCGCGACCAGCCGGGGACTGAACACGCTGCAGGCCGCACGCATGTTCGCCATGGTCGACATGACCGAGGCCGACGCGCTCATCGCCTGCTACGCCGAGAAGGAGCACTGGAACTTCTGGCGGCCCGTGACAGCGGTCCAACTCGGCGACACCGACGGCAACCAGGCGACCGCGGGCGACCCGAACTGGATGCCGCTGCTCGTCACACCGCCGTTCCCCGAGTACACCTCCGGCCACACCTGCTTCACGTCGGCGTCGATGGCGACCCTGGCCTACTTCTACCAGCGGGACGACATCTCCTTCAGCGCGTACAGCCCCGCCGCCGCCGCGACCCGGCACTTCCCGAGCTTCTCCAAGGCCCTGGCCGAGGTCGTCGAAGCCCGCATCTGGGGCGGCGTCCACTTCCGCTCCGCCGACAACCAGGGCGTACGGATCGGACTGTCCGTCTTCGCGTACATGGCCGCGGGAGACTTCTTCAAACCGGTCAGGCACCGCCCGTAGGCGCCCGAAATCAGTGGACCGGAGCCGCCGCGCACCGCTAACCTGCTGCCCAGCCACGCCGTCGAGCCAAGGACCGGCCGTTGTACACCCTGTGAGACCCACCGAGCGCTGAACCTGTCGCGCGTCGCGCCTGTGCGCCGCGCACCTTCCTGCTGCGGACTTCTCACAGAAACCGGTGTACCTCCATGCTCGAAAACCGGGCAGTCGCGCCCACGCGCCTCCCCCTCGCCCCACGCCATCGCCACGCCTGCGCATCCGAGCAGTCGCGGACCGGCGGCGCCTTCCGCGTCGACGTCGACCACCGACTCCTCGACGCCTGGCTGCTCGCACTGTGCACCGCCCGCCCGGACTCGGCGACGCCCACGGTCCTGGAGCGGATCACGCTATGGCTCCACGCGACCCGGGGCTCCGGACCGGCCGCACGCCGCCTCCGGCCCGGCCTCCGCGCCGCCACCGGGCCGGGCCGGGCGATGCCGCACGCCCATGGCCTGGGACTGGGACGCCGTATGGCGTGCCGGCAGCGGCGGATCGGACCGCTGTGAACCGATAGGTGATCGGCGTCGACAGCCCGGCCGCGACGATCACGGCCGGGCTGTCGACGCCGCACGGTCAGCCGTGACGGTGGCGCACGATGTAGCCGATGTAGCGGATCGCTTCCTCGCGATCCTGCCCGCTGATCGTGTCCCACAGGTCTGCCAGCCAGTACAGCGTGCCCGACAGCGGCCAGGCCCACCCGCGTACCCACGTCGCGTCGTCGAACCCGAGCGCCTCCCGGTAGGCGGCCCGCGCGCGGGCATCGAACAGGCTCCAACCCGGCAGCACCTCGACCGCCGGATCACCGCGACCGAGCCCACCGAAGTCGATCACCCCGGTGAGCCTGCCCCCGTCGACCAGCAGGTTGCCCTCCAGGAGATCACCGTGCAGCCACACCGGCGGCCCGGGCCACTCGTCGGCCGCCATCGCCTCGTCCCAGGCCGCGGTCACCGCTCGCCCGTCGATCCGGTCCCCCAGCGCCGCGATCGACCAGCGGGTCACCTCGTCCCGGCGCGCCAGCGGGACACCGCGCTGGATCCCGTCCTTGACCGGCCCGTCCATCGGCTCGATCGCGATCATCGCGCGCACGAATCCGGCCAGGTCGACGGCTAGTTCGACGTGGTCCTGCCCGGCTCGCGGATTGCGCCCGGCCAGCCACGGGACGACCGTCCACGGCCACGGATAGTCGCCGCCCGGCCGGCCGGCCGCGATCGGCACCGGCACCGCCACCGGCAGGTGCGGCGCCAGCCGCGGCAGCCAGCTCGTATCGGTCGCCACCTGGTCGACCGCCCACTGCGCCCGCGGCAGCCGAGCCGTCAGACGATCACCCACCCGGAACAGCGCGTTGTCGGTGCCGTTCAGCGGCTGCGCCACGATCGGCAGGTCCGACCACTCGGGGAACTGCTCGTCGATCAGGGCGCGTACCTGCTCGACGGCGACGACGATCTCTCCGGGGCGCATCGCGCGACGGTAGAACCCGCCCGATCATCCCGTCAATCAAGTTCGAACCACGCCTCGCATCACACGCCAGGCGCCGGCGGTAAGCCGGAGTTAGTCGTTCGGGTTCCACCTGTCGCCGAAGTAGAGGTCCGCGCGGTAGATCAAGGCGAGGCTCCTGACAGCCGTCCCGAGGCCGACGGCTCGGCCGACCTCGAACGCGTCGCCCCCGTTCGCGGCATCCGGCGTGTCCAGGTGTTCGACCTCGGCGTAGCGGTCGACGACCGAGCGGACCATGTCGATCATGGGCATGGTGCTGGTCAAGGTGACCCGCACGCCAGGCGGAGCGAGAGCCTGAAGTGCGACGACGTCGTGTTCGTCTTGCTCCAGCTTGCGGCGCAGGAACGCTATCACTTCCCTGTTCACGTTCTAGACACTATGACTCCCTTGGCCACAGCCGGGCGCGGGACGCCCGGAAGGCTGTCTCCTCAATCCGACGCGTCGTGAAACAGGCCGTAGTCTGGCGCGATGCCGCATGCTCCTGCCGACGGGGTCGACTCGACTCGAGCGGTCTATCCCGGGACCTTCGACCCCTTCACACCAGGTCACTTCGACGTGGTCGACCGGTCACGCCGAATGTTCGATCACGTCACCGTGCTGGTCGCCGTCAATGCCGACAAACGGCCGTCCCAGACCGCTGCCGCGCGGGCGACGGAGGTTCAGCGGCTGCTTCCTGCGGACTGGGAGAACGTCTCGGTGGCCGCCTGGCATGGGCTGACCGTGGAGTACTGCCGGGACCATGGATGCGGTGTCATCGTTCGCGGCGTCCGGAACTCCACTGACTACCAGCGCGAACACGAACTCGCAGCGACGAATGAAGCCCTGGGAGTGACGACGGTGTTCGTGCCCACCCGGCCGGAGCTGGCAACGATGTCGTCCTCCGCGGTACGGACGCTGCGAACCTGAGCGCTCACCAGGACCTTGGGGCCCACTGACGCGATGGTGCCGGAATACGCTGACACGTGTTCGGGAAGGGGACGGCGTGTCGGGAAACGAAACCACAGGGGATCCGGACACCATCGTTCGGGTTGGACAGCTCGGTGAGCTGCCCGCGGAGTTTCGCCAGTCCGGTGGACAGAGGACTCTCCGCATCGGTGATCGGCAGGTGGAGATAGGTCCCGGAGCGACGGTCCGCCACCGCGGCAGCCTGCGGAGGCGACAACTCACCATCGAGCAGCCCGACGTCGCCACCTTCACCCATCGTTATCGGCTGCCGTGGCGGCTCGTGTTCCTGTCCTTGTGGGACCCGACATTCGACCGCTTCGACGCGGAGGCCGACGACCCGGGACTCTGGCTGACCGCGCGACTGGGTGGCACCGACGACTGGAGCCGAGCCGGGTCCGGCTGAATCCGGCGGGCCGAGGAGCGAACCACCTTCTCAGCCTCGCAGGGCGGCATCCATGCGGGCTCACGGGGCGCTGCGGTGGCCGATACCGCCGGTTGCGGAAGCGGTCCTGCGGCGCACCGGGCACGCCGCCGGACCGCCCCCGCGAATGGCCGGCTCAGTCGTCGGAGCCCTTTCCGCGACGGTCGCCGCCGTCATCGTCACCAGGACCGTCGTCGGTTCCCCTGCCGCGGCCGCCGTGGTCGTCTGACGCGCTCGGGCGCGGGGAGGAAGCTGCCGACCTGGACAGCTTGGGCGCGGCCGACGGCGTGACCGAGGCCGACCGTGCGGCCGACGGTGACACGACGGCGGACGGCGACGGGCTCGGCCGGTTCACGCCGCCGGGGCCGTCGGACGCCGCCGCCACGGCGGTCGCGGCGGCGACCGCGATCGCGGCCGTGCCGATGCCGATTACCAGTGCTCTGCGCATGATGGGGACTCCTTCGCTCGGTCTGCGAGTCAGAGTGCCGATCGGTGCGATAGCGGCGCGCTACGCCCGCCCTAACGTGCGGCTAAGACCGACGCCGCGCCGAGTTCCACGGTGACCAGCGCGCCGCGCGGCGTGGCGTCGCCGACGGTCAGCCGCCCACCGCAGGCCTCGGCGGTCTGCCGGGCGATGTCGAGGCCCAGTCCGCTGGATCCGGCTCCGCTGGCACCGCGGCGGGTGGGGTCGCCGCCCCGGAACCCCGGTCCCTCGTCGGCGACGGTCAGCACCGCGCCACCCGGCCGGGCGGTCAGCCGCACCGTGAACGCGGTGCCGGGCGGGGTGTGGCTGAAGACGTTGCCGAGCAGCGCGTCCAGGCAGGCGCTCAGGTCGGCGCGGCCGACACCGACGGGCAGCGGACCCGCGGCCGACTCGACGGCCAGTGCCCGCTGCTCGTCCTCGGCGAGCACCTGCCAGAACGCGACCCGCTCGGCGACGACCTCGGCGGCGTCGCAGGACGCCGGTCCGCTGCCGCGTCGGCGGGCCCCGTCGATGAGGTCGGTGACGGCCTGGTTGACGGCCGCGACCTGGTCCCCGATGCGCTGGGCCTCCTGCGGGTCGGCCAGCGCCTCGGCTTCCAGGCGCAGCGCCGTCAGCGGGGTGCGCAGCCGGTGCGACAGGTCGGCGACAGCCTCCCGCTCGGCCCGGACCAGGTGCTGGATGCGCCCGGCGAGGTGGTTCAGCGCGCCGGCGACCGCGCGGACCTCGGGCGGCCCGGTGACGTCGGCGCGGGCGTCCAGGGCGCCGTCGGCGAGCCGGTGGGAGACCTCGGCCAGGCCGGTGATCTCACCGACGACGGTGCGGGCCAGCCGGTCGGCGACGGCGATGCCCGCGCCGAGCAGCACGACGCCGAGCAGGGCCAGGATCAACCACGCCTGGGGTACGCCGTGGCGCAGTTCGGCCGTCGGGACCAGGGTGCGGATGACGGTGGTGCCCTGTGCCAGTCCCACCGCGATGAGGATCTCGCGGCCGTCGTCGCGGGCGACGGTGACGCTGTTGCCCAGCGCGGCCAGGCGTACGCCGTTGGTGCGTGGCGCGGGCGTGCCGAGCACACCCCCGTCGGGCAGGTACACGGTGAACGGCTGCCCGGAACGTCCGGTCGCCTCCTGCACCGCCAGTTCCAGGGCCCGGTGGTCGCCGGCGGCGATGACCGGCACGAGCGCCTGTGCCTCGGTGGTCGCCGCGCCGACGGCGCGTTCGGCCGCGACGGTCTGGATGAGCAGGGCCAGTGGCAGCAGGAACGCGGTGAGCACCAGGGCCATCGCCGCGGCGACGAGCAGGGCGAGGCGCCTTCTCATCCGAGGTGCTCGGGTGCGCTGAGGCGGACCCCGACCCGCCGGACGGAGTGCAGGTAGCGGGGTTCCTGGGCGGTCTCGCCGAGCTTGCGGCGCAGCCAGGACAGGTGCACGTCGACGGTCTTGTCGCCGCCGGAGTAGGGCAGCCGCCACACGTCGGTGAGCAGGTCGCGCTTGCTGACCACGGTGCCCGCCCGCGCGGCGAGGTAGTGCAGCAGGTCGAACTCGCGCGGGGTGAGGTCCAGCACCGCGCCGGCCAGGACCGCCTGCCGGGCGGCCGGGTCGACCCGCAGCTCGCCGACGACGACGGCGCTGTCGGCGGCGAGGCGCTGCTCGGTGCGGCGCAGCACGGCCCGGATGCGGGCGTCCAGCTGTGCCGCGCCGAACGGTTTGACCACGTAGTCGTCGGCTCCGGCGTCGAGCGCGCGGACGATCTCGGCCTCGTCGCTGCGGGCGGTCACCACGATGATCGGCACGGAGTCGATCGCGCGCAGCATCCGCAGCACCTCCCGGCCGTCGAGGTCGGGCAGGCCCAGGTCCAGCAGGACGACGTCGGGCCGCTCCGCGACGACGGTGCGCAGGCCGTCCATGGCGGTCGCCGCCGACGCCACGGCGTGCCCGCGCTCGGTCAGCGCCCGGATCGCGGTCGTACGAATCGTCGGATCGTCTTCCACGATCACCACCTTGGCCATGGCCAGACGGTATCCGAGCAGGGCCCGGCGGCCCCATCGCGGGCCGGACCATAGCCGCCCCTTAGCCGCGCGTTAACCATCGCGCGGGCATAGTGGGTCCATGCGCAGAAGCACGGTGGTGATGGCGGCCGGATGGCTGGTGGCGGCGGTGGCCACCGCCGCGGTCGCGGTGGCGGGCGTGGACGCCATCGGCGCGGGCCTGCTCGGCGGGTCCGGCCACAACCCGGTGCTCAGCTCCGCCGACGTCGACCGGCTGCTCGCCGAGGAGCCGGCCGGCCGCCCGGACGCGACACCGGCCCCCGCGGTCTCCGCCGGATCGCCGACCGCCCGGCCGGCCGGGATCCGCTCGCTGACCACCCCCGGTGGTGTGGTCCATGCCTCCTGCGCGGGCGGTGCGGTGACGCTCGCCTCGTGGAGCCCGGCCCCGGGCTACCGCGCCGACGACCCGGAACCGGGTCCGGCCGACCGGGCCCGGATCAAGTTCAAGAAGGGCAAGACCGAGCTGCGGGTCGTCGTCACCTGCACCGGTGACGAGCCCGTCGCCGAGGTCATCCCCGACGACGACTGATCCGCAGGGACGGCTGGATCTGTCCGGTGGGGTGCGGTCAGCGTGTTCGGGTCTGCCAGGCCGGCCGCTGGGGCTCGTCGTTGTGCACGATGATGTCGACGTGGTCGGTCGGGCGGGCCGTGGCGAAGTAGAGCTGCTGGGCGGGGAGGTAACGCTCGCGCCAGCGCCGTTCGACCGCGGCGGGAGAGGACACCCCGCGCTCGCGGATCAAGGCACGCTCCACGGTCCTGTCGAGGGCGGTCGAGACGAAGATGCGCAGGTCCCACCGGTCGATGAGTTCCGGGCGCATGAGGAAGACGCCGTCGAAGACGAGTACGGCGTCGGCGGGGACGGTCGTGACCGGCGGGGACAGCACGGTGTCGGCGGCGTGGTCGTAGACCGCGGTCTGGCAGCGTCGGTCTCCGGCCGGGCCGAGCGGATCGAGCAGCACCCGGTTCAGCGCGGCGTGGTCGTGGGCGTCGAAGTAGCAGCCTTCGGCCGAGTACTCGCCGCGCGGATAGCGCTGGGCCCGGGGGAAGACGAAGTCGTCGATCGTCGCGCGGATGACGTCGCGGCCCCGGGTGCGCAGGAGGGCGGCCAGTTCGTCGGCGAGGGTGGTCTTGCCGGCGGCGGGCGGTCCGTCGACGGCGACCCGCGTCGGGTGCGCGACGGTGACGGACCCGACCGCCTCCGCCAGGCGGACCAGCAACTCGTCTCGGGTGCCTCGGTCCACGTCCTGCCCCCTGTCTCACCCGGTGTGGCGTCCCGACACCAGGCTGCTGGTCCGACGCCGCCCGCGCATGTAATGATCACATCCGCGGCGAAGCGCTCTAGCGTGTGAGGAGTTGCCGGTGACATCTGCCCGGCTCCGCGTCCTGTACGTCAGCGACCTGGCCTACCAGGCCCGCGGCCGCCGGTACTGCGACGAGGACATCTACCTCACCTCCCGGCTGCGGGAGGACTTCGACCTGGCGGTCTGCCATCCCCTCGACGCCCGCGCCCTGATGGGCGGCTTCGACGTGGTCGTCGTCCGCAACAGCGGCCCGGTCCTGTACTACCGGGCCGAACACGACGCGTTCCGGGCCGCGGCCGCCGACGCCGGTGTCCGGGTGTTCACCGAGCTCACCGGCAAGGGCGACATGGCCGGCAAGCAGTACCTGCTCGACCTGTTCGCGGCCGGCCACCCGGTGATCCCGACCGTCGACCGGGCCGCCGACCTCGACCGCCTGCCCGACACCGCGACGTACGTGGCCAAACCGAAGTTCGGCGCGGACTCCGTCGGGCTGACCTTCGTGCCGCGCGCCGACCTCGCCCGGCTCGACTACACCGACCTGCTGGTGCAGCCGCGCATCGACTTCCGGTACGAGGTGTCGTTCTACTTCGTCGGCCGCGCCTTCCAGTACGCCCTGTACGCGCCGCACCCGGACCAGCGCTGGGTCCTCGAACCCTACGAGCCCACCGACGACGACCTGGCCTTCGCGCAGCGTTTCGTCGACTGGAACGACGTGCGCCACGGCATCCAGCGCGTCGACGCCTGCCGCACCAGGGACGGGGCTCTGCTGCTCGTCGAACTGGAGGACCTCAACCCCTACCTGTCACTCGACCGGATCAGTCCCACGGTCCGGGACCGGTTCGTGGCGGCCATGAAGTCGTCGCTGACCCGGCTCGCGAACACACCCGGCCGCTGACCCACCCCGGCGACCTTATTGCCAGTGGTTTGCAATAAGGTCTGTGGTGATGAACGAGCCCGATACGTCTTCGTACGAGACAAGAACCGTGCCCGCACCTGTCAGCGGCGACCCCACCGCTCTGCCCGATCTGATGATGGCCTGGGGTCTCGGCTGGGCCGGCTCCCGCGGCGTACCCCGCCCCGTCATCCTCCCGGGCGGCTTCCGGGCCGACGTGGGTCTGCGCGGTCACCGCGTGCGGTACGTGCTGCACACCTGGGATGTCGAGATGTTGGCGGCCCTCGACCGGCAGGTCGCCGCGCCCGGAACCTGGATCAAGGTCAGTGGCCGCGGCGCCGACCTGCGTCGTGCCCTTTCGGCAGGCTGGACCATGGACGACACCGGCTACCTGATGAGTGTCCCGTTCGCCGCGGATGCCGTCGACACCGGGACGCCCTACGAGATCAGGGTCGCGACCGCCGGTGACGTCGTCGTGGCGACCGTCCTCGACGGCGCAGGCGCGACGGCGGCTTCCGGACGCCTGGCCCCGGCCGGCGAGTTCGGCATCATCGACCAGGTGGAGACCGCGCCGGCACACCAGCGCCGAGGCCTCGGCACCGCCGTCATGCGGACGCTGAGCGACCACGCCGCACGCAACGGGATGAGCACCGGCCTGCTCGTCGCCACCGACGACGGACGGCACCTGTACCGCTCACTCGGCTGGCGGGTGCGATCCGAGATCGCGGCGGCGTTCGTCCCCGAGAACTGAGACACCAGGCCCGTCCGCGCCGGCACCGTCGCGGATCAGCAGATCCAGGTCGACGTAGAAACGGCCCGACTCGCGCAGCTCGCCCAGCAGCACGCGCCGGGCGACGTCGGCGACCAGCGCCCCGCCCAGGCTGACACCGGAGGCCAGCTGCGGCCAACTGCTCAGGTCGACGCCGATGCGCGGGATCGACGCGGCCAGCTTCGGGCTGATCTCGCCGATCATCTTGAGCACGCTGTCGATCACCTCGGCGCGGCTGAGGTCGGCCAGGTCCGCCGACCCGATCCCGCCGAGGACGCCGTGCAGCAGCGGCCGGTCGGGCTCCAGGTCGAAGCGCTCGATGTCGAGCATGCCCCGATCGTTCGTGTCCATCAGGACCGGGATGCGGCAGGTGCGCGCCCATTCCCGGGCGGCGAGCTTGATGCGCGGCTCGTCGCACTCCTCGACCAGCAGGTCGATCGGGCCGCCGCCGCCGAGGAAGAAGCGCTTGATGTTGTTGTCGTGCAGGCCGTCGGGGTAGACGTCCACCTCGAGGTACGGGTCGAGTTCGTACAGCTGCCGGGCCGCGATGACGGTCTTGTTCACGCCGAGTTCGTGCACCCCGGCGCGCAACCGGTTGAGGTTGGACAGGGCCAGGGTGTCGAAGTCCGCCAGCGTGAACGCGGTCGCGATCCCCTCCGTGGCCAGGGTCAGCGCCGCGCTGTTGCCGACCGACAACCCGATGACGCCGATCCGCCGCCCAGCGAGCATGCGCTGCTGCTCCCGGCTGATCTTGCCGCGGTTGCGGTCGGTGCGCAGCAGCCGGAAGTCGTCGCGATCCAGCAGGTGCACGAGCCGTCCCGACCACGGGTAGAACGCCCACGTGCCGGCCTGCCACGGCTCGACACCGCCCAGGTGCTCGGCGGACAGCCGCGCAAGCTGGTCGCGATCGCCCTTCAGCGGCGGGTGCAGCGCGGCGACCAGGTCGGTCACCTGCTCGTCGAAGGTGTCGCAGACCTCGCGCACCCGCCCGGAGACCAGCAGTTGCTCGAACCGCCGCCGGTCGTCCTCGCCGGCCGGCCGGAACAGTTCGGGACGCCAGGCGAGCACGTCGCCTTCGCGTTCCCGTTCGGCCAGCAGTTCCGGGATGCTCACCGGTCCTCCTTCCACACGAGCCCGGCCGGGCCGGACGCCGACAGTGCCGCCGGGACGGGCGACTCCATGATGGACACCTCAGGCCCGTCCGGCTTCCACTCGTGGGCGAGCACGGAGTAGCTGACGACGTCGTGCCAGACGCCGTGGGTGTGGAACAGCTCCCGCATGAACCCCTCCTGGACCAGGCCGAGGCGGGTCATCCGCTCGTGCATGCGCAGGTAGTCGATGCGCCTGCCGCCCCAGATGCGGTGCAGGGCCAGCGGGCCGAAGCCGTACGCCATGAGCAGGCGGGAGGCGGTCACGCCCCGGCCGACGCCCGGCGACTCGGGGATCACGATGAGGCCGCCGAGCATCGCGTTGCGCCCGTACTCCTCCACCAGCAGCCGGACCACCCCGACCAGGTCGGGTGAGCCGTCGACGGTGATGGCCAGGGTGTACTGGGTGCGGGGTGTGCGGCGGGCCGCGGCCAGGTGCGCGTCCAGCGCCTCGGGCACCTCGTCGGCCGCCAGCCTGTCGAAGCCCATGAACTGGGTCAGCTCGGGGTCGGTGTAGAGCCGTGTCAGCGCCGGCAGGTCCTGCTCGGACAGCTCCCGCAGCACGATGTCGCCACCGTCGATGGTCACCGGAAAGGGCACTCGGCACCCCTCGTGGTCGGATGAACCCGCACGGCCACGACTTCGATGTCTGCCGATCTTTTGCAGCCTAGGGGATGCGACGGAGGGGCCGCCTCGTCCGGCCGGATAGGGCCATCGACCCACGTCGACACCATCCACCGGCCGGGCAGTCGACGGGTCATCGGCGGCCCCCGCGTCCGGCGATGGCGGGACGGCCGTCCGGCGCTCAGCCTTTCACCTCGCGCAGGGTGCGCCAGGCGAGCAGCGCGGCCAGTGCCGAGGCGGCGCCGGCCAGCGTCACGACCAGGCTCGGTGCGAGGACCTCGGCCAGCGCGCCGCCGGCCGCCGCGGCCGCGCCCTGCAGCGTCATCGTCCCGGTCGCCGCCAGGCCGAACGCCTGGCCGCGGTGCGCCCGCGGCACCGCGTCGAGGAACCTGCGGGCCAATCCCAGCTGGTACGCGACGCCGAAGCCGGACGCGGCCAGCAGCCCCGCCGCGGCCACCGGCCCCGGAGCCAGCACGAAGACCAGCAGCGGCGTGCCCAGCAGCAGGGCGAGCAGCCCGGCCAGCCGCTCCCGGCGTGCGGGGGCGACCAGTCGGCCGATCACGAGATCACCGGCGAGCATGCCCAGCGCGACGGCGGTGAACAGCACACCCGCCGACGCGGGTGTGCCCACCTGGTCGGCGTACGGCACCAGGACTCCTTCCGCACCGACGATCAGCGATGGCGGCAGCCACTGCGCGAGCAGCAGCGACCTGACCGCGGGCCGGCCGAGCAGGTCGCGGTTGACCCGCCAGGTGGCGGCGACGGCGGCACCGGACGGCGTGCTGCGGCTCGGGTGGTCGGCCAGGCGGGCGCGGGTCAGCGCGGCGGACAGCAGGCAGCCGCCCACGGTGATCCAGAGTGCGCCGTGCGTGCCCAGCGCCGAGATCAGCAGGCCGCCGGCGGCGAACCCGATCACCTGCGTGCCACCGGCCGCCATGGAGAACACGGACCGGCCGAGCACGTAGCGGTCGCCTTCGAGCAGGTCGGGCAGCAGCGTGGTCCGGGCCGCCGACGCGACGGCGCCGGGCACCGCCGCGACGAACACGAGCAGCAGCATCGCGGTGGGGCCGAGCGGGCCGGCCGCGAGGATCGCCGCGACGGCCGCCCGGAGCAGGTCGTAGCCGACGATCACCGGGCGTGGCGGCCAGCGGTCGGCGTAGGCCAGCAGCAGGGTGCCGCCCAGCGCGTACGGCAGGAAGCCGGCGACGTAGGCCAGCGCGGCCAGCAGCGGCGAACCGGTGCCGGCGTAGACGGTCACGGACAGCGCGAGCATCTTGACCGATTCGCCGGTGAGGAACAGCGCGTAGCCGGTGAACAGCACCCGGAACTGGCGCACCGCGAAGACCTCGCGGTAGGTGGCGGCGGTGTCGGCGGTCGTCATGCCGGACAACTTCGGGCCGGTGGGGCGCGCCTGGCTAAGCTTTCGCGTGGAGGCGAAACATGCTGGTCATCGAGGTGAGCCCGGCCGACGTCGCGCGCACCCGGTACGCGATCTCTCCGCTCGGCGAGGCCGTGCAGGCCCTGCGGGTGGCGGCCGGGGTCCAGGCGGCCGGCCCGCTACGGCCGTGGGCCGACCGGATCGGCCCACGGTACGAGGAACTGCGCCGGGCGGTGCCCGCCGTCGGGGCGTTGACGGCCCTGTTCCGGCGCGGCGCGTACAACGCGGACTTCATCCACCCGCCGCCGACCGGGACCGGCGACGACTTCGCCGCCGAGCTGGCCGTCGTGCGGGCCACGCCGCTGCGCCGCGTACACGCCGAACTCGCCCGCAACCTCGCGGGACTGCGCACCCCACCGCGGTACGTCCAGCGCATCCTCGACGGCCCCGACGTGCTCGACCGGCTGTCCGACGCGATCGAGGCCACCTGGCACGCCCTCGTCGAGCCCGACTGGCCACGGCTGCGCACGGTGCTCGAACGCGACCTCGTACGCCGCGCCGGGCACCTGGCCATGTACGGGTGGGCGGCCGCGCTGGCCGACCTCGACCCCCGGGTGAGCTGGCACTCCGCCGGGCCCTCGGGCACCATCCAGGTGCGCACCGGCCCGCGCTCGCAACGGGAGCGATACCGGCTCGGCGGTAAAGGGCTGCTGCTGATGCCCACCGTGTTCGGCACGCTGATCAGCTACGTCGAGCCGCCCTGGCCGTACGCCCTGGTCTACCCGGCCCGCGGCGTCGCCGACCTGCTCGGCCCGCCGCCGGGCGCGGCCGCTCCGCAGGCCCTGGGCCGGCTGGTCGGAGCGCACCGCGCGGACGTGCTGCGGGCGCTGGCCGTGCCGGCGACCACCACGCAGCTCGTCCGGCAGCTCGGCCTCAGCCTGGGCACGGTCGGCGGCCACCTGGCCGTCCTGCGGGAAGCGGGACTGGTGACCGGGATACGCACCGGGCAGGCCGTCCGCTACCAGCGCACGGCCCTGGGCGACGACCTCGCCGGCTGAGGCCGCGGTTCACCACCAGTAGTTGTCCTGCGGCGCGTAATCCCTTTCCAGCGCGGCGATCTCGGCGTCGGTCAACGACAGCTCCAGCGCCGCGACCGCGTCGGCGAGGTGATCGGCCTTCGTCGCGCCGACGATCGGGCAGGACACCACGGGTTTGGACAGCAGCCAGGCGAGGGCGACCTGAGCCATCGGCACCCCGCGGGCCTCGGCCACGGCCTGAACGGCGCGGACGACCGGCTCGTCGACGTCGCGGTCGAAGGCTCTGGCGACGTCGTCGGCGGAGCCGCGGGCCGTCTGCGCGCCCCAGGGGCGGGCCGCGCGGCCCTTGGCCAGCGGCGAGTACGGAGTCAGCCCGACGCCCTGGTCCAGGCACATCGGGATCATGTCGCGCTCCTCTTCCCGCCTGAGCACATTGTACTGGTCCTGCATGGCCGAGAACGTGGTCCACCCGTTGAGCTCCGCGGCGTGCTGCAGCTTCGCGAACTGCCAGGCCCACATCGACGACGCGCCCAGGTAGCGCACCTTGCCCGCCTTGACCAGGACGTCCAGGGTCGCCATGGTCTCCTCGACCGGTGTGGCCGGGTCGAAGCGGTGGATGTAGTAGACGTCGATGTAGTCGGTGCCCAGCCGCCGCAGGGAGCCGTCGACCTGTTCCAGGACGGCCTTCCGGGACAGGCCGCTGCCACCGGGGCCGTCGTGCATCCTGCCGCTGACCTTGGTGGCCAGCACGATGTCCTCGCGGCGGGAGAACCTGTTGATCGCCCGCCCGACGAACGCCTCCGAGCTGCCGCCCTGGTAGACGTTCGCGGTGTCCCAGAAGGTGATGCCCAGCTCGGCGGCCTGCCGGAAGAACGGGGCTGCCGCGTCCTCGTCCAGGGTCCACCGGTGCAGACCGCCTGCCGGATCGCCGTAGCTCATGCAGCCGAGCCCGATCCGGCTCACGGTCAGACCGGTGCGCCCCAGCCGCGTGTACTCCATGGATCCGCCTCCGCAGGTGCGACTTCCGACGCGTCGGGTGCGATCCTTTCAACAGCGCGCCGGTCGACCACGGACGGGGGCACCGCTCGTGTGCCTTCGACGCCGGCGGCGAAGGCGTGCAGCGGTGCCCCGAAGCGGATCAGCGGGTGGTGATCGCTTCGCCCGTCGGGGCGACCAGCCACCACAGGGCGCCGAAGGCGTTCACGCCCTGGCCGTTGGTGTCCCCCGCCTTGGCGTCCTTGACGAACAGGTACAGCGGGTGGCTGTCGTAGACGACCTGCATGCTGCCGTCGGGCCGGGCGACCGTCTTGAGCTTGTCCGCGGTGACGCCGGAACCCGCCTGGGGCGTACCGGTGGTGATCACCGGCGGCCAGGCAGCCGCGCAGGTGTCCACGCACGTGGACGTCCCCGCGGTGTCCGCCTCGAACAGGTACAGCGACCTGCCTTGCCCATCGGTGAGATAGGTGCCCATCGGGCCTTGTCTCGTCTGAACGGTGACCTGTTCGGCGGCGAGGCCGGTCATCGCATGACCGGTGACGCCGCTCTCGGCGCGGGCCGCCGACGGGGCGACCAGCGCCGCAGCAAAGAAGGACAGCGCGATGATCGCTCGGCGCGACCCGGAGAACTTCGTGGAGCCCATGTCAGACTCCTTCCCGTGAGGCAGGTCCTGACCTGCGCAATCCTAAGTCGGCCGAGATCGGGCTCGCGGGACTTCGGCGCTATCGCCGACAACGCGCGAAGCCGATGCGCGTGGGTTCTTTCAGCTCCCGGGCGAGGCGAGCGCCTGTACCACGGCATAGCCCGGGACGGAGGGCATCTGCGGGAAGACGCCGTTCGCACGAAGGCTCGCGGCGGTGTCCACGGCCGCGCCGAGGGCGAGCCGGAACAGCAGCGAGCCGAGGCTGACCCGGCGCACACCGAGTTCAGCGAGACGGGTGAGCGAAGGACCGTCCGGTGTGGCGAGGGCGTTGAGCGGCAACACGGTCGCGCCCACCGCCGCCGCGATGGACGCCGGATCGGGCAGACCCGGCACGAAGACGCCGTCCGCGCCCGCGTCCTGGTAGGCCGCCAGGCGGGAGGCCGTCTGCCCTTCGCGTCCCCCGCCCAGCCAATGGGTGTCGGTGCGGGCGTTGACGAAGAGCCGCGGCACGGCCGACTTGACGGCGGTGATCTTCGCCGCTTGCAGGCGCGGTGGGGTGAGGCTGCCGTCGGCGCGGCCGTCCTCCAGGTTGACGCCGACCGCGCCCGCCTCGGCGAGTTCCGCGACGGTATCGGCGACCTCGGCCGGGTCGTCGCTGAAGCCGCCCTCGACGTCGACGGTGAGCAGGAAGGGCCCGCCGCCGATCCGGCGCGCGAGCCGCAGCGTCTCAGCGCGGGTCCGGCCGGTGCCGTCGGGCAGCCCGGCCGCGGCGGCGACACCGAGGCTGGTGGTGCCGACGGCGGCGAAACCGGCCGCGGCCAGCGCGGCGGCGGAGGCGTGGTCCCAGGCGTTCGGCAGCAGCAACGGTGTGCCGGGCCGGTGGTGCAGTTCGCGGAAGGCGTCGGCGGCGACGGTGCTCATACCTGCTCCTCGGGGTCGGCGGATTCACCCAGGCGGCCGACGGCCCCGGCGAGGTCCAGCACCCGTGCGACCGCGTCGGTGACCTGCGCGGCCGGATCGTCCCGCTCCAGCAGCCCGGCGGCGAGCGCCAGCGCCTGCGCCTGTCCCGGACACCGGTGCGGCCCCGCACCGAAGGCGAGATGAGCCTGTTCGTCATCGGTACCGGTGTCCGGATCGGACGGATCAGCGGTGGCGCCCGGCTTCGCGGCGGTGACGTCGATCAGCACCACCTCCCCTGCCTGAAGGTCCAGCGTGCCGACGCGGATGTCGGCCAGCGCCTGTCGGCGCAGCGCGGTCACCGGCGGGTCGTGGCGCAGCACCTGCGCGAGGAGGGCGCCCGCGCCACCCGGCGGGAGACCGTCCGGCGCGCACCGGCGGGCGTGCTCGACCAACCGGGCGGTCGCGTCGCATGCCTGTACCAGCAGCCCGATCCGTTGCGCGGCGGCGTCCGGGTCTGCCTCGGCGTCGGCCCCGGCTGTCCGGGCGAGCAGCGACGCTACGGCCTCGTCGGCGGCTTTCACCTGGCTGGGGGTCAGTTCGCCGCCGAAGTATCCGGCGGCGACAGTGATGACCGCGTCGGCCACCGCGTCCGGGCCGGGCAGGCCCAGCGCCTCGGCCAGGATGCGGATGACCCTGTGCCGGTCGTCCGCGCCGACCGGTGAGCCGGCAGCCGTCTGGCGCAGTTCGCCCGGGTCGAGGCGCGCAAGCTCCACCACTGTGCGGGCACGACGGCGGGCGTGCACACATGCGTCGCCGGTGAAGCGGGCGACGGTGGCGCGCAACCAGGCCAGAGTGCCCTCGGGCGCGTCCGGTACGACGGCGGGTTCGGGGACCAGCTGCGGCTCGTCGAGCACCGCGCGGGCGTCGGCGTACGCGGTGACACAGGTGGACGGGGCGTGGATCGTCATGGGGCCGACGCTATGTGCGGAATACTTCGGCGTACGCCGAACCGTCGCTGGGGCATGATGGCCGCATGCCCACGCAACAGCTGGCCCGGTTGGCCGGGCTGCTGGCCGACCCCACCCGCGCCGCGATCTGCCTCGCGCTGCTGGACGGCCGTGCCTGGACCGCGGGCGAGCTGGCCCACCACGTGGGCGTCGTCGCGTCGACCGCGAGCGAGCACCTGTCCCGGCTGGTGGCCGGAGGGCTGCTGGTCGAGGAGCGCCAGGGCCGGCATCGCTACCTGCGGCTGGCCGGGCCCGAAACCGCCGCGCTGATCGAGGACCTGGCCACGTTCGCGGCGAAGTCGGGTGCGGCGCCCGCGCCGCGCAATCTGCGCGGCAGCATCCGCCGCAGCGCCGAGGCGCAGGCCCGGACCTGCTACGACCATCTCGCCGGCCGCCTCGGCGTAGCCCTGGCGGACGCCCTGCTGGCACGCGGCGTGGTCACGGACGACGCGGGTCTGGCCGTGACCGCGCCGGGCCGCGCCTGGCTGGCCGGTGTCGGCATCGACGTGGACCCGCAGCGCCGCGGCTCGCGTCCGCTGGTCCGCAGCTGCCTCGACTGGACCGAACGCCGCCCGCACCTCGCCGGCGTCCTCGGCGCGGCGCTGCGCGCGCACGCGATGGACACGGGCTGGCTCGAACCCGTCGGCACCGGCCGCGCCCTCCGGATCACCCCGTCGGGCGTCGGCGCGCTGCACGACCTGTTCGGCATCACCCTCGACTGAGCGCGGCTCAGCGCGACAGGATCGCGACCAGCTCGCCGAAGCCGCGGCGGCGCGCGTGTTCGAGCGCGTCCACCCCGTCCTTGGTGTCCTCCGGGGACGGGATCGGGGCGGGGGCGGTCGGCGCGCATCCGGCGGCCGCTGCCAGCAGCGGCAGTGCGAGCAGGGCACGGCGTCTCACGACGTATGTCTACCCTGCCGAACCTCCGGGCGGCGGGTCAGGACCTGGGGGCCGGAGTCCGTGATGGCGACGGTGTGTTCGGAGTGGGCGGTGCGGGAGCCGTCGGCGGAGCGGATCGTCCAGCCGTCGGCGTCGTACTTGACCCGGTCGGTGGAGCGGCAGAACCAGGGTTCGATCGCGATGGTGAGGCCGGGGACGAGTTTCACGCCACGGCCGGCGCGGCCGCTGTTGGCGACGTGCGGGGACTCGTGCATGGTGCGGCCGATGCCGTGGCCGCCGAACTCGCCGTTGACGCGGTAGCCGTAGGAGTGGGCGACCTCGCCGATCGCGTGGGAGACGTCGCCGAGGCGGCCGCCGGGCTGGGCGGCGGTGATGGCGGCTTCCAGCGCGACCTCGGTGGCCTCGATCAGTCTCAGGTCGGCCGGGTCGGGGGCGCCGACGACGACCGACAGCGCGGAGTCGGCGACCCAGCCGTCGATGCCGACCGCCATGTCGATGCTGAGCAGGTCGCCGTCGCGCAGCACGTAGTCGTGCGGCAGGCCGTGCAGCACCGCGTCGTTGACCGACAGGCACAGCATGTTGCGGAACGGGCCGCGGCCGAACGACGGGGCGTAGTCCCAGTAGCAGGATTGCGCGCCGCGTTCGGCGATCCGGCGGCGGGCCTGGTGTTCGAGGTCCATCAGGTTGACGCCGACCGCCGCGGCCGCGCCCAGCTCGGCGAGCAGTTCGCCGACGAACCGGCCGGTCACCGCCATGCGGCCGATCTCGTCGGCGGACTTGAGCTCGATCACGGCAGCCTCCTGCATGGTATTTTTATACGGGTATTTTTATACCACACAGGAGTGGCGGCCTACCGCAGCGTCCGCAGGCCGGTGCGGACCTCGTCGACGAACGCCGCCGGCTGCTCCCACGCCGGATAGTGCCCGCCCTCGGGCAGCCGGCGGTAGTGGACGAGGTTCGGGTAAGCGCGCTGCGCCCAGCTGCGCGGCGGCAGGTAGAGCTCGTCGGCGAAGACGCTCACCGCGACCGGGAGCCGCACGCCCTTGGCGGCGAAGAACGAGAACCGGTTCTCCGCGTACAGCCGCGCCGAGGAGACACCGGTGTTCGTCAGCCAGTACAGCGTGATGTTGTCGAGCACGTCGTCGCGCGACAGGCTCTCGCGCGAGCCGTCGAACGACCGCGAGATCAGCGCCAGGCTCTTGGCCTCCAGGTCGGTCATCCACGCCGCCAGGAACACCGGCGAGTCGGCCAGGCCGGTCAGCGTCTGCGGCCGCGAGCCCTGCTGCAGCGCGTACGTCACGTGCTTCCAGGTGAAGTCGAGCTGCTCGCACGCGGCCCGCTCCTCGTCGGACAGCCCGGCCGGCAGGTTCGCCAGCGCGTCGGCGGCGCCGATGACGTTCTGCTGGAACAGGTTGTCGATGTCGTCGGGCACGACGCAGGCCATGTTGGTGTGGATGCCGACCAGGCCCTCGACCTCCTGCGCGGCCATCAGATCGGTGATGATCGCACCCCAGTCGCCGCCCTGGGCCACGTAGCGGTCGTAGCCGAGCCGCTTCATGAGCTCGGCCCAGGTGCGGGCGATGCGGTCCGGCCCCCAGCCGGGCCCGGTCGGCTTGCCCGAGAACCCGTAGCCGGGAAGCGACGGGATGACCACGTGGAAGGCGTCGGCGGCGCTGCCGCCGTGGGCGGTGGGGTCGGTCAGCGGCTCGATGACCTTCAACAGCGCGGCCACCGAGTACGGCCAGCCGTGCGAGATGACGATCGGCAGGGCGTCGGGGTGTGCGGAGCGCACGTGGATGAAGTGGATGTCGAGCCCGTCGATCTCGGTGATGAAGTTCGGGTACGAGTTCAGCCGCGCCTCGCAGCGCCGCCAGTCGTACTCCTCGACCCAGTAGCGGGCGAGTTCCCGCATCGTGGCCAGCTGCGGGCCCTGGGACCGGTCGGCGACGGTCTCCCGGTCGGGCCAGCGCGTGTGCAGGATCCGCGCGCGCAGGTCCGCGAGGTCGGCGTCGGAGAACTCGACCCGGAAGGGCCGGATCGCGGTGCCGGTGTCGGCTGTCATGGCGGGGTGATTCCTCGCTGTCCAGTTCGGGTGGTGGAGACGGACCTCGGGGTGACCGGGCGACGTACGGCCGCCCGGTCACCCCGCAGGCTCAGCGCAGCGAGCGCAGGCCGGTGCGCACCTCGTTCACCAGCGACTCCGGCTGCTCCCAGGCGGCGAAGTGCCCGCCCTTGGGCAGCCGGTTGTAGTGCACCAGCTTCGGGTAGGCCTTCTCCGCCCAGCTCCGGGGCGCCTGGTACAGCTCGTCGGGGAACACGCTGACCGCGACGGGCAGCTTGACGCCCTT
Organism: Catellatospora coxensis; assembly: GCF_016862635.1. Taxonomy (GTDB): domain Bacteria; phylum Actinomycetota; class Actinomycetes; order Mycobacteriales; family Micromonosporaceae; genus Catellatospora; species Catellatospora coxensis. The sequence goes on along the minus strand of NZ_BONI01000004.1, from coordinate 180,043 downwards.
GACGCCGAAGAAGGAGAACCGGTTCTCGGCGTAGAGCCGCCCGGACGAGACACCTGTGTTCGTCAGCCAGAAGTGGGTGACGTTGTCGAGCACGTCATCGCGGGTCAGGCCCTCGGCAACGCCGTCGAACGTCCGCGAGATCAGCGCCAGGCTGCGCGGATCGTGGTCGAGCAGCCACGCCGCCAGGAAGACCGGCGAGTCCGCGAGCCCCGTGAGGGTCTGCGGCCGCCCAGCCATCTGCAGCGCGTACGCGACGTGCTTCCAGGTGAAGTCGAGCTGCTCGCAGACGGCCCGCTCCTCGTCGGACAGCCCGGCCGGCAGGTTCTCCAGCGCGTTGGCCGCGCCGATGACGTTGCGCTGGAACAGGTTGTCGATGTCGGCGGGCACCACGCCGGCCATGTTGGTGTGCAGGCCGACCAGGCCCTCGACCTCCTGCGCGCCCATCAGGTCCACGACGATGGCGCCCCAGTCGCCGCCCTGGGCGACGTACCGGTCGTAGCCCAGGCGCTTCATCAGCTCGCCGTAGGCGCGGGCGATGCGGTCGGGGCCCCAGCCGCCCTCGGTCGGCTTGCCCGAGTAGCCGTAGCCCGGCATCGACGGGATGATGACGTGGAACGCGTCCTCGGCGGTGCCGCCGTGCGCGGTGGGGTCGGTGAGCGGCTCGATGAGCTTCAGCTGCTCGACGACCGAACCCGGCCACCCGTGGCACACGATGATCGGCAGGGCGTTCTCGTGCTTGGACCGCACGTGGATGAAGTGGATGTCGAGCCCGTCGATCTCGGTGATGAAGTTCGGGTACGAGTTGATCCTGTCCTGGCACCGGAACCAGTCGTAGTCGTGCGCCCAGTACTGGGCCAGCGCCTGCATGGTCGCCAGGGTCGGGCCCTGCGACTGGTCGGAGACGGTCTCCTTCTCGGGCCAGCGCGTGTGGGCGATACGCGCGTGCATGTCCTTGAGATCGGCTTCGGAGACCTCGACCGTGAACGGCCGGATCGCCGAACTGTCGTTGATGGCAGACATGAGAGCTTCCTTGCTGTGGTCGATGGGATGGTGGGACGACGTTCGGTCCGCACCGGGAAGGCGGCAGAGCCGCTTGCTTTCTCGCCGCGGAACCCCGGATTCGACGGTTCCGCGTGGACGTGCCCTAGTCAGGCATGAGATGCCCCCATCTGCGTTGATTTTACGTCCGAGCGTCTCGCCCGGGATACGACCGACCCTGTGGTAGGACCCGGCCGGCGCCGCTCGCACCGGACCTGTCCACGATCGCCGCCGGGCAGGCCCGCCGCCCCCGTGCCGACCCCCGGTGCACCCCCGGGTCGACCCCCGGCGCCGAGGGCGTGCCGTGAACCTCGCAAACAGGCACAGAAGCGCCGATTCACCCGGATCGCAACCGGCCCGAGCCGCCGCCGCCAGCGCTGCTACCTGGGAAAATTCGACCTATGGGGGTATCCGCCGCCGGAACCCGGATCGGCCTGCGCGGGCGCGGCCGCGAGCTGGCCGAGCTCGACCGGGCGCTCGCCGCCGCGAGAGCGGGCACCAGCGCGGTGCTCGTGTTGCGCGGCGAGGCGGGCATCGGCAAGACCACCCTGCTGAAGTACGCCGAGGAACACGCCGCCGGATTCGGCGTCACCGGTGCCATGGGCGTCGAGACGGAGATGGCGCTGCCCTACGCCGGCCTCCACCAGCTCTGCACACCACTGCTCGGCAGGCTGCCACTGCTGCCCGGCCCGCAGCGCGACGCCCTCGCAGCCGCGCTCGGCCTGCACGAAGGCCCGCCGCCGAACCCCTTCCTCGTCGGCCTGGCGGCGCTCACCCTGCTCGCCCGCGCCGCCGACGAGCGACCGCTGGCCTGCCTGCTCGACGACGTCCAGTGGCTCGACGAGCAGTCCCTGCAGGCCATCGCCTTCGTCGCCCGGCGGCTGGCAGCCGAACCCATCGCGATGATCCTCACCCTGCGCTCCCCCGGCGACCGGGGAGAACTGGCCGACCTGCCCGCCCTGACCGTGCCCGGCCTCAACGACACCGACGCCCGGGGCCTGCTCACCTCGGCCGCGCACGTCCCGTTCGATCCCCGGGTACGCGACCGCATCGTCGCCGAGGCCCACGGCAACCCGATGGCGCTGCTCCTGATCCCCCGCCTCGTCCCGCCCGCCGAGCTGGCGGGCGGACTGTGGCTGGCCGGCCGCCGCCCCGTGGCCGAGGACCTGGAGGACGCGTTCCGCCTGCGCTTCCGGCAGCTCCCCGCCGACACCAGACGCCTGCTGCTCACCGCCGCCGCCGAGCCCACTGGCGACACCGACCTGCTGTGGAAGGCCGCCGAGCTGCAACACCTCGGCGCGGAGGCGGCCGCGCCGGCCGAAACCGCAGGCCTGATCACGTTCGACACCGTGGTGCGGTTCCCGCACCCCCTGGCCCGCTCAGCGATCTACCAGAACGCGTCGGCGCCCGAGCGCCGAGCCGCCCACCGGGCACTGGCCCAGGCCACCGACCCCCACCAAGACCCCGACCGCCGGGCATGGCACGCCGGCCAGGCCGCCACCCGGCCGGACGAGGCCCTGGCCGCCGACCTGGAAGTCTGCGCGCGCCGGGCGCACCGCAGAGGCGGAGCCGCCGCGGCCGCCGCGTTCATGCACCGCAGCGCCCAGCTCACCCCCGACCCGGCACGGCGCGCCGCCAGAGCGCTCGCCGCCGCCCAGACGAGCATCGACGCGGGCGGCCTCGCCCAGGCCCATGCCATGCTCGCGGCCGCCGCCGACGGCCCGCTGGACGAGCCGCACCTCGCCCAGCTCGAGCGGCTGCGCGCCCGCCTGGTCTTCCTCCAGGAACGCGGCACCGACGCACCCCGGATGCTGGTGGAAGCCGCCCGGCGGATGGCGCCCCTGGACCCCGCACTGGCCCGCGACACCCTGCTCGAATCCCTCGGCGCGGACCTCTACGCCGGCCGGCTCAACACCGGACCCGGCCGCCTGGACATCGCCCAGGCCATCCGGGCCACCCCCGCACCGAGCCCGCCACGGACGGTCGACGTCCTGCTCGACGCCGTCGCCACCATGATCATCGACGGCTACCACACAGGGGCCGGCCCGCTGCGCCAGGCCCTGCGGACCGTCCAGGACGACCAGCGCTCCGCCACGACCGGCGCGGACCTGCGCTGGATGTGGCTGGCCTGCCCGGTCACCCCGGAACCGCTGGCGCCCGAACTCTGGGACGACGACGCCTGGCACGAACTGGCCACCGGCGCCGTGCACCTCGCCCGCGACGCCGGCGCCCTCGCGCTGCTGCCGATGGCGCTCAGCTACGAAGCCTGCTACCGCGTACACACCGGCGACTTCGCCACCGCGACCGCCCTCGCCGACGAGGCGAGCGCCATCTCCACCGCCACCGGCACCGCCCCCATGGCCTACCCCGCCCTGGTGCTCAGCGCCTGGCGGGCCCACGAGCCCCGCGCTCGCCGCCTCCTCGACGCGGTGCGCGGCGACGCAGGCGACCGCGGCGAAGGGCGCGCGCTGGCCATCGCCGACTACGCCGCCGCGGTCCTGGACAACGGCCTGGCCCGCTACGACGACGCCCTGGCCGGCGCGACCCGGGCCGGCCAGTACGAAGACCTCGGACTGTTCGGCTGGACGCTGGTCGAACTGATCGAGGCCGCCGCCCACAGCGGGCATCCGCAAGCCGCCGCGACCGCGCTCGACAGGCTCACCGAACGCACCCGGGCCGCCGCGACCGAATGGGCCAAGGGCATCGAGGCCCGCTCGCGGGCGCTGCTGACCGACGGCCCCGACGCCGACACGCTCTACCGCCAGGCGATCAAGCACCTGGACCGCTGCCGGATCACCGTCCACCAGGGCCGCGCCCGCCTGGTGTACGGCGAATGGCTGCGCCGCCAGGGCCGCCGCGGACTGGCCCGCGACCAGCTGCGCGCCGCGTACGACACGCTCACCCGGGCCGGCGCCGACGGTTTCGCCGAACGCGCCCGCAAGGAACTGCTGGCCACCGGCGAGACCGTACGCAGGCGGTCCGTCTCCGCCCTCGCCGAACTCACCGGCCAGGAGGCCCAGGTCGCCCAGCTCGCCCGGGAAGGGTGCACCAACGTCGAGATAGCCGGCCGGCTGTTCATCAGCCCGCGCACCGTCGAATGGCACCTGGGCAAGGTGTTCACCAAACTCGGCATCACCTCGCGCAAGGACCTGCAGGCCGCGTTCAGCGCCCACCCGGGGGACGGCGTCCGGCCGACGGGCACGAGGTGACCGCCGACCCGAGACCTCGTCAGCCCTCGGCAGCGCCCTGTCCGGGGTCGGGCAGGAAACTCCGCCGGTTGCGGTCCAGGAAGTCCTCCAGGGTGACCGCGGGACGTCCGGTCAGCCGCCGGATGTCGTCCGTCACCAGGTGGGTGCTGTCGTGGCGCAGTGCCACACTCTGCGCGGACAGGTGCGCGGCGGCGGTGGGGTTGGGCTGCCCGGCGGCCGCGAGATTCGCGGTCAACTCGTCTCGCCACTCCTCCGGCGGGAGAGGCCGATAACGCACGGGCCGGCCGGTGACCTTGCTGATGATCTCGGCGATGGCGGCGTGGCCGGCGCGTTCGGCCGCACCGACGGTGGTGGTGCGATCGGTGACCGACTCCGGTTCGGCGAGCAGCACCGCGCCCATCGCGCCGACGTCCGAACCGGCGATCCACGACGGTTCGAAGTCGCCGAAGGAGTTGCGGATCTCGCCCAGCTCACGGACCTGGTGCCCGTACAGGGCGGGCAGGTTCTCCATGAAGAACGCGGCGACCCTGAGATGGGCGCCGCCGAATCCGGCCCACTCGAAGATCTGCTCGGTGACCCACTGGGCACGCCCCTGGGGGCTGGTGCTTTCCGGGAAGGCGGCGTCCAGGGACAGGTCCACGACGCGGCGCAGCCCCTGCCTGCGTCCCGCGGCCGCGAACAGTCCCGCGGCCTCGGTCAGACCGCTGCCGACCGGATAGGTGAAGTACGCGGCCTCGATCCCCTCCAGCGCGGCGACGAGACCGGTGTAGTCGAAGAAGTCGGCGACCACGACCTCCATTCCCGCATCACGCAGCACCTCGGACCGCTCGTCGAGCCGGCGGACCATGGCTCTGACCGGCAGCCCTCGGCGGAGCAGCTCGGTGGCGACGTGGCGGCCGGTGCCGCCGAGGCGACCGGTCGCACCGGTCACCAGAACAGGTGTCGTCGGCGTACTCATGGGGTTCGTCGCGCGGCTGCGGCTTTGGCTTTCACCACGACCGGCCCGGTGCCCGAGTCTTCACTTCCTGGAGCACCCAGCCGTTGCCGTCGGGATCGGTGAAGGTGGCGTACGAGCCGTAGGCGGCTCGATCCGGGTGCGGTCCCGCCTGCTTGGCGGAGTCCCCGGCCGGGTAGGTGAAATCGCCCTTGTCGTCGTGGCCGTGCACGAAGACGCCCGCCGAGTCGTGGAAGACCTCGCTCACCTCGACACCGCGCTCGACGAGGTAGGAGCGCGCCTGCTCGATGTCCGGGACGATCAGGTACAGGCCCTGGGCGGATCCCGGCGGGGCGGTGGTGATCCCCTTGCCGAACATGATCGAGCCCTCGGACCCGGGCGGCGTGAGGTGTACCGCCCGCCAGTTCTCGCCGACGGCGTTGTCGACGTCCAGGCGGAATCCCGCTGCGAGATAGAAGTCCTTCGCCCGGTCGACGTCGGACACCGGCAGCATGATCAGTTCAAGCTTCATCTCCATGAGAGTGCCCCTCGCGATCGTGCGGACCTCGGTCCGCGGGCACGGCGACAGCTCCGAACTCAGTGGTTTTCAGCCGACCGTCGGGTTCGGCGCGCGGACCTTTCTGGCCCCATGGCGGGCGCTGGTCCGGCTCATCTCATGATATCCCTGTTCGTGCCGTTATCGGCGCACAGAGAGGGGGCCGACCCGGACTGCCTCATCCGGACCGGCCCCCTCTGTTTCTGTGGGGGATCAGACCACAGGCTCCACCCAGATGTTGCGGTAGAACAGGTTCGCGCCCGGGTCACCGTGGTCCTGGAACCGCAGCGGACCGGGTGCCGAGGTCTCCGCCGCGCCGTTGCCGGTCGGGCCGTTGATCTCGGCGTTGTTGATGACGGTGACGCCGTTCCAGACGACCGTGACGCGGGCGTTCTCGGTCTTGGTGGTCCCGTTGTACCGGGCCGCCCGGAACGTCACGTCGTAGGTCTGCCACGTCTGCGGCGCGGTGGCCGCGTTGACCGACGGTGCGATCTTCTCGTAGATCGCGCCGCACTCGTTGTTGGCGAGAGTCGTGTCGCCGAACGAGTCCAGCACCTGCAGTTCGTACCGGTCCTGCAGGTAGATGCCGCTGTTGGCCCGCTGCTGTCCGGTGACGTCGCCCGGCAGCAGCGGCAGCCAGAACTCGGCGTGCAGCTTGAAGTCACCGAACGCCTGCTTGGACTTGATGTCGCCGCCGAGGACCTCGACGCCGCCGTTGCCCAGCGGCCAGGTCACCGGAGTGCCGTTGGAGTGCTGGAAGTTGTCCATGTTGGTGCCGTCGAACAGCACGATCCGAGTCGGCTGGGTGGTGGTCCCGTACGCCTCGAACTCGTAGATGCGGGCGGCGCCGTTGCCGTCGCTGGCCGGCGTGGTGATGTTCAGCCTGAGGTACCTGGCCGACGTCGACGTGATGTTGTGGGTGGTGACGCTGGCCGTGTTGGCCGTGACGGTCGCGACCGTGGTCCAGCTGGTGCCGTTGGTCGACACCTGCAGGTTGAAGTCGCGGGTGTTCCAGGCGGTGTTCTCGCCGCCCGCCCCGGCGTGCCGGACGACCAGCTGGCTGACCGTCTGCGCCGAGCCGAGGTCGACCTGCAGCCACTTGGTCGCGCCGAGCGAGCACCACTTGTCGGCGTTGCCACCGGACACGCTGCCGTTGACCGCCTTGGCGGGGCCTTCGGTCGTGCCGCAGGAGCTGTCCGCGGTGGCCGCCTTGTTGAGCGCGAGGTTGCCCGCCGGCGGCGCGGTGCTGCCGTAGGCCTCGAACTCGTAGATACGGGCCGCGCCGTTGCCGGTGGTGCCCCCCGCGGTGATGTTCAGCCTGATGTACCTGGCCGACGTCGCGGTGATGTTGTGGGTGGTGGTGTTGGCGGTGTTGCCGCTGACGGTCGCCGCCGTGGTCCAGCTCGTGCCGTTCGTCGACGTCTGGATGTTGAAGTCACGCGTGTTCCAGCCCGCGTCCTCACCACCCGCGCCGGCGTGCTGGACGACGAACCGGGTGAGGTTCTGCGCCGAGCCGAGGTCGACCTGCAGCCACTTGGTCGCCCCGAGCGAGCACCACTTGTCGGCGTTGCCGCCGTTGACGGTGCCGTTGACGGCCTGCGCCGGGCCCTCGGAGGTGGCGCAGGAGCTGTCGGCCGTGGCCGGCTTGTTCAACGCCAGGTTGCTGGACGGGGCCTGGCCGGGGATGTTGTTGAGGGTGTACCAGACCTCGGTGTTCCACAGCGACTGGCCGTTGGTGGAGCCGAACGGGCGCGGCGAGCGGATGTGCACGACCCGGCCGGCCTTCAGGCCGTTGATCACCAGGGTGACCTTCTTGCCGTCGGCGGACAGCGTCGCCGAGGACACCGTCAGCGTCTCCTCGTCGATCTTCGGACCGCCGTAGGCGGCCGTCGGGACGTAGCGCCACTGCTTGACCCGGTACTTGGTGGCCAGGTTGGCGGCGGTGGTCGCCGAGATCGGCTGGGTGTACTCGATCTCGAAGCCGTTGGACAGCGCCTTCATGTTGAGCATGTCGAAGGCGTTGTTGCCGTTCGGGATCAGCTTCTGCAGGCCGAAGTTCAGCTTGCCGGACTGGCCCCAGTTGCCGCCGCCGCCGATGCCGCCGACGTAGATCGCGCCGTCGGGGCCGACGTTGACCTCGGAGATGCCGGCTTCCAGGCCCTGCGTCATGCGGAACAGGGCACCCTGGTACTCGCCGTTGATCTTCTCGACCGCGGCGCGCTGCAGGCCGCCGTAGGTGACGTCGCCGATGACGAACTGACCGGCGTACAGGCCGCTGGTCATGTACTTCGGGGTGCTCGGCGAGTTGCCGATCTCGTTCTGCGGCAGCCAGATCACCGGCGGGGTGACCGGGGCGCTGTCGAACGGGCCGGCCGGGTTGAGGTAGTGGTTGAAGAAGCGGCCCTGCTTGATGTGCACCAGCTTGGAGGCCGGCTGCCAGCCGCCCTGGTTGTCGGTGACGAACAGGCCGTTCTCCGGGCCCCAGCCGATGCCGTGCGGGGTCCGCAGACCGCCGGCGACGTACGTCCACGCGCCGGTGTCCTTGTTGATCTTGATCGTGGTACCGCGGTTCCCCACCACCTGCGGGTTGGTGGTGTTGCCGCCGTAGTCGATGCCGACCGACAGGTTGAGGTAGAAGAACGGGGCCTCGTACATCAGGCCGAACGCGAACTCGTGGAACGTGCCGCCGTACGGCCAGGTCGCGACCTGCTGGTACTGGTCGGCGACCTCGTCGCCGTTGGTGTCGACCAGCCTGGTCAGCCGCATCTTCTCGGAGACGTAGATGACCCCGTCGACGACCTTCAGGCCCATCGGCTCCTTGAGGTTGCTGCCGACCCGCTTGGTGGTGACCGTGCTCGGGTTGGCGTTGCCGCTCGTGTTGCCCAGGATCCAGACCTCACCTGCCTGCGAGGTGCCGGAGTCGTTGGTGCCGCCCCAGGTGCAGATGACCAGGCGGCCGTCGGCGAGCCAGTCCATACCGGTCACCCGCGGCTCGAAGCCGCTCGGGCGCAGGTTGGCGAGGTTGAAGTTCGGGTGCACGGAGGTCAGCGGCAGGCCGTCGCCCGGCGAGTCGCCGGTGCCCTCGCACTCCTTCTTGCCGGGCGCGGTGACCCGCACGACGCCGGCGTCGGTGCTGAGCACCGAGTTCGGCACGGTCACGAACGACGTCGAGCCGGGCGTCTGCCACTGCAGCGTCAGCTGCTGGCCGCCGCCGGCCTCGAAGAAGTCGATGCGCAGCGCGTGGTAGCCGGTCGTCAGGGTGACCGCGCCGTCCTTGGCCGTCGCGCCGTGCAGGCCGTCGTGGTTGATGACCACGTTGTCATCGATCAGCAGCCGGGACCCGTCGTCGCTGATCAGCCGGAAGTTGTAGCTGCCCGCGGTGGGGATGTTCACGTAGCCCAGGGCCTGGGTGTAGAAATTGTCCTCGAACCCGAACTGCGCGGACGTGGTCCAGTCGATCGTCGACATGAGCTTGTCGACGTTGGGGGTCTGCGCCGGCTTGAGGTTGCAGAGGGCGCTCAGCGCGACCTGCAGGTCGAAGGTCCGCAGCGTGATACCCGGTGTCTGCGGCGGTGGAGCGGCGGCCGCGGCGGTGGCGGGCAACCACCCGGCCGCGGCGATGACCGCTGTGGTGAGGGCACCCGCCATAGTCAGGCGCGCCCATCGGGACGGATGGAACACTTTTCCTCCAGTGTGAGCGGGACTGGTGCACACCGCCCGCTGACGTGGCAGCCGCTCACGACGGCGTGGCACGACATCGGACGGACGCGGTGTCTGTCCTGAAGCGACCTGGCACGCCGATGCCTGGCATGGACACGATAAAATTCTTTTTTCGAGATGTACAGATGTATTCGAAGTTTGGTCAGAACTTTTGGCGATCGTGGCAAAAGTTGTGGGAGCAGCTCGACGGAACCGGTGACGGCGAGCCGCGCTCGCTCTCGAACCGGGCGGAAAATCCCTCTTGACCTCGCGCCATTGCGCCACCTACGACTCATGTTTGTCAATGGCTCACCTGTGCCGACACCGTCGCGCGGTCGAGGTTGTCACCTTGCCGAGACCTTCCGAGTGATGTCGCCACCGGTGCATGGCCTGCATCGTCGGGGCACCGTCGAGGCCTCCGCCGCGAGAGGTCCCATGACGACGAGGCAGCACGCGTGGCCGGTGGTCGCAGTCCCGCACAGCACGCCGTGATCTACTGTGGACGTGTCGTGGCCTGTCGATGTGCGAGGTGACTCGGGGAGACCCTGTGCTTTTCCTCCCGGGAGACCCCGCCCCAGGGCACCAGCTCGCCGTGACGAAGTTCCTCGGTGGCGACGACTGGAGCGACCCCGTCCACCTCGCGCCGCCCTCGGCTGCCCACACCCTGGATCTGACGATCCAGACCGACTGGGCCATCGCCGCCGGGCCGGAGGGCGTGCACGTGGCGACCTACTGGTGCCATCCCGAAGTCGTGCTGTGGAGCTCGCGGAACGGCGTCGGCTTCACCTCGCGGACGGTGCCGCTGACCGACAACGCGCTCGGGGACACCCGGCTGGCGGCGGTGCCGACCGGCATCGGAACGGCGTACGTCACCGCAGTGACAGGGCGGGTGCTGCGGCTGGCCGCGGGCGCACGGATCCCGGTCACGCTCGTCGATCAGCTGCCGGACAACGCGATCGTGGAGTTCATCGCCGTCAGCGGCGAGCAGCTCGTCGTCCACACCAAGCTGCACGAACGGCTGAAGGAGGGCGAGCCGGGCTTCGTACCGGGTGACGATGATCTGTCCGAGAACGACACCTACTATTCGGCCACCTGGTGCGCACGGCTTGACACCGATGCGCTCACTCTGCGAAAACGCACCGTCGATCCGGGCCGGCTGCCCGACGCCGGAGTGGACGAGTTGTACCTGCCCGATGCGCTCGTCCCGTACGGCAGCGGTTTCCTCATGAGCGGTCAGACTCTCACCCGCGTCGGTGGCATCTACGGCGTCGGCGGGTTGTGGATCTCCGAGGAGGGCTGCGACTGGACGCAGGAGAAGGTACGCGGCGACGGATTCGACAAGGTCGACAGCCTCATCGGGATCGCCTCCAGCGGTCCGGTCACCGTCCTGGTCGGCCAGGAGCCGTTCGAGAAGGTCGAACTGGCCCGGATCTGGGCCGGCCGTCAGTAGCGACTATCGATGGCAAGCCTAGCGGGAGCAGGCGACTGCCTGCTCCCGCGATGGTTACCACAGACTCCGGGCTGCCCCGACCTGTCAGGCGTCGGCCAGCACCGGGACCGCGTCGTCGGTGAAGTCGAGGCGGGTCTCGCCGTTCGCGGCAGGCGGGTACTGCACCGCGATGAAGCTCTCGTTCGCCACGAAGATCAGCTCACCGCCGGGCACCACTGAGCCGTCGGCACGGCGTACCACGAGCCGGTGGTTCTCCACGAAGATGGCGCCGGCGTGGTCGGCCGGCACCTTGATCGTCCGGTTGACCGCGCGCGACTCCAGCTGGGTGACCGCCACCGCGTGGCTGTAACCGAGGGTGACAGCGACGCTGACGCTGCCCTTGATGTTGATGCCCTTGATGTCGATGCCCGCCTCGGAACTGACCGTGATGGTGGTGTCGATCGAGAAGGTGTCCGTCACCGTGCGCGAGACGCCTGTGGTGTACGTGTCACCGACGCTCTGCTCCACCGTGGTCTGGTTGTCGAGGAACGCGACCAGGTCGTACCGGCGCCAGAGCTCCACCTTGTAGAACGGCGAGTTCGCCACGCGCCAGGCCGTGTCGCGCCCGGCGTCGCGCACGGCCGGGAACGGCACGACCATGGACCGGTACATCTGCCATTCGGTGTCGAACTCCGGGCGCTCCCGGCTGGTCAGGGTCGGCGTCGCGGGCAGCTCGCCCATCTCCGCCTCGATCGGCAGCGCCAGCACGTACGGCGGGCGGGTGATCGTCTGGTTGTGCGGCGGGAGCAGGAACACCTTGTCGCCGCTCTCGTAGGGTTCCAGCGTGACGTGGCCCTTGATGAAGTCGGCCGCGTGGCAGTAGTCCTCGCGGATGCACGCCACCTGGTTCTTGTCCACCGGCGGGAAGCCGGGGACCCGGCTCAGTGCCCGGTAGCCCTGCGGTGGCACCGGGTCCACCGGCTGCCAGAGCGGCAGCGGGTCGGTCAGCCGGGTGGGCGGCTCGACGATGTCGCCCCCGGTCGCATCGCGCACACACATGATCCAGTCCGGACCCTGGACCACGCCGGCCAGGGCACGGAAGCCGACCGGGGGATGGATGTGTTCGCTGTAGATGAACCCGAGGTCCAGGTCTCCGAAGCGGCGTGTGAGCACGGGCAGGCCTTTCCGTTATGCCTCAATTGCGCACAATTTACCTTGGCGGCCAACCCGAACCGCACGACGCGCCGCGCGGCGCCCTGCGGGAACCGATGGGTATGTGGTGCCGGGTCAGGCACCGAACCGGCGATGGCGGGCGGCGTAGGACCGTAGAGCGCGGAGAAAGTCGATTTTCCGGAAGCCGGGCCAGTAGACGTCGGTGAAGTGCAGCTCGGAGTACGCGGCTTGCCAGAGGAGGAACCCTGACATACGGCGTTCCCCGCTGGTCCGGATGACCAGGTCGGGGTCAGGTTGCCCGCTGGTGTAGAGGTGCGTGGCGATCTGGTCGGCGGTCAGCCGCTGGGCGATGTCGTCGATGGTGTGACCGGCTCGCCCTTGCTCTTCGAGCAGCGATCGGATGGCGTCGAGGATCTCTTCGCGGCCGTCGTAGCCGATCGCGATGTTGAGATGAAAGGCCGTGTCGTTGTCTCGGGTGGCTTCCTCGGCCAGCTTGAGGGCGTGCCTGGTGGATTCCGGTAGGACGTCGAGCCTGCCGGCCGGGTGGATCTGCCAGATGCTGGACGGCCGGGTCAGGCGTTCCGCGACGACGTCCTCGATCATCCGCAGGAGGTTGTCGACTTCGTCGGAGTCTCGCTTCTGCAGGTTGTCGACAGAGGCGACGAACGCGGTCACGTGTTGGATGCCGATTTCCGCGCACCACTGAAGGACCTCGTCGAGGTGCTCCGCCCCGTAGCGGTGGCCGATCTTGGCATCGGTGAACCCGGCCTGTCGTGCCCATCGGCGGTTGCCGTCCATGACGATCGCGACGTGCCGGGGCCGGCTTGCGCCGGCCAGCTGCGCGTTGAGGCGCCGTGCGTAGAGCGCGTAGGCAGTGTTCTTCACCGTCGTCCACATTCGCGAGATCAAATCATCGCGGACCTGACAGTCCCGGTGTTTCCTTCGTTCCTTCACACGACTCTCACAACTGCTCGCCGGCCAGGGCTCGGATGGGGTGGCGGCGAGGGCCCGTCGGCAGGCTGATGGTGCCGCCGTGCGCCTGGGGACGGCACGGCGGCGTATGCGTCCGTCACGGGCTGGTGCAGCTCAGGGTCGGGGTCGTCGCGGTTCCTGCGGCGGTGAAGCCGAACGTGGTGGAGGCCGAGGCCGCCAGCGCGCCGTTGTAGGACTCGTTGCCGACCGTCACGGCCGTGCCGCTGGTGGTCAGGCGGCCGTTCCACACCTGGCTGATGGTCTGGCCGCTCGCCAGCGTCCACCTGACCGTCCAGCCGTTGACGGGCGAGCTGCCGGCCTGCACGGTCACGTCGCCCTGGAAGCCGCCGGGCCAGGAGTTGGTGGTCTGGTAGGTGGCCGTGCAAGCACCACCGGGCGGGGGCGTCGAGGGCGACGCGGTCGGGGTGGGCGTCGGAGTCGGGGTGGGCGTCGGGGAGCCGGGAGGCGGTGTGGGGAGCGTCTTGCTGCCCTGGGCGGCGTAGTCGAGGTACTCCTCGATGTTGCGGTAGCCGTCGCCGTCGGCGTCACCGTTGTGGTCGGCGCTGTTCGGGTTCAGCCCGCCGGCCGTCTCCCACGTATTGGGCATGCCGTCGCGGTCGGTGTCCCAGCCGCTGGGGCTGTTCACCTGCGCGGCGTTCCACAGGTTGTTCCACTCGGTGGAGTTGGGTTCGTTGATGATGGATCCGCTGGTCGAGCGGGTTTCGCTGACGACGCGGGTGTCGACGGCGTCGCGTGCCCACCAAAACGCCCCGGCCCCGTCGAGCACCTTGGTCAGCGCGGCCCCGGCCGACTCGGTGCTCATGTTGGGCACGTTGAACCGGCTCGTCCTGTGCGTGGGGACGTCGGTGAAGCGGTCCCAGGCGATGTCCACGCCGTTGGTCAGGTTCGAGTCGCCGTCGTAGTCGGCCCGGTTGCCCGACAGGTACGCGGCCGTGCCGGTGGCCCCGGTGTACACGGCGGCGCTGCTCGAATTGTGGCGCAGGTAGGTGTTGCCGACGAAGTTGGCGTTGGCGAGCTGGTCGGCGCCGCTGTAGCCCTTGCCTTCGAAGACGACGTTGTTGCTCCACTCGACGTTGTTGACCGCCCCGGTCTCGTTGCCCAGCCGGGGCAGGCGGCTCATCTGGTGGGCGAACAGGTTGTGGTGGTAGGCGATGTTCGAGCCGGTGACGTCGCTGCCGGCGAGCGCGCCGTAGCTGTGGCCGTTGTAGTTCAGGCCGTCGGACACGATGGCGTACTGCACGGTGACCTGGCCGGCGGCGTCGCTGACGCTGATGCCCTCGTCGTCGGCCCAGCTGACCGAGACGTGGTCGACGATGACGTTGTCACCGGTGATCCAGATGCCGTCGTTGGTCGCCGATCCGGGGTTGGCCTGGTCCTTGCCGGGCCGGAACTTCAGGTGCCGGATGACGACGTTCTTGCCGGTGACCTTGGTAGCCTGACCCATGATCGTGATGCCCGGCTTGGGCGCGGTCTGGCCGGCGATGGTCAGGTTGCTCGCGTTGATCGTCAGCCAGCCCTGCCGCCCGGCCGGGGACAGCTTGATGGTGCCCGCCACGTCGAAGACGATCGTCCGGCCGCCGCTGGGCGTGGTGTCGATGCCGTGTCGCAGCGAGCCTGCCTGCGGGCTGCTCGCGTTGTCGGTGAGGTTGGTGACGTGGTAGACGTCGCCGCCGCGCCCGCCGGTCGCGTACATCGCCGGGCCCGCGGCCCCGGGGAATGCCGCCGCCGTCGCCGCGACCGCCGACGGGGTGCCGGCGACCGCGCCGGCCAGGGCGAGAACGCCGACGACGACCGACGCCGCGGCGGCGCGGACGGACCGCGGCAGGGTGGACCGCCTTGCCGGGGTCCTTGCTGACCACAACCTTGACATGTGCTCTCCTCGATCCAGGTGCCGTGAACGGAGGGAACGCACGCGGGGTGCGCGCCGCCACGCACCCCGGCGAGCGATACGGCGGCACTGTTTCGGGTCCCGCTCCGGCTGCCCTGGCCGGATCGCGCTCCTGCCGATGTAGACGGGTGGCGGGCCGAGCGCATAACGGAAACGGATCGGGTTCCTTCCGGGTCTACACCGTGGCGATCTCGAAGTGCACCGGTGTGCCCTGGTCGGCGGGCCCGCCGAGCACGAGCAGGTCGACGTCGGTGGGCTGGGCGCGCAGGCCGGTCAGCGCCTGGCTCAGCGGGTCGCGGACGTCCAGGCCGACGGTGAGGAACGAGTGCTGCCCGTGCAGCCGGTTGCAGGCGTGCCTGAGCAGGAGACGCAGCGTCGCCTGGTCGGGCGCGCACGGGTTGACCACGGTGCGGTAGCTCAGTTCCGCACCCGTACGCGGCAGGCGGGGCGCCCGCAGCAGCGGGGCCGCGATGTTGAACGCGACCCGCACCGCCGCCATCCGGGGCGAGTAGCCGGTGACCCGCATCTGCTTGACGTCGTGCTGGTTCCACAGGCCGACGAACCCGGCGAGCTTCCCGCCCGGCCGCCGGGCCAGCAGGTACTCCAGGCCCGGCCGGCTGAGTGGGAACGCGTCGCAGACCGGCGCGAACTGGCGCAACGCTGCCACCCGGTGCCACAGCTCGACCATGTCGGGCTCGTCCGCCGGTTCGGCCGCCGACACGGTGAGGTCGCTCGGTGGGATGCGGCGGCGGGTCAGCAGGTCGATGCTGTGCGATCGGATGGTGGCCCGCCGGCGCACCCCGGGTTCGACCTGTCGGCGCAGCATCTCGACGGCGTCGTTGCCGGCCAGGACCGTGCCGATCAGCGGCGCGTCCGGGCCGGTCAGCTCCCGGGCTGCCGCCTGCGCCCACTGCGCCAGGACGCGGGCGGCCCCGCGCCGCCGGTACGCCGGATGGACTTTGAGGTCGCCGACGTACCCGAGCGGGGCCGGGCGGCCGTCGATGAACGCGGACCGCCGGGCGGCCGCCACGCAGGCGATCGGCCCGTCGTCGCCGTCGACGACCCCGACCCGCCAGCCGTCCCCGGCGATGCGGTTGAGCGCGAAGAAGTCGGGCCGCCGGTCGACGCACAGCGACAGGTCGCCATCCATCGCGCAGCGGCTCGCCAGGTCGACCAGCGCCGCGTTGTCCTCCGGCCGGGCGTCGCGGACCTTCACGGCGTCACCTCGCACAGCGCGAAGCGCCGCTGGCACAGGCTGCGGTCAGTGCGCATCAGCTGCTCGCCCCGCGCCCGGTCCTCCCGTACGGCGTCGCGCCAGCGCGGCGGGACCTCGGTCCAGCCGACGAAGTTGCGGAAGACCAGCCGGGCGCCCGGCCGGGCGGTGCGGACGATCTCGGCGAACAGCTCGTCGACCTGTCCGGGGGTCAGCCATTCGCAGATGTTGGACAGGGCGAAGCCCGCCATGCTGCCGTCGGGCCGGGTACGCAGGTAGTCGGTGAACGCGCCGTCGACCAGGCTGAGCCCGTCCACCGGCACCTTCGCGCTCAGGTACGGCGGCAGGCAGTCCGCCGGGTAGCGGCCGGTCAGCAGGTGGTGCAGGAAGTAGTTGCCACCGATGTCCAGGTCGGTCAGCGTGTGCTCGGCGACCTGGCGGAAGTGCCGGGCGTAGCCGGGGTCCTCGACGTGGGCGAAGAACCGCTCGTCGTAGGTGCGCCGCAGCACCAGCCGGTTGCACAGCACCGCGAACAGCAGCCGCCAGCCGGCGGTGTCCCAGTCGCGGCGGTAGAAGTCGCGCTGCTCGTCGAGTGTCCGCAGGGCGAGCAGCGTCTCGATCCGGCGGCGCGGGTGGATCACGCGCAGGGTCCGGGCGATCAGGCGCATCAGCCGCTCGGTGACCCCGGCTTGCAGCACTCCGGCGTCGATGGCGCGCGGGTGCGCGTCCCAGTGGCCGCGTGCCCCGGGCGTGAGCGCGTCCCGGACCTGGGCGTACGCCTGCTGCCGCGCGGCCGCGGCCATGGGCGCGCCGCCGAGCAGCCCCAGCGCCGCACCGGGTTCGAGCCGGGCGACCGCGGCCGCTTTCAGCTCCACGAGGTGGTTCTGGGTGCGGTTGACGTCGACGCCGACGACCTCGGCGGCACCGGCGGCCAGCAGCGACAGGGCCGTGCAGCCGGCCGAGCCGACCACGGCGATCGGCCCGTTCCACCGCCCGGCGAAGGCGGCGATCTCCAGTTTCGGGTCCTCCCGGACCTGGGCGAAGTACAGCCGGTCGTCGACGGCGCCGGGCAGTTCGGTCCGCCGTACCGCATGCGGTGGTGCTTGCGGGTCAGTGCGCTGTGACATGGAAGCTCCTCTCGATCAGGTCGGCGCACGCGGCCTCGACCACGGCCGTGGCGTCCTGTGCCTGGTAGCCGGGCCACGCCGCCCGCAGGCGGTCGGTCCGGAAGTGTTTGGGCAGGTAGAGCTGTTCGGCGAAGGGTGCGACCGAGGCGAGCGCGGGCTGCAGCGGGCCGCCGCGCAGCCGCCTGGCGGCCTGGGCCATGTCGTGGAAACTGGCCCGGTCGCACGGGATGGGGCGGGGCAGCATGCGCCGGCGGAAGCCGGGGTCCTGCTCGAACACGGCGAAGGCGGTGTCGATCGCGGTGCCGAGCGTCACCGGGCCGGGGCAGAGCTGGTAGATGCCCGGTGGTGCGGTGAGCAGGGCGGTCACGCCGGCGACGGTGAACTCGGCCGTGGCCAGGCTCAGCGGTGTCGCCGGGTCTCCGGGCAGCAGTGTCAGCAGGCCGGAGTGGTAGAGCCGCATCGTGTGGTGGAACGCGTTGTACTGCCCGACCTCGCCGCCGCCGTCCTCGGCGATCAGCGTCGGCAGGCGTACCACCGTCACCGGCAGCCCCGGCGCGTCGAGCAGGCACTCCTCGGCCGCCCACTTGGACCACTCGTAGTGGTTGACGAACCCGGCGTCGTCGTGGCGGGTCTCGTGCACCTCGCCGCGGCGGCGGCCCGCGCTGTACAGGGTGGACAGCAGCATCAGCCGGTCGAGCCGGTCGCAGCGTCGCGCGAATTCGCGTACGCGTGCCGTGCCGGACGCGTTGACCCGGTCGGCGGTGTCGCGGCTGACGTCGAAGCGGATGACGGCGGCGGCGTGCACGATCCGCGTGACCGACCTGGGGTCCACGTGCGCGAACGGGTCGTCGTCGCGCAGGTCGGCCGGCACGACCGGGGCGTCGGTGACCCGGGCCAGCAGCGCCCGCTTGCGGTCGAGTTCAGCCTGGTCGGCGCAGCGCACCGCGAGGATCAGGTCCTCGCCGCGCAGCGCGGCCACGATGCGTCGTCCCAGGTAGCCGTCCGCGCCGGTGATCAGCGTGGTCATCGGGCCACCGCCTGTCCGGCCGCGGCGAGCAGGTCCGGCCAGCCGCCCGGCTCGGCGCCGTGCCGGTCGACCAGGGCGTACAGCCACCGTTCGACGCCGAAGGCGAGGCAGGCGGTGGTGGCCGGGGCGCCGCCGCGGGTGATGCCGAACGCCGACCCGAAATGGTCGTGGTGCAGGTTGGCCGAGCCCAGGGCCAGCGAGCCGCCGTACGTCGCCTCGTGCTTGACCGGCTGGATGCGCTGCAGCAGGTGGCCGGGGTGGTGATCGGGGCGGAAGAACGGGTCCGTCGCCGGTGTCCAGGCCAGCGGCAGGTCGATCAGCCGGGCGAACTCGTCGACGGCCGCCCGGGCCTCGGCCAGGAACGATGTGGCCTCCTCGGCCGTGCCCAGGCACACGATCTCCCGCATCGCGAAGGTCCACTGGCGGCGCAGCGGCTCGTACCGCGGCTCGCGCCGGAAGCAGGTGTTGCGGGTGGTGACGTAGGCGGCCGCCGGCAGCTGCTCGCCTCGGTGTGCGTGGTAGACGTGGTAGCAGGCCGCCGGGGTGAGCACGGCGGTCACCGGGGCCGTGCGGGTCAGCGCGACCGCCCCGGACCGGTCCAGCACCGGGCCGTCGGCGAACTCGGCGAGGTTGGACTCGGCCGGGTCGAGCGCCGCCGCGAAGGTGACCTGGTGCGGGAAGGACCGCAGATGCCCGTGCAGGGCCGCGGCGGGCAGCGTCGCCGCGTACGCCTCCTCCGGGCAGCCCCAACGGCTCGCGAGGTGCTGGAACGCGCGGTCGCAGTCGCCGGCGAGCGCCAGCAGCGGCCCGGTCAGCCCGGCCTGGCCGCTGGGGTCCCAGCGCAGCCCGATCCCGGTCAGTTCGGTGAGTGTGTTCACGGCTTGCCCCCGAAACTCGCCATCATGGCGTCGATGCCGTCGAAGTCGCCCATCCGCAGCTGCTCCACGTCGATGGGCGCGCCGCGCAGCCGCTCCAGCAGGATGATCAGTTCGGGCAGGTGCACCGACCGCAGCACGCGCAGCGTGAACAGCGGCATGTCATCGGTGATCGCGACCTGCCCGGCGTGGCGCTGTACGAACGTCCGCAGTTCCGCGCGGATCTCGGTCTCAGAACGCATCGGCCGGCTCCTCCGTGAGCACACCCGCCGTCGCCAGGAAGCGCAGGCAGTCCGCGGAAACGTTGCGCCGGTGGGCCCGCTGGGCGGGCGCGGACCAGGCCGTCTCCGCCAGCTCCCACGGGTCGTCGAGCCCGGCGTCGGCGTACACGTCGGGGTGGTAGTACTCGCGCCAGGTCGCGGTCACGAACCGGCCGAGGTCGTCGCGGATCTCGGCGGCGGTCCGCGCGTCCCAGTCCCCCGCCTGCCACAGCGCCGTCACCAGCCGGCGGCCGAACACCAGGTGCCGGGCCTCCTCGCGGTGGTGGTGGTCGTTGATGAACCGGGCCAGCGGGTGCAGCCGCCCGTCGCGGGCCTGCACCCGGTTGTAGTGGTCCACGATCTCCTCGAAGATCAGCGTCTTGGCGAAGAACAGCAGGTCGTCGACATCACGCGGCCGGTCGGTGCGCAACGACGCCTGGCGGCTGCGGTGGACCCGCGCATAGCGGGTGCAGAAGCCGCCGAAGTAGACGCTGTGCTTGTTCTCCTCGTCCAGGAAGTGGTGCAGGTAGCCGGCGGCGCCGGCCAGGTCGCTGCGGTACAGCCGCGCCGCCAGGCCCTGGATCAGCGACTTCTCCCCGTGGATGTTGAGGCTGAAGAAGCCGGCCGCCTCGTGGAACGCGACCCGGCGGCGTGCCGTGTCGTCCAGGCCCTCCCACACCGCTGTGCCGTGCAGGCTGACGTACTCCGGGGTGCCGAACCAGTCGCGTTCCGGATCGACCGCCGTCGGCCAGTCGACCAGGGTGTACGGATTCTGGTGCGCCCGGGCCGACAGCCGGCTGAGCCGGTCCGCGGTCTCCGACACCTGGGCCAGCGCGGTCGCCAGTGCGCTCATCGCCCGACCACCTCCAGCACCGCGCACTGCCAGTTGAGCCCGAACCCGGCCATCGGCAGCGCGATCCGCTGCCCCGGCCGCGCCCGGCCCGAGTCGAGCAGCGCCGACAGGTTGACGACCGGGTCGGCCGAGATGACGTGCCCGACGTCGGGCAGCGTCGGCGCCCAGACCCGGGCGTGGTCGACGCCGAGCAGCCGGGCGAGGATCTGCCAGGCCTTGTCGTTGGTGTTCTGGGTGACGACCCAGTCCAGCTCGGCCGGGGCCAGCCCGACCCGCGCGGCGGCCTCCCGGACCAGCCGGTGGGTGTAGGCGAAGTAGGTGCCGACGGTCTCGTCGTCGCCGGCCCGGCCCAGGCCGCCGTTGGTGATCTGGTGCACGGTCAGCAGCCGGCACACGTCGGGCTCCCGGCCGACCACGCAGGCCGCGGCCCCGTCCGAGATGAGGTTGTACGCCTGCTCGTACCAGGCGCCGTCGGGAAACCGGTCGGCGGTCACGCACAGCACCCGCCGCCAGCCGGGCTCGGTCGTCAGCAGCGCGCCGGCGACCCGCAGCGCCCCGAGCACGCCGGTGCAGGCCTGCTGGTGCAGCCCGACCACGATCGCCCGGGACAGGCCGAACTCGGCCTGCAGCCGGCCGGCCGGGAAGTCCATCAGCTCCTTGACGTCGCGGACCGGACCGGTGCGGGTCCCGCCGTCGGGCAGGCACGTGGCGTACACGATCGCGTCGATGTCGGTGAGCTCGCCTCGGGCGGCGATCTCCGCGACCGCCGAGCGGGCCAGGTCGTATGCGCTGCCGTCCGGCTCGCAGATGTGGTGCCAGCGGAAGCCGGCCGCTTCCAGGTCCTCCGGAGCCGACCGCAGCAGTCCCGCCTCGGCCGACTCGCGTAGATGTCGTTTCCGCGCACCGAGTGCGTGGGCGAAGGATCCGATATAGAGCCCGTCCATGGATCCCATGCTGGTCGCGGCGGGCCGGGCGCGCATGAGCGCACGTACTCAGATCCCGCTGAGTCGATCACCCCACGCGCCTGAGGCGCCAGACCCCGCACGATGCCCGCAGCGCAAGTGATATCACTATGATACCGTCATGGCGGCCGACCCCCAACCTGTCAGATGGAGAGCTGGTCATGGAGCTGCCCCTCACCTCCCGGGTCTACCTGCTGGCCTACAACACCGACAAAGGCAGGCTGACCTGCAACGGCTACCTGGGATACGTGCTTCGCGCCGCGGCGCTCACCGAGCTGGTCCAGCTGGGTGCGCTGTCCGATGACGACGGCAAGCCTCGCGCGGCGAACACCAAGGTCACCGACCCGCTGCTGGCCGAGGTGCTGCGGGAGATCGCGTCCGCGCCCAAACCGAAGAAGTGGTCCTGGTGGGTGCACCGCGGCCAGACTCCCCTGTTCCGCGCGGTCCAGCAGCGGCTGGCCGACGACCGTGTCATCACCACCGAGCGCTACCGCATCCTGGGGATCTTCCCCGCCACCAGGGTCAAGCTCCACGAGCACCGCACGGTCGCCCGGCTCCGCTCCACCGTCAGCCACACCCTCAACGGTGGCACCGCCGACCCTGGTGACGCGGCCCTGACCGCGCTGGCCGCGACCGGCGAGATCCGCATCGCCATCAGCCGGGCCCAGGTCCGCCAGTACGCCAAGCGCCTGGAATCCCTCACCCGGCAAGCGGGCCCCGCGCTGCCCGCACTGCGCAAGGTGATCCGCGACCACCACGCCGCCAACGAGTCGTCACCGGGCTGAGACCGCCGGCAGGCCGGCGTTTCCTCGCCGGCCTGCCGGCGGCTCCGGCGGCGTGACCGCACAGACGGTTCGGCCTGGGACTGCCCGACGACGGCGCAGCGGGTACGGTGCGGCATCCCTTACCGATCACAGGAGCAAGAACCTTGAAACGCCTCGTACCACTGGCCGTCGTCGCCGTCATGTTCGCAGGCGGCTGCAGTGCGGCCGCACCGGCCGGGCCGGCCGGGCCCTCGGCGCCGCCGGCCTCCCCCACGGCGGCCGCCCCGTCGCCGACGCCCTCCTTCAGCCCCAACCAGCTCATGGAAACGGCCATGATCACCGACGAGCTCCTGCTCTCGGTGGTGGACCTGCCCGGCCGGCAGGAACGCGCGGTCGATGACCACTGGTGGAAGGGCTTCCCCGCCGGCATCGTGACCGCATGCGGCGAGCGTCCCGCCTCCTCCACCGCCGACGCGGGCGATGCCCTGACCCACGTCCGGTCCTGGATCGTCGCCGCGGATCAGTCCGCCGAGAACTTCGGGGTCGTCGCGCAGGAAGTCCTGGTGCTGCCGAAGGAGAAGGCCAAGGACGTCGTGGCCAAGGCCGAGTCCCTACTGGGGAAATGCAAGTCATACCGTGACGCCGGAGTCACTTACACCAAGATCGCGGTCCGGGACATCGACCTGACGTCGACCGCCTACAGCGCCACGGCCGCCTGCTTCACCAGCAACGCGGACAAGAAAGTGAATTGCTACACGTATTTCGGGCGCGGGAGTGTAGCGGTCGTCATCCACACATACGGTCCGGATCAGAAGCGGACCGAGGCCCTGACAGACGACGTCAAGTCGGCCGTCGAGCTCCAGCTCGCCCAGCTGCCGGCCTGAGCGCACCGGCCGCCGGGTGTCCGGCGGCCGGTGCCACCACCCCTCAGCCGACCCGCGTCGGCGGGGCGCAGCGGCTCAGCCAGGCGGCGGCCTCCGGTGCGGGCAGCTCGCCGTCGAACGCGATCCCGGGCTCCAGGTACGGGTAGACGCGGGCGGTCTTCCAGGTGCGTTCGACGGTCGGCGGGTCGATGACCACCACCCGCACCCCGTCGACGGCGGCGATGTCGGAGGGAATCCCGTTCCACACCCACTCACCGGCGGCGTCGTTGAGGATGATCGTGCCGGTGACGGGCTCGTCCAGGTCGAGCCGCTCACCGAAGGTGGCGGCGACGAGCTCACTGTCGGAGGGCCGCCGACCGGCCAGCCCGCCCGGCGATTCGGGCCCGATGAGCAGCCCGGCCAGCAGGGTGTGCAGTTGGCGGTCGTCGCCGACACCGGTCAGCCGCAGCCGGAAACCCCGGCCGGTCTCCCGGTGCAGCACGATCAGCGGCTCGTCGTCGAGCACGTGCAGCAACCCGTGCAGGAAGTGCGCCTGCTCGACGAAGCGCCGGGCCACCCCGACCAGCTCGATGAGGCGCTCGCGCTGCGGGAGCGCCGCCCGGACCGGCCGGTACTGCGCCAGGAACAGCACCGGCTGCACCCAGGCGCCCACGAAGGCCCAGGCTTCGGCCACCTCGATCGCCTGGTCCTTGGCCACGCCGTGGCGGCACGCCACGTCGACGAAACGCTGCATGTCGGGGACGGCCTCGTGCTCACGCGCGGGCCGCGGCACCGGCCGGCCGATGGCCTCGTCCCAGTACGTGTTGAACACGAACGTGTTGTCCATCGCCTGGCAGGCCCGCTCGACGAACACGGGCAGCAGCACGTTGACGTCACTGCCGTGCAGGCACAGGTTGGCCGCGACCCGGGCGAGCCCCGCCCCGGGGCTCAGCGGCATCGTCTCCACCATCGGCCGGATGCGTTCCAGCGCCGCGTCGACCTGCTCTCGCGGCGCGGACGCCCCGACCTGGATGATGCCGCTCAGCGCGTCGTCGTACGCCTTGAGGTCCAGTGTGTTGGCCGCTGCGGACAGCGCGTCGGTGTACTGCACCAGTGTTCGCACGGCGCGAATGCTACCGGGGCGGGCTCGCCGCCGGTGGCCGCAGACGTTTGCGCTCGACGATGCTCGTCGCCGTCACCACGCTCAAAGGCGGCACGTCCTTGGCGACGACCGCGCCCGCGCCGACGACCGAGCCGCGGCCGATCGTCACACCGGGCGTGACCGTGGCCGCGGCCCCGATCCACACGTCGTCCTCGATGACGATCGGCGCGTGCGTGATGTAGTCGTAGCGTTCGTCGACCTCGACCGGGTGTCCGGCCGTGCTCAGCGTGACGCTCGGACCGATCAGGACGCGGTCGCCGATGGTGATGCCGCCGTAGTCGAGGAAGTAGCAGCCCTGGTTGATGAACACGCGCTCCCCGAACGACGCCCCGAGCCCGTAGTCGCAGTAGAACGGCGGCAGGATCGACAGCGAGTCCGGCACGGGCCTGCCGAAGATCTGGGCGAGCACCGTCCGGCGCGCGTCCAGGTCGTCGAACGGCAGCAGGTTCAGGCGCGCGGTCAGACCCATGACCAGCTGTACGCGCTCGGCGAAGGCTCGCGACTCTGGCGTCCTGGTCGGCAGGCGATGCTCGTTGCGCACGAACGATTCTGGCACGGTGTCCGGTCACGACTTGGACGCCGCCGGCGATCCGCGCCCCGGCCGCAGCCACACGTCGAGGTTGAGCGCGAACTCCAGCCCCGGACCGGGTCGCCGCGTCGGCGCGGTGCAGCCGCGCGCGTACCGCGCCGGGGTCGAGCCGGTCACAGACTGGTGCCGCGGCGTCGACGAGCAGGTCGGCCGCCTGGTCCCGGACGGCGGCGTGGGGGGCCGCGCACTACTGTCGTACAAATGGTCGAACACGATTCCCTCGCCGCCACCCGCGACAGTTACGACGCCGCTGCCCTCGCCTATGCGCAGCTGTTCAGCGACTCGCTGCAGGACAGGCCCCTGGACCGCGCGATCCTGGACGCCTTCGCCGAGCTGGTGCGGACGAGCGGGGACACCCGGGTCGCGGACCTGGGCTGCGGGCCCGGCTACGTCACCGCTCACCTGCACAAGCTGGGGTTGGCGGCGTCGGGGGTCGACGTCTCGCCAGCGATGATCACGTTGGCTCGGGAGGCCTATCCGGACCTGCGGTTCGACGTGGGCTCGATGGCCGCGTTGGACATCGCCGACGGCACGCTCAGCGGCGTGCTGTCGCGCTGGTCCATCATTCACACGCCGCCGCAGGACGTCCCCGCCATCCTGGACGAGTTCCACCGGGTGCTGGCACCCGGCGGCCACCTGCTGATCGGCTTCTCGGCCAGCGAGGATCCGTCGCACCCGACGCAGGTCTTCGACCACTCGGTCGCGCCGGCCTACCGGTGGTGGCCCGACCACCTCGCCGCGATGCTGCGCAAGGCCGGGCTGGCCGAGGTCGGCCGGATGGTGCGCGAACCCCAGCCCGAGGACAAGCGGCAGTTCCAGGAGGTGCAGCTGATCGCCTGTAAGGCCGAGGCGGTGGTCGGGTAGCGGTCGGGTCGGGGTCATCGACCGGCCCGCCGCCGAACTGTTCCGTGCCGCCTCGCACCGTCACCCGGCCACCGGCTCGGGGCCGGGCATGGCGTGCACGGGCCCGTCGACGGTGAGCCCGACGCGCTGGCCCGGCACGAGTTGCTGCCCGCGGTCGAGCACCCGTGCGGTGACCGGGGTTCCGTCGTCGAGCCGCAGGTCCAGAACGACGTCGTGGCCGTGGAACAGCTGCCCGCGCACGGTCGCGGCCACCGCGTCAGGTGCCGCGTCGGGTGGCGTGACCCGGATCTGCTCGGGCCGCACCAGCACGGTGATGGTGTCGTGGCAGGCGCGGTCGAGGGCGAGTTCGCCCAGCGGCGTCGGGACGCGGTCACCGCCGGCGGTCCCGGGCAGCAGCACGGCGTCGCCGACGAACCGGGCGACCCACGGATCGCCGGGGGTGCGGTACACCTCCAGCGGGGTGCCCTGGCGGCGTACCCGGCCCTGGTGCATGACCACGACCTGGTCGGCCATCGACAGCGCCTCGCCCTGGTCGTGGGTGACCAGCACGGCGGTCGCGCCGTCGGCGTGCAGCGCGGCGCGCACGTCGGCGCGCAGCCCGGCGCGCAGCCCGGCGTCCAGCGCGCTGAACGGCTCGTCGAGCAGCACCAGCCGGGGGCGGGGGGCCAGCGCCCTGGCGACGGCGACGCGCTGCTGCTGGCCGCCGGAGAGCTGGTGCGGCATACGCCTGCCGTAGCCGGCCAGCCCGACCAGTTCGAGGACCTGGTCGACGCGGCCGCTACGGCGCTGCGCGGCGTCGAGGCCGTAGCCGACGTTGCCGGCGACGTCCAGGTGCGGGAACAGCGCGCCGTCCTGCGGCACGACGGCCACGCCGCGCCGGTGCGCCGGGACGTGGCGGCCGGAGCCGGACACGGCACGGTCGCCGAGGGTGATCTCACCGGCGTCGAGGTGCTCGAAGCCGGCGACGCAGCGCAGCAGGGTCGTCTTGCCGCAGCCGGACGGGCCCAGCACCGCGGTCAGCGAGCCGGCGGGCACCGTCAGCTCGGCGCCGTCGAGGGCTTTCACCGGCCCGAACGCCTTGTGCGCGGCGCGTACGACGAGTGCGTTCACGGGGTGCCTCCGGGGGTGAGCGCGCGGCGGGCCAGCACCAGCACCGGCCCCGCGGACAGGATGACGAGCAGTGCCGCGTACGGCGAGGCGGCGGCGTAGGCGGCGACGGAGGTGTGCGTCCACAGTTCGGTGGCCAGGGTGTCCATCCCGGTGGGACGCAGCAGCAGGGTCGCCGGCAGTTCCTTCATGCAGGTGAGGAACACCAGCGCGGCTCCCGCGCCGATGCCGGGCAGGGTCAGTGGCAGCGTGACGGTGCGCAGCACCGCCCAGGGCCCGCGACCGAGGGAGCGGGCGGCCTCCTCCAGGCTGGGCGGCGACAGCGCGGCGGCGGACGCGACCGCGCCGACGGCCAGCGGCAGGAACAGCGTCGCGTAGGCCAGCGCCAGCAGCCACCGGGTCTGGTAGAGCGGGTAGGCGACGTTGATGCCGAAGAACACCAGCGACAGCCCGACGACCAGGCCGGGCAGCGCGTGGGTGAGGTAGGTCAGCCGGTCCAGCACCGCCGACAGCGGGCCCGGGGCACGGGCGGTCAGCAGCCCGATCGGCAGGGCCAGCAGCATGGTCAACGCCGCCCCGAGCGCGGACACGCCCATCGAGTTGGCGGCCGCGCCGGCGATCTCGGCCGGCGAGCCGGGCCGGGACACGCCTTCGGCCGTCCAGCGCACGAGTGCCGCGCCCGGCACCGCGAAGCTGCCGGCGGCGACGGCGACGATGGCCAGCAGGGCAGGGGCCCGCCACGGGCCCAGGCGCACGATGCGCGCGGGCCGGCGCGTGCCGCCGCCCACTTTGGCGTAGCGGGTGTCGTGGCGGCGTACGGCCAGCTCCGCGCCGAGGATCACGAGGGTGACCACGACCAGGGCGGTCGCCTGGACCAGCGCGCCGACGCGGTCGAAGCCGAGGTCGAACGACGTGAACACGGACCGGGTGAACGTGTTGACCCGCAGCAGCGCGACCGCGCCGAAGTCGGACAGCACGTACAGGGTGACCAGCAGCCCGCCGGCGACGACGGCGGGGCGGATCTGGCGCAGGGTCACGCCGGTGAAGGTGCGCCGGCCGCCGCGGCCCAGCGACTGCGACACCTCCTCGACCGCCGGGTCGACGGAGCGCAGCGCGGCCGCGACCGGCAGGTAGACGTACGGGAAGGAGCAGAAGGTCAGCACCAGGGCGGCGGGCCAGAAGCCGTGGAACCCGTCGACGACCGAGACCCAGCCGAAGGCGGCTACGTAGGTCGGCATCGCCAGCGGCAGCGCCGCGACCACGCCGAACGTCCGCCGCAGCGGCAGGTCGGTGCGGGTGACCAGGAACGCGGCGCCGACCCCGAGCAGCAGGCACCCGGCCGTGACGAGCGCGGCCAGGGCCAGGCTGGTCGCGGCCAGCTCGGCGGTCGCGCCGGTGAGCAGTTCCGCCCGGATGCGCTCGCCGCCCGCCTCGGCGGCGCGAACGCCCAGGTAGACCAGCGGGATGAGCGCGACGGCGACGGCCAGCAGGCTGCCCGTCAGCAGCACCGGGCGGGGGGCGAGGCGGCGCAGCCGGTGGACGGCACGCCGTGGGGCGGGCGCGCCGGTGCGCGCCCGCCGTCCGGTGCCGGTGGACGTGCTCAGGACGTCAGCCCCGAATTCTTGATCATTTCGACGGACGCGGCGAGGGTGTCCAGGTCGTTGAGGTTGATCGCCGGGATCTTCAGGTCGGCCAGCGACGGCAGGCCGGGCGCGGTCGGCACGCCCGCGATCAGCGGGTACTCGAAGGTCTTGGTCGCGAAGTAGGTCTGGCCGTCGACGCCGAGCAGGTACTCCATGAACTGCTTGGCCTTGGCGTTGCCGGACGCCTTCTTCAGCAGGCCCAGCCCGGAGACGTTGAGCAGGCCGCCGGTGTCGCCGTCGCCGAAGTAGTGCAGCTTGACCTTGAGCTGGTCGGGGCTGACGCCGAGCTCGGCCGCCTTCTCGAACAGGTAGTAGTGGTTGACCAGGCCGGCCGGGAGCTTGCCGTCGTTGATCTCGCCGACGATGACGATGTTGTTGTCGCGGATCTGCGGCTCGTTGGCCTTGATGCCGTCGAGGAACTGCTTGGCCTTCGCGTCGCCGTGCTGCACCCGCAGTGCGGTGACGAACGTCTGGAACGAGGCGTTGGTCGGCGCGACGCCCAGCCGGCCCTTCCACTGCGGGCCGGTCACGTCCAGCACCGACTTCGGCAGCTCCTCGGGCTTGACCTGGTCGGCGTTGTAGGCGAAGACGCGCAGCCGGCCGGTCACGCCCACCCACTGGCCGCCGGCGTGCTGGTACGGCGCGGGGACCTTGGCCAGCAGCTCGGCCGGGACCTGGGCCAGCAGCCCGGCTTTGGCGACCGCGCCGAGGGCTCCGGCGTCCTGGGACAGGAACACGTCGGCGGGCGACTTGTCGCCCTCCTCCTGCAGCTGGGCGGCGGTCTGCGCGGTGGTGCCGTAGCGCACGGCGACGGTGATGCCGGTCTTCTTGGTGAACTCGTCGATCAGCGGCTGGACCAGCGACTGGGTCCGTCCGCTGTAGACGGTGATGTCCTTGGGCTCCTCGCCGGAGCAGCCGGCCAGCCCGGCGGCGAGCAGCACGGCCGCGGCGAGCGAAGCCACGACCGCGCGGGGTGCGGCCTTGCGCCGGGTATCGGTCCCGATCGTCACGGCGGTGCTGGGTCTGCGGTCGGTACGCACGCCGACTCCCCTCTCAGGTTTGACAGGCTGTAGAAGTTAGGAAATCCTAACCTAGATTTGGTAAGCCTGCCCTAAGGCCCCCTCATGACTCTGGTAGCCACCGAAACCGCCACCGCGGGCGTCCCCTTCGCCCGCGACCTGATACTGCACGGCGACCGCCCGGCGCTGATCACCGACACCGGCGTGCTCACCTATCGCGACCTCGCCGCGCTGGTCAGCCGACGGGCATCGCGGCTGGGGACGCGGCGGCGCCTCGTCATGGTCGCCGGAGCCAACCGGGTCGACGCGCTGGTCAACTACCTCGCCGCGCTGTCGGCCGGGCATCCGGTGCTGCTCGCGCCCGGGGACAGCCCGACCGCGTTCGAGGCGCTGCGCGCCGCCTACGACCCGGACGTCGTGGCGGGCGAGACCATCCACGACGTACGCGACAGAACCGCGCACGAGCTGCACCCGGACCTCGCGCTGCTGCTGAGCACGTCCGGGTCGACCGGCTCGCCGAAACTGGTCCGGCTGTCGCACGACAACCTGCAGGCCAACGCCGAATCCATCGCGGCCTATCTCGGCCTCACCGCCGACGACCGCGCGGTCACCACGCTGCCGATGCACTACTGCTACGGCCTGTCCGTGATCAACAGCCACCTGCTGCGCGGCGCGTCACTGCTGCTCACCGACCTGTCCGTGGTCGAGCCGGAATTCTGGCGGCTGTTCGGCGAGCACCGGGCGACCAGCTTCGCCGCGGTCCCGTACACGTTCGAGCTGCTCGACCGGATCGGCTTCGACCGGATGCGCCTGCCGAGCCTGCGCTACCTCACCCAGGCCGGCGGCCGCCTGGACCCCCAGCAGGTACGCCACTACGCCGCGCTCGGCCGCCGCGCCGGCTGGGACCTGTTCGTCATGTACGGCCAGACCGAGGCCACCGCCCGCATCGCGTACCTCCCGCCGGGGCTGGCGGCGCACCACCCGCAGGCCATCGGCGTGCCCGTGCCCGGCGGCAGCCTGCACCTGAGCCCGCTCGACGACGCCCCGGCCGACGCCGGCGAACTGGTCTACCGCGGCCCCAACGTCATGCTCGGCTACGCGCACACCCCCGCCGACCTGGCCCTCGGCCGCACCGTCGACGAGCTGCGCACCGGCGACATCGCCCGGCGCACCCCCGACGGCCTGTACGAGATCATCGGGCGGCGCAGCCGGTTCGCGAAGATCTTCGGCCTGCGCCTGGACCTGCAGCAGATCGAGGCACGGCTGCGTACCGCGGGCATCGTCGCCGCCTGCGCCGGCGACGACGACACCCTGGCGATCGCCTACGAAGGCGGCCACCGCCCCGAGCACGTACGGCACGCGGTCGCCGCCGCCCACGGGCTGCCCGGCCACGTGATCCGGGTCGCCGCCGTCGCCGAGCTGCCCCGGCTGTCCAACGGCAAACCCGACTACCAGGCGGTACGCGCGCTGGCCGGCCGGGAGCAGGACGCCCCCGCGGCGGTGGACACCCCCGACCCGGTACGCCGCGCCTTCGCCAGGATCCTGGGCCACGACGACATCCGCGACGACGACACCTTCGTCGGCCTCGGCGGGGACTCGCTGTCCTACGTCGAGATGTCGATCCGGCTCCAACAGCTGCTCGGCCGCCTGCCGGAGAACTGGCACACCACACCCGTGGGCCGGCTCGCCGCAGCCGCCGACCGGCCGCCCACCACGGCCGGCGACCCCGCACCCAGGAACTGCTCGCCGTGGCGGCGAGTGCGCGTCGACACCACCGTCGCCCTGCGCGCCCTGGCGATCGTGCTCATCGTCGGCAGCCACATCCAGGTCTTCGACCTGCCCGGCGGCGCGCACGTGCTCGTCGGCGTGGCCGGGTTCAACTTCGCCAGGTTCCACCTCACCGCCGCCGCCCGCGGCGAACGGGTCCGCCACCTCGCCCGCAGCATGTCGCGCATCGTGCTCGGCGCCGTCACCTGGATCGGCGCGATGTACCTGCTCACCGACGACTACGAACCGGCCAGCGTGTTCCTGCTCGGTTACCTGTTCGCTCCGGAGGACACCGCCAACTACTGGTGGCACTTCTGGTTCGTCGAGGCGCTGGTCTACTACCTGGTCATCCTGCTGATCGCGCTGTGCCTGCCCACGTTCGACCGGCTGGAGCGCCGCCACCCGTTCGCGCTGCCCCTCACCCTGGCCGCGCTCGGCCTGATCGCGCGCTACCAGCTCGTCCCGGACGTGCGGCTGCCCACCCCGGTCGTGGTGTTCTGGCTGTTCGCGCTCGGCTGGGCGACCGCCAAGGCGACCTCCGCCCGCGAACGGCTGGCGGTCAGCGCCGTCGTCGCCGCGACCGTGCCGGGCCTGTTCGGCGACCCCGCCCGGGAAGCCGTCATCGTCGCCGGCCTGCTGATCCTGGTCTGGATCACCGACCTGCCCAGCCTGCCGCTGCTCAACCGCACCGCCGCCCTGCTGGCGACCAGCTCGCTGTACATCTACCTGACCCACTGGCAGGTCTTCCGGCTCATCGACGACACGTCCCGGCCGCTGGCGCTGATCGCGTCCCTGGTCTTCGGCGTCCTGTACGCGCTGACCGTGCCACGCGCAACGGCCAAGATCCACGGCTGGTTCCGCCGCCGGACACCGCAGCCGATCGCTGCGGCAACCGCATGACGCGCGCCGCCGTGCGGCCATGAGCGCCGCCGCCGGTCGACCTGGGCACGGCTTCCCCGCCAGGGCGGCCGGCACCGGGCATGGCACACTCGACCCGGCGGATCCGGCGGCAGGAGGTGTGGCATGTTCGATCATTTCGCCTGGTCCGTGCTCGTCGCCCCCGCCCTCGTCAGCATCGCCCTGCGGCTGGTCGCCGACCGGCTCCCACCCGGCCGGGGCGCGTACGTCGTGGCCTGGTCGGCAGCCGCGACCGCAGCCGCGAGCCTCGCCAACCTGCTCGTCTTCGCGCTCAAGGCCGTCGCGCAGGTGCCCGCCGTCGGCACCGCATTCGGGTGGTCGGCGCACACCGTCCACCAGGACACCGCCCATGTCGCCTGGGCCCCGATCCTCAGCGTCGGGCTGCTGACCGCCTCGGTCACGGCGGTCAGTGTCAAAGCACGCCGCCACCGCCGCGTGCTCGCCGAGGCCCGCAGCCTCACCGACGGCACCGCCACCGTCCTGGTGCTGCCCGACGAGCGCCCCGAGGCGTTCGCGGTGCCGGGCCGGCCCGGCCGGATCGTCGTCACCACCGCCATGCGGGAGCACCTCACCGCCACCCAGCTGGACGCGGTGATCGCCCACGAGCAGGCCCACCTCGACGCCGGCCACCACCGCCTGGTCGCCCTCGCCGACCTCGCCGCGGTCGGCCACCCCGCGCTGTGGTGGGTGGCCCGGCACGTCGGCTACCTCGTCGAACGCGACGCGGACGAGCAGGCGGCGCGGGCGGTCGGCAACCGCCGCACGGTGGCCCACGCGATCGGCCGTGCCTCGCTGGCCGCGCCCCCCGCCCTGGGGCTGGGACTGAACGCCGCGGGCCGGGGCGGGGCGATCCCGCGCCGTGTCGCCAGCCTGCTCGACCCGCCGCGGCCCGGCGCGTCGCACTGGCAGCTCCTCCCGCTCGCGCTGGCCGCCTCGACGCTCGTCTGGACCGGCGAAGCGGCCTGGGATCTCATCGAACTGCTGCTCAAAGCCGGTATGGGGAGCTGATCCGCCCGGTCAGCGGGTGGACGCGCTCGGCAGGGCCAGGCCCATGCCGTCCAGGATCCTCGTGACCGACTGATCCTGCTCGCGCAGGAACGCGGCGAACTCGTCGCCGTCCTGGTACGCGTCGGTCCACCGGTGCCCGGCCAGCGCCTCCCGCCAGGCCGGCGACGCGCGCAGCTGCACGACCATGTCCGACAGCGCGGCCCGCTGCCCCGCCGACAGGCCCGGCGGCGCGACCAGCCCGCGCCAGTTGTCGAACGCCACGTCCAGGCCCGCCTCCAGCAGGGTCGGCGCGTCCACGCCCGCCGCGCGGCTGCGGCTGGTGACCGCGAGCACCCGCAGCTGCCCCGCCTCGATCTGCTCGGCGTACTCGCCGAGGCTGGACACCGCGAACGCGACCCGCTTGCCCAGCACCGCCGCCAGCAGCGCACCGCCGCCGTCGAACTGCCGGTAGCGGACCGTCGGCGGGGCGATGCCGGCCGCGTCGGCCATCAGCATCGCCGCG
This sequence comes from Catellatospora coxensis, assembly GCF_016862635.1. Taxonomy (GTDB): domain Bacteria; phylum Actinomycetota; class Actinomycetes; order Mycobacteriales; family Micromonosporaceae; genus Catellatospora; species Catellatospora coxensis. Next base: position 146,601 of record NZ_BONI01000004.1, on the reverse strand, counting down.
AGATGGTCGGGCCCGCCACGCGACGAGCCGCCCCCGACCGTCAACCGCGCCGGGTCGGCGCGCCACGCCGCGACGAGGTCGGCCAGCGACGTCAGCGGCGAGTCGCGGGTGACCACGACGATCTCCGGTTCCTGGATGAGCCGAGCCAGCGCCGTCACGTCCGACAGCCGCGCCGGGACCGGCAGGGTGTGCTGCGCCCCGACCAGCCCGAGACCCATCAGCATGATCAGGCCGCTGTTGCCGTGCTCGTACACCAGCCGCTGCAGCCCGACCATCCCGCCCGCGCCGGGCAGGTTGAACACCTCGATGCTGCGGTGGACGTCGGCCGCGTGCAGGGACGTGGCCACGGTGCGGGCCGTGATGTCGTAGCCGCTGCCCGGCGCGTTGGGCACCATCAGCCGCAGGTCCGGCTCCCGGTCCGCGCCGCAGCCGCTCGCCGCCAGCATTGCCAGCAGCGGAGCAGCGAGTACGGTACGACGGAGCATCCGCCCACCCTAGCGGTGCCCGAGCCCAGGAGGAGCCCATGCGCCGGCAGTTCTCCCTGGCCAGGCAGCTGCTGCTGTTCCAGCTCGGCATCGTGCTGCTGGCTGTCGGCGCGGTCGCCGCGGTGTCGATGGCCGAGGCCCAGGGCGCCTTCGAACGCGACGAGGGCACCAAGCTCCGGTCGATCGCCGAGAGCCTGGCCTGGAACGACACGGTCCGCCAGGGCATCGGGCCCGACGTCTGGCACGACTCCCTGGCCGCCGCGGCGGAGACGGCCCGGGGCGCCAACGGCGTCTCGTTCGTGGTGCTGACCGACGCCTCCGGCCGGCTGCTGACCGGGCCGGACGCGGGCCGCCGCGCCGACCTGGGCGACAGCGACGGCCTGCGCGGCAAGGGCTGGCACGGCGAGGTGCTGACCCCCGCGCGGGTGCTGGAGGCCCACGCCCCGGTGATCGACCCCGCCGACGGGCGGATCCTCGGCCTGGTCGTGGCCGGCCAGACCTACCCCTCGTGGCCCCAGCTGCTCGCCGAGGCCACCCCCGACCTGCTCACGTACCTGCTGCTCGGCTCCGCGCTCGGGGTCGGCGGCTCGCTGCTGCTGGCCAGGCGCGTCAAGCGGCAGACCCTGGGCCTGGAGCCGCGGGAGATCGCCGGCCTGGTCGAGCACCGGGAGGCGATGCTGCACGGCCTCAAGGAAGGCCTGCTCGGCCTCGACGCCTCGGGCCGGGTCACCCTCGCCAACGACGAGGCGCTGCGGCTGCTCGACCTGCCCCACGACGTGACCGGCCGGCCGCTGCGCGGCCTCGGGGTGCCCGACGATCTCGTCCAGCTGCTGACCGGCGGCGGCGGCGAGCCCGACCACGTCGTGCTGTTCCAGTCCCGGGTGCTGGTCCTCAACCAGATGCCGGTGCTGGTCCAGGGCCGCGCCGTCGGCACCGTCACCACCCTGCGCGACCGGACCGAGCTGACCTCCCTCGAACGCGAGCTGGACCTGAGCCGCCACGCCACCGACACCCTGCGCGCCCAGGCGCACGAGTTCACCAACCGGCTGCACACCATCTCCGGCCTGATCCAGCTCGGCCAGTACGACGACGCCGTCAACTTCATCATCCGCGCCGGCCAGGCCCAGGAGGACCTCAGCCACCGCGTCCAGTCCCGCATCGCCGACCCGGCGCTGGCCGCGCTGCTGATCGCCAAGGCCAGCGCGGCTGCCGAGCAGCGCGTGGAGCTGGCCCTCGACGACGCGTCGGCGCTGGCCGCCCAGCCGGACGGCCAGCTGGTCGCCGACCTCGTCACGGTGATCGGCAACCTGATCGACAACGGCATCGACGCCGCTCCGGCGGGCGGCCGGGTCGGGGTCCTCATCCGCCAGGACGACCACGAGGTGGAGGTTCGCGTGCACGACTCCGGCACCGGAGTGGCCCAGGAGCTGGCTCAGGCGGTGTTCACCCGGGGCTTCACCACCAAGGACGGTGGGCGCCCCCGCGGCATCGGCCTGGCGCTGATCAGCCAGATCTGCACCGCGCGCGGCGGGTCGGTGACCGTCGAGGGCGCCGCGTTCACCGCCCGGCTGCCCAGGCAGCGGGCATGACCCGGGTGCTGGTCGTCGACGACGACTTCATGGTCGCCCGCATCCACACCGGATTCGTGCAGCGGGTCGACGGCTTCACCGTCGTCGGCGCGGCGCACACCGGCGCGGACGCCCTGGCGGCGGTCGAGCGGCTGCGCCCGGACCTGGTCCTGCTGGACATCTACCTGCCCGACATCTCGGGGCTGGAGGTGCTGCGCCGGCTGCGCGAGGCGGCCCACCCCGTCGACGTGCTGGCCGTCACCGCGGCCAGCGATGTGGGGACCATCCGGGCCGCGCTGCACGGCGGGGTCGTGCACTACATCATCAAGCCGTTCGCCGCGGACACGCTGCGCGAGCAGCTGGAGCGGTACGCGGCGCGGATGCGGCGGCTGGCCGACGTCCCGCAGATCGGCCAGGCCGAGGTGGACCGGCTGTTCGGCCTGACCGCCCAGGGCGGGGCGAGCCTACCCAAGGGCCTGTCCACCGCCACCGCGGACCTGGTCGCCGGGGTGCTGCGCGGCAGCGAGCGGGACCTGTCGGCGGTCGAATGCGCCGAACTGGCCGGGCTGTCCCGGGTCAGCACCCGCCGCTACCTCGAACACCTGGTCCGGTCCGGCCGGGCCGAGGTGCGGATGCGCTACGGCAGCACCGGACGCCCTGAACACCGCTACACCTGGCGGCCCTGACGATCGTCCGTGGCTCCGCGTCGCCGGGTGGGCTGTGCCGGCGTGTTCGGCACAGCCCACCCGACGTCAGTCGTCCTCGGCGAAGGACAGCCGCTGGGCGTCGCCGCCGCGCAGTCTGGCCCACACCTTCGGCAGGTGCGGCAGGGCGAGCGCGACGACGGCCAGGCCGAGCAGCGTCACCGTCAGCGGGCGGGTGACGAACACCGACAGGTCGCCGTCGGACAGCAGCAGCGCCCGGCGGAACTGGGTCTCCATCATGGGCCCGAGGATCAGGCCGAGGATCACCGGCGCGATCGGGAAGTCGAACCGGCGCATGAACATGGCGAGCACGCCGATGGCGTACGCGATGAGCACGTCGACGACACTGCCGGACACGGCGTAGACGCCGAGGGTGGCGAACACCAGGATGCCGGTGTACAGCAGCGGCCGCGGGATCTGCAGCACCTTGACCCAGACCCGGATGAGCGGCAGGTTCAGCGCCAGCAGCATGACGTTGCCGACGAACAGCGACGCGATCAGTGCCCAGACCAGGTCCGGTGACTTCTCGAACAGCTGCGGGCCGGGTGACAGGTCGAAGTAGCCGAACGCGGCGAGCATGACCGCGGCCGTCGCCGAGGTGGGGATGCCCAGCGTCAGCAGCGGGACCAGCACCCCGGAGAAGGAGGCGTTGTTGGCGGCCTCCGGCCCGGCGACGCCCTCGATCGCGCCCTTGCCCCACTCGCCCTGGTGCTTGGACCGGCGCTTCTCGACGGTGTAGGACAGGAACGTCGGGATCTCCGCGCCACCGGAGGGCAGCGCGCCGAACGGGAACCCGAACAGGGTGCCGCGCAGCCACGCCGGCCACGACCGGGCCCAGTCCTGGCGGCTCAGCCACGCGAAGCCGCCCTTGACCGGCTCCAGCGGGGCGACCTTGGCGGGCAGGTCCTTCAGGCGCGAGGCGATGTAGAGCGTCTCGCCGATGGCGAACAGGCCGACGATGACGGTGACGACGTCGACGCCGTCGAGCAGCTCCGGCACCCCGAAGGTGAAGCGGGCCTGCCCGGTGAGCGAGTCGATCCCGACCAGGCCGAGGAACAGGCCGAACGTGAGCGACATCAGGCCGCGCGGCAGGGACGCGCCGACCATCGCGGTGACGGTGACCATGGCCAGCACCGCGAGCGCGAAGTAGTCCGAGGCGCGGAACGTGACCGCGAGGTCGGCCATCGGCTTGGCGACGAAGGCCAGCAGTACGGTCGAGATCGTCGCCGCGACGAACGAGCCGATCGCGGCGGTGGCCAGCGCGGCGCGGGCCCGGCCGCGCCGGGCCATCTGGTACCCCTCGATCGAGGTCGCCACCGACGCCGACTCGCCCGGGGTGTTGAGCAGGATCGACGTCGTCGACCCGCCGTACATGGCGCCGTAGTAGATGCCCGCGAACATGATCAGGGTGCCGGTCGGGTCGTCGAGCTGCAACGACACGGGCAGCAGCAGGGCGATGGTCAGCGCGGGCCCGATGCCGGGCAGCACGCCGACCAGGGTGCCGATGGTGACGCCGATGGCGGCGTAGAGCAGGTTCTGCGGGCTCAGCACCGACGCGAAGCCGTCGAGCAGGCTGGACAGGGAACTCATAGGGGCAGCACTCCGGCGGGCAGGACGATGCCGAGCAGGCGGGTGAACACGAGGTAGATGCCCACGGACAGGCCCACCGCGACGGCCAGGTCGCGGACGACGACCTCGCGGACCGGGCGGGTGCTCAGCGTCCGCGCCGTCACCAGCACGAACGCCGCTGTCGCCAGGACGTAGCCGGTCACGGTGTACTTGAGCACGAGCGCGTAGACGATCAGCGCGGCCAGTAGCAGCAGCGGCGTACGCCAGCTGCCGCCGCCCTCGGTCGGCACGGCGCGGTTTCGGATCGACTCGGCGAGGTAGCCCAGCGACACCAGCACCCACAGCCCGGTGACGATGACCGGTGCCAGGCCGGGCCCGGACGGGGCGTACCCGCGCTCGCCGGCCAGGGCGAGCGCCTGCGCGAACAGCAGCGCCCCGACGGCGAACAGCATGCCGCCGGCGACGATGGGGCCGGGGGCGGCCTTGGCCGCCCCCGGTTCCTGCACGGTGCCGGACACTAGCCCAGGCCGATCTCGGTCAGCACGGCTTTGATCCGGGTGCTCTCGTCGGCGAAGAACGTGGCCGCCTGCGCGCCGGTGCGGTAGAAGTCGGTCCACTTCTTGTCGGTCAGCGCCTGCTGCCACTGCGCCGAGGAGTGCAGCTTGTCGATCATCGCGATGACGGCGGTCTTCTCGGCGTCGCCGATGCCGGGCGGGGCCACCACGCCACGCCAGTTCATCAGCTCCAGGTCGTAGCCGGACTCCTTGATGCTCGGCGTCGGCGTGCCCAGCCCGGCGTCGCCGCCGGCCGCGCTGGACACCGCCAGCGCCCGTACCGTGCCGGCCTTGACCAGGTCGGCGAACTCGCTGGTGCCGGAGACCGCGACGCTGATGTCGCCCGACAGCAGCCCGGCCTTGGTCTCGCCGCCGCCGGAGTACGCGATGTACTGCTTGGCGACGGTCTTGGCGTCGGCGCCCGCGGCCTTGGCCAGCAGGCCGACCAGGATCTGGTCGGTGCCGCCGGCCGAGCCGCCGCCCCACTTGACCGACGCCGGGTCGGCCTTGACGTCGTCGACCAGCTGCTTGAGCGTCTGGTACTTGGAGTCGGACTTGACGACGATGACCTCCGACTCGGCGGTCAGCGTCGCGATCGGGGTGGTCTGCGACAGGTCGACCGGCGACTTGTTGGTCACCACGCCGCCGACCATCACCAGCCCGGTCACCATCAGCTGGTGCGCGTCGGCCTTGTGGCTGGTGACGAGCTCGGCCAGGCCGATCGTGCCGGCCGCGCCGGTGACGTTGCGGACCTCCGCGGACTGGCCGTTGAGCAGCCCGGCGCCCTGCAGCGCCTGCTGCATGGTGCGGGCGGTGGTGTCCCAGCCGCCGCCGGCGCCGGCCGGGGCCATGATCTGCAGGGTCTTTGCGGGGTACGCGACCGCCGAACCCGCGGGGGCGTTCGGGTCGCCGACCGACTGCTCGGCACACGCGGTGGTGGCCAGCAGCAGCGCCGGGATGGCGACCACGAGAGTACGTCTGAGCATGAGGGGTGTGCGCTCCTGTCACATCGGTGTGGCAAACGTGTTACGCACCATGCCGGAGCCCGTGACCGCGGTCACGCTTGTGAAGACTGAGTACGTATTGGTCTTTCTGGTCGCGGAACCGGCGACCTCGCGGTCGGCGCGAGCCGCCTCCGGCGCCGGGGATAGAGTCGGCACCGATGAGCCCCACCCGATCAGACAGCGGCCCGGACGCCGCCGACCCCGGCCGTCGCCGGTCCGGGCAGCTGGAATCCCAGATCATCACCGTGCTGACCGAGGCCGGCCTGGCACTGACCCCCGGCCAGGTCCGCGACCGGCTCGCCCCGCAGGCGGACCTGTCCTACAGCACCGTCGTCACGATCCTGACGCGCCTGCACGCCAAGGGCGCGGTCATCCGCGAGCGCCACGGGCGCGCCTACCACTACGCGGCGGTCCGGGACGCCGCCGGGCTGGTCGCCGACCGCATGACCCGGCTGCTCGCCGCCGAACCCGACCGCACCTCGGTGCTGCGCCGCTTCGTCGGCGGCCTCGACGCAGGTGACGAGGAGATCCTGCGCGCCCTGCTGCGGGACGACGCGGAGTAGCCCGGCGGGCCTCTGTTAACTTCTACATCCTGTAGAAGTCGGGGAGGCGGCATGGCGTTCACGCTCGAGGACATCCTGCTGGTCCTGCTCCACCAGCAGCCGTCGACGGCATTCGACCTGCAGTCCCGCCACCAGCGCATCGTCGGCAGCCGGGGCGCGGTCAGCCTGCCCCGCGTCCTCGCGGCGGTCAACCGCCTGCGCCGCACCGGCGACCTCGCCGAGGACCGCTCCCCGCCCGTGTCGACCCGGCTGGCCAACCGCACCATGCTCTCGGTCACCGAAGCCGGCCGCCGCCGGCAGAAAGCCCGGCTGACCACGGTCGACGCCAACTCGACCCCCGACGACCTGGTCCTGCAGGGGCTGCTCGCGCTGGCCGCCGACCGGTCGGACTTCGACGAGTTCACCTACCAGGCACAGCTGCTGCTGCGCCTGCGGCAGGGACAGCTGGAGGCACTGCACGCCTCCCAGGTCGAGGCCGCCCGCGTCGCGTACGAACGGGAGATCCTGCGGGCGCTGGTGGTGTGGCTGCACCAGCTGCCGGCACAGCGCGCGGACGATCAGGCCCGCGGTCCGGGTGTCAGCCGGTGACGGCGACGAACACCGGGTTGGTGTAGAACCACAGGTCCTGCCACGGGTCGGCGTCGCCGGTCGGGTCGGGCCGCGGCTCGATCGAACCGGGCGCGCTGTGGTTGCCGTCGGTGCCGCGCAGCCTGACGTAGAACGGCCGGCGCACGTCGGTGAACCGGTGGACCAGCCGCACCGGACCCCGCTCGGCCTCGAACGACGCCACGACCCGGGCCTGCGGCGCGGTCTGCGCCAGCGGCTCGGCCGGCCCGGTGACCGGACCGGCGATGACGTCGACGCGGCGCAGGCGGGGCCGGTCACCGTTCGGGTTGTCCGCCGACGCCGGGGTGATCGTCGCCCGCAGCTCCACGCTGTCGCCCCGGGAGACGGTGGCGACCTCGCCGAGGGTCGCCCGCCCCACCTCCACGTGCACCGCGTCGAGCAGGTGGCCGTGGTCGACCCAGACCTTGCCGTCGCGCAACCCGCGCATCACCGCCGACGCGCCGTCGCCGGCAGCGCCGACGTGGGTACGGCTGTACTGGCCCGGCCACAGCCCGCCGGCCGGGCCGGGGGTGTCGTCGGGCACCGGGTCCGGGTAGGAGCCGTCCTCGGTGGGGCTGCCGCCGTATCGCCAGCGCTGCCCGTACACCTTGTGCGCGTCGGAGCTGGCCGTGATCCACCAGGGCAGACCCTCGGCGAGCATCGCGTCCCACATCCCGCCGACGGTCGCGGTCATCCAGTCGAAGCCGCCCAGGGTCCGGTTCGCCGCCGGAGGGTAGCCGGCGTACGAGGTCCGCGTCGGCCGCCGCCCGTACCCGCCGCGGTCGCCGCCGACTCCCCCGTCGCCGGCCGGGATCCCGTTGGCCTGCCCGCCGGGCGCGCCCTCCATGCCGATCACCATCGGGTGCGCGTCGCGCAGCCGCCGCAGCTCGGCCGGGCTGTACGCGCCGGACCGGCTGGGATGGTTGAGGATGCACAGCGCCATCGGCGTGTCCCCGGCGTCGACCTGCCCGCCCAGCCACCGCAGCGCCGCGACGGCCGTCGCGTGACCGTCGGGACCGGAGCCGTGGCCTGCCAGCTCGGCGTCGAACCGGGACTCGAAGTCGGCGAGCAGTGCGGCCTCGTGCGGGCCGGGCGCGGTGAACACCGTCGCGTGCTCGGCCCCCGGCACCCGCCATTCGATGCCCTGGAACAGGTGCAGGCGCGGATACCGCGCGCGCAGCGCGGCGAGATCGTCCGCCGACCGGGCCAGCCCGTGCCGGGCGTGCTCCGGGCCGGGATGGTCGGTGACCACCAGCCAGCCCAGCCCGTAGCCGGCGGCTGCCTGCACGTGCTGCTCGACGCGGTAGGGCGCGTCGGGACTGCCGCTGTACTTGGTGTGCACGTGGTGATCGCCGGCGGTCCACCGCAACCTGGGCCCCGCCGCCCGCGCCCGGGCCGGGACCAGCCCGGCCAGACCTGCCGCGGCACCGGCGGCGAGCAGCGCCCGGCGGCGCAGTGGGCGGGACGCGGAAGCACTGAACTGCTGGAACACCCCTCAGAGGTATCCGATCAGCGCCTGCCACGCGCCGCGACGCGCCGGGGCGTCAGCCGCCGTAGATCTGCTCGATCTCCAGGTCGTAGTCGACGCCGCGCGTCTTGAACCAGGTCAGCGGGTTCTGCGCGACGCCGTCGACGTGCACCTCCAGGTGCAGGTGGGTGCCGAAGGAGTGGCCGGTGTTGCCGAGCCGGGCGATGATGTCACCGGCCTTGACCTGCTGGCCGACCTTGACGAGCACCCTGCTGGAGTGGCCGTACAGGGTGCGGACCCCGTTGCCGTGGTCGATGATCACCGAGTTGCCGTAGCCGCCGTTCCAGCCCGCCTGCACCACCGTGCCGCTGTGCACCGCCGCGAACGGGGTCCCCTCGGGCAGTCCGGCGAGGTCCAGGCCCTGGTGCAGCCGGCCCCAGCGCATGCCGAAGCGGGAGGTCAGGTTGTAGTTGCGCATCGGCAGCACCCAGGCGTCGGGCGCCTGGGTGATCGAGGTGCTCAGCGGGCGGTCGGCGCGGTCGGCACGGTCGGCGACCAGCTCCCGCGTCCCGTCGGAGGAAGCCAGGTCGACGTTGCCGATACCGGCCTCGGCCTTGGCGTCGTCGAGCGCCGCACCCGACCCCAGGGCGACGACACCGGCGCCTGCCAGCGCGGTGGCCAGGACCGCCGCGTAGCGGCGGCGGGAAGGTTGCCGCACCCGGCGTCTTCCGCGGTACTGATCACCTTCGCGGGACACCGCGGGCCGGTACTGCACGCCTGCACACTCCGTCGTTAGGCACCGGTGGCCCGCCCCGCCCGGGTTGCACCTGCGTCGCATGGAAGACCCGGGCTACGGTAGTCACCCCCACCGGTTCCCACAAGCCGCTACCGGTCAGCACCCCGTGACCTTCCGTGACAGCCCCGAGGAAACCGGGCAGGGGCCGGCCCGACGGCGGCGTCCTGCTCAGCCGAACGGGTCCTCGGCCCGGCCGCGCACGATGAACGTCAGCGGCGTGCCCTGCCCGGGCGCGACCGCGGTCACGCCGGTTCCGGTCAGCTTCAGCGCCCGGCCGCCGAGGACCACCTCGTACGGCGCGGCCCGGCCGTTGAGGACGACCCGCTGCTGCTCGCTCGCGGCGTCGCACGCGGTGATCGCCAGCCGGTCGCCGTCGCGCACCGCGCAGCCCGGTTCGCCGCCGGACCCGACCTTGCCGGTCTTGAGCTGGTACTGCTTCGCGCCGGGCGAGACCGGGGCCAGCGCGAACAGCGCCCCGTCGGTCGCGGCGTCCTCCGCCGCCGCCGACAGTGTCCCGTCGGGCAGCGCGGTCAGCAGCGGGTAGCCGCCGGTCGTCGTCGCCTGCAGCCATACCGCCTGGTCCCGGGTCGGCACCCCCGGCAACGCCGACGGGTCGACCTTCGGCACGACCACCGATGGCGACGGCGACGGGGAGGGCGACGGCGACGCCGACGCGGACGCGGACGCGCTGGCCAAGGGCTCGGGCTCCGTGCTCGGAACGGTCTGCGTCGCGTACACCCCGGCCAGCACCGCGACCACGGCCAGGCCGCTCGCGGCGGCCGCCAGCCGACCGTTGCGCCGCCGCCGCTCACCCCGGCGGCGCAGCTGCTCGGGCGGGCCCAGCCAGCCGATCCGCGCACCATGATCGCCGAGCACGGCCAGGTGCCGGTCCAGGCCCGTCTCGTCCTCGCCGCGCTCAGCCATTGCCGTACTCCTTCCCTGTGGTCGTTTCCGTCGAACCGCCGTCCGGGCCCGGCATGTCGTCCAGCCAGCCTGCCAGCGCCCGCCGCCCGCGCAGCAGCCTGGCCTTGACCGTGCCCACCGGCGCGCCGGTCTCCTCGGCGACCTCGGCCACGCTCAGCCCGACCAGGTGGTGCAGCACGATCGCCCGCCGCTGGTCGGCGGATATCTGCCGCAGCGCGTGGACCAGCGCGACGTGGTCCGGTCCGAGTCCCGCCAGATCCTGCTCGGGGGTGGCGCGGTGGTGGGCGCGCAGCCGGTTGACCGCCTTGCGCCACGCGCTGATCGCGATCCGCGACGCCGTACGGCGCACCCACGCCTCCGGGCTGTCGCAGTCCCGCACCTGCCGCCACCGCTGCCACGCCCGGGCGTACGCCTCCGCCACCGCGTCCTCGGCCTCGGCCCGGCTGCCGGTCATCGTCCACAGCTGCCCGAGCACCCGCCACGACGTCGCGGCGTAGAAGGCGTCGAACTCGTCGACGTCGGACATCAGCACCCCACCGCTACGGCCACTGGCCGACGGTCCCGGCCGGCACGAACCTGAACCGGGTCTTCGCGGCGGCGCTGCCCGCCTTAACCAGCGACACCTTGCCGTCCGCGCTGACCTCCACCTGGTATCCCCCGACGACCACCCCGAACGTCGCCGCGCCGGACCCGTCCGCGCCGCGCGCCACCAGCGTCACCTTCTGCGCCCCGGCCGCCGCGTCGCACGCCACGGCCTGCAGGACACCGCTCGCGACCGCGGCGCACACCGGCTCCCCGCCCACCCGCAGCCGCGCCGTCTTCAGCAGGTACACCGTCGCGCCGGGCGACAGCGGCGCCAGCGCGAACTGCTCGCGCTCGCCGGTGTCCGCGCCGCCGGGATACGTGCCGATGCGCCCGCTCGCGGTCACGGTCAGCACCGGGTCCTCGATCCGGTCGACCGCCTGCAGCAGGAACGCCCGGTCCGGGCCCGGAACACCGCCACGCGGCGCGGGCGAGGACGGCGCACGGCTCGGCGACGCCGCGGGCGACGCTACGGGTGACGTGACGGGAGACGGCGTGGCCGACGGCGAAGCCGGCGCCGAAGAGGCGGCCGCGCCGGTGTCCTGCCCGTCACCCGCGCCGGCCTGCCCCGGCGGCCTCGCGCAGCCGGCGGCCGCCGCCAGCAGGACGACGCCCAGCGAGCATCCCGCGATCCACCGTGCCCTGGTGTGTTCCATCTCTGGTTCCTTCCGCCATCGATGTGCTCCGTCCGGAGCGCACCAATGACGTCCGACCCCGCCGCCCGGACGCATGCCTTCGGTGAGTCCCACGTCACACCGGCGCCGGGCCCGCTGCCACCCGCTGAACCGTAGCCCGGCATACCGCCGCCGACCAGGGGCTTTTGCCCGATCTCGCGACCCGGCGGCAGGCTACCGGGACGTGCCGGTGCGCCACCAGTCCCTGTCGTCGGCCACGTCGCCGGGCCAGAACTCCAGCAGGTCACCGGGTGCCAGCCCGAGGGCGTGCTCGATCTCGCCGGGCGTGAGTTCGCGCAGCGAGCCCGTCAGCGCCCGGGTCACGTCCAGCCAGTACCCGCGCAGCGTCGACTCGCTCACGAACAGCTGCTTGGCCACCTGGGCGTAGCTCAGCCCGCGGGCCCGGCCGTGCAGGATCTGGCGCTGCCGGTCGCTGAGCAGCGTGATGCAGTCGCGGCGGACCAGCACCTCCAGGATGCCGACGACCGGCTGCGGCACGACGGCGCCACCGCCGGCCGCCTCCAGGAACAGCTGCTCCGCCCGTGCGGTGGGCAGCGCCTTGGAGACGACACCGCACGCCCCCGCCGCGATGCAGGCGGCCAGCACGAAACGCCGCTCCTCCTGGCTGTAGACGCAGACCCGGTAGCCGCACCCGGTCAGCGCGCGGATCGCCGCGATGCCCTGCCGGACGTCGGGTTGCTGTTCGAGGTTGGCCAGGTGCAGGTCGAGCACCACCAGGTCGGCGACCGGACGCAGGCGCACCAGGTCTTCCACCGTCGAGACCGCGGCGACGACGTCGAGGCCGGGCATGAGCAGGCCGAGCGACTCGCGGATCAGCGACGCGTCGTCGACGACGGCGACCGCGGGCCTCATCCGGCGTCCGTGCGGGTGTCGCGGCCCGCGCCCACGGCCGCGGGCGCGGGACCGGCCGAGATCGTCACCGTCGTGCCCGCGCCCGCCGCGGACTCGACGTCGACGCCGATCCCCCAGCGGCGCAGCTCGCCGACGACGACCTCGCGCAGGCCCACGCCCGGCACGGCCGTCACGGCGTCGAAGCCGACACCGTCGTCACGCACCGTCAGGGTCCAGCCCGCGTCCACGTCCGCGTCGAGGTGGATCACGACGGCGTCGGCCCGGGCGTGCTCGCGTACGTTGAGCAGCAGGCTCTCCAGCGCACGCTCGACGGCCTCGGCCCGGCCCGCGGGCATCCGCACCGCCGCACCGAGGTCGAGCAGCGTCTCGACCGGCAGGTCGGCGAAGCGCTCGCACACCCGCGTGATCAGCGCCGCGAGCCCGACGTCGGAGCCCTCGCCGTTCCGGTCCGGCGACCGTCCGCGCAGGTAGGAGCGCATCCGCTGCACCTCGACCTCGGCGAGGCCGAGCAGCCGCGACCGCACGGCGTCGGTGCCCGGTTCGGTGAGCAGGCGCATCACGGCCACACCGTTGTGCATCATCACCTGCGCCCGGCGTTCCTCCTCGCGGCGGGCCAGCTCGGCGGCGCGGGCGCGCGACTCGTCGGCGTCGTGCGCGATACGCCGGGTATACCCGAAGAACATGCGGGTGACCAGCGCGTAGACCACATAGGTCAGGATGTTGCCGATCGCCGTCGTGGTCATCTCCCCGTCGAGCGAGCCGCCGAGGTAGACCGCGTAGCAGGCGACGATGCCGAACATGCCGCCCGCCCACAGGGTGAGGCTGCGTACGCCGCTGGCGGTGATGATGACCGACAGCGCGTAGCCGGGCTGGTAGGCGATCCAGGTGCCGAACCGCTCCCCCGGCACGAGCACCAGTGGCGCCAGCACGAGCAGCAGGCAGGCCAGCGAGTAGTCGGCCGCGGAGACGTACGCGCCGAGGGGGCGGCGGCGCACCAGGGTCGCCACGCTCACCGCCACCGACGCGAGCGCCGCCGCGGCCCAGCAGACCAGGTACGCGGTGCCCTGCGGCGACGTCGTCACACCGCCGTGCACCGCCGGGATCATCTGGGCGAGCGTGCCCAGGCGCACCCCCGCGATGAAGTAGGAGAAGGCCCGCTCCACGCCCGCCTTGGTGGTCGGCAGTTCCCGAACACGCCACAGCCTGCTCCGGCCGCTCATCGTCCTCCCCGTCCGCCGACGCATGCCGCCGCGAAATTCTGCGGATTCGTTGGGTTGCCAACGGCCCGCGAAACGCAACGATCAAGGTACGCCAGCAGCGCGGCGGTGGGTAGGGACCGGCGCTCGATTTCGGCGGCGGCACGGCGAAGGCTCCGCCCGACCGGTCCGGTCGGGCGGAGCCTTCCGCGTGGCGCGGGTCAGACGAGCCTGGCGAGCGCCGCCCACGTGTTCGGGCCGGGGACACCGTCGATCGGGCCGGTGTATCCACCCAGCGTCGCCATGCGCTGCAGGGCGGAGTAGGTGTTCACCCCGGGGTCGCCGTCGATCGGGCCGGTGTAGCCGTAGCCCGTCATCACCTTCTGCACGCCCTTCCAGGAGTTCACGCCCAGCGCCCCGTCGATCGGGCCGGTGTAGCCGCCGAGCTTGGCGAGCCGCTGCAGCGCGGCGTACGTGTTGGTGCCCGGCAGACCGTCGATCGGGCCGGCGTAGCCGTAACCGCGCAGCACCGTCTGGATGCCCTTCCACGAGTTCACACCCAGCGCGCCGTCGACGGGCCCGGTGTAGCCGCCCTTCTGCGCCAGCCGCTGCATCGCCGCGTACGTGTTCGTGCCGGGCACGCCGTCGATCGGGCCGGTGTAGCCGTAGCCGGTCATCACCTGTTGCGCGCCCAGCCACGTGTTGGTGCCGGGCACCCCGTCGATCGGGCCGGTGTAGCCGCCGGCCACGGCGATCTTCTGCACCGTCAGGCCCTCCGACTGCGCCGGGATGGGGGTCGTGTCGATCCCGCCGGGCGTCGAGCCGCCGCCCGAGGTCGCCAGCTGGTCCAGGACGAACGCGGTGGCCGCGTTGGTCACTTCCGGACGGTCGTAGGCGTCGTCGTGCACGGGGCCGACGCTGGGGGCGTCACACGCCCAGTCGCCGTCGTAGCAGTAGGAACGCAGGCGCGGGTACAGCCAGTCGAGCACCCGCGGCACCCGGTAGCGGATGCCCTGCCCGTTCGCGGTGTTGCCCGAGTCGTTCTGGATCTCGCCCACCCGGTAGCCCGGGTCGCCGAAGAAGACGACGGCCTCGATGTTGTTCTGCGCCACCGTGGTCAGGCTGGAGCGGCCGAGCCCCAGCAGCTCGCCGATGACGGCCGCGCCCTGCGAGTATCCCAGCAGCACCGTCCGCGACCCCGGACAGTAGATGGCGAGCTGGTTCAGCTCCCGCTTCAGGTTGAGCACGCCCGCGGCCGTGCTGGCGGTGTTGTCCCACAGCGCCGGGTAGTCCAGCCCCGCCCTGCGGATCTTCCAGCTCGACGTCGACTGCATCTGGTTGACGGTCGCCGCCATGGTGCCCAGGCCGCCGCTGGCATAGGTGTTGCCGAACGGGCCGCTGTTGTAGCCGGCGGCCTCGACGGTGCCGCGCACCCCGATGGCGATCACCTGCGCGCAGGTGGCCAGGGTGGCGTCGGCGGCGGCGGGCGCGGCGGGAACGGCGACCGCCGCTCCCGCGCCCAGCATGGCGAGCAGGGCGAGGGCGGCGCGTGTGCCGCGCCGCCCGGAACTGACAGTCATGCGGACTCCTTGCTGACGATGAAGGGCTGCTCCCGCGGGGAGGACCTTCATCGTTGCGTTCGCAGCGTTCGTTGTGACCCAACGAATCCGCGGAGTTCGCGTCGCCGCCGCACCACTGTGCCCGGACGCGCCCACGCCAGGCTCCACGTGATCGTCCGAGGTCGGGCTCGCGCGGCGGCGTTCTCAGACCTGCGCGGCCGGACCGTCGGCGGCGAAGAGATCGCCCTGGTCGGCCTCGCCCAGGGCGGCGCCGCTGTGCGAAGGCGCCGGGCGGACCGCCACGGGTGCCGAGAACAGCCGCCGACCGGACGCGTCCTTGCGCCCGCTCACCGGGCACGTCGCCAGCCGGACCGGCAGCGCGGGCACGGCGAACGGGCCCGTCCCCCAGCGCAGCCACACCGCGACCCGGCCCTCGGCCGCCTCGGCGGCGAGTTTCTCCAGCGTCCGCCTGCGCTCCGACTGGTCGATCTCCACCACGATCGGCGGCAAGCCCGACCGGGCGACCCCGACATCCACCCAGGAATGCCGGTCCTCGTACGGCGGGGGCAGCTTCACCACGCTGCGGGCGCGGCGATACACCCGCCACTCCTGGGCGGTCCCCCACGCCAGCACCGCCTCGGTGAGCAGCTCGGTGACCTGGTCGGCGTCACAATCGGTGAACGAGACGGCGGCCAGCCACGCCTGCAACGAGCTCGCGACCGCGTCCGCGTCGTCCTCCACCACCCGCCCACCCTATTACGGCGCTGCGCCGCTATCTCCCGACGCTGTCCTTCGGCGGTCCCCACCGCTGCAGCACCAGGTACGCGACCGGTGGAGTCTGCGTGTCCTCCACGTACAGGTAAAGGTGGTTGTCGTCGTAGTCGCCCGAGTACATCTTCGCCGAGGTGCTGATGTGCCACCCGTACATGTCCGGGGCCGAGGGATCTTCCCAATCCACCGGCGATAGGCCGTAGTCGGCGCGGAAAGCGTCCAGGCATGCCATCGACGCGACGAAACGCACATAGAGCTCGTTGATCGGCTCCTGCAGGTTCCCGTACCGTACATCGGCCACACCGCAGGGCAGCTCGACGCCGTAGATCGGCAGCAGGTCCTCCTCCAGGTCGTCGTCGCCCCGGGAGATGTGGAAGAACCCGTCGGCGTGCGGATACTGGCGGTCCTCGCCGAACCAGGTCCAGGGCCTGGCCGGCGGGCAGCAGCCGAGCAGCGCCGCGAGCACGAGCGCGGTCACGGCGGCCCAGGTGGGAACGCGTGGCAGGGTCGGACGATCGATCGGCACGCCGGTGAAGGTACCGGTGCCGAACCGTCACCGCGAAACGGTCTTCACAGCTCAACCACATGATCGCCGGCGCATGCGCCGACCCGCGCGGCCGTCCCGATTCGCGGTCCGCGAGCCGCCCGGCGAACGCATGCGCGGCGCATCAGGCATGATCACGAAGTGAGTTCTCCCGGGACCCCGATCCGCATGTCCGTGCTCGCCCTGTCCTACTTCGCGTTCATCAGCCTCGGGCTGCCCGACGGCCTGCTCGGCGTGGCCTGGCCGTCGATGAGCGCCGACCTGAACGTCCCCCGGGAGACCATCGGCCTGCTGCTGATCCCGTCGACGTGCGGCTACCTGGTCTCCAGCGTCACGGCCGGGTTCGTGCTGTCGAAACTCGGCGTCGGCCGGCTGCTGGCGGGCAGCACCGCGCTGGCCAGCCTGGCGCTGTTCGGGTACGCCCTGTCGCCCGCGTTCGCGTTCACCATGGCCGCCGCGCTGTGCGCCGGTTTCGCGGGCGGGGCGATCGACGCGGGCCTCAACGCGTACGCCGCGTCGGCGTTCGGCCCCCGGCACATGAACTGGCTGCACGCGTTCTTCGGGCTGGGCGTCGCGATGGGCCCGCTGATCATGACGGCGGCCATCCAGTACGGCGACGCCTGGCGGCCCGGCTACCTCGTCGTCGCGACCGGCCAGGCGCTGCTCGCCGTCGCGTTCGTGCTGACCGTCAAGCAGTGGGCGCAGCGGCCCGCGCCCGCGCACGCCGCGCACGAGACCCACGCCGGGCCGATCCGGGCCCGGGACACGTTCAAGCTGCCCGCCGTCTGGTTCAGCGTGCTCACCATCGCGGTGTACGTGGCGCTGGAGGTCGCGGCGGGCCTGTTCGCGTACCAGCTGCTCACCGAGGGCCGCGGCATGAGCGACGCGGTCGCCGGCGTGTGCGTCTCGCTGTACTGGGGCAGCCTGTTCGTGGGCCGGGTGCTGCAGGGCTTCGCCGCCCACCGGTTCCTGCCGGGCCGGACCGTCGTGTGGTCGATCGGCGGCATGGCCGCCGGGGCGGTGCTGGTCGCGATCCCCGGGCCGGGCTGGCTGGCCGCGTTCGGCTTCATGGTGATCGGCTTCGCCGCGGCGGCGGTGTTCCCGCTGTTCACGCTGCTGACCGCGGAACGGGTCGGGGCCGCACACGCCGACCGGACCATCGGCCTGCAGATGGCGGGAGCGGGCCTGGGCGGCTCGATCTTCCCCGCGATCATCGGCGTGGTCCTGGGCACCTGGGGCGTCAACGCGCTCGGCATCAGCCTCGTCGTGCTCGCCGCCGCCCTGATCCTCGCGTACCTGGCCGCGACCCGGACCCGGCACCCTCGGCCGACCGGCTGACCCGGCCCCGGGGCACGTGAGCGACAATCACGTCCATGAACGTGACGGCTCAGGTGTTCGCGGCGCTCGCAGGCCTGCTGCACGTGCTCATCTTCGCGATGGAGAGCGTGCTGTTCCAGCGGCCGCAGGTGCACGGCCGGTTCCGGGTCCGGCCGGCTGACCTCGACGCGGTCCGGCCCTGGGCGTTCAACCAGGGCTTCTACAACCTGTTCCTGGCGCTCGGGGCGCTGGGCGGCGTGGTCGCCGTACACACCGGGCACGCCACCGCCGGAGCGGCCGTGGCGCTGTTCAGCTGCGCGAGCATGCTCGGCGCGGCCGTGGTCTTGATCACCACCGACCGCCGGATGGCCCGCGCCGCCGTCGTCCAGGGCCTGACCCCGCTGGCCGCCCTGCTCGCCGCCGCGCTCGCCGCCTGATCAACGCCAGGTCACCGGCCGGATGGCCCCGGAACCCGACACGATGCGCCGGTTCGGCGATCTGCGCAGCACACGCCCCCGAGGGCCCGAACGCAGGGTACCGTCCAGGGTGGCAGTTCTGCCCGGGTAGCGTACCGATGACCCGGAATTGTCGAGCAGAAGGCGGACCATGAGCCAGGAGCCCTCAGCGGCCACGTCCGAGGAGACCGTCACCTTCGCCGACCTCGGCCTGCGGCCCGAGTTGACGAAGGCGCTCTCGGCGCTGGGCTACGAGGAGCCGACGCCGATCCAGCGCGAGGCCATCGGACCGCTGCTGACCGGCCGCGACCTGCTGGGACAGGCCGCCACCGGCACCGGCAAGACCGCCGCGTTCGCCCTGCCGCTGCTGCAGCAGTGGGCCGACAGCGCCGACGGCCGCACCCGGGTCGACCCGACCGCGCTGGTCCTCGTGCCGACCCGCGAGCTGGCCGTGCAGGTCTCCGAGGCGGTGCACCGCTACGGCCGCGACCTGGGCGTGCGCGTGCTGCCGATCTACGGCGGGCAGCCCATCGGCCGCCAGCTGCAGACCCTGCGCCGCGGCGTCGACATCGTGGTGGCCACGCCCGGCCGGGCGCTGGACCACATCGGCCGGGGCACCCTGCAGCTGGCCGAGCTGCGCACGGTCGTGCTCGACGAGGCCGACGAGATGCTCGACATGGGCTTCGCCGAGGACATCGAGGCCATCCTGCAGGAGACCCCCGACACCCGGCAGACCGTGCTGTTCTCGGCGACCATGCCGTCGCGGGTGGAGGGTCTGGTCAAGCGCTACCTGCGCGACGCAGCCCGGATCCAGATGGGCCGTGCCGCCCCGGCGCCGGGCGAGTCGCCGAAGGTGCGCCAGAGCGCGTACGTGGTGGCCCGCGCGCACAAGCCCGCCGCGCTGGGCCGGGTCCTCGACGTCGAGGCGCCCACGGCGGCGATCGTCTTCTGCCGCACCCGGGAGGAGGTCGACCAGCTCACCGAGACCATGAACGGCCGCGGTTACCGGGCCGAGGCGCTGCACGGCGGCATGAGCCAGGAGCAGCGCGACCGGGTGATGGGCCGGCTGCGCGCCGGCACGGCCGACCTGCTGGTCGCCACCGACGTCGCCGCTCGTGGCCTGGACATCGAGCAGCTCACCCACGTGATCAATTACGACGTGCCGTCGGCTCCCGAGGCGTACGTGCACCGGATCGGCCGGGTCGGCCGGGCCGGTCGGGAGGGTGTCGCGGTGACCCTGGCCGAGCCGCGCGAGCACCGCATGCTCAAGGCGATCGAGCGGGTCACCCGGCAGCGCATCACGATGGAGAAGATCCCCAGCGTCGCCGACCTGCACGCGCGCCGGCTGGAGATGACCCGGGCCGCGGTGCACGAGAGCCTGCTGGAAGAGGACGACCTGGACCGGTTCCGCGTCGTCGTGGAGAGCCTGGCCGACGAGTACGACATCGTCGAGGTGGCCCTGGCCGCGGTGAAGGTCGCGCACGAGGCCATGGGCAACGCCCCCGACGACGAGGTCATCCCGGACATCGCCGAGCCCGTCGAGCGGCGCGAGCGCCCCGGCCAGGCCGACGGCCGCCGCGGCGGTTCGCGCGGCCCCGCGGCGGGCGCGGTCAAGCTGTTCATCGGCCTGGGCCGGCGCAACGGCGTACGCCCGCAGGATCTGGTGGGCGCGATCGCCGGTGAGGCGGGGCTGCCGGGGCGCGACATCGGCGCGATCGAGATCGCCGACCGGTTCTCGCTGGTCGAGGTCCCGGCGGACGCCGCCGACGACGTGATCCAGGCGCTGCGCAACGCGACGATCAAGGGCAAGCGGGTCAGCGCCCGCCGTGACCGCGATCGCGACGCGGCCCCGCGCCGCCAGCGCTGGTAACCGGCCGAAAATCGTGAGGGCCGCTCCTGTCTCGTCGGACAGGGGCGGCCCTTCGGCCTATGTAAACCATGCCTGTCGGCTCCGATCCAGGTCAGACACTATTCCCATAAATCCTATGGGGTTGATAGCCTTTCGCCACCGCGTGCGGGCGGCCACGGCACTCCGCACGACCGGGCACGCTTCCCGTCATCGGCGACGAGACACGGCTCCCACCCTTCAGGAGACAACCCATGCACGCCCACCTTTCCCGCCGCTCGCTGCTGGCGGCGCTCGCCGCGGCACCCCTGTCCGCGACCCTGCTGTCGGCCTGCGGCGGCGACGAACCGGCTGCCGCCGGCCAGCCGCTGCGCATCGGCTACCAGCGCTTCGGCGGGCTCAGCCTGGTCAAGGCGCGCAACGCCGCCGACCCCAAGGCCACCTGGTCGCTGTTCGAGAGCGGACCCGCCCTCACCGAAGGCCTCAAGGGCAAGGCGATCGACATCGGACAGACCGGCGAGGCCCCGCCGATCTTCGCCGCCGCCGGGAAGATCGCCTTCAAGATCATCGGCACCTCCGCCCCGGTACCCAAGGGCGAGGCCGTGCTCGTCAAGCAGGCCAGGGGGTTCAAGACCTTCGCCGACCTCAAGGGCAAGAAGGTCGCGCTGAACAAGGGCTCCAACGTCAACTGGCTGCTGGTGAAGCTGCTGGAGAAGCACAACCTCAAAATCACGGACATCGACGTCAAATACCTCAAGCCCGCCGAGGCGCGACCGGCCTTCGACGGCGACCAGGTCGACGCCTGGATCATCTGGGACCCCTACTTCGCGCTGGCCGAGCAGCCCGGCGTCGCCGTCCTGGAAGACGCCACCGGCCTGGCGAGCAACCGCGAGTACCTGCTCGTCGACCCGACCGCCCTGGAGCAGAAGACCGACCAGCTCGGCGAGTTCCTGAAGCAGTACCGCACGGTCACCGACTGGGGCATCGCCAACCCGGCCGAACGCGCCGCGATTCTCGCGCCGGAGCTGAAGATCCCGCTCGACGTCACCACCCGCGCGCTGGAGCGCAGCGCTCAGCCGCTCGCCGCGGTCACCCCGGAGATCGGCGACGAGCTGCAGGCCATCGCCGACGGCTTCGCCGCGCTCCAGCTGATCCCCGAGAAGATCGACATCAAGTCCCGCATCGACAGCCGCTTCGCCGAGTCCCTGCGATGACAGCCGCACCGCGGACGGCGGCCCCGGCCGCCGTCCGCACCACACCAGCCGGAACGGCCGCACCGGGCCGAGCCGACCGACCGCGTTCCGGCCGCCGGGTGCTGCGCCTGGTGAGCCCGGTCGCGCTGCTCGCCACCTGGGAGGCCGCCGCGCGGACGGGCCTGCTGCCGCCGGAGAAACTGCCCGCACCGAGCGCGGTGCTGCGCACCGGGTGGCGGCTGGCCGGCGACGGCACGCTCGCCGTGCACCTGCTCGACTCCCTGCAGCGCGCGGCGATCGGCCTGGCCGTCGGCGGCGGGCTCGCACTGCTGCTCGGCGCGCTCGCGGGCCTGCTGCGCACCGGCGACGACCTCGTCGACCCGCCCGTGCAGATGGCCCGCATGCTGCCCCACCTGGGCCTGGTCCCGCTGCTGATCATCTGGGTCGGCATCGGCGAGGAGCTGAAGGTCACGCTGGTCGCCCTCGGCAGCTTCTTCCCGATCTACTTCAACACCTACGCCGGTATCCGCGACATCGACGAGCGGCTCGTCGAAGCCGCGCGCACCTGCGGACTCGGCCACCTCGCCCGGCTGCGGCACGTGGTGCTGCCCGGCGCGCTGCCGTCGCTGTTCCTCGGGCTGCGCCTGGCCATCGGCGCGGCCTGGCTGAGCCTCGTCGTCGGCGAGCAGGTCAACGCGCAGACCGGCATCGGCTTCCTGATGATGGAGGCCCGCGAGTTCGCGCAGACCGACGTGGTGCTGCTCGGCCTGCTCGTGTACGCGCTGCTGGGCCTGCTGTCGGATCTGCTGCTGCGCATCGCGGAGAGGAGGACGCTGTCATGGCGACGCGGACTGAAGGCGACCTGAACACGGTGCTGACCGCCGGCGGCGTCCGGCGCTCGTTCGGCGCGACCGTCGTGCTCGACGGCGTCGACCTGACCATCGCGCCCGGCGAGGTGGTCGCGCTGCTCGGCGGCAGCGGCTCGGGCAAGAGCACCCTGCTCCGCATCCTCGCCGGGCTCGACCCCGACGCGGGCGGGACCGTACGGCGGCCACCACACCAGGCGGTGGTGTTCCAGGAGCACCGGCTCCTGCCCTGGAAACGTGTCATCGACAACGTCGCGCTCGGGCTGACCGGCCCGGACGTACGTTCCCGGGCGCGGGCGGCGCTGGCCGAGGTCGGGCTGCCCGATCGCGACACCGCGTGGCCGGCGGAGCTGTCCGGCGGGCAGGCGCAACGCGTCGCGGTCGCCCGCGCGCTGGTACGCGAGCCGGAGCTGCTGCTGCTCGACGAGCCGTTCGGGGCCCTGGACGCGCTGACCCGGCTGCGCATGCAGCAGCTGTTCATCCGGCTGCGCGAGCAGCACGGCTTCGCGGCACTGCTGGTCACCCACGACGTGGACGAGGCGCTGCTGCTCGCCGACCGCACCCTCGTGCTGGAAGGCGGCCGCCTGGTCGAGGACGCCCCGGTCCCGCTGACCCACCCGCGCACACCTGACGACCCCGGGTTCGGCGCACTGCGCCGCCACCTGCTGGAGAGGCTGGGCGTCACGGCGTGAACTGTTCGTCGTCCGCGACAAGCAGGCACCCCGATCAGTATGGGACCCCTGGTTGGAGAGTCGACCCGACCCAGCAGCACGAAGCGAAAAGACGTATGGCGTCGGAGTCGGGCTGGATGGGTTGTCTGTACCCATCGCTGTGCGGCTTCCACCTGCTCTTGGCACGAAGCCGCCCCTACCCTCCGACTTGCCGCTAGGCGGTTGGCGACGGCGTTGATGAGGTCAGCCGATCGTCGGGGGTCAGCGATGGCTACCAGCGAACGGTGCCGTCGCCGCACTTGGCTGCTGTACAGCGATGGCATCGCTGCCTGTGCATGACTGCGTTACACCCACCCGCCGTAGCCGCTACTTCGAATGACCCGGCCGGCGAGCATACGGACGCAGGCGAATCCACCAGACCTGGCCCAATTCCCGACGTGCCGCGAAATGGCGTTGCTGGTGATTCACTGCCGGGCTGCCACGGAACAGTCCGCGCTACATTGACCCGCGTGGAAGCAGACGGTCTACCCGATCCGGCGGACGTCATCGTGACGATCGGCCATCCGTCCGGCGACGTCGACGTGCCGCTGTCGGAGTGGATCAGCCGCGGACCCGGTCCCCGACCGCTGGTGAGGCCGGTCAGGGCGCGGCGGGCCGACACCGGCGAGGCGCTCCCGCTGGCGGTCATCCCGGTGCGATACCGCAACGACGCCGAGTCACGCGCCCTCATCGCCGCCGGGTCGCTCGACCCGCCGCCCTGGCACCGGTAGGCGCCTCGCGCATATGGGGCCACGGATTTCCGCGCCAGAGGTGTGGGGCCGGCCGGATTCGCACCGGCGTCCTCCCGCTGTGCAGGCGGGCGCGACGACTGCTGCGCTACGACCCCGGGCGCCATTATCCACAACGGACGCCCGGGGCAGCGTCGCGGTCAGTGGGCCAGCGCGGTGTACCCGCCCATGTGGTGCAGCAGCGGCTCGCCGGGCCGGTGTTCGGCGCTGACCGGACGGCCGAGCACGATCGCGTGGTCACCGGCCGGCACGCGCTGCACGACCTCGCAGATCAGCAGGGCGAGCACGCCGTGCAGCAGCGGTGTGCCGTAGGGGCCGTGCCGCCACAGGCTGGTGTCGGCGAAACGGTCGACGCCGCGCGCGGCGAAGGTGCGGGCCAGTTCCTCCTGGCCGTCGGCGAGCAGGTGGATGGCGACGTGGCGGGCCTGGGCGACGGTGGGCCAGCTGGACGAGTCGCGGTCGAGGCAGAACGACACCAGCTGGGGCCGCAGCGAGACGGACGTGAACGAGGTGGCGGTGAACCCGACCGGCGGGCCGCCGTGCCGGCCCGGGGCGGTCACCACGGCGACCGTGGTGGCGTGCCGGCGCAGCAGGCCGAGGTAGCGGTGCAGTTCGACACCGGCGACGGCGGTGTCGGGCAGGTCGTCGGAGACGGTCGGGGGCAGGGCGGTGAGCGTCATGGGGGTGCCTCTCGGGCGGGGGTGACGGTGGCGGTGGGCGTCACCGTCGACATCGCTGTGCGCTCATACCCCCGACGCTAGCAGCGCGAAGACGTTAAGTCACTATCTCCTATGGGAATTATAGGAATAATCTCAGTGCTGCCGGGACCAGGTCGCGAACATGTCCGCGTACCGGCCCTCGGCGGCCAGCAGCTCGGCGTGCGACCCGATCTCGACGACACCCGACTCGTCGAGCACCACGATCCGGTCGGCCCGCATCGCCGTCGACAGCCGGTGCGCGATGAGCAGCGCCGTCCGCCCTTCCAGCAGCCGGTCCAGGGCCTGCTCCACGCGCAGCTCCGAACGCAGGTCCAGGTTCGAGGTCGCCTCGTCGAGCACCACCACCCGCGGCTGCGCGAGGAACGCCCTGGCCAGGGCCAGCAGCTGCCGCTGCCCCGAGGACACCGACTGGCCGCGCTCGTGCAGCGGAGCGTCGAGCCCGGCGTCGGTGCGTTCGACCAGGTCCCGCAGGCCGACCGCGTCGATCGCCGCCCAGATCTCGGCCTCGCTCGCCCCCGGCCGGGCGAACGCGACGTTGTCGCGGATCGACCCGGCGAACATGAACGGCTCCTGCGGCACCACCCCGATCTGGCGGCGCAGCGAGGCCAGGCTGACGTCGCGCAGATCGTGGCCGTCGATCAGGACCCGGCCGGAGTCGGGGTCGTGCAGCCGGGTGACCAGCTTCGCCAGCGTCGACTTGCCCGCACCGGTCGGGCCCACACAGGCGATCGTCTCCCCCGGCTCGATGCGCAGATCCACCCCGCGCAGCACCGGCCGCGCCGGGTCGTACCCGAACACGACCCGCTCGAACACGATCCCGCCGGTCACCGGCGGCAGCTCGACCGGGTCGGCGCGCTCGGGCACCGTGGGCGCCTGCCCCAGCAGCCCGCGCAGCTTCAGCACCGCGGCCCGGCTCTGCTGGTAGTTCGTGTACAGCTGGACCAGCTGCTGCACCGGGGCGAAGAACGCGTTGAGGTAGAGCACGAACGCGGTCAGCTCGCCGATGCTCAGCTCCCCGCGCAGCACCATCCGCCCGCCGATGAGCAGCAGCAGCGCCATGCCGACCAGGCCGATGACCGAGGTCCCCGGGCCGTAGATCGCGCTGATGTGGCCGGTGAAGTCGTTGGCGTCGCGGTAACGGCCGACGACGGTGCGGTGCTGGGCGATGTTGCGGTCCTCGCGGTGGTACGCGGTGACCACCCGCACCCCGTGCAGGCTCTCGGCCAGGTCCGTGAACATCGCCGCGATGGCGTCACGCTGGCGGGCGTACCCGGTGTCGGAGGCCCGCCGGAACCACACCGACGCCGCGAACAGCGCCGGAACGACCAGCAGCAGCGTGACCGCGGCCAGCCCGGCGTCGTAGTGGAACAGCACCGCGGTCACCACGACCATGGTCAGCCCCTGCACCGCGAACTGGGCCAGGCCTTCCTGCAACAACTGCTGCAGCGACTCGATGTCCGACGACATCCGGGTCATGATGACCCCGGCCTTCTCGTTGGTGTAGTAGTCCATGGACAGCCGCTGCAGGTGCGCGAAGACACGTACCCGCAGGTCGCGCATCGCGTCGGCGGCCAGCGCGCCGGTCTGGCGCATGCGCGCGGTCGTGGTGGCCCAGCCGGCCAGCACCGCGACCGTGAACGCCCCCGCCGACCACAGCAGCACCGGCAGGTCCCGGGCGACGATGCCGTGGTCGATGCCGACCTGCACGAGCAGCGGCCCCGCCTGCAGCAGCAGCGTCTCGGCCAGGATGGTCACGCACACCGCCAGGAACACGCCGCGGCGGCGGGTCAGCAGCGACAGCAGGCTCAGCGGCGGCCCGCCCGGCGGGCGGTGCCCGAACCGGTCGGCAGGCACCCCGTGGTCGGGCTCGGTCTCCTCCAGCCGCCGGACGCCCACGGCCAGCTCGTCGGGCACCCCCGCGAACGGCAGCGTGTCCCCGGTACGCCGGGTCCCGCGACCGGCCCCGACGGCACTGAGCCCGCCGATCGGTCCGCTGCCCGGTCCCCCGCCCGGCCCGCCGAACCCGCCCCCGAACATGCTCATGCCTTCTCCTCGCTGCGCTCGTCGGCGGCATGTCCCAGCCTGCTGATTCGGTCGCGGCGCTCGCTCATGCGACCACCTGCTCGTCCATGTGCGCGGCGGTCGTGTGCATGGTCGCCAGCACGTCCCGGTAGCGGGGCTCCCCCGCCAGCAGCTCCCCGTGGGTGCCCTGGGCGGCGACACGGCCGTCGTCGATCAGCACT
Organism: Catellatospora coxensis; assembly: GCF_016862635.1. Lineage (GTDB taxonomy): Bacteria > Actinomycetota > Actinomycetes > Mycobacteriales > Micromonosporaceae > Catellatospora > Catellatospora coxensis. Next base: position 120,063 of record NZ_BONI01000004.1, on the reverse strand, counting down.
ACCGTGTCGGCCAGCGCGATGGTGGACAGCCGGTGCGCGACGATGATCGTGGTGCGATCCTGGAGCAGGTCGCGCAGCGCGGCGTGGATGCGCTGCTCGACGTGCACGTCCACGGCGCTGGTGGCGTCGTCCAGGACCAGGACCGGCGGGTTGACCAGCAGCGCGCGGGCGATGGCGACGCGCTGGCGCTGCCCGCCCGACAGGGTGTACCCGCGCTCGCCGATCACCGTGTCGTAGCCCTCGGGCAGCGCCCGCACGAAGCCGTCGGCCCCGGCCGCCTCGGCGGCGGCGACGACGTCGGCGAGTTCGGCGTCCGGCCGGCCGAACGCGATGTTGTCGCGGATGGACAGCGAGAACAGGAACGGCTCGTCGGGCACGATGCCGATCTGGTCGCGCAAGCTGTCCAGGGCGTATTCGCGCACGTCCCGGCCGTCGACGCGGACGGCGCCGGCGGTGGTGTCGTAGTAGCGGGCCAGCAGCCGCCCCACCGTGGACTTTCCCGAGCCGGTGCGCCCGACCACGGCGACCGTCGTCCCGACGGGGACATGCAGGTCCAGGCCCCGCAGCGCGACGGTGCCGTCGGGGTACGCGAACTCGACCCCGTCGAACTCGACCTCGCCCCGGATCCGCGTACGCACCGGGTCGGCCCGTTCGGTGATCTCGCTGCGGGTGTCGAGGACCTCGTAGATGCGCTGCGCGGAGGCGGCCGCCCGCTGCCCCATCATGATCATCATGCCGAGCATGCGGAACGGCGGCTGCAGCATCAGCACGTACGAGTTGAACGCGACGATCGCGCCGACCGACGTCCGCCCCTCGATCACCATCCAGCCGCCGCACAGCAGCACCAGCGCCAGGCCCAGCCGCGGCAGGTTCTCCAGCGTCGGCGACCAGCGGCTGCGGATCCACGCGTCGCGCCGGTACGCCCAGCGCACCCGGTCGGCCGCCGACGCCAACAGGCTCACCTGCCGCTGCTCGCCGGCGAACGCCTTGACGATGCGCACCCCGTTGATGTTCTCGTCGACGACCGTGGCGACCTGCGCCAGCCGCGACTGGATCAGCCACGACACCGGGAAGATCGCCCTGCGCATCCACACGCCCAGCAGCGCGATCACCGGCATGGTGGCCATCGCGACCACCGCCAGCAGCGGGTCGATCGACACCATCAGCGCGAACGCGAACACCGCGATCAGGCACTGCACCAGGATCGACGGCCCGAACGCCAGGTACATCTGCACCGCGCGGATGTCCGAACTGGACCGCGACATCAGCTCGCCGGTCTGCACCCGGTCGTAGAAGCCGAACGGCATCCGGATCAGGTGCGAGTACATGATGTTGCGCAGGTCGTACTCGATCTCGTACGCGGTGCGCAGCAGGTACCGGCGGGCCAGGTAGTTGACCACGCCCGCGGCCACGGCGAGCCCGGCCAGCCACCACACGTAGCCGGTGAGGCTCGCGGTGCGCGCGGTCAGCGCGTCGTCGATGCCCAGCCGCATCACGTTCGGGATCTGCACCTGCACCAGCAGGCCCACCAGCGACAGGCCGAGCGAGGTCAGCAACAGCCGGCGGTGCGCCAGCACCACCGGCAGCGCGCGCCGCAGCCAGGACCTGCTCTGATCGGGATCGATGGTCGATTTCGGGGCCGGGTATCGCGGGAACGCTGACTGCGCTGGCGCTGACATCACGCTCCAGGGGTGGGGGCGGAGCGGACGCCACACCCGCGTCAGGCAACCGAGGGTGTACGCCCGCCCCTCCACCATGGCATGTGGCCTTCGCCGCGGCGAGGCATTACCGCGGCGGGGTGACGTTCATGCGGCCTGCAGGGAGCGCACGGCCAGCGCGTCGGTGAAACCGGTGACGACCGCGTCCAGGAACGCCTGTCCGGTCGCGTCGAGCAGCACGCCCCCGCCGTCGGTGTCGACGATGGTCTTGTCGTGAATGAAACAGCCGGCCACGATGTGCGTCGCGCCCATGCTCGACAGCACCGGCCGCAGCGCGTAATCGATGGCCAGCACGTGCGCCGGGGTGCCGCCGGTGGCCAGCGGCAGGACCACCTTTCCCGCCAGCGCGTACTGCGGCAGCAGGTCCAGCAGCGACTTGAGGATGCCGCTGTAGGCGGCCTTGTACACGGGTGTCGCGACGATGACGCCGTCGGCGGCCGCGATCGCCGAGGCGACCGCCAGGATCGCCGGGTGGCGCACGTCCGCGCCGGCTAGCGCCTCGGCGGGCACGTCCCGCACCGCGAGGTGGCTCACCTCGTACGCGCCGGAGCCGGGCAGATTGTCGGTGACGTGCCGCAGCACGCGCGCGGTCTTCGAGGTGGGCGACGGCGATCCGGAGATCGCGAGGATCGAGGGCATGGGTTCCTCCTCAGCCGGCCGGCGTGTCCAGCTGGCGACGAGTAGGGCGCGGACTCCGCTTCATGGCTAGGGACCGTAGGAGCGTCGTGGCGGGACGGTCCAGAGATCTGTGGCCCAGATCACATAGTTATTCGATATATCCCATAGAGTTAATATGAATTATTCGTTCGATGGATTGTGCCTGCCCACCTGCACATGTCAACATCCGATCACGACCCGCCCGGAACAGCACGGAGACCGCACATGAGCCTCACCTTCCACTGGTTCCTGCCCACCTACGGCGACAGCCGGTTCATCGTCGGCGGCGGCCACGGCCTGCCCGCGGGCGTGGCCGGCGGCGCACGCCCGGCGACCCTGGCCTACCTCGGCCAGATCGCCCGCACCGCCGAGCAGCTGGGCTTCGCCGGCGCGCTCACCCCGACCGGCGGCTGGTGCGAGGACGCCTGGCTGACCACGGCCATGCTCACCGAGGTCACCGAGCGGCTCAAGTTCCTCGTCGCGTTCCGCCCCGGCCTGCTGTCACCGACCCTGGCCGCGCAGATGGCCGCCACCTTCCAGCGCCACTCCGGCGGCAGGCTCCTGCTCAACGTCGTCGTCGGCGGCGAGAGCCACGAGCAGCGCGCGTACGGCGACTGGCTCGACAAGGACGCCCGCTACGCCCGCGCCGACGAGTTCCTGCACGTCGCACGCTCGCTGTGGCGCGGCGGCAGCGTCGACTTCACCGGCGAGCACCACCGCATCGAAGGCGCGACCCTCCCCCGGCTGCCCGACCCGGTGCCGCCCGTCTACTTCGGCGGCTCCTCGAAGGCCGCCGGCCCCGTCGCCGCCAGACACGCCGACGTGTACCTCACCTGGGGCGAACCCCCCGCCCAGGTCGCCGGCAAGCTCGACTGGATCCGCAAACTCGCCGCCGACGAGGGCCGCGAGCTGCGCTACGGCATCCGGCTGCACGTCATCGCCCGCGACACCGCCGACGAAGCCTGGGCCCAGGCCCGCAAACTGCTCGACGGCATCAGCGACGACGACATCGCCGCCGTGCAGGCCGGGCTGGCCCGCAGCGAATCCGAAGGGCAGAAGCGCATGCTCGCCCTGCACGGCGGCAAGCGCGACGACCTGCAGATCGCGCCGAACCTGTGGGCCGGCGTCGGCCTGGTCCGCGGCGGCGCGGGCACCGCCCTCGTCGGCAGCCACACCGAGATCGCCGACCGCATCGCCGAGTACGCCGACCTCGGCATCAGCGAATTCATCCTCTCCGGACACCCGCACGTCGAAGAGGCGTACTGGTTCGGCGAGGGCGTGCTGCCGATCCTGCGCGACCGCGGCCTGTGGACGCACCCGGCCGGCGACCCGGCCCGCGAACTGCCGAAGATCCCCTTCGCCGCCGCCCAGTCCCGATAGGGGTGCCCCCATGACCGGATCGACGAACCAGCTGACCAGTGACTGTGTTGCCCACCGCTGTCCGCCGGTGCCGTCGACGGGCCCGCTCGGCCGGCTGATCCCCCATGCCGCGCGGCCCGACCGCTGGTGCTGGGGCCCTGACCAGGGATTCCATCCCCGGTCGGCCCCGCACCAGCGGGTCCAGCTGACCCCTGCCGCCGGGCTGCTGACCCGAGGGCAGACCATCGGCGTACGGCAGGCCGTCGCGCTCGGCGCCGCCGGAGCCCACGCCGACCTCGCCCACGCGTTCAGCGAGCTCGACGCGTGGGTGCCGTTCCCCGACGCCGACGTGTTCGCCCGGCTCGGCTGGGCCGCCCGGCGCCTCCACGAAGCGGACGACGACACCCGGCGCGACGTCGTGGTGCGGGCGCTGCGCGCCGTCGACGAGGAACTGCTGCCCACCTCGTGGCGGCGGCCGCTGGCCATCGCGGCCGCCGGCGCGCAGGTGTCGTCGGCCGAGCAGGCGTGGCTGCGCAGCGCATGCGACGCGGCATACCGGCGGCTGACCCGCTTCGAGACCGGCTGGCCCCAGCCGCCCGCCGACCGGCAGGCCTGGTGGGACTACGCCGCCGCCCGCACCTGCACCGCGCTGCGCGACGGGGACTGGGTCGCCGCCGCCCGCGCGGTCACCGACCTGTACGGCCTCACCAGCCCGGACCCGCACCAGGCTGCGGCCTGGCTGGACGCGATCGCCGAGTCTGCGTCCGTACGGCTGCCGAGCTGACAGCGCCGCCACGACCCGCTACAGCACGAGGCCCGGCAGCGGGTCACCAGCCGCCAAGCCGTGGTAGCCCAGGTAGTTGTGGGACCAGGACAGCTGCGTGAACGTCGGCGTGCCGTTCGCCATCACCAGCCAGTCCCGCTCCTCCTCCACGTCCAGCAGGCACACCGCCGCGCCCGACCGGATCGCCAGGTCGGCGAACCAGCCGCGGATCGCGGCCGAGTCGCGGAACAGCACACTCATCCGCGTCGTCGCCGCAGTGAAGGAGAAGGCCAGGTGACCCCGCTTGCACCAGTCGGCAGCCGACAACCCCGCGTAGATCAGGCCGACGTGGCCGTCGGCCCGCGGGCTGTCGGCAAGGTAGTCGGCGACCATGTCGTCCACGGGAAAGCGCAACGACAGGTCGAGCCAGAAGTCGGGGTGCCGCCGCGGCGAGTCGTCGACCACCAGGGTCCGGCCCGACACGTAACCGCTGGTGCACGGGAGGTCGATCCGCTCACCGCCGACCAGCACCGTCGTCGTCTCCCCCAGACCGTCGCGCGAGGCTGCGGCGACGTGGCGCAGCAGGTCCGCCGCTCGCTCCGGCGGCACCACGACGACGTACGCGAAATCCAGCCCCATGTCCGATCACCTCGGCCGCGACGATAGCGGAGGCGCAGAGCCGCAGACCGCGAATATCAGATGCCGTCCCGTGTCACCGGACCCGGTGCGGCCGACAAGATCAATGGCATCATGAGCCGATGGATGATGGTCTCGACGCCGTGATCGCCAGGGTTCTCGACTGGGAGCCGGGGGCCGACGAAGCCCTGATCGCTGCCGGGCCCACCGGCGCGAAACGTGTCTTCGACCTCTACTACGGCAGGGCCAGGGCGAACCTGGTCACGAAAGCCACCGGCCGGGAGCTGGTCGACTGCTGGTCGGCCGCCCTGCACATCGCCGCCTCGGTCGCGCCAGAGGAGTTCCTCGCCCAGCTGCCGAGCCGCGTCGGCACCACGGAGATCCTGATCCTCGGCGACGTCGACGACCCCCGCGCTACGCAGATCCTCTGCGAGCAGGCTCGGCACAAGGACTTCCTGCACCGCGTCAACGCCGTCAGGGCACTGGCCAAGCACAGCGGCCCGGCGAGCCGGGAGGCGGTCGAGCAGGCGCTCGCCGATAAGAATCTCGTGGTACGCAGTGCGGCGATCCGCTGTGTCGCCGACGCGGATCCCGGCCGAGGCACAACCTTGTACGAGGCGTTCCTGGAAGAGCCGCGCCTCACCCCACTCCTGCGGCAGGAGGCGCGGTGGGCGTTGTCCTACCTGCGGGAAGGCCGCCCTATACCGCTCCACCCGTGGTGAGGCCGTCCTGCGTGGCTAGCCGGCCAGCACGAACACTCCGTTGTGGGCCTGCAGCAGCAGGAAGGTCGGGTTCACCTGCGTACCGTCCGGTTGGAATTCGGCCGGTCCGGACAGGAGCCGGATGTCGCCCGGCTCGGTGTCGGCGATCGCCTTCCGGACGGCCTCCCGGTCCAGGGTGCCGGCGCGGCCGATCGCGTTGATCGCGAGCCGGGCGGCGTCGTACGCCTGCATGGTGAACGGTCCCGGCTCCTTGTGGTAGGCCGCGCGATACTTCGCGGCCCACTCCGCCGCCTGCGGCATGAACTTGGCCACGGGCAGCGAAAGGCCGTAGAGCCCCTCCGCCTCGGCCGGGGTGATCTGATTGAGCAGGGCCGGGTCCGTTCCCGCGTCAGCGAGCAGGATCTTGCCGGTGTAGTGAGCGGCGCGCAGGTCCCGGATCAGCTTGGCGGCCTCGGCGTAGTAGCCGGTGTAGAAGACCATGTCCGCCCGCTGCTGCAGCACGGTGGCGACGACCCTGGGATAGCTCGTCGCGCCCTGGCTGACCCGCTGTCGCCCGGTGAACGTCGTCCCGTTGTCGTTCTCCCTGACGAACATGCTCGTCTCCGCCGCCAGGGTGTCGGAGAAGCTCGTCCCGTCATCCACGACGGCCACGCGCCGGACGCCGAGCTTGCCCATGACCTCGACAGCCCGTTTCGCCTCCAGCCTGGTGGTTCCGGCGAGCAGGAAGACGCTGTCGTACCCCGGCGCGAGCAGATCCGTGGAGTTGGCGGCCGGAATGATCATCGGTATTCCCGCCGCCTCGAAGATCTTGAGGCTCGGTACGGCTGCCACGCTGCACCCACCGCCCACCGAGACCGTGATGTCCTCGCCGACGAGCTGGTTGGCGCCGACCACCGCCGCAGCCGGGTCGCACGCGTCATCGCCGAAGACGATCTCCACCTGGCGTCCCAGCACTCCGCCCGCCTCGTTGGCCTCCTTGATCGCCATGCGGTAGGCGTCGGCCATCGGCTGGCCGGTAGGGGCGAAGTACCCGCTCAGCGGGAGCAGGGCGCCAAGCCGCACGGACGGCGGTTCATCTTTTTCGTCTGATTTTCCGCAGCCCACGAGGGCACCCGTCGCCACGGTGAGCACAACACCCGCGGCCAGCAATCGCCGGCCCGCGCGACCGAGCACCCCCGAAAATTTCATGGCTGCAATTATCACGATTAATCCTCAAATCAGCCACCTTCCCAGCCGGAACGCCCGCATCACGGGATCGAACCGTGCCCGCAGCCGCCCATGATCGACCTGGCCCGGCATCTCCGGCTCGCGACGAGCGGGACCGGCGCGCGAAGATCGCCGGCAACCGTTACTGTCAGCCCATGTCCGGCCCTGGAGACGTGCCACCGGAGATCCTGGACCGGCTGCGACCGATCTGCCGCCGGTTGCCCGACGCGTACGAGGAACCGGCCTGGATCGGCGTCCGCTGGCGGATCCGCACCCGGACGATCGCCCACGTCTACACGCCGGACCCGGAACGGTTCCCGGTCTACGCCGAGCACCTGATCGCCGGCGAGGCGCCGACCGTGCTGACGTTTCGCGTACCCGTCGACGACCTGCTCAGCCTGACCATCCGCGGCTTCCCGTTCTTCCGCGCCCCGTGGGGCCCCAATGTCGCGGCCGCCGTCCTCGGCGACCACACCGACTGGACCGAGGTCGCCGAACTGATCACCGACAGCTACTGCGAGATGGCCCCGAAGTTCCTCGTCGCCCAGGTCGCTCTTCCTCCTGCGAGCAGCTGATCCGCAGCGCGGACGAGGCAACCGGCACCTGTCACGTCTGAACCGGGACCCGACCGTCGCCGCACCACGCCGCCTCGGTCTCAGCCGTCTGATCGGGGTCCGGTCCCATCCCGTTCCCCCTCGGGGCGGGGCCGGGACACGATGATCTGGGCGATGCCGATGACGAGGACGGCGATGGTCAGCAGGCGTTCGCCGTCGGGCAGCGGCCGGAAGTAGCCGTAGATCTGGGTGGCGACGGCGAACAGCGAGGCCCCCAGCGGCAGCGCGATCGCGGGCCAACCGGTGATCTCCCGCGAGGGTCGGGTCGTCGACGGCAGCTGGGTGGCGCCGACCGCGAACGCGAGTGCGCCCGCGCTCCAGAGGAAGTCGTAGGGTGCGTTGTGGGCCATGACGTCGGCCGCGTTGAGGCTGTAGGCGGCGTCGGCGACGGTCAGGCAGACCAGCCCGGCCCCCACCCACGGCCAGCTGCCCACCAGTCGCCAGGACATCAGCGGCAGGGTGCCGAGCAGCGCGCCGACCAGCAGCACGTCGCCGAGCGGGTAGGCCACGGTGACGATCTTGCCCAGCGGATCGATCGGTGCGTTCTCCACCACGGGTCCGATGAGCAGCAGCACGCCCGGGGTCGCCACGATGAGGACAAGGACGAAGCCGTCGAGCCACCGGTGCCAGGGGACGTCGAACACCCTGGCCCGGACCATGAACACGAGGCCCGCCATGAACAGCGGATACGTGCTCAGGTAGAGCAGGTCGGTGGGGTTCGGGGAGGGCACGTCATCGCTGACGGAATACATGACACGCTCGGTGATGACGGCGAGGGCGAACAGCAGCAGCGCCGCGGCGAAGCACCACCACGCCGCCCGGGCCGGGCCGGCGGATCTGCGACGCGCGCCCCAGGCACACATCACGCTCGAGATCAGGATGAGCCCCGCGCTGAGCCAGTCGTCGGCGACCGGCAGCTGCGACGGCTGGTCGCCGCGGGAGAGTTCCCGGACGCCCTCCACGACCAGCCCGATCACCAGCACCACGACGAGGCCCCACCACAGGCCCGTCCCGCCGTTTCGCTCGCGGAGCCGCACGGACCAGCGCTTGTGCGTCACAGATCCGCCCTTCGAGCCCTGAAGTCGACCTTAACCTCGATTCGAGTGGAACAGCATTAAATGACTGGTATGTGCCGCATCTGACGTCGAGGCCGGCGCTCAACGAGTGACGTGGAAGGTGAGGTGCCGTTCCGTTTCTCCGGCGGGGACTGTGTGGACGTAGCCATGGGCGGTGCCGTACGCGCCGCTGCCGCCGTTGATCGGGATGTCGATCGAGGGACCCGCCGGCAGATGCAGCAGCGCCTGGGCGTTGATCTGCCCGTCGGGCAGGGAGAACGTGCCCACGCACTGCAGGGCGTCCGGGGCGAGGTGGACGTATGTGCAGACGACGCTGTGGTCGCCGATCTTCTTGCCGTCGCGGTACACGTCCTCGAAGACGGTGCGCTCGTCACCGAGGCTGAGCCCCTTCTTGCCATGGTCGATGGCTTCGGCCTGGGTCTGTTTGGCGATCAGTTGAAAGATCTCTGTGTCATGCCGCGTATCGGACGCGTCGGTCCCGGCGAAGGCGGCAACCGAGGCCAGCGAGCCCACAGCGAGCAGGCCGACGGCCAGGCCTGCGGCCGCGCTCAGTCGACGAACATTATTCTTGATCATGGTGGGCCTTTCGTTGTCCCCGTCATATCTGATCTTGATCGGGCCGCCCGAGCATGGTCCGGAGCTTCCGCCCGCTCATTACGAGCATATGCACATATTTTCGGGAACGACAAATGTGCGCTGACGTTTGGGCAGCTCAACCGGCTTGTCGTGGTGGCCGGGTGGCGGCTGAATCCGCCACCCGGGCTGGCGTCACGGTCGGGCGGCGGTCGCGCCCGTGGCCTCGGCGAGGATGCCCTTCACCTTGTCCGCAAGGTCGCCGGCGGGCACCAGGCCGTCGCGGGTCATGACCCGAAGGATCTCGTCGATCGCGTTCCTCGTGCCGGGCTGCACCCCGTAGTTCTCCTTCAACCACTCCTTGAACTTCGGACGTGACTTCCGCTTGCGGAACGAGTCCAGCACCGTCCGCCACCCGGCGAAGTCCGGATACACGGCCCGGACAGCGGTCTCGTTGAGATACGCCGTTATGTCGGGACGATCCAGACCGATCGCCTGGTATTTGCGTCCGCGCTGGCGGCATCTCCTCGAGAGTGCCTGGAGCATGTCCTCCTCGTCGCTCTTCATGCGCCCGGCGTGGACCCGTTGGATCTTCGCGTTGTCGACCAGCACAAGAATCGGCACGTCGACGTACCGGTCCAGGAAGTCACAGATGGCGGCCCGCGCCGACGGCGAGCTGCGCGAACAGCGGGTCGAGGGCGAGGAGCGCGTCGGCTCCGGCCAGCCGGGTCATGAGGTGCTCCGTTCAGACAGGCCGAGTGCCCGCAGGCGAAGGGCGTCGAGGGTGTACTGGGGAACGATCCGGCCGAGGGTGCTCATCAGCCGTGACTTCCTGCCGACCGGATAGCGGGAGCGGGGTCGGCGAGCCGTCAGCGCGTGCAGGACGGCTCGGGCGACCACGTCGGGGCTGGAGCCCGCGCGCTCCTCCCTGAGGCCGGCCCTCGTCATGGTCCGGTAGGCGGCGCCGTAGAGTCGGCGGCCATCGGGCCCGATCGATTCCAGCCGGGGCGCGACTTCGTCTTCGAGCTTGTCCACGGCGTCGCTGTGGATCGAGCCGGGTTCGATGAGCACCGCGCGGATCCCCCATGGTTTGACCTCCATGCGCAGCGCGTCGTTGAGCGAGCGGATGGCGTGCTTGGAGGAGCACAGCGGGCCGCCGAAGGGCAGGGTGATCCAGCTGCCCACGGAGCCGACGGTGACGACCCGCCCCTGCGAGGCGCGCAGCATCGGCAGCATGGCCTGCGTGACGGCCACCTGGCCGAAGACGTTGACCTCGTACTGCCGGCGCAGCGCGTCCAGCGGTATGAACTCGACCGGCCCGGTGACCCCGATGCCGGCGTTGTTGACCAGGGCGTCGAGTCGCCCGACGCGCTCGGCCGCGGTGGCGATCTGTCCGGCATCGGTGACGTCAAGCTTGATCGGGGTGACCGAGCGGCCCAGCGCTTCGGCGTCGGCGTCCTTGCGGACACCGGCGAAGACGGTGAAGCCCTCCCGGGCCAGCAGCAGTACGGTGGCGCGGCCGATTCCGGTGGACGCGCCGGTCACCAGGACGGTTTTCGGCATGCGGGATCCTTACGTCGACGGGTGGGGTGGCGTTCGGCGCGACCGATCAGGCAGCCGGACGAGCCACCGCTGAGCCGGGCTGCTCCGCGGCCCTGAGCTCGCGGTTCTCGCGGATCAGGAAGTAGATGAGCAGGGCGCTCACGACGAGGTGCCCGCCGGCGGTGTACAGGCCGGGGAAGTAGCCGCCCTTGATGACCGGGAAGACGAAGTGCGCGACCCCGTTGAGCAGGCCGGCGCCGAGGGCGTACCACCAGAGGAAGAAGTTCGCGACGCGGATCTGGTAGAGCGCGCCGGCCCCGGCGAAGAAGTAGAGCGCGCCGAACCCGAAGACGAAGACGAGCAGGAACTCGTTCTCCGGCCAGTCACGCGGGGAGTCGAACAGCTCGACGATCTCGTGGGGGAAGCCGCCGGTGTACTCCTCGGCCATGTGGATGAGCTGGAAGCCCACCGCCAGCAGGTAGACGGCGATGACCCGGCGCGAGCGCACGGGGCGGGCGTAGCTGAAGGCGATCCAGCCGGACCAGGCCAGGACGCCGGCGGCGGCGAGGACGACGGCCCCCTGCAGCGGCACGGTGAGCAGTGCCCAGGTGGCGAAGGCGGCGGCCAGGACGGCCATGACGATGGCGGAGTAGGGCTCCGGTCGGTTGACTGCGCTCATGACCTCGGACCCTATGAAGGTCGTGATTGCGTTCGCCTCTGTCGGATGACTGATGTGTGCTGCGTTCGATTCAGTCATCCGACAGAGGCGGGGCGGATCGCTGCGCCGTTAGCGTCTGCGCCATGAAGCTGATCCGCGACGAACTGGCCGTCAAGGCCCGCCTGCTGCCCCCGACCGACGACGGCTTTCTCATGCTCGCCGCCGAAGCCGGGCGGTGGCGCGGCTACTTCCCGTCCGCGCACACGTCCCTGGCCGTACGCCTGCACGAGGCCGCCGCCGAACTCGACGCCCGGGAGGTCACCGTGTTCCGGGCGATCCTGCGTGCGCCCGGCGAGGGCGCCGAGCTGCTGACCGCCCGCGGTCTACAGCCGGCGCGCTTCGACGTCGTCGTGCTGGTGCGCACCGCCACGGTCGACGACGCGCTGGCACTGCGCGACAGCGCCGCCTACCGGCAGCTGGCGCACACGGCGCGCGCCGGGTCTCGGCGTCTGCACGAGGTCGTCGCGGGCAACGCCGCCCGGCTCGGCGACGTCGACCACGGCCCGGACCACGCGTTCCTGTTCAACTACTTCTACGCCGAAGATCGGGACACGCTGCTGAAGGTCTGGGAGTACACCGCGGGCTGGTTCCAGGCGAAGACGTCGTTGCCGAATTCGGCGCTGATGCGTCCCCTGGACGGCGAACCCGCCGATTTCGGCATCATCAACCACGGGAGCTGGCCGACGGTGCCGACGTTCCTGCCGAGCCTGCTGTTCCGGCCGAGTTTCCGCAGCTTCGTGCTGGCGAACTTCAAGGCCAACGGGATCGCGGCGCAGCCGATCATCTACCGCCGGCTCACGCGCCCGGCCGGCTGAGCGGCACCAGCCGGGACAGTTCGGCGCGGGACGTGACGCCCAGCTTCGGGAACGCCTTGTAGAGATGAGAGGCGACAGTCCGCGGACTGAGGAACAGCTGCCCGCCGATCTCGCGATTGGAAGCCCCGGCCGCCGCCAGGCGCACCACCTGGAGTTCCTGCGGCGTCAGCTCGGCCAGCAGGTCGTCGGCGCCGCCGCGGTCGGGCAGCGAGACGCCGGTGGCGCGCAGCTCCGCCGCCGCCCGCGCCGACCACACGGCCGCGTCGAGGGCGTCGAAGGCTTCGTGTGCGGCCTCGAGCTGTGCCCGGGCTGCGGTGCGGCGGTGCTGACGGCGCAGCCATTCCCCGTACAGCAGGCGGGTCCGTGCCTCGTCGAACGGCTGGCCGGCACGGCTGTGCAGGTCCAGGGCTTGCCGGTAGAGGGCGTCGGCCTCGTCGTCGGCGGCCAGCAGCGCGCGGGCGCGGTGCAGCACGGCGCCCGGCCCGTCCTGGCCGATGGCGTTCGCCCACTGGGCGTAACGGCTCAGCAGCGGCATCGCACGGTCGGGCTCGCCGGCGCGCACAGCCGCCTCGACGTAGTCGGGCCACGCATACCGCCAGACGAACGCGTGCCGCGAGGGCCCTGCCGCCGCATGATCCAGCCGTTCGAGAACGGCCTCGTACCTGCCCGCACCGAGGTCGAGCAGCACGCGCGCGTACTCGGCCCAGCAGCCGCCGGGCATCCACGCCCGGCGTTCGGCGTCGCGCAGCGCGTCCGCCCCCGACGCCAGGCACTCGGCCTCCGCTCCTGCGGCCGCGGCCAGCCACGCCTGGACGCCGGCGAGATAGCCGGACCACATGGGTTGCCCGACGTCGGCGGCCAGGGCGGCGGCCTGCGCCGCGGTGGCGCGTGCGCTGCGGTGCCGGCCACCGAGGAGTTCGGCGATGGCGCGGACCGTCAGAGTCTGGGGCAGGCGGCCGAGCCGTCCCTCGGTGCGGCACTCCTCGACCATCGCCTCGGCATAGGCGGACATGCGGTGGAAGTCGGCGCGGACGATGGCGTGCTGGACGGCGATCATGCGCTGCTCAGCCGGCATGGAGGTGATGTCGTCCGGCAGCTCCGGCAGGCCGTGGGCGGTCACCGCGTCGCCTTCGAGTATCCGCCGGAAGGCGCTGTTGACGGTGCGCAGCGCGGCGGCATGCCCGTCGCCCGGCGGGCTCAGCTCCTCGGTGCGGCGCGCCAGGGCGAGCTGGTCGGGATGCCGCGCACTCGACCAGGCGAGGTAGCCGGCGACGCTGAGCAGCGACAGCACGATCGGCAGGTCGGTGACCTTCGCCGCCGGCTCGTGCAGCAGCCGCACTGCTGCCAGCGGCCGCCCGGCCTCGGCCTCCAGCTTGGCCCGGACCATCGCGAGCTCGGCCAGGACGGCGGGCGCCAGCGGCACGGACCGCCGCCGGGCCTCGCCGACCAGTTGACCGGCCCGCCGCCACAGTCCCGCTTCGACAGCCGCCGACGCCGCGGCGATCCAGCGGCGCGCGGCTTCGGCAGGGTCGGCGGACAGTTCGGCCGCGCGGGCGTACGCCGCCGACACGGCCGCCTGCCCACCGCGCCGCTGCGCGCGCAGCGCCAGGTTCTCCAGCCGGCCGGCCACGGCATCGTCGGGGCACGGGGTGACGGCCGCGAGATGCCAGGCGCGCCGGTCGTCGTCGACCGCCGCGGCCAGGGCCCGGTGCGCGGCCATCCGGGCAGCCACATCAGCGGCCAGCACCACCGCGGTACGCACCAGCGGGTGCCGGAACGCCACGCTCGACACACCGACGCGGACCAGTCCCGCCCGTTCGGCGGCCGCGAAGTCGTCGAGGCAAGCGCCGAGCTGTTCCAGCGCGGTGGACAGGACGCCCAGCTCGCTGCGGTCGTCGAGGGCGGCCACGAGCAGGCAGACCCGGGTGGCGTCGGGCAGCGCCTCGACTCGGTCGCGGAACCCGGTGAAGACCCGGTCGAGAACCGGCGTCGCGGTGCCGATCGAGAACGCCAGCGGCGCGTGGCCGCCCAGGCGCTGCTCGGCGGTGAGCATCGAGGGCAGCTCCACCAGCGCCAGCGGATTGCCCTGCGCTTCCGCGACGAGCTGGTCGCGCACGGCCGGTGGCAGGTCCCCGGCGTGATCGGCGACGACCCGTCCGGCCGCGTCGGGTTCCAGCCGTCCCAGCCGCAGCTCCGGCAGGCCGCGGCCGGAGAAGTCCGCCTCGGACTCGCGCGTGGCGAACACCATGGCCACCCGTTCGGCGTCGAGCCGCCGGGCGGCGAACAGCAGCGCGTCGGCCGACTCGCCGTCCAGCCAGTGCGCGTCGTCGATCAGGCACACCAGCGGCGTGGTCGCCGACAGCTCGACGAGCAGGCTGAGCGTCGCCAGTCCGACCAGGAACCGGTCCCCGCGGTTGGTGCCGTCCACCCCGAGCGCGCCCAGCAGGGCATCCGACTGCTGCGGTGGCAGTGCCGCGACCCGGTCGAGTGCGGGACGCAGCAGTACGTGCAGGGCCGCGAACGGCAGGTCGGCCTCGGACTGGACGCCGGCCACCCGCAGTACGCGCGCCTGCGTGTTCGCCGCCGCATGCTCCAGCAGCGCCGACTTGCCGATGCCGGCCTCGCCCCGGATGACCAGGGCCCGGGAACGGCCGCCCGCCACGTCACGCCGCAACCCTGCGAGCATCTCCTGCTCAGCCTCTCGGCCGTGAAGCATTGTCTCTCCTCGGGACGCTCGTCTGTCCGGGTGGAGTATCGCTTGTGGATGTTCGCACCCGCGTGACGGCTGCGGTGACTCTCAGGAAGGTCAGGCGTGTCCGGGATGCCGGTGCTCCTGCTCGGCCGGGGCGAGCACGTCGTGCAGAAAAGCGATCTGGTCCGCGGCGACGGCCTGCCGGGTCCGCGCGTCGGTGTAGAAGGAGAAGTGGGTGCCCGGATACAGCTTCAGGGTGCCCCGCGGCGCGCGGTCGGCGAGCCGGCGGCCCAGCTCCACGGGCGTCTCCGCGTCGTCGGTCGCGAGGCACACCAGTAGCGGCACCGTCAGCCGCGCGGCCGCCGGCGCCGGGTGGTAGCGCATCATCTGCAGGATGCCGCGGGGCGCTACCAGGTTGCGCCAGCCGGTGTCCCCGCCGGAGAGCGCGTTGATGTGGTCTTCCGCCTCGGCCGCGTTGGTGATCGCCAGCTCACCCGGCGCGGCGACGAGCGGGATGTAGCGCGCGGACAGACCGAGCCTGCCCCGCAGCGCGTCCCCGACGATGGCCGCGAGCAGGCGCAGCGTCTGCGCCGTCGACCGTCCTTCGACGCGGCGCGGGAAGCCGTTGAACGGGATCTGCGCCACGACGGCTGCGATCTGCGGATCGTCGGCCGCGACGGTGACGGCATGGGCACCGCCGAGCGAGTTCCCCCACAGGACGATGCGGCCGGCGGCGATGCCCTCGGCGGCACGGGCCCAGGCCACCGCTGCCTTGATGTCGGCCCGCTGCCGGTCGAGGTCGACGATCTGACGGGGTTCGCCTTCGCTGCGTCCGAAGCTTCCGTAGTCGAACACCAGCGCCGCCAGCCCGGCACCGGCGTACGCCTCGGCCCAGGGGAACAGCCGGTCCATCGTGCTGCCGAAGCCCGCGCACATCACGACGCACGGCACGGGATGCGGGCTGTCCGGCCGGTGAAGACGCCCGGAGCGCAGGCCACGATCACTCGCGAAAGACACGTCGAGCCTCGTAAACTTACCCATGGTCGGGATGGTAACAACATTTACTTACCAAAGGTAGGTAGCAGCGTGACGAGACAGCGGATCATGGCCGTGGCGGCGACGCTCTTCGCCGAACGCGGTTACCGGGCGACGTCGATGCAGGAGATCGCCGACCGCGTAGGCATCACGAAGGCCGCGCTCTACTACCACTTCGCCGCCAAGGAAGACCTGCTCCGCGAGCTGACCGCCCCGGTACTCGACGAACTCGAGCAGGCCCTGAGCGCCGTCGAGACCGCCGACGACCCGGAAACCGTGCGCTGGCGTGCGATCGAGGCCTTCCTCGACGTGCACCTGCGGCACCGGGACACGCTGCTCATGCTCGTCCGGGACATGACCCTGCTCGTGCAGGAACCGGTCGCCGACCGCTTCAAGGCCGCGATCGCGCTGACCAACACGCTGGTGAGCGGACCGCGACCAGGTCTGGCCGAACGCGTACGCGCGGCGCAGGTCGTCGCCGGGCTCGCCGATCCAGTGGTGATCTTCCACGAGGTGCCACCGGCGCGATTGCGCAAGCTGATCCTCGAAGGCGCGCGCACCCTCCTGGCGGCCGACGGCCCCATCGGCGACCACGCCTCGGAACCGGTCGCGGCACAGCGTTCGCACCACCGGGCGGGCGGGCGTCCGGCGGCACTGACCGAAGAGGATGCCGCCGAGATCCGCCGCCTGCGGGAAACCGGCGGCCTGGGGGTCGACGAGCTGGCGCAGCGGTTCGGCGTCTCCCGGGCCACGGTCTATCGCAGTATCAAAACTCATTGAGGTTTTGATACTGCGATAGGTTTTGAGAAAGCCGCCGAAACGGCGGTTCGACTCACACAGGCGCCGGCAGATGCATCGAGGCGAGCCGCGCGGGATCGGCCACGATCGCGATGGCGGTGATCCGGCCGTCGTCGACCGTGAACGAGATGATCGAGAGCGGAGTTCCGTCCGCACGCCATGCGACGTACCCGGGGCGGCCGTTCACCAGCACCGCGCGCTGACGTACGACCGTACCGGCGACCGTCCGCGCGCCGGCCGCGACCCTGGTGGCGCCGATGGTGACGACCACCTCACCCGGAATGTCGACGGTCAGCCTCACGTCCGGGTCGAGCACCCGCAGCAGCGCCTCGAAATCGCCGCCCGCGACCGCCGCCCGGAAGGCATCGGCGACCTGCCGCTGCTCCCGCGCGACGGTCCTCGGACGCTCGGCCGCCTGCACCTTCCGCCGAGCACGGCTGGCGATCATCTTCGTCGCGTCGGCCGACTTGCCGAGGATCTGGCCGATCTCGGTGAACGGCACTGCGAACAGATCGTGCAGCACGAACGCCAGCCGCTCGCCGGGCCCGAGCGAGTCCAGGACGACCAGCAGCGCGAGCCCCACCGAGTCGGCGAGCGCCACGATCTCCGCCGGCTCGCCGCCGTCGTCGGCCGTCACCACGAGCTCGGGCAGGCCGTCCCCGAAGGCCGCCTCGGGGCGGGTCCGGCGGGACCGCAGGACATCCAGGCTGATCCTGCCGACCACCGTGGTCAGCCAGCCCGCCAGGTTGTCGATGGTGGTGTCCTGGCGGGCGAGCCGCACCCAGGCCTCCTGGACCACGTCCTCGGCGTCGGCGTACGAGCCGAGCACGCGGTAGGCGACCGCGCTCAACCGGTCGCGCTGGGCCTCGAACGCCTCGGCCAGCAGTTCCGCCGAGCGGGTGTCAGTCATGCGGTGGCTTCCTCTATTTGCTCGCTGGTGGATCATGACGGCCTGATCGTCGCACGGCTGACGGCGGTCAGCCGTCGGCACCGTCCCGGCGGCGCTGGCGCAGCGCGATCTGGTTGCCGTCCGGGTCGACCGCCTCGATGCGTACGCCGAACGGGTAGTCCTCCGGTTCGGGCCGGTCGAACGTCACGCCCCGCTCGCGAAACACCGCGACGTCCTTCCTGAGATCGTCCGACTCGAGGAAGAGCGACCCCAGGCCGCCGTCCGGCCGCTCGCCGACCTGCTGCCCGCCTGCCTCCCCGGGCGACCAGAGGATGATCTCCACGGGGCTGTCGCCGACACCCACGGTCAGGAAACGTCCCTCCGGACCCGGAAAGTCGACGCGCTTCTGCAGGCCGAGCCCCTCGGTGTAGAACTTCAGAGCGCGGTCCTGATCGGTGACGTGCACCGTCACGTACATGATGTTCGTCAGCATCCTGGTCTCCTGTCCCGTTGCTGCGGCCGGGGTGTTCTCGGCCGTCGCGCATATGACGGGAGCGGGTGCCGGAAGGTAACAAGAGCACGAGCCGCCGGATGTCTGGTCGGCGACGTGGCGCTGCGACTTGGGACGGCGGTATTCGCCGCCGCGGTGCAGGATTACCGGATGGACCAGGTGCTGATCGATGCGATCCGAGCCGGTGACCTCGCGACCGTCCGCAGCCGGCTGTCCGCCATGCCGCAGCACGATCTGTGGCAGGACGCCGGTCGGGTAGTGGCCGGTGAGGTCGTTCGCTCAGGCGGCCCGGGGTTCGCGCAGCTGCTCTACGAGGGTGGCGAGATCGTGCCGTCCGGGCCCTGGGCCGGCACCGACCCGGTGCTGTGGGCGGCCGAGCACGGAGCCAGCGAACTGCTGGAACACCTGCTGTCGCGTTACCCGGCACCGGAGCAGACGCTGTCGCGGGCGCTGGACGCGGCGCGTACCTGGCTCGACGTCGACCCGGAAGCCGAACTGCGCCGCAGGTTCGTGACGGCGGACGACGGTGCCGTATCGGTGCTCCGTGACCACGTCTGCACCGGCGAGTATTCGCCGCGGGCGTTGCGGATCCGGCTGGTCGCCGCCGACGGTCGGCGGGCGGAGGTGCTCGTGGGGCACCGGGCCGTCGTCACCGTTCTCGAGCAGGCGTTGGGCCGTGCCGTGTCACGGGAAGACCTACTGAGTCGTGCTCTGTGGTCAGCAGACCCGGAGTCGTGCGATTGGTCGGCGTCCCGGCAGGCGCTGATGCGCCTTCCGGCCGAGAAGACCGCGCGGTGGGCAGTCGGCCACCTGGACGATCAGGGGGTGGCGGCGCGCCGGTTCGTCGCCGAGCTGTTGCACTACTCGACCTTCGCTGGAGAGATCGCCGACGAACCATATGCCGCGGTGGTGCTGGAGGCGCTCCGGTCGCGGATGGCGGCGGAGTCCGACACCGAGGCGCTGTGCAGCGTGCTCGGCGCTTATGCGGGCTTCAGCGAGATCGGTGCGATCATGCACGAGTTCCTGCCGTTCGTCACGGATCACCGGCCCGAGGTGCGTGGCCGGGTGGCGTGCGAGCTGCTCAACGGTGTCGGTGGTCCCGCCGACGACCCGCCGCAGCCGATCCTGGACACGCTCCTGGTTCTCGCCTGCGATCCGGATCCGGAGGTCCGCGCGGCGGCGACGTCGAACTTCCTCCGCCCCGGGATCGACACGCCCGCCCTGCGCGAGGTACTCAACGTCCGGATGCGTGACGACGAACGGCAGATGCGCGTCAACGCGGCCACCTGCCTTGCCATACGCGGCGATGAGAATGCACTCGCGCTGCTGCGCGGGATGGGAGACGAGGACGGCTATCTGTCGCACGCGTGGGTTCAGCTCGACTACGCTGAGCGGGCGCTCAGCCGCGGGCATCAGACCTGACCCAGCTCCCGCCATGTTCAGCGCGGGTTGCGGCACAGGGCATGGACCGACGAAGTCGCAGCCAGGTCGGCGTACACGCAGGCTTGCGCCGGAATGATCTCACGGAGCATCCGCAATGGAATCCCGCTCTGCCTGCCGTGATCGTCACACTGATGGACTCGCGTCTGGCATACGCTGCTCGCGTTCGCCATCATTGATGCATGACGATCACCGATGGGCTGCTGTGGCAAGCCACCGACCAGGGTCGGAACTGGCTTCTCTGGGCCCGGCGGGCCGGGATCACCGCGGCGATCGGAGCCCTGGGCGTGCTGGTGGCGACGTGCGGCCGCGAGCGCCTGTTCGGCTTACTCATCGCCGGCGGCGCCGCGCTGGTCCTTGTCATCGGTGCCGTCTACCTGCTCTGGGACCGCACGAGGTTCGTCGAGGTCCGGCTGTCCGAGGGAGCCGCTCCGACGCTCGACATCCGCATGGTCACCCGCCGGATGGTGCAGGTCGCTCCCGACGATGTCGTCCGGGTCGAGCTGATCTGCACGTACTGGCCCGCCGACCCGGACTACCCCACCTACGTCCGTACCAGCGACGCCGTGCTGCTACTGAAACTGCGCGGCAAGGGTGGCAGCTACCGCAGCCGGGCCCGCAGCACGTCCTCCGAGGAAGCGGAAGAGATCCGCGACGAATGGCAGCGGCGGATCCCCCAGGCGAAGGTGACCATCGAGGTGCGGTTCCGGACGCCGGGCACCGGCGACTGACCGGTCCGCGGGCCCGCGGCGGCTCGTGCGCCGCGGGCCCGGCGGCCGGCGAAGCGGTCCCCGGTCAGCCCTGCTGGTCGAGGAACGCGAGGGTGGTCGCCGCGAACAGCGGCGAGTCGACGATGTTGTAGTGGGTCAGGCCGGGCAGGATCGCCAGTGCGTGGCCGCCCTTGGGCCGGCCGTCGCCCATCCAGCCGCCGTCGCGCTGCCCGCCGTCGAGCAGGCTGAAGATCTCGACGAAGTGGCTCGGCGGGGCCATGTCGGCGTCGGCGGCGACGATCAGCGTCGGCACCTGCAGGCCGCGTACCTCCTCGGTGTAGTCGAAGTCGTGCTGCATCGCCTCCCCGATCTTGTCGAGCAGCCGCGGGAAGTCCTGCGGGCGCGGTGCGACGCGCTGGTACAGCTCGTACATCGGGGTGTCCTTCATGAACTCGGCGGCGGCCGCGTTCACCTGGCCCTGCTGTCCGAGCATGTCGGGGTAGATCGCGCTGCGGCGGATGTTCGCCGAGGCGGAGACCACGCGGCCGACCTTGTCCGGGTGCCGGATCGCGGTCAGCAGGGCGACCCCGCCGCCGAGGGAGAAGCCGACGAGGTCCGGGCGGTCGAGCCCGAGGTGGTCGATGAGCGCGGCGATGTCGTCGGCCATCAGCGGCACGTCGAGGGGGCGGTCGATGTCCGCGGTGCGGCCGTGACCCTGCAGGTCGACGGCGATCACCTGGTGGTGGTCGGCGAGCGCGGGCAGGATCGGCCCGAACATCTCCCCCGAGCCGAGCCCGCCGTGCAGCAGGATCATCGGCCGCCCGGAGCCGTGCGTCTCGTAGTAGAGGTTGATGCCGTTCACCTCGGCGTACCGGCCGGTGCCCGTCGCGTCGCCGGCCCGTTCGGTGGTGGTCATGGTGCTCTCCTCGTGTCTCACTGATGGGTCTACATCTGCCCTGACGAGTCGAGCGGCGCAAACTCATCGGTGCCCCGAGGAGAATTTCACCGTACGGCGATCAGTCGCAGTGGTCACCGCTGCGGACGTCGCTGAGGAACCAGTCCCAGAAGCGACCCGAGTCGAGCACCGTCGGGTCCAGTTCCTCGAACGCCTTGTGCACGGTATCGGCGGCGAGGCTCTCGGGGTCGTCGTAAACATCGTCGTCGTCGTAGTCCCCTCCGTGCAGCGCGAACGGATATCCGTTCTCGCACACGCCGAGAAAGGCGATGAAGGCCGACAGGCTCGTGTTGATCGTGGATCGCATCTCGTGCGCCTCTGCGTCGACCTCGCAGATCGACAGATCATCGAGGGCGAGGCAGACCAAGTCGCCCTCCCTGGAGCGGCCGAAACGCACAAGGCGCGCTCCGGACGGGATCACCAACTGCTCGGGTACGGCATCTGCAGTGAAGATGGTGATGACAGCGCGCGGAAGGTCGTGCGATGCGAGAACGTGTCGCGCCGCGGGCCCACGGGAGTTCCTTGTTATTGGGTTGTCGCCTCGGTGCGCCTGCACGACGATGGCCTCGAACCGCGAGCCGATTTCGCAGCCGAGTGTTCGACGGCCCGTGTGAGTGGCCCGACCATCACCATCCCGACGGAGCCCACCATGGATCTCGCCCAACGCCGTGAGCTGGCCCGCAGGGCGCTCGACGGATACGACAGCGGCCCTGACGCCACCACGCGGGCCCTGGCCGGCGCCCAGGCGAAAATCGACGGCGCTGCGGCCCTTGTCCTGGTGGAAGGGCTCAGCGACCAGATCGCGCTGGAGACGGCCGCTGCCGGTCTCGGCCGTGATCTCGAAGCGGAGCGCGTCGTGATCGTGCCGATCGGCGGGGCGCACGCGATCGGCCGGTTCCTGACCGAACTGGGCCCGCTGGCCGCCAAGGTACGGCTGTCGGGCCTGTGTGACGTACGCGAGGAGGAGATCTTCCGGCGCGCGCTGGTCGCCGCGGGACTCGGATCGCCGCGTACCCGCGCCGACATGGCGGGTCTCGGGTTCGAGGTGTGTGTCGACGACCTCGAGGAGGAACTGATCCGTGCCGTGGGGGCCGCGCAGGTCGAAGCGCTGTTCGAGTCACAGGGCGATCTGGGGTCGTTCCGCTCGTTGCAAAGCCAGCCGGCTTGGCGGGGCCAGGACGCCGAGCGGCAGATGTGGCGGTTCCTGCGCGCCGGCTCGCGCCGCAACCTGCGGTACGCGCGCCTGCTCACCGAGGCGGCGATGAGCCGGGACGCCCTGCCCCGGCCGCTCGCCGCGCTCGTCGGCGAGGCCGCCTGACGCGATGCTCGAACCGAGCCATGGCGGGCAGGCGGTTGCCTGCGTCACGCTGGGTAGCGTTCGACGCGGCCACCGCCCTAGGCTCTGGGGCATGTCCACGTCTTCGCGGTTCTTCGCGCGCCCGGCCCTGATGGCCGCCGGCGCCCCGCGTCGTACGTGTCGAATGTGTCGCTGACGAGGGCCATCGTCCGCTCGCGCCCCGAAGCGAGCACTTCTGCGACCGTTGCCGTCGCGACCGCACCTGCCCCGTGAGTCTCCACTCGCCTGCCGCGTCCGCGCCTGTCCGGCGTCGGCCCGCGGTTCCTTCCGGCCGTCCCGTCATGGCCGTATCTCACCCTGAGTAGTCAGTTCCCGGGAAGAGCCGTACCCAGCGATGATCGAATTGCACCGTTTGCGAAAAATCTATCCCGGCGGCGTCACCGCCCTCGACGGCGTGGACCTGCACGTCGCCCCCGGCGAGGTCTACGGCGTCGTCGGCCGCAGCGGAGCGGGCAAGAGCACCCTGCTGCGCGCCGTCAACCTGCTCGAACGACCCGACAGCGGGACCGTGCGCGTGGCGGGGCAGGACCTGACCGCGCTCGCCCCGCGCGAGCTGCGCTCCGCGCGCCGCCGCATCGGCATGATCTTCCAGCAGTTCCACCTGCTGTCCGCGCGCACCGTCGCCGGCAACGTGGCGCTGCCGCTGGAACTGGCCGGGGCGCCCCGCGCCGCACGGGCCGGCCGGGTCCGCGAGCTGCTCGACCTGGTGGGCCTCGCCGACCGGGCGGGCGAGCACCCGGGCCGGCTGTCGGGCGGGCAGCGCCAGCGGGTCGCCATCGCGCGGGCGCTGGCCACGGACCCGGCGGTGCTGCTGTGCGACGAGGCGACCAGCGCGCTCGACCCGTACACCACGGTCGAGATCCTGCAGCTGCTCCGCGACCTCAACCGGCGGCTCGGCCTGACCATCCTGCTGATCACCCACGACCTGGGTGTCGTCCAGCGGATCTGCGACCGGGCCGGGGTGCTCGAAGCGGGCCGGCTGGTCGAGTCCGGACCGGTCGCGGGGCTGCTCGGGCAGCCGGAGTCGGCCCTGTCTGCGCTGGCCCAGGCGGTGCGCTGATGATCGACCTGTTGCTGCCGGCCACCGGCGAGACCCTGCACATGGTCGGCCTGGCCACACTGTTCACCGTGCTCGCCGGGCTGCCGCTGGGCGTGCTCCTCGGCTACGGTCCGGCGCCGGTCCGGCCGGTGCTCGGCGCGATCGTGAACGTGGGGCGGTCGGTGCCGTTCATCATCTTGATGATCGCGGTCATCCCGCTCACCCGGGCCCTGCTGGGCACCTCGATCGGCACGGCCGCCGCGGTGGTGCCGCTGACCGTCGGCGCGATCCCGTTCTTCGCCCGGCTCGTCGAGGGCGCGCTGCGCGACGTCGACCCGGGCCTGACCGAGGCCGGGCACGCGTTCGGCGCGACCCGGACGCAGATCGTCGCCCGCGTACTGCTGCCGGAGGCGCTGCCCGCCCTGGTCCGCGGCCTGACCGTGACCGCGGTCGCGCTCGTCGGCTACTCGGCGATGGCCGGTGTGATCGGCGGCGGCGGGCTCGGCTACCTCGCCATCCGCTACGGCTACCAGCGCTTCGAGACCGACGTCATGCTCGCCACCGTCGCCGTGCTCGTCGCCCTGGTCCAGCTGGTCCAGCTCACCGGCGACCGCCTGGCCCGCCGCCTCGACCGCCGCTGACCACCACGCCCCGCCTTACGTCGACGTTGGCCTATCCCATCGAATCCGAGGCGCGTTTTTTCGACGAGATAGGCCACCGTCGCTGGAAAACCACCAACCACGCCCGCCGGGGTCCACCACGGGCCGCCCCACCACACCCACAGGAGAACGATCATGAACCGTCGTGCCCTCGTCGCCGCACCGCTCGCCCTGCTCGCCGGGCTCGCCCTCGCCGCCTGCGGCACCCCGGCCGCCGACAAACCCGCCGACACCCTCGTCGTCGGCGCCAGCTCCGCCCCGCACGCCCAGATCCTGGCCGAAGCCGCCAGACTCGTCCCCGACCTGAAACTACAGGTCAAGGAGTTCGACGACTACGTACAACCGAACCTCGCCACCGAGAGCGGCGAGCTGGACGCCAACTACTTCCAGCACCAGGCCTACCTGGACGACTTCGCCGCCAGCAACCCCGTTCACCTGGTCGCCGTCGCGCCGGTGCACATCGAGCCGCTCGGGGCGTACTCGAAGAAGGTGAAGTCCCTCGCGGACCTGCCGCTGGGCGCCGACGTGGCGATCCCCGCCGACGCCACCAACGGCGGGCGGGCGCTCGCGCTGCTGGCCGGGCAGGGCCTGATCACGCTGAAGGACGGCGCGGGCGTCAAGGCCACCGAGCGCGACATCGCCGCCAACCCGAAGCAGCTGCAGATCACCGCGCTGGAGGCCGCGCAGCTGCCGCGCTCGCTCGACGACGTCGACCTCGCGGTCATCAACGGCAACTTCGCCCTGCAGGCCGGGCTCAAGCCGGCCGGCGACGCGCTGGCGCTGGAGGCCGCGAAGGACAATCCGTACGCGAACCTGCTGGTGGTCAAGCAGGGCCACGAGAACGACCCGCGCATCCAGCGGCTGGCGCAGGTGCTGGCCTCGCCGGAGATCAAGAAGTTCATCGAGTCCACGTACGACGGTGCGGTCATCCCCGCCTCGTGAGCCCGTCGGCGGCACGGCCAGGCGGGGCCGTGCCGCCGACGCCCCGGTCAGGCGGTGAGTTCGCGCACCCGGGGCACGACCTCCTGCGCGAACCGCCGGAGCTGGTCCAGCTCCGACGTCACCGGCCAGAAGACGAAGGTGTCGAAGCGCAGCCCGTCGGCCCAGCCGGCGAGGGTCTGCGCCCACGTCTCGGCGTCGCCGAACAGGCCCTTCCCGCGCCGCGAGCCGCCGATCATGCCGAGCACGTTGTAGAGGCGGCGCACCTGCGCCGGGTCCCGGCCGGCCCGCGCCGCCGCCTGGTCGATCAGCTTCTGCTTGGCGGGGACCTCGCCGGGCGGCACGTACACGTTCAGCGGGCTGATCCAGCCGTCGGCCAGCTCGCCGATGAGGCCGAGCATGCGCGGGCCCTGCGCGCCCACCCAGACCGGCACCCGGTGCGGTGTGGCGGGTCCGGGCTCGTACCCGCCGACGCTGTGGTGGCGGCCGTCCATCGCGATCGGCCCGTCGGCGTCGAGCGCCGCCCGCAGCAGCCGCAGGGCCTCGGCGGTGAACTCGACGGCCGCGCGGCCGCGTACCGCGTTGCCGCCCATCGCCGCGACCGCGTCCGGGAAACCGCCCGAGCCGACGCCCAGCTCGAACCGGCCGCCGGTCAGCACGTCCAGCGACGCCGCGGCCTTGGCCAGCATCGGCACCGGCCGCAGCGCCATGTCGGCGACATCGGTGAGCAGGCGCACCCGGCTGGTACGCGCGCCGAGGTGCGCCAGCGCCGCCATGGTGTCCAGGTGCCCCGGCTGGTACGGGTGGTCCTGTACCGCGATCAGGTCCAGCCCCGCCTCGTCGGCGGCCTGCGCCAGGGCGGTCATGCCGGCCACGTCGCCCGCGGACGGGGTGACCGCGAGCCCGAACCGCAGTCCGTCAGCCATGGAAAGGCCACCTCTTCCAGGTCTTGAGCACGGGCTCCAGCGCGTCCTCCTCGAACGCCAGGTGTTCGAGCAGGTGGTCGGAGAGCGTGCGCAGCGCTTCCACCAGCTTCGCGCGGATCTCCGCGTCGCCGCCGCCCAACGCGCGAGCTGCTCCCTCAACCTGGTCGAGCAGGTCGGAGACCTTCCGGTGGTCGGACTCCAGCCGGTCGACGGTCTGGCGCAGCTGCGGCGCGGCCTTGCGTACCGCGGGGAACAGCATCGCCGATTCGAGGTGGTGATGATGGTGCACGAACTGGCAGTAGCTCAGGCAGTTGACCTTGAGCTGGAACAGCGCGCCGTTGCTCTGCAGCCCGCGCACGCCCTCCTGGAGCGCGGCGGCCGGCGCACCGGCCGCGGCCTGGTCGGCCAGCCGCCGCACCATGGCCAGGTCGCGCCGCACCATGTCGTGGATCGCCCGCAGCTCGCCCAGCAGGGGATTGTCCATCGTTCGTTGTCTCGTCATCGCACGTCTCAATCGCCAGGGGTGACGCCGCAGTGATCACGGCGCTCCCCCAGCCTGGCCGCCGACGCCCGTCGCGAGCAAACCCCAGGTTAGTCACTTACTATGTGTTAGTGCGTCAGCCGGCTGCCCGGCGGTAGCGTTCGGCCAGCCGGCGCAGCGCCGCCGACAGCTCAGGGGCGTCCTGGACCGTGAAGTCCGCGTCGAGCAGGCCGACCCACATCGCCATCGACTCGGCGGTGTCCGCGCCGGTCGTCACCGCGCAGGTCTGCTCGTCGATCACCTCGACCGAGCCGGCCGTGGCGGGCAGCCGCTGCGCGATCACCTCCGCGGGCGCGTGCACGACGATCCTGGCCCGGTAGTGCCAGGTCGCGGTGGACACGCCCCGCGACACGTACGCGGCGAGGTCCTCGGCGGGCAGCGGCCGCGGCGCGAACCGCGGACCGCCGGGGGTACGCGGCTCGATCCGGTCGACGCGGAACGTGCGCCAGTCGCCGCGCTGGGCGTCGTAGGCGACGAGGTACCACTTGCGACCCCAGTTGACCAGCCGGTACGGCTCGACGTCGCGCAGCGTCGCGGTGCCGTCGTGGGCGCGGTAGTCGAACCGGACGCGCTCGTGGTCACGGCACGCCGCCGCGAGCGTGGTCAGCACCTGCGGGTCGACCTCCGGCCCGCGACGGCGCGCCGGAACCGCCACTGTGTACGTCTGCAGCGCGTTCACCCGCCGCCGCAGCCGCACCGGCAGCACCTGCTCCACCTTGGCCAGCGCCCGCAGCGACGTGTCCTCCACGCCCGCGATCGACCCCGCGGCCGCGGTACGCAGTCCGACCGCGACGGCGACGGCCTCCTCGTCGTCGAGCAGCAGTGGCGGCAGGTTCGCTCCCGCGCCGAGGCGATAGCCGCCGACCGCACCCCGGGTCGCATGCACCGGATAGCCGAGGTTGCGCAGCCGCTCCACGTCGTTGCGCACGGTCCGGGTGCTGACGTCGAGGCGGTCGGCGAGTTCGGTGCCGCTCCACTCGCGCGGGGTCTGCAGGAGCGACAGCAGTTTCAGCAGGCGTGCGGATGTCTCCAACATGTTCTCGATGATGCCAGGCTATTAGGAACGAACTGTTCCTAATAGCCTGGCAGGGTCATCGGCATGGAGAACATCAGTAACGGCCGCCGCTGGCTCGGCCTCATGGCGATCCTCGCCGCGACCCTCATGAACCTGCTCGACTCGACCGTGGTCAACGTGGCCGCCCCCTCGATCCTGGCCGACCTGCACGGCACCTACGGCGACCTGCAGTGGATCGCCGCCGGATACACCCTCGCGCTGGCCGTCGGCCTGCTGGTCGGCGGGCGGCTCGGCGACATGTTCGGCCGCCGCCGGGTCCTGCTGGTCGGCGTCGTCGGCTTCGTGGCCGCCTCGGCGCTGTGCGCGGCCGCCTGGTCCCCGGAGTCGCTGATCGGCGCCCGGGTCGTGCAGGGCCTGTTCGGCGCCGTCATGATCCCGCAGGGTTTCGGCCTGATCCGCGACCTGTTCGGCGCCGCCGACATCGGCAAGGCCTTCGGGGTGTTCGGCCCGGCCATCGGCCTGTCCACGATCCTCGGGCCGGTGGTGTCCGGGGTGCTCGTCGACGCCGACGTGTTCGGCACGGGCTGGCGCATGGTGTTCGCGATCAACCTGCCGCTCGGACTGTTCGCGCTGATCGCAGGCCTGCGTACGCTGCCGGCGGGGATCAGCCCGGCACGCGTCCGGCGGCTGGACACCCTCGGCGCGCTGCTCGCCGGCGCGGGCATGTTCCTGCTGGTCTTCCCGCTGGTGCAGGGGCGCGAGCACGGCTGGCCCGCGTGGACCTGGGTCATGCTGGCCGCCTCGGCCGTGGTGCTCGGCGTGTTCACCGCCTACCAGCGCCGCCGCAAGGCCTCCGGGCGTACGCCGCTGGTCGAGCTGAGCGTGTTCGCGAAGCGCTCGTACACCTCGGGCACGCTGTTCGTGCTGGTGTTCTTCGGCGCGATCGTCGGCTTCTCGCTGGCCGTCGGGCTGTTCCTGCAGCTCGGCCTCGGGTACAGCCCGGTGCGGGCAAGCGTGACCATGGCCGCGTGGGCGATCGGCGCATTCCTCGGTTCGGGCTTCAGCGCCGGTGCGATGGCGAAACTCGGCCGCCGCATCCTGCACCTGGGCCTGGCCCTGATGACCGTCGGCCTGATCCTGCTCTACGCGATGTTCTCGGCGCACGGCACCGGCATCGGCGGCTGGAGCCTCGCGCTGCCGCTGTTCGCGTACGGCCTGGGGATGGGCATGATCTTCGTGCCGCTGTTCGATGTGATCATGGGCGACATCGCCGACCACGAGGTCGGTTCCGCCTCGGGCATCCTGGAGTCGATCCAGCAGCTCGGGTCGTCGCTGGGCATCGCCGCGCTGGGCACGGTGTTCTTCACCGCGGCCGGGGTCACCGGGCAGGCGGCCGGGTTCCTGCACGCCTCGCAGCGGGTAACCGTGGTCACGATCGGCCTGACGGTGCTCGCCTTCGGCCTGGCCTTCCTGCTCCCCCGCCGGATACGCGGCCACCAGCCGGCGGCCCTCGCCGAGCCGACGGAAGCAGGCACGCCCGCCCGGGAGCCCGCGCTGGTGTGACGTGCTCGTGACGCAGGATCTCCGCCATGCCAGTCGGCGGAGATCCTGCCATTGCGCCCCACCATGGTCCACGTCCCCGGCCGGTACTCAGGCGAAGTAGTCCTCGATCCTGGTGCGCGGCTTGGGCGCGCTTTGCCTGGTCGCCTCGGACACGATCTGAAACGGGCTCTGGCGGGCGAGATGCGCCAGCGGCAGGCTCCCGGGCTCATCGGGCCAGCCGGCAACGATGATCGACGCGGCCAGTTGGCGCAGCGACCAATCCTCGTCCTGGGACGCCAACCTGTGCAGTAACGGTAACGTGCCTTCGTCGTCTCTCCACCGGGCCACGATCGCGTCGACCGCGGCCCGTCGGAGCGCAGACATATTGAATGCACTGGTATCCGCCACCATCTGATGCAGGAGCGCCAAGGTGTCCGGCCCGGCTTGCGGGTCCGCTGCGACTGCCTCCAGCGCCGCCGCGCGCACCCATGGGTCCGGGTCACTCGACAGGATCTCCCGCATGTAGGGCAACGTGTTGGCATCGCCTCGCCAGCTCACTGCGATCGCCTCGACCGCCGCGCGGCGCACCAACGTGTTCCCGTCCTCCGCTGCCCACCGATACAGCAGCCGCAGCGCGGCATCATGACCATGCCAGTGCTGCCGAAGCGACGAAACCACCGCCGCCCGCACCAGTTCATCCACGTCGTGACAACCACGATCTGCCACGAACTCGAAGGTTTCCGGTACCGCTCGCCAATGTTGCGCCACTTCACGCAGCGCCATCTGCCGGATGAAGGGGTCAGAGTCGGCTAGGGCCCGGTCCCGCAACAGTGCCAACGTCTCCGCTGCCTCCCGATTTGTCCACGAGACCACTGACATCGCGGCTAGGCGCACCTTCCGCTCCGGGTCGTTCAGCGCCGCATCATGCAGGGTCGCGATGGTTTCGGCGGCCACCGGTCGGCCCTGCCCGAGGGCGTGGATGGCCGCCTGCCGGACGCCCACGTCGGGATCGTGCCATGCCAGCTCCTGCAGCAGCGGCGACACAGCGGCATCCGCAGGCCAGCCGATACCCAGGGCCGACACCGCCGCTTTGCGCAGCTCGGAGTGATCAGCGGATTGCGCGAGTTCGCGCAGCAACACCGATCCGGCCGGATCTGCGGGCGTGCACCGCGCCATCGCATGGACCGCCGCCTCACGCACGCCAACCTCGTGGTCGTTTGCGGCGAGCTCGCGGAGCATCCGAGACACGCCGGAGTCGCCACGCCAGGTGGTGCCGAGCGCCGACACCGCCGCACGGCGCACCACCGGCTCGCCCTCGGCAAGCACGAGTTGGCACAACAGGGTCCGCGTGTCATCCGTTCTCGCGCGGTAAGCCAGCTGTGCTATCGCCGCTTGCCGGACGTCTGCGGGAAGGTGCCCGGTGGCGAGTTCGACAAGGTTGTCGGTCGAACAGCCCGCCGGCTGGACGGCGTTGGCGAGTTCGGCCGCAACCGCAGCGACCGAGCCGAGGTCGGCCCTGTTCTGCTCGTACCACGACAGATAGCCGTCCCGGCCGGGTAGCGCCGAGCCGAAACCCGCGAGAACAGGCACGACGGCCCGGTAAAGCACAGACGCCAGGTCGCTGACGAACACCCACCGGGATTCAGCCAGTCGGGCGACCTCCAACGCGTGTATGACTCCCTTGAGAATCGCAGGACCGGCCATGGTGAGACGCCCCGGTTTGCGGACCTCCGCCACGCACCGCACCGCCAGCACCAGGTGCTTCGGTTCGGCATCCAGATCGGTGCCCCAGTGCGGGTCTTGGGCGAGCAGGGCCAGGATGCACCGTTCAGCCGTGGCCTCGCCGAGCATCCCGGTGACCAGCAGCAGTACTTCCTGCCAGGCCGGATCTTTCCACCGCCGGACATATACCCGCTCGACGAGCTGGTCCTCGGTGAGCTCCCGGGTGCGGTGGAACCGGTCCACGATGTCGGCGGCGGCGAGGTACTCCAGAAACGAGCGGTGCACGAAGCCGTACACGTTGCCGCCGAAGCGGCTCAGGATGAAGTTCCGGTCCCGGAACTGCTGGATCATCGACACGGCCGCCTGCTTGGCTTTGTCGAGGGGCACATGGCCCGGGTCGCGCTCGCGCAGGAAGTCGGCGAACTCCGTGGTCAGGTCGTGCCCGCTGATGAAGTTGCCCGACAGCCCCGCCGGGCTGTCCTGCATCCGCCTGGCGACCAGCCGGAGCAGTTCCAGCTTGTCGGTGGCGTCCAGGTAGGGAAGGTTCGCCGACGGCAGCTCCCGGTTCAGGAACTTGCTCGGGTCCCAGTGCTCCACCATCACCGTCACCGCGTGCTCGAAC
This sequence comes from Catellatospora coxensis, assembly GCF_016862635.1. Classification (GTDB taxonomy): domain Bacteria; phylum Actinomycetota; class Actinomycetes; order Mycobacteriales; family Micromonosporaceae; genus Catellatospora; species Catellatospora coxensis. The sequence continues at coordinate 88,272 of NZ_BONI01000004.1, read as the reverse complement.
ACGCTGCTGCGGTCACGGGGCAGGGCCCGGCGACGTCCGATGATGGCCAGGATCGTCAGCAGCATCGGGTTGCCGGCGATCTCTGCCACCGCATTCGAGTCGCCGATCGCCCTGAGCAGCCGGGCCGACAACTGCTCGCCCTGCGTCGGTTCGTCTCGGCAGGTCACCTGATACCAGCGGGTCACGAAGTCGCGGATCTGCCGCTGGTCGAGATCCTGGAGCTTGGCCTTGGCGAACCCGGCCGCTCTGAGGTCGTCGCCCTGGTAGCCGACGGGCCGGGAAGTGACCACGACCCGGGCCCGCGGGTGCGCGTCGGCGAAGCCGACGATGTGCCGCTCCACCAGGTCGCGGAGCCCGGGTTCGAACACCTCGTCGAGCCCGTCGAAGAAGACCACCGCCCGGCCGTCGTCGCGCAGGTGGTCCATCAGCTCGTCCGGGGGCAGCCCCGTCCCCTCGGCGTGGCGCTGCTGCCAGTACCTGCCGAACGCGTCGACCGGGTCGGCGTTCAGCACTCGCGAGAACGACCGCAGCTCGACGATCAGCGGCAGCCACCCGACGAGCGGGGCCAGCGGATCCGTGGGCTGCACCTGCCCACTGAGCGTGTAGACGACATACCTCGCGAGGGTCGACTTGCCCGCGCCTGGGTCCCCCAGCAGGACCAGCCGGACGCCCTCACCGGCGAGCAGTTCCAGCACCGGGACGGGCGGGCGCTGGGTGTACGCCTTGCGCACCTCCGCCAGCAGGTTCTGGTCCACGTCGGGCGGCAGGTCGCGGAGTTCCTGCAGGTCGTCCTGGGCCAGGCGCAGCATCAGCTCGCGGGGCAGCTCCACCGCCGGCGGGTCGGTCTTCACGAGCTGGCCGACGAAGATCTCCCCGATCCGCAGCGGCGGGTGTTCGTCCTGCTCCGACAGCGGCGTGAGCACCTCAAGGTCGATGCTCTGGTAGCGCCTGCGGATGGCCGTCCCGTAGGTCTGGCGGGCCGCCTCCCAGCCGGCGAGCCGGCCGGCCGAGCCGGCCTCATCGTCGTGCGCCTCACGACCCCGGCGCAGCAGCCAGCCGATCGCCCCCACGGCGACGCCCACCATGGCCGTCAGGCCGCCCGCAACGCTCATCCAGCTGTCGGCATCGCCGAGCGTCTGCCCGACGAGGAACATCACGAGCCGGAACATCAGGATGGACACTCCGACGATCACGAGTGCCGCTGCGGCATACCACCAGGTCGACCGGGCCTTGAGTCGCATTTGGACATCATGCGGCAGATCCCGGCGGACCCGCATCACCCCATCGATTGGTCCGCATGCCCCGTCCGACCAGGCCGCACACCGCCGGTGCGAGATCCGCTGCGAAGGTTCCGGCGGCGCAGGCGCTCCCGCACCCAGTCGGCCCCATCCTCGAACCGATAAACCCAGCGCCACCACAGATACCACCGCAGGGTTCCCGGCAGGTGGTGCCGCCACAACCACCAGGGCAGTTCACGGTGCGGCACGTAGCTCCACAGGTCGTCGTCGGCGGTGTTGCCGCGCGGCTGCTGTCGCAGCAGTTCCAGGCAGCGGGCGTCGGTGACGCCGTGCAGGCGGCCGGTGTGCCCGAGCGCCAGCACGGCCTGGCGGCACAGTTCGCGGTCACCGGCGGCCATGGCGGCTGCGAGCACGTCGGCGATGCGGGGCAGGATCTGCCGGGCGTCGGGATGGGTCAGCGACAGCCCGATCACGGCCACCCCGAGCAGCCGCTCGCCGCGTTGCAGGGCCTCGTCGATCTCCTCGGGCCGGTCGGTGCCCATCAACGCCGAATCGTCGTCCCAGTTCAAGCCCTCGCCGCTGCGCGCACGGCCGAGCAGATAAGTTTCTCGGCCTTCGGCGATCCATGCGGCGCCGTGGCCGTCCGGATCGGCGGCCACCTGGGCGAGCCGATCGTCGGCGTACGTTTCGGCGAGCTGTCCCAGCATCCGGTCCCGTTCAACGGCGGCCATGGTGAACGCCCAGCTGACAGCCGCGTACCACCAGAACTCGGGGTCCTCGCCCCAGCCCGCGACGATCAGTCCGGCCAGCTCGACGAACTCGGGCGAGCCCGCCGCCCAGTTGTCGAGCAGGACGAACTCCCCGGCTTCGCGCCTGAGGTCGCAGCGACGCAGGAACACCAGGCGTTTCGCGGCCGCAGCGTCGATCCAGCCGTCGAGGTAACCGGCCGCGACGTCACGCGGATTGACCGCGGCTATGAAACAGATGTGGTCGGCGGGAATCGGGAACGGAGCCGGGTTCATTCGGCTCTCATACGGGCAGCGCGAGTTCCGCGGCGAGCGTGTTGAGGTCGAGGTCCAGCACGTTGGCCAGGGCGGCGACGGTGAAGAACGCCGGTGTGGCGATCACGCCCTGCTCGATCTTGCGCAGGGTGTCGAGGGAGATGCCGGCCAGCAGGGCGACCTCGGCCGCGCTGCGGTTGCCGCGCGCCTGCTGCAGCGTACGGCCCAGGGCGAGCCCGCGCCGGCGCTCGTCCTCGGTCAGTGGGGTACGCACCATGGCACCGATTCTAATCCCGGCGCGGGAACACCAGGCAGGGCCGCATTGACGTCCCAAGTGATTTTGCGGTATGCCGTTCGTGCAGTACCTTGGCGCGAACAATTCTCACGGCCAGAGCCGACGCGCGCGACGGGGACGCACGCCGGCGGCGTCAGGCATGGAGGCCGCACGCATGACCACATATACCGTCACCATCACGCCTGACGACCCGGCACAGGCCGTCACGACGATCCGGCTGGACCTCGACGGCGAGGTGGCCACGGTCCGCGAGCTGCGCCTGTCCCCCGGCTCCGGCGGCAGCCTGGTGCCCGGCGACCTGCCCGTGCTCGACCTGAACCAGCTCGTCACCGCGGTGCTCGCGGCGACGTCGGGAAGCACCCCGGCCGCCGCACCGGCCAAGCCGGCCCCGAGCACCCTGGCCGTGCCCGCGTCGGCACCCGGCGAGCTGGAGATGCAGGCCCCCGCTGCGGTCGAACCCGTCGCCGCGAAGCCGGCAGCCCGCAAGCGCACCGCGGCCAAGCCGGCCGCGCCCGTCGCGGCGAAGGCGGCCGTGGTGAAGCCTGCCAAGGCCGACGCGCGCAAGCCTGCCGCGTCCAAGGCAGGTGCGGCGAAGGCGGTGCGCGCCAAGGCGTCCGCGCGCAGCACCGCGGCCGCGGTGCGGGAGAAGAAGGCGTCCCCGGCGAAGGCGACGGCGAAGAAGGCCGCGTCGTCCACTCCGGACAGCGGCCGCCCGAGCGCGGGCAGCCGCAGCTACCGCAAGCTGCCCGAGGACTTCGAGCAGGTGCTGCGCCAGGCCGGCGACAGCGCGAGCGTCATCGCCGACCACTACGACGTGCCCCGGCACACCGCGTACGGCTGGATCCGCACGGCCCGCAAGAAGGCCGCCACGGCCTGACCGGGCGCGGGTCATGGGCGACGGCATCGGACAAGGCGGTTCCGTCGCCCGGCCGGGTCGGCACAGTCGCGCCCGCTGTCCGCCGTCGACGGTGGCGCGCGCCGGATTGCTTGACTAAAGTCAGGTATATGGGCGAGCGCCTGGTGGACACCGTCCGCCGCTTCAACCGGACCGTCACGCAGCGCGTCGGCGCGCTCGACGACGGCTACCTGACCCGCGACCGGCCGCTGGCGCAGGCGCGCCTGCTCTGGGAAGTCGGACCCGCCGGAGCCGAGATCGCCGCCCTGCGCACCCGGCTCGGCCTCGACGCCGGACACCTGAGCCGGCTGCTGCGCACCCTCGAAGGCGACGGCTTGATCACGGTGAACTCCGCCCCCGGGGACGGCCGGGTACGCGTCGCACAGCTCACCTCCGCAGGCCGGGCCGAGTGGGACGTGCTCGACCGGCTGTCGGACGAGCTGGCCTGGTCGATCCTCGAACCGCTCAGCGACAGCCAGCGCACCCGCCTGGCCGCCGCGATGACCGAGGTCGAACGGCTGCTCATGGCCTCACTGGTGGAGCTGCGGGACTGCCATCCCGGCGAACCGGCGGCGCGGGCGTGCCTGCGCGCGTACACGCGGGAGCTGGCGCAGCGATTCGAGGACGGCTTCGACCCGGGTGTCGGCGACGACGACCTGGTGCCGCCGACCGGGCTGTTCCTGGTCGCCACGCTGTCCGGCGAGCCGGTCGGCTGCGGCGGGCTGCGCCTGGTCCCCGGCGAGCCCGCGGAGATCAAGCGGGTGTGGGTGTCGCCGTCGGTACGCGGGCTCGGCCTGGGCCGCCGGATCGTGCGCGAACTGGAACGCCGGGCGGCGGACGCCGGGGCCGACCTCGTGCGGCTGGACACCAACGACAGCCTCACCGAGGCGATCCAGCTCTACCGCAGCTCCGGCTACCACGAGATCCCGGCATACAACGACAACCCGTACGCCCGCCACTGGTTCGCCAAACCGCTGATCAAGGACGACGCCTCGGGCCGGTGAGGGCCCGGCCTTCACACGCTGCTGGGGCGGGCCGGGTCGAACACCTCGCTCACGTCGATCCGGCTAAACGCCTGGAGCAGCGCGTCAGTGCCGGCTTGTCATGCCCCAGGCGTGCGAAGGTGCACTAGTCCCAGCTGAAGTCGAAGCTGCCCGCCTCCACCCGGCCGGTGAACTCCGCGACGCTGTTCGCCTGCACGAGCGCGTCCGCCCAGCCCTCGCTCGCGTACGCATCGACGAGCAGGACCGGCGGGTCGTCTTTGCGCAGGTCTATGGCAAGGTGCTCGCGGGAGCCGTTCCCGCCGATGATCGCGATGCCCGGGTGTGCGCCCACGGCGTCCTCGCCCCACGCCTCGGCCAGCTCGATGCCTTCACGGGGCGGGTAGAGCCAGAGATAGCAGCCGGTCGGCTGCCAACCGCGCCTGAACCATGCCGAGCGCTGCAGGTACCCGCGCCATGCCGACGGCAGAGCCGCGGCCCGGGCGTCCGCGAACTCCCGATCGTCCAGGGCGGCGCGGTACTCGGCCTGCTCGATGATCACACTCACGAGGTTCTCGTTGAGGCCGGCGACCTCCGCCTCCGGCAGGCTGTACCAGGCATCGCTTCCTGATCCGATGCGGTGGCCCAGGCAGTGCTCGACGAACGCCGACCGCACCTCGAACGAGGTGACGTAGCCGACTCCGGCCGTCGCGGCCAGGGAGGTCCGCGCGACGAGTTCAGCCGGCCGGCGCTCGAGGTGCACCTCGAAGGGCCGATCCGCGAAGGATGCCGGCCAGGCCCGCCAGCCGGCCGTTGCCACGAGATCGAGCTCCGCCTGAGCCGTGGCGCGCCACAGTGTGATCGTGCCGCCGCTGCCAGAGCCTTGATCCATGGGCGGCAGCCTAGTTCGAAGGCCCGCGACGGTGGCGACGCCGGGTCCGGCTGCCGCTCACCTCGTCGCTCAGCGAGTGACCTGCCTCACCGAACGTCACAAACCGCCGGACGCGCGGTGTCTTGAGGCCGCACCTTGGAGACGAAGGAGAACCCCAATGGCCAGGAACACCGAGGTCGTCGTGATCGGCGGCGGATACGCGGGCGTGATGGCGGCCAACCGCCTGACCCGGCGCGAGGGCGTGACAGTGACCCTGATCAACCCGCGTGCGCAGTTCGTCGAGCGCATCCGCCTGCACCAGCTCGTCGGCGGGTCGGACGACGCGCTCGTCGACTACCAGCGGATTCTGGCCCGCGGTGTCCGGTTCGTGGTCGACACCGTGACCCGGATCGACGCCCCCGGCCGCCGCGTGACCACGGCGAGCGGCGGCGTCCTCGCCTACGACTACCTGATCTACGCCGTGGGCAGCGGCAGCGCCGACCCGACCGTGCCCGGCGCGGCCGAGCACGCCTACCAGATCTCCACCCTGGAGGAGGCGCTGCGGCTGCGGCCGGTCGTCGCCGCCGCACCGGCGGCGGCCGCGCTGACGGTGGTGGGCGGCGGGTCGACCGGGATCGAAACCGCCTCCGAGCTGGCCGAGCAGGGCCGCACCGTGACCCTCGTATGCGGCCGGACGCTCGGGGCCTACCTGCACCCGCACGCCCGGCAGGCGGTCGCCGAGCGGCTCGCCGCGCTCGGTGTCACGGTGCTGGAGGGCGGTGGCGCGACGGTGACCGAGGTGACGCGGGACGCGGTCCGGCTCGCCGACGGCCGCGAGCTGCCGAGCGCGGTGACGATCTGGACCGCGGGATTCTCCGTCCCCGATCTGGCCGCCCGCAGCGGGCTGAGCACGGACGCCCTGGGGCGCCTGCGCACCGACGAGACGCTGACCAGCGTCGACGACCCCCGGATCGTGGCGGCCGGGGACTCGGCGGCACCGTCGGACCTGCCGGTGCGGATGAGCTGCCAGTCGGCGATGCAGATCGGCCCGCAGGCGGGCGAGACGGTGCTGGCCCGGATCGCGGGCAAGCGGCCCGCCGACTTCAACGTCGGGTTCTTCGGCCAGTGCATCAGCCTGGGCCGCCGCGCGGGAATCGTCCAGTACGCCCGGCGGGACGACTCCGTGACGAAGGCGTTCCTGCTGAGCGGGCGGCCTCTGGCGATGCTGAAGGAGGGCGTGTGCAAGAGCACCGTCTGGCAGCTGTCGCAGGAGGCGCGCCACCCCGGCATGCTCAACCTGTGGTTCAAGGACCGCGACCGCCGCAAGTCGCTGCCCGCCAGGCCCGGCGAGGCCGTGCCCGGCCGGACGGCCTGAGGAGGGTGTGATGAGCGAGCACGCCGCTGACCCGGCCACCGAGGCCTTCGTCGCCCACCGGAATCTGCTGTTCACCGTCGCCTACGAGATCCTCGGGTCGGCGGCCGACGCGGAGGACGTGCTGCAGGAGACCTGGCTGCGCTGGGTGAAGGTCGATCTGGATCAGATACGCGACCAGCGCGCCTACCTGATCCGGATCACCACCAGGCAGTCGCTCAACCGGCTGCGCACCCTGCAGCGGCGCCGGGAGGCCTACGTCGGCCCGTGGCTGCCCGAGCCGCTGCTCACCGCGCCCGACACGGCCGACGACGTCGAGCTGGCCGAGAGCGTGTCGATGGCGCTGATGCTCGTCCTGGAGACGCTCACGCCGACCGAGCGGGCCGTGTTCGTGCTGCATGAGGCGTTCGACGTCGGCTACGACGAGATCGCCGAGGCCGTCGACAAGAGCCCGGCGGCCGTACGCCAGATCGCCCACCGCGCCCGCCGGCACGTCGACGCCCGCCGCCCCCGCAAGGTGGTCTCCGCGGGCGAGCGGCGGGCCGCGCTGGAGGCGTTCCAGCGCGCGGTCGAGACCAGCGACCTGCAAGCCCTGCTCGGCGTGCTCGCGCCCGAGGTCGTCGTGGTCAGTGACGGCGGCGGTCGCAAGCTGGCCGCGCTGCAGCCGGTCGTCGGGGCGGACAAGGCGATCCGCCTGTTCGTCGGGAGCATGCAGAAGGTCGGCGGCACGCTCACCACCGAACCGGTCGTGGTCAACGGCAACCCGGCGCTGCTGTTCCGCCTCGACGGGGAGGTCGACGGCGTCGCCGCGCTGCGGATCGAGGACGCCCGCGTCACCGGCATCTACTACGTCCGCAACCCGGAGAAGCTGTCCCGCATCGAGTCCGAGACCGCGCTGACCCTGCGCTGACGGTGAGCCGCTCCGGGCTCACTCGAAGCGGCTGGGGTCGCCGGCGCCGACGCGGAGGATCTCCGGCTCGCCCTCGGAGAGGTCGACGACGGTGGTGGGCTCGGTGCCGCAGTCGCCGGAGTCGATGACGGCGTCGATCTGGTGGTCCAGGCGCTCCTTGATCTCCCAGCCCTGGGTCATCGGCTCGGTGTCGCCGGGCAGCAGCAGGGTGCTGGAGACCAGCGGCTCGCCGAGTTCGGCCAGCAGGGCCTGGGCCACCGGGTGGTCGGGGATGCGTACGCCGACGGTGTGCTTCTTCGGGTGCAGCATGCGGCGCGGCACCTCGCGCAGCGCGGGCAGGATGAACGTGTAGCTGCCCGGGGTCGCCGCCTTGATCAGCCGGAACACCGAGTTGTCTATCTTCACGAACTGGCCGAGCTGGGCGAAGTCTCGGCACACCAGGGTGAAGTGGTGCCGCTCGTCGAGCTTGCGGATGTCGCGGATGCGGTCGAGCCCGTTCTTGTCGCCCAGCTTGCAGCCGAAGGCGAAGCACGAGTCGGTCGGGTAGGCGATCAGCCCGCCCTCCCGCACGATGTCGACGACCTGGCGGATGGAGCGGGCCTGCGGGTTGTCCGGGTGCACGTCGAAATACCTGGCCACCCGCTGAGCGTAGCCCTCCCCAGGCGAGCACGCCCGGGGCAACGCGCGGGCGCGGGCACACGCCCCACCACGAGGTGCACTAGGCTCGGCCGCCTTGGGATCCCTGGGGAGGAGAACCAATGCGCTTCACGCGTACGCATGCCGTCGTCGGCACCTTCACCGTCGTCGCCGCGGTGCTGGCCACCGCGATTCTGGTGCTGAACCGCGGCGACGATCCAGCCGCCACCGCCGAGCCGCGGCCGAGCGCGGTGTTCGAGACCGGTGACCTGTCCGAGCCGGCGGAGTCGCCCGAGGCGTCGCCGAGCCCGTCGCCGTCGGTCAAGCCGTCGCCGTCGAAGTCGCCCAAGCCGAAGCCCAAGCCCAAGCCGAGCCCGACGAAGGTGGACCTGCCCGGCCCGCCGCCGCCCGCGCCCAAGCCGGCGTCGCCCTCACCCGGCGTCAAGTGCCCGACCTTCAAGGGCGCCAACGCGCCGAAGGCCGACGTCGAGGTGGCGCTGGAGGCCGCCGCGGCCCGCAAGTTCTGGACCGTCTCGCAGGTCACCCTGCCGCCGAAACTGATCAAAGCGGTGGCGGAGCAGGAGAGCGGCTGGCAGTCGGCCATCATCGCGTGTGACGGCGGCATCGGCACCATGCAGGTCATGCCGAGCACCGCGACGTGGCTCAACGACGACTCGCCGTTCACCCTCGACGAGGACGTGAACACGCTCAAGGGCAACACGATGCTCGGCTCGGCGTACCTGCAGTGGCTGATCCGCTACTTCGCGATGAAGTACGGCATCGGCTGCGAGGAGCCGGACCCGGCGGTGTCGCCGGCCCCGGCCTGCACGCCGGATTACACGCTGCGCGAGGACGACTGCCGCCGCGACCCGAACGTCGCCGACAGCAAGGAGTGGTGCCTGCTCAACGCGGTCATCTCGGCGTACAACTTCGGGCAGGGCGCCGTCGACAAGGAGATCAACGACGGCGACGAGGTGTGGTACCCGAACGCGCAGTACGTGCTGAACGTCCGGGCGCTGATGGAGAAGTACTGATCAGATCCACAGGTTGCCGAGCAGGATGCGGCGGCTCCAGTCCTCGTACGGCAGCGAGCCGCCCGTGTACAGCGGGTGGTAGTACGCGAACACGACCGCGACCAGCAGCACGAACGTGCCCGCCATGACCGCGCCGTACAGCTGCCGGTCGGGGTTCGGCGGCCGGCCCGGCGGCGGGGTCATCGCCGCGCCGAGCACGAACACCACGGCCAGGATCAGGAACGGCTCGGCGGGCAGGGCGTAGAAGTAGAACATCGTGCGGGCCGGGAAGAAGAACCACGGCACCAGCGCCGCGGCGGTCATCGCCAGCACCGCCCCGGCCCGCCAGTCACGGCGGGCGATGCCGAACCAGATCGCGGCCAGCAGCGCGGGCAGGAACGCCCACCACAGCAGCGGTGTGCCGAGCAGGAGCACGTCGGCGTTGCACTTGTCGGCGCCGCAGAGCGGGGCGTCGCTGCGGTAGAACAGCACCGGGCGGCCCAGCAGCAGCCACTGGATCGGGGCCCACTCGCCGACCGACTGGTAGCTGTGCGCCTCGGTGATCGCCTGGTGCGAGCCGTACGCGAGTTCGTGGTACTGCGCCAGGTTGCGCAGCGCGCCGAGGAACGGCGTCTCGTCCTGGCCGCTGTCGCGCAGCCAGTGCCGGGCGTAGCCGCCGTCGGTGGACAGCCAGCCGGCCCAGCTCGCCAGGTACACGCCCGCGGTCAGCGGCAGGCCGGCCAGCACCCAGCCGGTCTCGTCGAGGATCGTGTCGCGGATCGGGCGGCGCACCCCGGCACTGCGCCGCGCGCCGACCTCCCACCACAGCACCAGCAGCACTAACACCGGCGCGAACGCCAGCGCCGACCACTTGACCGCGAGCGCGCATCCGAACAGCACCGCCGCGGCCAGCCGCCACCACGGCACCTCCCCCGGCGGGCGGCTGCGCCGCCCCTTGGCAGTCGGATCGCCGCCGGCGGCCACGAAGCGCAGCCAGCGGGCGCGACGCTGGTCGCGGTCGAGCACCAGCGCGCCGAACGCGGCCAGGACGAAGAACATCAGGAAGATGTCGAGCATCGCGACCCGCGACAGCACGAAGTGCATCCCGTCGAAGGCCATCAGCAGGCCCGCGGCGCAGCCGAGGATGACCGAGCCGAACATCCGCATGGCGATGCGGGTGAGCATCAGCACCGAGAGGGTGCCGAACACGGCGGCGGAGATGCGCCAGCCGAGCTCGTTGTAGCCGAAGATCTGCTCACCGAGCCCGATGATCCACTTACCGAGCGGAGGGTGCACGACGTAGCCGGTCGTGTTCTCCTTCTCGTTCCACTCGAAGCCCTTCTCCCACAGCCAGTGGGCGTCGGTGGCGTAGTAGGTCTCGTCGAACATCTTGCCAGGCGGGCTGGCCAGGTTGTTCAGGCGCAGCAGGCCCGCCAGCAGGGTGACGAACAGCGCCGCCGGCCAGGCGTACGGGTCCAGCGCGAGCGGCGACAGCCGGCGTCGCACTACGTCGGGTATCCCGGTGGCGGGTTCGGACGGCGGGGCGGGTTCGGCGAGCGCCTGGCGGGGGCGCGGCACTCGGGCCGTCTGCGTCATGCGGCGCATCGTATCCGCCCCGCCCGGCCGCCGATGACCGCCCACCGCGGCAGAAAAGCAAGGAAGGGCACCTTCTACACGGACGTCCGTTAAGAAGGTGCCCTTCCTTCGCTTCGGGGGGTGGCGCGTAGGGTGGGCGGCCGTGACCGAGCCGTCTTTCCTCCATGACACGCGGGCCGCGTACGACACCATCGCCGCGGCCTATGACGAGCAGTTCAGGGACGAGCTGGCGGGCATCCCGATCGAGCGGGCGATGATGGCCGCGTACGCCGATCTCGTGCTGGCCGGCGGCGGCGGCCCGACCCTGGACGTCGGCTGCGGCACCGGCCCCGGCACGGCACACCTGGCCGCGCTGGGCCTGGAGGTACGCGGCATCGACCTGTCCCCCGGCATGCTCGCGCTGGCCCGCAGCCGGTTTCCGCGACTGCGCTTCGACGAGGGCACGATGACGGCCCTGGACGTCGCCGACGGCGCACTCGCCGGGATCAGCGCGCAGTACTCCCTGATCCACATCCCGGACGGCGAGCTGCCCGCGGTGCTCGCCGGGTTCCGGCGCGCGCTCGCCGAGGGCGGGCACCTGCTGCTGATCTTCCAGAACCTCGACGAGCACCGGCTGCGCACCGAGGCGTTCGGGCACACGTTCACGCTGAACTACCACTTCCGCCCGGTCGATCGCATGGCCGAGTTCGTCACCGAAGCGGGCTTCGACGTGTTCGCGCAGGCCAGCCGCAAGGCGCAGCCCGGCGAGCAGACGCCGCGCGGCATGCTGCTGGCGCGGGCCTGCTAGCGTCGCCCGCTGATGAGCTCCTCGACCGACCGCCACGGCACCCTGCACACCCCCAGCCTGCACGGGCGCGTGCCAGACGACCTCCCGGTGCTGCTGCGCAGCAACCGGCTCGCCTACGCCCTGCAGGTGACCCGGCGCAGGCTGCTGACCGTGCACCTGCCCGTCGCCGCCGTCCTGTGCCTGATCGCGATCCGGTCCTGGCTGGTGACGGTGGTCCTGCTGGCCATGGTCGGCCTGCACTACGTGGTGACGTGCCTGGACGAGGCGGCCAAGGTGCGCTCGCCGCTGCTCGGCGCGGATGACCACGGCCTGTTCCTGCGGCCGAACGGCGTCCTGCAGCCCGCGCTGCACCTGCCCTGGCCGCACGTGAAGAAGCTGGCCGTGCAGCGCGACAGCGGTGTGTGGATGCTGTGCGTCACGCCGCGCGACCCGGGCGAGGACAAGCGCGCGCAGGAGCGGGAGACGGCCGGGCGCTTCTACGGCTTCTGGCGCATCCTGCGCTACCAGCGCACCGTACGCAGGCTGGGCACGAGCCTGTTCACGCCGATCGTCGGCGCCGACCCGGACCGGCTGCTCGTCGACCTGAACGCGCAGCGCGGCGCCCGTTAGGGGACCTGCCAGGTCATCACCTGGACCGGCTGGGACCTCGCGGATTCGCCGGCGGAGTTGAGGGCGGTGACCTCGAAGGTGTACAGCGTGCCGTGTCGCAGCCCGGTGACGGTGAACGCGGGTCCGTAGGACCAGCCGATCAGGACGCCGTCGCGGTAGACGCGGTAGCCGTCGGTGGCGGCCATGACCGCCTCCCACGCCAGGAACACCTGGTAGGCCTGCGGGGTGCCGACGAGCATCCGGGTCGGCGGCGGGACCTGGCCGTACGGCGGGGCCGTGTTCGCCGACACCGGCGCGCCCGGCACGGACTCACCGGCCGTGTTCACCGCGGTGACGTGGAAGGTGTACGCCGTGCCGGGCGTGAGGCCGTCGACCACCGCCGACGTGGACGTCACCGAGCGCAGGCACACGCCGTCGCGGTGGATCCGGTAGCCGGTCGCCCCCGGCACCCCGATCCAGGCGAGCTTCACCGAGTGGCTGGTGGACTCGCCGACGGTCGGCGCGGCAGGCGCGGCGGGGACGCGCACGGCACTGTCCGGTCCGGTCAGCACGATGTCGTCGGCGGTGAAGGCGTCCTGGGCGTACCAGCCGTGCAGGTAGACGGTGACCGTGTCGCTCGTGGCGGTGAAGCCGGTGGTGAGCCGGGCCCAGTCGGCGCTCGGCGGGGTCCAGGCCACCCCGTGGTCGTGGCCGAGGAAGGCATAGCCGCCGCGTACCCAGGCCGACAGGGTGTAGACCCCGCCCGGCTGGACCGGGATCGTCTGCGCGCAGCGGCCCGTGCTGCCGCTGGTGGGTGCGGCGGTCAGCGCCCAGGAGCCGCTGCGTGCCGCGCCGGTCTGGCTCGTCCCGGGTTCGCAGTCCCAGGCCCATACCGTGGAGTGGTCGCCGTGGCGGGCCTCCTCGAAGCCCGGGTTGGCGACCAGGTTCACGCCGGCGGCGGCCGCGCCGCCCACCGGGACGGACACCGCGGCGCAGGCCAGCACGGCGAGCAGGAGGAGGCGGCGCACGGTCTCTCCAAACTGTAAAGTTTGCTGCCAGTAGCGCCGAACGCTAACCGTCGCATGTGGTTCTGTCAATGAAAAGGTGGGACTGGCCATGGCCGGGCCGGCGGCTTGTTAACGTTCATGGACCACCGCCGGGGCGGGCCCGGCAGCCGCGAGGAGGCAGGCCGCCGTGGGTCTCATGTCCTGGGTGAAGCGCCGCGCCACGCCCGTCGCCCCGAACGGCGCACCGCCCGACCGCCGCCCGGCCGGAGCCCCCACCGAGGTCGTGTGCGCAGGCGACAGCATCACCCGCGGCCTGGCCAGCGCGGACTACGTCAGCCTGCTGCACGACCGGCTCGGCCCGGCCGGCTACCGGTTCGTCAACGCCGGGGTGGACGGCAACCTCGCCTGGAACGTACGCCGCCGGCTGGACGAGGTCATCGCGTGCCGGCCCGACGCGGTCACCCTGCTGGTCGGCACGAACGACGTCAACGCCACCTACGACGCGCGCTGGGCCCGGCACTACCGCAGGCAGCAGCGCCTACCCCGGACGCCGGACCTGGAGTGGTACCGGGAGAACGTCGACGCGATCCTGGACCGGCTGCAGAACGGCACCTCGGCGCGGCTGGCCGTGCTCGACCTGCCGCCCCTGGGCGAGGACCTGTCGAGCACGACGAACCAGCGGGTCCGCGAATACAACGCGGTCCTGCGCCAGGTCGCGGAGGGGCGCGGGGTGCCGTGCCTGCCGCTGTACGAGCGGCTGACCGCGCTGCTGCCGCCGGGGCGCCGGCCGCCGCCGTACGAGGGCAGGCTGGGCCTGGCGATCCGGACCACGTTCCAGCACCTGGTGCTGCGCCGCAGCTGGAACGACATCTCGGCGGCCAACGGCCTGACCCTGCTGACCGACCACATCCACCTCAACGACACCGCCGCCGCCGTCATCGCCGACCTCATCGCCGACTGGCTGCGGACGTCGCCGCCACGACGGCGATGACCTCCGCCGTCGACGGAGTCAGCTCGCGTCCACGGGTCGCCACCGCAGGTCCGGGCGGTATGCCCAGATCGCCCGAATGGCCGTCTCCGGTGGCTGGGCCATGTCGTCCGCCTTGATGATGATCGGATCGCGGCCGTGCAGCGACCAGCGCACCGCCACCGGCGCCTCCGGCTCGGCCATCGTGGGTCCGAGCAGGTCGACGGCGCTCACCTCGGACCAGGCGATGACACCCGGCAGCGACCGGAAGCGAAGACCCGACGCGTCGATGGTGATCGGCGTCGCCGCGTCGGCCGACTCGGGGGGCGCGCCACGCCACCACTGCGTGAGCCGGCCGATCGCGGCAAGCAGCATTATCAGGGTCCACGCGATCAAGCCGGCCGCGAAGTTCTGCAGGCCCTCCATGACGTTTGCCGGCACGTGCAGGCTGCGCCATGTCGACCAGCCGACCACCGCGACAGCCGGCACCAGCACCGGCCACCACGCGCGCAGTCCGCGATGACGCCTGATCGTCACCGGCCCGGCCGGGCACGGCTCGGCGAGTTCCAGCAGCATCCGCAGGTTCAGTGACTCCAGGTGGGGTCGCAGTCTGCGGCGCCGCCCGCCGGGCTCCCACACCTCCATGAGAATCAGCACGCCTGGCACCGCCGGAAGAAACAGCAGCACCAGCCACCAGGGCGCGTCTCTGACCTCACCTCCGGCGATCAGCAGCGCAAGAATGCTCCCGAAGAACGAGACCGTGCCCGCCCCTTGGAGCAGGTGCCGGAGGGTCCGGTCGCGCCGGTTCAGCCGACGCACCTGCGCCACCGCTGCCGCGGCCATGGCCGGATCGGGGTGCGGGCGACCCTTCGCGGCGAACGCGGCCACGAGGTGCCGGTCCCGTTGCGACAGCTTCGCCGGGGCGTCGGGGACGAGCGGGGTGTCGGTCACCGCCCGCACGGTAGCCCACACGCACGAGGCCCGCTGTCCGCTCACTCGGCCATCGTGCGGCCGGTCTCCAGCAGGGTCTTCAGGTCCGAGAGCAGGTGCGGCCAGCCCTGGCTGACCATGCCGGGCAGCGCGCTGCCGGGCGCGAACCCGTCGTGTACGACGGTGAGCTTGACGAGGTCGCCGACCGGCTCCAGGTCGAAGCTGACCTTCGAGCGCTGCTCGGCCGCGAGCTGCTGCCGAAGCTCCTCGTCCATGTCGACGGACTTGGCGAACTCCGGCGTGAAGGTGTGGAAGGTGTAGGCCAGCCGCCGGTAGGGGTCTGCCTCCAGCACGACCTGCGCCGGGTCGGCCATGACCACGCCGAGCCGCTCCCAGGTCATCGTCGAGCCGACCTGCCAGTCGGTGTCGAAGGTGACCTGCCAGTACCGGCTGGTGAAGGCCGGGTCGGTGATCGCCTGCCACAGCTTCTGCGGCGTGGTCCGGATGTACGTGGTGTAGACGAACTCGTCCATGTCCTGGTGCTCCAATGCCGTCTTCAGGTCCGCGAGGGCGTGCACCCGCCCGCGGTGGTAGCGGTCGATCCAGCGGTCGGCGATGGCGTTGATCGGCTCGGCGTTGAGGAAGTGCTGCTTCTCCCGGCCCCGCCACACGATGGTGACGAGGTTGGCCTCCTCCAGCACCGCCAGGTGCTTGCTCACCGACTGCCGGGCCATGTCCAGCCCGGCGCACAGCTCGCGCAGGGTCTGCCCGTTGCGGGCGTTGAGGCTGTCCAGCAGGGCGCGGCGGCTCGGGTCCGCCAGCGCCTTGAACACGTCGTCCATCGCCACCCCAACATGCAGCCGTCCGGCTGCATGTTGCGACGATAGGCAGCCGACTGGCTGCATGTCAAATTTCGCCACTTCGACACACTTCCGCCACCTGCCCGCTCTAGCGGCGGTCATGAATACGTGGTAGGAATTCTCCACACATCGATGTCTCAGCTGAAAATTCCTTCACACCCCCGGAGGCTCGCATGAGAAAGGTCTTAGCAGGTCCAGCCGTCCTGGCCGCGATGTCCATCGCGGTCGCCGGTTCGTCTCTGGCGGCCGCGGCGGCGTGGGCCAAGCCCGCGGACGCCGTCGCCGAGGGCGGCCGGATCGTCGGCTACCACGGATACCGCGTCACCGTGCCGGCCTCGTGGCAGGTCGTCGACCTGACCGCCGATCCGCAGGCGTGCGTGCGGTTCGACCGGCCCACCGTCTATCTCGGACACCCGGGCGACCAGTCGGCCTGTCCCGCCGATCTGGTCGGGCGCACCGCGGCCCTGGTCATCGAGCCGATGGACGCCGTCTCCGCCGCCCGCCTCACCCCGCAGACCGCGGTCACCGCGCCCGGCACGGCGGTCGCGGCCGGCGCCGCATCCCGCGACGACGCCATCCAGGTCGCCGTACGCGGCGCGGGCGTGCTGGTCACCGCCGCGCACACCCCCGACACCGAGGACGCCGTACGCCGCATCCTCGGCTCTGCGAAGCTCGGCCGCGACGCCAGGCCCGCCGCCGACAGCCTGCTCACCACCGCGGCGTCCACCAGGACCGCCACCGGCGCGGCACCGCTGGCGGCGGCCGGGCCGCAGCCGGGCGTCTACACCGGCAAGGGCTTCGACACCTGCGCCGCCCCGTCCCAGTCGACCATGAACGCGTGGCGCAACAGCTCGCCGTACCGGGCCATCGGCATCTACATCAGCGGCGGGAGCCGGTCCTGCTCGCAGCCCAACCTGACCGCGAACTGGGTGACCAACCAGACCAACAACGGCTGGCGGCTGATCCCGATCGAGCTCGGCCGGCAGGCACCGTGCGGCACCCGGCTGCCGAAGATGTCCGCCGACCCCGCCACCGCCCGGTCGCAGGGCGCGACGGCCGCGAACAGCGCGGTCAGCGCCGCCCAGGCGCTGGGCATCCCCGCGGGCAGCGCGATCTACAACGACATCGAGCACTACCCGTCGAACGCCTCGTGCAAGGACGCGGTGCTGTCGTACCTGTCCGGGTGGACGCTGCAGCTGCACGCGCGCGGTTACCTGTCCGGCATGTACTCCAGCGGTTCGTCGGGCATCACCGACGTCTGCAGCGCCTACCACGACTCCCGCTACACGCGCCTGGACCACCTCTGGATCGCGTGGTGGAACGGCGTGGCCGACACCGACGGCGGCCCGTACTGCGACGACGCCTTCTACACCAACCACCGGCGGCTGCACCAGTACGCCGGGGAGGTGCAGGAGACCTGGGGCGGGGTGCAGATCAACATCGACCGCAACTACCTCGACGTGTCGACGACCGTCTCGGAGGAGCCGCCGCCGACGTCGTGGAGCGCCGTCGTGGACAACACCACCGCCGGCGGGTTCACCGCCAGCGCGAACTGGGGCACCTCGGCGTTCTCCGCACAGCGCTACGGCGCCGACTACCGCTTCGCCGACCCGGTCGCGGCCAGCGACCCGGCCTGGTTCCGGGTGAACATCCCGCAGACCGCGTCGTACGAGGTCGCGATCTGGTATCCCGCCAACGCCGGCTACAACAACGCGACCCCGTTCATCGTCGCCACCACCGGCGGCAACCAGTCGGTGACCGTCGACCAGCGCGTCAACGGCGGCCAGTGGATCTCGCTGGGCGTCTTCACGCTCGCCGCCGGTGACGGCGACAAGGTCGGGGTGAGCCGGTGGACCACCGGCACCGGCTACGTCGTCGCCGACGCCGTGCGCTTCACGCGCGTGTAGCGAATCGTCCCGGGGACCCAGCCGCGAGCACGGGTCCCCGGGACGGAGGGTCAGGGCTTAGGCCGGCACGCCGACGGCCGGCGAGAGGAAGCCCCGGCCCAGATCGCGGGCCTGCGCGACGGCCCCGGTCAGGGCGGCCTCGCGCTGGTGCGGGGTGATGTCCATCGGCTGGGCGTGGATGAACTGCAGGTCGGTGATGCCGACGAACCCGAAGATCGCCCGCAGGTACGGCTCCTGGAAGTCGTACGAGTGCAGGTAGGAGCCCGCGGAGTAGTCCGCGCCGCGGGAGGTCACGCAGACCATGCGCTTGCCGTTGACCATCGGCACGACCTGGCCCGTCTCGTCGTACCGGAACAGGTATCCGGGCTGCACGAGGCAGTCGATGTAGTACTTCAGCGCGTAGGGCACGCCGAAGTTCCACATCGGCGCGGTGATCAGGTAAACGTCGGCGGAGACGAAGTGCTCGATCAGCGACTCGATCTGCCGCCACGACTCCTGATGGCTCCGGTCGATCGGGCGGCCCACCATCAGCGTGTACTTCGCCTCGATGTTGTCACCGGCCACCGCCGGAAGGTCCTGGCGGTACAGGTCGACGACGTCGACGGTGACGTCGCCGGACTGCTCGCGCACGCCTTGGAGAAACGCCTCGGAAACACGAAGCGAATGGGATTCGGAACCCCGGGGCGTGGCGATGATGTGCAGAATGCGCATGCGTTCCCTCATCAGTGTGAAGTGAAGGCCAATCTAGCGACAACCAGCGGTAACACTGCCGATGTGTCGGAAGTTGGCAATCATTCGAGGGACGCCTGCGGACCAATGCGAATTACGTTCGTTACCACTGGAATCCGATCCGGACGGATACGATCTCGACCTCCGACGCAAGGAGTGCGATTCGCCGCCGCGGGCCCTCCGGCGTAGGGTTGGCCGCCGGAGATCCACCATCGGAAAGGCGCCCCGCATGAGCAGCGTTCTGGTCACCGGTTCGGCCGACGGCATCGGCCTGCACACGGCGCGCGAACTGCTCGCCCTCGGGCACCGGGTGGTGCTGCACGCCCGCAACGAGCAGCGCGCCGCGCAGACCCGCGACGCGGTGCCGGATGCCGCCGCGGTGCTCGTCGGCGACGTGTCGTCGCTGGCGCAGACCCGGTCGCTGGCCGCGGCGGCGAACGCGCACGGGCCGTACGACGCGGTGATCCACAATGTCGGGGTGGGCTCGGCCGCCCGGCGGGAACTCACCGAGGACGGCATCGAACGCACCTTCGCCGTCAACGTGCTCGCCCCGTACCTGCTGACGGCCCTGATGCCGCTGCCGCAGCGGCTGGTGTACCTGACCTCCGGCCTGGAGGCAGCCGGCCGGGCCGACTTCGACGACCTGCAGTTCGAGCGCAAGGCATGGAGCGGCATGCAGGCCTACAGCGACTCGAAGCTGCACGACGTGCTGCTGGCGTTCGCGGTGGCACGGCTGTTCCCGGCGGTGCTGAGCAACGCCGTCGACCCCGGCTGGATCAAGACCCGGATGGGCGGCCCGAACGCCACGGACGAACTCGCCGACGGAGCCGAGACGCAGGTGTGGCTGGCCACCGCCGACCCCGCCGAGGTCGGCTTCAGCGGCCGCTACCTCAAACGCCGCCAGGACCTGCGCGCCAACGCCGCCGCCTACGACCTCGCCGCCCAGGAGCGCCTGCTCGCCGCGTGCGCCCAGCTCACCGGCGAGAAATTCCCCGCCTGACCCGCAGGCGTCGAGTCACTGCCAGGGTTCGGCACCGACGTCGACGGTCCGGCCGGTGCGGGCGGACTCGTCGATGGCGAGGCTGATCAGGTGGTCCTGGCAGGCCTGGGCCAGGGGGTAGGGCTGCTCGGCCTCGCCGCGCGCCCAGCGGCCGGTCGCCTCCAGGAGGGTCGCGATGGCGATCTCCTCGTCGGACAGCCGCACGCCCGGGTAGGGGTTGGTGTAGACGACCGCGCCGTCGAAGCTGATGTGGTCCAGGTCGAAGCCTTCGAGGTTGAGGTCGCGGCCGGTCTGGCGGCGGCGCAGCTCCGACTCCAGCACGGTCCGGGTGCCCTGCAGCCGCACCACGCGGTCGTCGACCAGCTCGCCGAGGCTGCCGCGGACCACGATGCGCCGGGTGCGCAACTGGTTCCACCACTGGTTGTCGGTGAAGTCGTACAGGCCGCTCTTGCCGCCGAAGTCGATGGTGGCCAGGGTGTTCACGGCGGGCTTCGGGGTGGCGTCGTCACGCCAGCCGGCCGGGCTCATCGGGTCGGCCAGCGGCGCGGTGAAGGTGCGGGCGTGCACACTCGCCGGGCCCATGCCGACGTCGAGCATGCCGCGCAGCATCGACACCGCGTGGTAGCCGTGCGTGGACGACACCTGCGCCGAGGTGCGCTCGCCGATGACGCCGGACCGCAGCACCGCGAGCCGGGCCGCGTGGTCGGGCAGCAGCAGGTACTGCTCGGCGACCTGGACCTTCTCGGCCTTGCCGACCTGTGTCCAGAGCTTGCGCAGGCCGTCGAGGTCCGGGGCGGGCGGGGTCTCCGACAGGACCGGCAGGCCGCGCTCCACCAGCGTCTCGACCAGGCCGGGGTTCACGCCCCACGGCACCGAGGTGATGACGTACTCCGGGTCGCCGGTGCGCAGCAGGTCGCCGAGGTCCTGGGTGACGGGCAGCCGCCAGCGTCCGGACACCTCGGCGGCGGCCTCGACGGAGCGGGTCATCACGCCGGTCACCGTGAACCGCTCGGGCATCAACTCGGCCAGCTTGAAGAAGAACTGCGCGCGCCAGCCGCGCCCGACGACGGCATACCTGATGGGGTTCTGGGTCACCGGCAAACCGTACGCCCCGGGCACCCGGGCGCATGACACACCATGCTCCGCCCGGGTGCCCGGCACACCCGGCGGTCGTCGCTGCGGCACGGCGCGCGACGATCGCCGGAACGGCCGTCGCCGCGCCCCACCGACGGACCGGCGACGACCTGCGCCCGGCGGCCTTCTCCCCCGGCCGGACGGACGCACGAATGATTAGGAAACTTTCTTAAATACATTTCGAGTCAACCACCGGCGCCGATCCAAGTCAAGGCATCAATCGATGCGGACCGGCCCCGCTGGCAGCCGGGTGCGGGCGTAACGCATCATCGAAGGCCACACGGGCGTGGAGGGGAGGTCAGTTGCGCATCCTGCTGGTCGAGGACGATCTGCGGGTCGCCACCGCGATGAGCGCCGCGCTGACCCGCCGCGGGTACGACGTCGAGCACGCCGCCACCGCCGCCGCGGCCCTGTCCGCCGCCCCCTGCGATCTGGTGCTGCTCGACCTGTCCCTGCCCGACGGCGACGGCCTCGACGTGTGCCGCACCCTGCGCGCCCGCAGCCCCCAGCTGGGCATCATCGCGGTCACCGCCCGCGGCGAGGAGCGCGACCGGGTGGTCGGGCTGCGCGTCGGCGCGGACGACTACGTGGTCAAGCCGTTCTCCATGGTCGAGCTGCAGGCGCGCATCGAGGCGGTGCTGCGCCGGGCGTCGTACGCCTCCCCCGAGCTGATGGTGATCGTGGCCGGCCGGGTGCGCATCGACGTGCCCGCCCGCGCCGTCACCGTCGACGGCAACGACGTCGCGCTGACCCGCAAGGAGTTCGACATCCTGCTGTCGCTGGCCCGCCACCCCGGCCTGGTCATCACCCGCGACCGCATCCTGCTCGACGCCTGGCAGACCACCTGGGTCGCCCGGCACACCGTCGAGGTGCACGTCGGCTCCCTGCGCGGCAAGCTCGGCGACCCGCGGCTCATCGAATCGGTGCGCGGCGTCGGCTACCGGCTGCGCGGCGAGTAGCCGTGCGCCAACGCCTGGCCGCCAGCTACCTGCTGCTGATGACGCTGGTCCTGCTGGCCCTGGAGATCCCGCTGGCACTCACCCTGGCCAGCCGCGAATCCGACCTGGTCCGCGCCGACCGGCTGGCCGACGCGACCCGCTTCGCCGCCCTGGCCCGCCCCGGCCTGCGCACCGACACCGTCGGCACGGTCCGCGACGAGCTGGCCCGCTACGACGAGCTGTACGGCATCGGCGCGGCCGTCCTCGACCGCGACCGGCACACCTTCGTCCGCTCGGTGAGCTACCACCTCGAACCGGCTCGCGGCGAGGCCGCCGTGCGCGCCGCGCTGGCCGGGCAGCAGTACAGCTCGGCGGAGTCGGTGCTGCCCTGGACCGGCGATCCGATCGTGGTCGCCGTGCCGGTCAACGACAACGGCGAGGTCCTCGGCATGGTGATCATCGTGTCGCCCGCCGACCGGGTCCGCGACGCGGTGACCTTCTGGTGGCTGGCGCTGGGCGGCATCGGCCTGCTCGCCGCGCTGGCCTGCGTGCTCACCGCGCGTAGCCTGGCCAACTGGGTGCTGCGCCCGGTCACCGTGCTCGACGCGATGACCCACGACGTCGCCGCGGGCGACGGCAACACCCGGATCTCCGACCAGGCCGGCCCGCCGGAGCTGCGGCGGCTCACGCGCAGTTTCAACGACATGGCGTACGCCGTGGCCGACGCCATGGAACGCCAGCGCGCCTTCGTCGCCCACGCCAGCCACCAGCTGCGCAACCCGCTCACCGCGCTGCGGCTGCGTGTCGAGGAGCTCGGGCCGAGTCTGGCCGACGACGACGGCCGCAGCGAGCACCGGCTCGCCCTGGAGGAGACCGACCGGCTGGCGACGGTGCTCGACGGGCTGCTCACCCTGGCCCGCGCCGAACGCGGCCGGCACCAGCTGGTCACCATCGACGCGGTCGCGGTCGCCGAGTCGCGGGTAGCGGCGTGGGAACCGCTGGCCCGGCACCACGGCACCACCCTCACGCTGACCGTCGGGCCGCCGGTGGCGCTGGTGCACGTCGTGCCGACCGCGCTCGACCAGACCCTGGACGCGCTGATCGACAACGCGGTCAAGTTCAGCGGGCCGGGCGGCCGGGTCGAGGTGGAGGTGCGGACCGCCGACGACGGGATCGCGGTGCACGTGCGCGACGACGGTCCCGGCATGACCGACGCCCAGCTCGACCAGGCCACCGAACGCTTCTGGCGGGCCCCGGACGCGCAGAACATCGACGGCTCCGGGCTGGGCCTGACCATCGCGGCCGTGCTCGTCGACGCGTCCGGCGGCAAGCTTGCCATGACCCACGCGGGCCAGCGCGGCCTGGACGCCCGGGTGTGGCTGCCCGGCTTGGACGGTGCGACTTGCGAGAACCGGTAAAGCTCTCTTGCGCGGACTGGTCTGTAATGCAAAGCTAACTGCATGACACACGAGTCCGTTCCTCAGGCGAACAGTCCGCAAGAGCTGCTGGCGTCGGTGCGCGACCTGACGCGCCAGGTCCGTGTCGCCCAGCGCGGGACCTGGTTCCCGCTGCTGGTCCTCGCGACGGTCACCCTCCTCGCGATTCCCGTGTACCGGTACGCCCCCTACTGGGACGTCTTCGACGCGTGCCAGACCGGTCCCGAGTACCGGGTCTGCCCTGCACCCAACCCGGCCGAACTCGCGTACTGGACCGTCGCGCTCACCATCGCGTACGCGGTGATCGCGGGCTTCTACGTCAGGCAGTCCCGGCGGCGCGGCCTGGGCACCCCGATCCGCCCCTACATCACCGTCGGCGTCGCGCTGGCCGTGCTGATGACGGCCGTGTCCAGCTGGCTGACGTTCCACCCGCTCATCCCGGTGCCCGCCGACCCGTCCTCGCCCGCCGACATCGAGGTCGGACCCGCCGCGTGGGTAGTCAACGGGCTGGCCAGTCCCGTCGCCGTGATCGGGCTGGCCCTGCTGGTGCTCGCCTGGGTGGAGCGGCACTGGGCACTGCTGGCGTACAGCGTCGTGCTGCTGGCTATCGTGGCGATCATGGGCGCTCAGGTCATCCAGTCGTCATCGCGGTGGTTCTTCCTGCCGCACCTGCTCGTCCCGGCGGTGGTTCTGCTGCTCGGGTCCGCCGTGTTCGCGCTGTTCCGGCGGGCCTCCGAGGTCGAGGCGTGACGACCGCACATCCGGCCAACGGCCTCGACGACGTCGTCCACCAGCGCGTCCGGCTGGGCATCATGGCCATCACGCACCAGGCCCGCCAGGTGGAGTTCGGCTTCCTGCGCGAGACCCTGCAGCTGACCGCCGGCAACCTCGGACAGCACCTGACCGTGCTGGAGAAGGCCGAGCTGATCCGGATCGAGAAGGGGTACGAGGGCAAGCGCCCCCGCACCTGGGTCACCCTCACCGCCACCGGCGAGGCCGCCCTGCGCACCGAGATCGCCCACCTCAAGCAGCTCATCCACCAGGTCGAACAGGCCGACACAGTCCCCGCCGACCGCTGACCGGCAACCGGGCCGACCCAGCCCTCTGCCGCAACTCTTAACGACTCGCGGCCTCAGACACGGCCCAAGGCCGCGAGTCATTAAGAGTTGCGCGGGGCGCGGGGCCCGGGGTGGGTGTCAGGGCTTGATTGATTGGTAGTAGCGGGCTGCGCCCGGGTGGAGGGGCAGGGGGGCGGTTGCGATGGCCGACTGCGGGTTGAGGCGCCCCGCCGCCGGGTGGGCGACCCCGAGCTCGTCGCGGTACTGCATGAGCAGCCGGGTCAGCTCGTACACCAGGTCGTCGGGCATGTCCGCGCCGACCACGAGGTAGTTCGGGTCGGCGACGGTGCTGATCGGGTCCAGCCCGTAGACGGACGACGGGATGTCGCGGCTGACGTAGACCTCGCTGTAGCGGACCCGCAGCGGCTCGGTCCACTCACCGAGCTCGACGAGCCGGATCGGCATCGCGTCGACCAGCTGCTCGACAGCCTTGACCGGCGGGCCGCCGGAGAAGAAGAACGCGTCGATCTCGCCGTCGGCCAGCGCCTGCGCCGACGCGTCCAGGCCGAGCTGGCTGACCTTCACCTGGTCGCCGGACAGTTCGGCGACGTCCAGCAGGCGGTTCGCGGTGATCGCGGTACCCGATCCGGGCGCGCCGACCGAGACGGTACGGCCGCGCAGGTCGGCGAGCCGGCGCACCGGGCCGTCGGCGCGTACCACCAGGTGCAGCAGGTCGTCGTAGACGCGTGCCACGGCGCGCACCTGGTTGCCGGTGGTGGGCAGGATGTCGGCCTGGGTGAAACCGAGCTGCACCTGGCCGCTGCCGACGAGCCGTACGTTCTCCGCCGAGGCCGTGGTCACCAGCACGTTGGCCCGCACGTGCGGCAGCTCCCGATTGATGATCGTCCTGTACGCCTCGCCGAAGACGTAGTAGACGCCGGTGCGGCTGCCGGTCGCGATGTCCAGGTGCACCGGCTCCGGCGTGGGCTCGGTGCACGCGCCCATGCCGAGCAGGACCGCCACGACCAGCGCGGCGGCCGACGGCATTCGCAGACGGACCACGGCGCAGAACCTACCCGACGCGCGCCGCGGCCCGCCGCGACCGGCGCTCCCGCACCCTGTCCGGCGGGCCGGCATCAGTCGCCGTCGCCGGCCAGGTCCCGGGCCTGCGCCTCCTGCTCGGCGTCGAAACCTGCGACGCCGGTGGTGCGGAACTGCTCGGCCTGGTAGTTGATCCAGCGGGTGTGTGCCTCCCAGGCTGATTGGCGCGTCATGCCCAGCGCGGCGCCGATCTGCGCCCAGGAGGCCCCGGCACTGCGCGCGCCGCGCACCGACAACTGCCGGCCGTATCCGGCCTTGCGGATGATCAGCTCCCCGAGCGCCAGTGCCTGAAGCGATTCTTCGACGGTGAGGCCGACCTCGCCGAGCGCCTCGCGCATGCGCAGGTCGTTGTAGCGGGTGACGGCCGTCTGGAGGGTGTGCTCGCGTTCGAGCTCGTCAGGCGTGGTCATTCCGTCAGGCTAGCCTGACGGAATTCGCGCCTGCCGTTTTTATGCCGACAGCTGAGCCGACGTACGACAGACCCCGGTCGCGCCGTCCATCGGCGGGCCGGGGCGCGGGCTCTTGATCCGTTTTTGTGGACGCTGGGTGCTGCCATGGCGACGTCCAGCGTCCACAAAAACGGATCAAGGGTCGAACCGCGCCAACGGCGACTGCGACAAAGCCATCTTATCGGACTACGCACCGGAACGGCAGCCGCCGAGCTGGCCCTCCCCAGCGGCGGGACCACCCGGGCACGGCTGGCCGCGTCCGAACGTCGGCAGGAGACGCCGGGCCGAATCGACGAGCGCGATGCTCAGTGCAGGATGCCCGCGCCGTGCAGGACGCGGTGGGCGGTGCCGGCGGGGACGCTGACCAGCAGGCTGCCGGCCTGGCGGGACAGGGCGGCCTGCGCCCCGAGCAGGTGTGCGCCCCGGACCAGGATCGCGGCCAGGTCCTGGTCGATGACGCGTACGCCCAGGATGTGTTTGCGCATGTGGCGGCCGGCGGCCAGCAGCACGCCGCGCCACGCGGAACCGGCCAGGCGCAGCCGCTCGGCGTGCGCGGGCGCGGAGTGGCCGACCAGGGCCGTGCTCAGCACCGCCGCCCGCCCCTGCCGCCAGGCGCTCTCGCCGATCTCCAGGTAAGCGCCACGGTGCGTGCCCGGCACGCTGACCCGGTGCAGCAGGTACCGGCGGCGCAGCCCCGCCTCGGCGGTCTCGTGGGCGTACGGCAGGTCCAGCGCCCGCATCAGCTGCCCCATCCGGCGGGCGGCGTGCTCGGCGCTGAACTCGACCGTCCCGGCCGGCGTGGCCGGGCGACGCGGATGACCCACCCGCACTCCCCCGTCCGGCGTCAGCGACGTCGCCCGCACCAGACAGGCCAGCTCGAACGCGTCGCCCAGCCGGGACCGGTCGAGCCGGGCGAGCGGCTCGCACGCGGCGGCGGGCAGCAGCTCGAGGGTGGACCGCATGGCGAGCTCCCGTCGTCAACGTCGTGGTGCGGATGGTGCACCCACAGTGACGGCCCCCCACACCCGCGCGAAACCTCACCACCCCACCCTTGAGCAAAACTTGCGCATACCCCGCCGCCCCACCCCCACCCCCCACCCCACCCCAAGATCGCGACGATCTTGCGCGAACTGTTGTCCTTTTGCCCGTTTATGGCGTGTCGTACCCACAGGCCACGCAAGATCGTCGCGATCTTGGGGCCGGGACGGGGTCAGGCCGGGGGTGGGGCGGCGGCGGAGCCGTCGCGGGGTGGTAGGCGGCGGACTACGAGGCGGTTCAGCGCCCAGAGGGCGACGCCGCCGAGTAGGAGCCAGAAGGCGAGGAGGTAGATGCCGGCTTCGCGGACGAACGGGAGCAGGAACACCGCGGAGACGATCGCGCCGAGGGCTGGGATGACGGTGGGTGCGCGGAAGTGGCGGTGCGGGACGTGGTCGCGGCGGAGGACCAGTGCGGCGATGTTGACCAGGAGGAAGACGGCGGTCAGTAGGAGCACGGTGGTGTCGGAGAGGTCGGTCAGGTCGCTGACGGTGGCCATGAGCAGGATCGACAGTGCGGTGGTGAAGGCGATCGCGATCCACGGGGTGCGCCGGTTGGACAGGACAGCGAACGGGCGTGGCAGCACGTCGCGGCGGGCCATGCCGTAGAGCAGCCGGGACGCCATCAGCATGTTGATCAGCATGGTGTTGGAGACCGCGACCATCGACACGGCGGAGAAGATCTGCGACACCGGCAGGTCCGGCGCACCGATCTTGACGACCTCCAGGAGCGGGCCGCTGGAGGTGGTGAGCACGTCCAGCGGCACCACCATGGCCGCGGTGAACGCGACGAGCAGGTAGACGACAGCCGCCGCGAGCAGGCCGGTGATCATGGCGGGTGGGAAGTCGCGGGACGGCTCCTTGGTCTCCTCGGCGAGGTTCACCGAGTCCTCGAAACCCAGGAACGCGTAGAAGGCGGTCGCCGCGCCCGCCATGATGCCGGTGACGACGCCGAAGCCCTGCCCGGAGAAGGTGAACGCGGCGGCCGGGTCGCCCGAGCCCTGGGCCAGCACGCTGGCCCCGACGCCGATGACGAACAGCAGGCCGGCCAGCTCGACGCAGGTGATCGCGATGTTGACTTTGATGGACTCGGCGACGCCCCAGAAGTTCACCGCCGCGACCAGCAGGATCGCCAGCGTGCCGATGAGGATCGTGGGCGGGTGCTCCACCCCGGTCAGGCCGCTGAAGTAGCGGCCGCCGACCCGTGTCGCGGCGAAGCTTGCCGAGGTCACCCCAGACGCCATGATCGCGAAGGTGACCAGGAAACTCAAGAACTTGATCTGGTACGCCCGGTCGCAGTACAGCGCGCCGCCGGCGGCCTGCGGATACTTCGTGACCAGCTCCATGTACGCGAACGCGGTCAGGAACGCCAGCACGAACGCGACCAGGAACGACGCCCAGATCGCGCCGCCGACCTCCGCGCCGACCTGCCCGGTCAGCGAGTAGATGCCCGCCCCGAGGATGTCGCCCAGGATGAAGAAGATCAGCATCGGCCGGGTGATCACCCGGCGCAGCTCGTGCGGGTCGTCGCGCTGCGGGTGCGGCGCGGGGACCGAGACGTCCGCGGTCATGGGCTGCCTCCCGGGACCGAGCGGGCACCGGACTGCCCGCTGTCTACATCCTCCCCCGTTCCCGGTCCCCGGATGATCAAAACGCCCCGGGCGGTCAGGGCAGTTCGGCGAAGCGCTCCACCCGGTCGACCGGCCCGGCGACCACGATGATGTCGCCGTACTGCAGCACGGTCGTCGCGTCGGCGTAGGTGAACTCGCTGCCCTGCGTCTTCACGCAGACGATGGTGACCCCGTGCTTGCGCCGCAGCCGGGTCTCGCCCAGCGCGACGCCCACGTACTCGTGCGGGGGCCGGGTCTTGACCAGCGCGAAGTTGGAGTCGATCTCCATGTAGTCGAGCATGCGCCCGGACACCAGGTGCGCCACCCGCTCGCCCATGTCGTGCTCGGGCAGCACGATGTGCTTGGCCCCGATGCGCTCCAGGATGCGGCCGTGCTGGCGGCTGACCGCCTTCGCCCAGATGTCGGTCACCTCCAGCTCCACCAGCAGCGACGTCGCCAGGATGCTGGCCTCCAGGTCGGAGCCGATGGCCACCACCGCCCGGCCGAACTCGGCCACGCCGAGCTGGCGCAGCGCCTCCAGGTCGGTGGCGTCGGCGGTCACCACGTGGGTGAGCTCCCCCGCCAGGCTCTGCACGACCTTGGGCCGGTGGTCGATGGCGAGCACCTCGGTGCCGCGACGCATCAGCTCCAGGGCCAGCGAGCTGCCGAACCTGCCCAGTCCGATGACGACGACCGGGTCGTTGCCGTTCTCAGCCGACAAGGGGACGCTCCTCGGGTAGCTCGTAGTGGCGGGTCTTGGCGCGCAGCGCCAGCGCCGTGCCCAGGGTCAGCGGGCCGACCCGGCCCACGAACATCAGGACCGCCAGCAGCGCGTGACTGACGGAGTTGAGCTCGGCGGTGATGCCGGTGGACACCCCGACCGTCGCGAAGGCCGAGATGACCTCGAACAGCACCTGGTCCAGCGGGTGCGGGTTGAGCACCAGCAGCAGGTACGTCGAACCGGCCACGATGCCCACGCCGACCAGCGCGATGGTCAGCGCCTGCCGGTGCAGCTGCTCCGGGATGCGGCGGCGGCCCACGTTGACCGACGGCTCGCCGCGCAGCTCCGCCCAGATCACGTACGCCAGCAGCCCGAACGTGGTGACCTTGATGCCGCCCGCGGTGCCCGCGCTGCCGCCGCCGATGAACATCAGAGCGTCGTACGCCAGCCAGCTCGACGGGTACATAGCCGCGATGTCGATGGAGTTGAACCCGCCGCTGCGCGGCATCACCGCGGCGAAGAACGCGTTGAGCAGCTGGTCCGCGCCGGACATGTCGCCCAGCGTGCGCGGGTTGCGGCCCTCGGTGGCCAGCAGCAGCACCGTGCCGCCGACCAGCAGCACGGCGCTGAGGGTGAGCGTGAGGCGGGTCAGCACCGACCAGCGCTTCGGCCGCCGCCACGAGTGGCGCAGCTCGAACAGCACCGGGAAGCCCAGCCCGCCGACGATCACACCGACCGCCAGGGTCAGGCAGATCCACGGATCGGTGTTGAACCTGACCACGCTGTCGGGCCACAGCGCGAACCCGGCGTTGTTGAACGCCGAGATCGAATGGAACAGGCCCAGGTAGACCGACCGGCCGAACGACTCGCCGTAGGCGAGCATGAACCGGCCCGCGAGCACCGCCGCGAGGATCGCCTCACTGACCAGGCTCAGCACCACCACGTTGCGAACCACCCGGCGCAGGTCGGTCATCTGCAGCGTCCGGGTCTCGGCCTGCACCAGCATGCGCGCCCGCAGGCCCATCCGGCCCGACAGCGCGACCGCGAACAGCGTCGCCATGGTCATGATGCCCAGGCCACCCGCCTGGATCAGCAGCATGATGATGAGTTCGCCCGCCACCGACCAGTGCGTCTCGCTGTCGACGAGGATCAGGCCGGTCAGGCACACCGCCGAGGTGGCCGTGAACAGCGCGTCGAGGAACCGGGCCGGCTCGCCCGACTCGGTGGCGATCGGCAGCGACAGCAAGCCCGTGCCGGCCAGCGCAGCGGCCGCGAACCCCCCGACGATCACCTGCGTCGGGTGGTGGAACTGGTCGAGCACGACCGTCGACACACTCCTGCGCACGCGGCGACCATACCAATGTCCTGGTCCACGGGTGCTCCCTGTCGAGGGGCGCGACGATCGCCGTTCGGCGGGTGCCCGCCGTTAACGTGAACGTGTCAAGGTATGCGGCATGCGTGATGTGGACGTCCTCGTCATCGGATCCGGTCCCGGCGGGCAGAAGGCCGCCATCGCGGCCGCCAAGCTGGGCCGGCGGGTCGCCATGGTGGAACGCGGGGACATGATCGGCGGGGTCAGCGTCAACACCGGCACCATCCCGTCGAAGACCCTGCGCGAGGCCGTCGTCTACCTCACCGGCCTGAGCCAGCGCGAGCTCTACGGGCAGAGCTACCGGCTCAAGGAGGACATCACCGTCGCCGACCTGACCGCCCGCACCGAACACGTCATCAGCCGCGAGGTCGACGTGGTACGCGGCCAGCTCGCCCGCAACGGCGTACGGCTGCACGCCGGCACGGCCCGGTTCACCGACCCGCACACCGTGCACGTCACCGGCGAACGCGGCCGCGACTTCTCGATCACCGCGGACAACATCGTCATCGCCGCGGGCAGCCGCCCGGCCCGCCCGGCCACCGTCGAGTTCGACGACCTGACCATCATCGACTCCGACGGCATCCTCAAACTCGACCGGGTGCCGCGCTCCATGGTCGTGGTCGGCGCGGGCGTCATCGGCATCGAGTACGCCTCGATGTTCGCCGCGCTGGGCACCAAGGTCACCGTCGTCGAGCGGCGCAGCCGCATGCTCGACTTCTGCGACCTGGAGGTCGTCGAGGCGCTGAAGTACCACCTGCGCGACCTGGCCGTCACGTTCCGGTTCAGCGAGGCCGTCGCCGCCGTCGAGAAGCACCCCAAGGGCGCGATCGCGGTCCTGGAGAGCGGCAAGACCATCGCCGCCGACACCGTCATGTACTCGGCCGGGCGGCAGGGCATGGGCGACTCGCTCGGGCTGGAGGCCGCCGGCCTGTCGGCCGACGAGCGCGGCCGCATCACCGTCGACGAGCACTTCCGCACCGCCGTGCCGCACATCTACGCGGTCGGCGACATCATCGGCTTCCCCGCGCTGGCCGCGACCTCGATGGAGCAGGGGCGCCTGGCCGCCCACCACGCCTGCGGGCAGCCGCTGGGCCCGATGTCGGACCTGCAGCCCATCGGCATCTACACCATCCCCGAGATCAGCTACGTGGGCCGCACCGAGGACGAGCTGACCGACCAGCGGGTGCCGTTCGAGGTGGGCGTGTCCCGCTACCGCGAGCTGGCCCGCGGGCAGATCATCGGCGACACCCACGGCATGCTGAAGATCCTGGTGTCGTCGGAGGACCGCAAGCTGCTGGGCGTGCACGTGTTCGGCACCGGTGCGACCGAGCTGCTCCACATCGGGCAGTCCGTGATGGGCTGCGGCGGCACCGTCGACTACCTGGTCGAGGCGGTGTTCAACTACCCCACGCTGGCCGAGTCGTACAAGGTCGCGGCGCTGGACGCGACCAACAAGATGCGCCACATCGCCCACCTGCGAGACTGACCCTGGTGGACACCATGACGGCGCCGGCTACGGGCGTCACGACATACCGACGGCCGCCCTTCCCCCGCCAGGGCTCCCGGGTGCCCGCCGGCCGCACGCCGGGGCTGGTCACGGCGGCGCTGTCCGTGCTCGTCGCCTGCCTGCTGGCGCTGCACTCGGCCGTGCCGAACACGCTCGGGCACCTGGGCAGCCTGCTGGAGTCGTTCCTGCCCTGGCTGGGCCTGGCCGTCCCGCCGCTGCTGGGGGCCGCGCTGCTGCGCCGCTCGACGCTCGCCCTGATCACCCTGCCGCTGCCCGTGGCCGCCTGGCTCGGCCTGTTCGCCGGGGTGCTCGGCCCGGACCCCGAGCAGCCGTACGACCTGACCGTGGTGCAGCACAACGTCAGCGACGAGAACCCCGACCCGGCCGGCACCGTCCGATCCCTGCTGGCGGCCTCCCCCGACCTGATCGCGCTCGAGGAGGTCACCGAGCAGGCCATGGGCGAGTACGCCGCCGCGCTGGCCGCCGCCTACCCGCACGCCGCGGTGCAGGGCACGGTCGGGCTGTGGTCGAAGTTCCCGGTCACCGAGGTACGGGTGGTCGAGATCCGGCCCCGCGCCATCGTCGACGACTGGAGCCGCGGCATGCGCGCCACGGTGCGGCTGCCCCAGGGCGACCTCGCCGTGTACGTCGCCCACCTGCCCTCGCTGCGCCTGGGCTGGAAGCACGGCTTCGGCTCGACCCGGCGCGACGGCAGTGCCGAGAAGCTCGGCGCGGCGCTGGCCGCCGAACCGCAGGACAGGGTGCTCCTGCTCGGCGACCTCAACGGCACCCTGGACGACCGCGGCCTGAACCCGGTCACCTCGCAGCTGGCCTCGGACCGCTCCGACTTCGCGTTCAGCTGGCCCGCGCCCGCGCCGCTGTCCCGCATCGACCACGTGCTGGCCCGCGGCTCGACGGTCACCCGGGTCTGGTCACTGCCCCGCACCGGCAGCGACCATCTGCCGGTGGCCGCCCGCATCCGGCTCTGAGAGCGCCATACGCGCTCGCCGGGCCGGGTCTTCGGGAGAGGATGGAGGCCGCGGAACCCGGACCCGGGCGCTCGTTCTCGATCACTAGGACACCGCCGCCCCCGGGCGTGCGAACCCGTGCCCGGCGTGATGGGGTATGAGATGGAAGGGACGCACCGGGGCGGCCGCAAACATCGAGCTTTCACGACCAGGAGTCACACCATGGCAGCACAGATCGGTGTCACCGGGCTGGCGGTGATGGGCGCCAACCTCGCCCGCAACCTGGCCCGCAACGGCTACACCGTGGCGGTGCACAACCGCAGCCGCGCCCGCACCGACGCGCTGATCGCCGAGCACGGCGGCGAGGGCGACTTCGTCCCCACCGAGACGATGGCCGAGCTGGTCGGCGCGCTGGAGAAGCCGCGCCGCGTACTGATCATGGTCAAGGCCGGCAAGCCGGTCGACGACGTGATCGCCGAGCTGGTGCCGCTGCTCGACAAGGACGACATCGTCATCGACGCGGGCAACTCGCACTACACCGACACCCGCCGCCGCGAGGCCGCGCTCGCCGAGAAGGGTCTGCACTTCGTCGGCGTCGGCGTGTCCGGCGGCGAGGAGGGCGCGCTCAAGGGCCCGTCGATCATGCCGGGCGGGTCGAAGAAGTCGTACGAGTCGCTCGGGCCCATGCTGGAGAAGATCTCCGCGCACGTGGACGGCGAGCCGTGCTGCTCCTGGATCGGCACCGACGGCGCCGGCCACTTCGTGAAGATGGTCCACAACGGCATCGAGTACGCCGACATGCAGGTCATCGGCGAGGCGTACGACCTGCTGCGCTCCGGCGCGGGCCTGGAGCCGGCCGAGCAGGCGAAGATCTTCGCCGAGTGGAACAAGGGCGACCTGTCCTCCTTCCTCATCGAGATCACGGCCGAGGTGCTCGGCCACGTCGACGCGAAGACCGGCAAGCCGTTCATCGACGTCGTCGTCGACGCCGCGGGCATGAAGGGCACCGGCGGCTGGACCGTCATGGCGGCCCTGGAGCTGGGCTCGCCGGTGACCGGCATCGGCGAGTCGGTGTTCGCCCGCGCCCTGTCGTCGCAGTCGGCCCAGCGCCCGACCGCGCAGCAGCTGCTGGCGGGCCACGAGGTCAAGGTGGACCTGCCGGACACGTTCGTCGAGGACGTCCGCCAGGCGCTGTACGCGTCCAAGCTGGTCAGCTACGCCCAGGGCCTGGACATGCTGGTGTCGGCGGCCAAGGAGTACGGCTGGGACCTCGACCTGGCGGCGATCGCGTCGCTGTGGCGGGGCGGCTGCATCATCCGGGCCGCGCTGCTGCGCACCATCACCGAGGCGTACCGCGGCGAGAACCCGCCCGCGAACCTGCTGTTCGCGCCGGAGTTCACCGAGGCGATCGGGGCGGCCGTGCCGGCCTGGCGCCGCGTGGTGGCCACCGCCGCGCAGCTGGGCATCCCCGCCCCGGTGTTCTCCTCGT
This sequence comes from Catellatospora coxensis, assembly GCF_016862635.1. Lineage (GTDB taxonomy): Bacteria > Actinomycetota > Actinomycetes > Mycobacteriales > Micromonosporaceae > Catellatospora > Catellatospora coxensis. The sequence continues at coordinate 53,873 of NZ_BONI01000004.1, read as the reverse complement.
CCCTGGCGTACTACGACGGCCTGCGCCGCGAGCGCCTGCCCGCCGCGCTCACCCAGGGCCTGCGGGACCTGTTCGGCGCGCACACCTACCAGCGCGTCGACGCCGAGGGCACCTTCCACACCCTGTGGTCGGGCGACAAGTCCGAGGTCAAGCAGGACTGACGCGTTCGCGAACAAAGCTCCGTTCATGCCGTTTTCCAGCATGAACGGAGCTTTGTTCGTGCCGCCCTGTGCGCAACGTTCGGACCGACCCGCTACGGTGTGGGTTCTGTCTTGAACATGTCGAGGAGTGACTGCCCGTGGGCGGCTACGGCACCCAGGTTCTGCTGGTGCTTGTCCTGATGTTGATCAACGGAGCGCTTTCCGGCAGCGAGATGGCTCTCATCTCGCTGCGCGAGTCGCAGATCCAGCGGCTCGAGCGCTCCTCCTCCGGCGGCAGGGTGCTGGCACGCCTGTCCCGGGACCCGAACCGGTTCCTCGCCACCATCCAGATCGGCATCACCCTGGCCGGCTTCCTGGCCTCGGCCTTCGCGGCGACGTCACTGGCCCAGCCGCTGGTGCCGGTGCTGGGCTTCCTCGGCTCGGCCGCCGAGACCGCCGCGATCATCGTGGTCACCCTGGTCCTCACCTTCCTCACCCTGGTGCTCGGCGAACTCGCCCCCAAGCGCATCGCCATGCAGCGCGCCGAGGGCTGGGCGCTGGTCGCGGCCCGGCCGCTGGACTGGATGGCCAGTGCGTCACGGCCGTTCGTGTGGCTGCTGGGCAAGTCCACCGACATGATCGTCCGGATCGCCGGGGTCGACCCACGCGCCGGGCGCGAGGAGATCTCCGCCGAGGAGATCCGCGACCTGGTCGTGGCGCAGCGCAGCTTCACCGCCGAGCAGCGGGAGATCATCTCCGGGGCGTTCGAGATCAGCGAGCGGGACATCCGCGACATCCTGATCCCGCGCCGCGAGGTCGTCACCCTGCCTGCGGACATGTCCGCCGAGGAGGGCCTGGCCGTGCTGGCCGAGACCGGCCACAGCCGGGCCCCGGTCGTCGGCGACGGCGACCTCGACTCGGTAGTCGGCGTGGTGCACCTGCGCGACCTGCTCGGCGACGGCGGCCCGGTCGGCGAGCGCGCCCGTACGGCGATCTTCCTGCCGGAGACGCTGTCGGTGTCTGACGCCATGCGCCAGCTGCGCAACCAGCGCGAGCAGTTCGCCCTGGTGGTGGACGAGCACGGCTCCATCGACGGCATCATCACGATGGAGGACCTCGTCGAGGAGGTCGTCGGCGAGATCTACGACGAGACCGACCGCGACGTGGTCTCCGTGGTACGCGAGGCCGACGACGTTTTCCTGGTGCCGGGCTCGTTCCCGCTGCACGACCTGCCGGACCTGGGCATCGACCTGAACCGGCTGGGCGAGATGGACTACACCACGGTCGCCGGCCTGGTGCTGGACAAGCTCGGCCACATCCCCACCAAGACCGGTGAGACGGTCAAGGCCCCCGGCTTCACCGCCGAGGTCACCGAGATCGACGGCCTGAGCATCGCCCAGATCCGCCTGCGCCTGACCCGCAACAACGACCGCCACCAAGCAGCTTGATCATCGAACTTGCCTGGCACCTGTGCGTATCTTGAGTGCGAGTACGCCCAGGTGCCGGGCAAGTCGACCGATCTTGCACGGCTGGCCTCGATCAGCGTTGGACACCGTGGGCGGGAACGCGTCGTCGAAGACGTCGCCGTAGCCCGCCCACGGCCATGCCGATCCCGGTTGCCAGCAGCGGGCACATGGCCATGCTCAGGCAGATCAGATTGATGAGGAACGGGCCGGACCCGCTGGGCACGTACACGACGCCGAGCGCGCCGGTGTCCAATGCGGGCACTTCGTCGCCCACCCGCATGTCCGGCGGGGCGTTGTCCAGCTCGACCCCGAAGTGGACGACCGTCCCGTCATCGCTCGTGAACGTCCCCTCCCAGATATGGGTGTGGCGGCCCACCTTGTACGTGTTCGTCGCGACGAATCTCCCCGCGACGCCGTCGCCCTGCGCCGCGCGCCACGACGGCCCCAGTTCCCCGACGGGCTGCGGCACGACGGTCAGCACCGCACCGGTGCACAGTCCCAGAACGAGCAGCACGACGAGCCTTACCTTCCAGCGGCCCGCCTTCGCCGGTGGATGATCCGTTGCCATACCCGGAAGGTATCGGTGCCGGACAAGCCGGCCTGAGCTCCGGAGGTCAGCGCGGAGTGGTGGGGTCGGGCGCGAATGCGGGTCCGTGACCGGGCACGATCAGGACCGGGTTGAGGGCGAGCACTCGTGCGCGGGATGCCGCCAGTGCCGCGCCGTCGGTCGCGAACGGATCCTCCGGCGGCCCCTCGGCATGCCACCACGCGTGGGTGAGCGCGACCAGGCCGTCGGCGGTGTCGACGAGGGTGGTGATGTCCTCGGCGGTGTGTCCGGGCGTACGGATCAGCCTGATCGCGTCGGACAGCGCGAAGCCCTCGGCGTCCCGGCTGACCCACTGGTCGTCCACGTAGTAGGCCCAGTGGTCGTGGTAGCGGGCGTTGCGGAACAGCGCCGCGTTGATCGTGTGATCCGGATGGTGATGGCTGAAGATCACGTCGGTGACGTCATCGGGATCGACGCCGAGGTCGGCCATCGGCCCGAGGATCTGCTGCCGGTCGGCGACCATGCCCGGATCGACCACCACGGTGGTGTCCCCGTCCCGCAGCAGCGCCACGGTGCTGGCCACCCGATCACCGACATACCCCGCGTTGAGCACCCACCACTGCGCCGCCATCCCCACAGGCTACCCACCCCGCCCCCAGCCCGCTCCCACCTCCCGCCCCCGACGGCCGTGCGGCAGGCGGGAGGCGCGGGGGGAGAGGGGAGCCGGGTCGGTCAGGCGGCGAAGGAGTGGCGGATGAGGGAGCCGCCGTCGACGACGAGGGTCTGGCCGGTCATCCAGGACGAGGTCTGGCCGGCGAGGAAGACGACGGCGCTGGCGATGTCGTCGGGTTCGCCGATGCGGCCGAGCGGGGTGTGCTGGTTGATCAGCTCTTCGTTGTTCTCCCACAGGGCCTGGGCGAGTTTGGTGCGTACGATGCCGGGCGCGATGCCGTTGACCCGCACCTTGGGGGCCAGTTCGGCGGCGAACTGGCGGGTCAGGTGGATGACGGCGGCCTTGGTCGCGTTGTAGTAGCCGATGCCGGGCTCGGTGACCAGGCCGCCGACGGAGGCGATGTTGACGATCGTGCCGCCGCCCGCGGCCATCGAGGCGTGCCAGACGGCCTGCGTCCACAGCACGATGGACATCTGGTTGACCTGCACGGTCTTCTCGGCACGGGAGACGTCGAGGTCGACCATGGGGCCGAAGTACGGGTTGGTGCCGGCGTTGTTGACCAGCACGTCGACGGAGCCGAACTCGGCCACGGCGGCGGCGACGCAGGCGTCAGCCTGGTCCTTCTCCCCCACGTGCGCGGCCTTGGCCAGGAAGCCGACCTTCGGGTACGCCGCGCGGAACTCCTCGGCGACCGCGTCCAGCGCGTCCTGCCGCCGGGAGGTCAGCACGACGTTGCAGCCCTCGGCGGCCAGGGCGGCCGCGGTGGCCTTGCCGATGCCGCGGGAGGCGCCGGTGACCAGCGCGGTACGACCTTCCAGACCTGTGCGCACAGCTTCGCCCCTTGTCATTCCTTGATGTTGCAGTCGATGTGCGCATACCTTAGCGATCCGACCGACCGGTCGGTAGGGTTGGTGAGAAGCTACATACCAACCGGTCGGTATTGACGGGCGGGCCGGGCCGCGCTTGGATGGGCACCCTGGACGGCGGCTGGTCCGCCACGGCGAGAGGGTGGGCATGAGCCACTACCGGAGCAACCTTCGTGACCTGCGGTTCAACCTGTTCGAGGTATTCGGCCTCGGCGACAGGCTGGGCACGGGGCGCTTCGCCGAGCTGGACGCCGACACCGTCGAGCACATGCTCGCCGAGGTGGAGCGGCTGTCGGTCGGGCCGATCGCGGCGTCGTACGCCGAGGTGGACCGCACTCCTCCGGTCTACGACCCGCAGACGTACTCGGTGACCATGCCGGACGGCTTCCGCCGCTCGTACCGGGCATGGATGGACGCCGAGTGGTGGCGGCTGGACATGCCCGCCGAAGCCGGCGGCGTGGTCGCCCCGCGCGCCCTGTGGTGGGCGCTGATCGAGCTGGTCCAGGGCGCGCAGGCACCGGTGTACATGTACGGCGGCGGCCCCGGCTTCGGCGGCCTGCTGCACAGCATGGGCACCGCGCCGCAGCAGCGCATCGCCGAGATCATGATCGAGCGCCAGTGGGGCGCGACGATGGTGCTGACCGAGCCCGACGCGGGCTCCGACGTGGGCGCGGGCCGCACCCGGGCCGTGCCGCAGGCCGACGGCTCGTGGCACATCGAGGGCGTCAAGCGCTTCATCACCTCGGGCGAGCACGACCTGAGCGACAACATCATGCACTTCGTGCTGGCCCGGCCGGTGGACACCCCGGGGGCGGGCGGGCCGGGCACCAAGGGCCTGTCGATGTTCCTGGTGCCGAAGTTCCACTTCGACCACTCCTCCGGCGAGCTGGGCGAGCGCAACGGCGTGTACGCGACCAACGTCGAGAAGAAGATGGGCCTGAAGGTGTCCAGCACCTGCGAGCTGACCTTCGGCCAGCACGGGACGCCGGCGAAGGGCTGGCTGGTCGGCGAGGTGCACGACGGCATCGCGCAGATGTTCAAGGTCATCGAGTCGGCCCGTATGCAGGTCGGTGTGAAGGCGATCGCGACCCTGTCGACCGGTTACCTCAACGCCCTCGACTACGCCCGCCAGCGCGTGCAGGGCCCCGACCTGACCCGGGCGGCGGACAAGACCGCTCCGCGCGTCACCATCGACCGGCACCCCGACGTGCGGCGCATCCTGATGCTGCAGAAGGCGTACGCCGAGGGCCTGCGCGCCACCTACCTGTACACCGCCGGCTGGCTGGACCGCGACCACCCGCAGGGCGCGAACGTCAACGACCTGCTGCTGCCGATCGTCAAGGGCGTCGGCTCGGAGCGCTCCTACGAGATGCTGGCCCTGTCGCTGCAGACCCTGGGCGGTTCGGGTTACCTGCAGGACTACCCGATGGAGCAGTACATCCGGGACACGAAGATCGACACCCTGTACGAGGGCACCACCGCGATCCAGGGCCAGGACTTCTTCTTCCGCAAGATCGTGCGAGACCGCTCGGTGGCGCTGGACCTGCTCATCGGCGAGATGGAGGAGTTCTGCGACGCGAACGAGTCCACCGATGAGCTGAAGCTGGAGTGCGAGTCGCTGCGGGAGGCGATCGCCGACGTGCGCGGCATGGTGGCGACCATGTTCGGCTGGCAGCGGGCGGCGGGCGACGACGTCACCGAGGTGTACAAGGTCGGCCAGAACACCACGCGCCTGCTGATGAGCGTCGGTGACCTGCTCATCGGCTGGCTGCTGGTCCGGCAGGCGGCGGTGGCGCTGGCCGCCCTGGACGGCGCGTCCGGTGACGACGTGGGCTTCTACCAGGGCAAGCTCGCGGTGGCGCGGTTCTTCGCGCGTACCGTGCTGCCGGAGCTGTCCGCGCGCCGCCGGGTGCTGGAGGCGACCGACAACGCGCTGATGGAGATCCCGGATGGGGCGTTCTAAAGCCGACGGCGGGGCCGGGGTGCGCGAGCGCATCCTGGCCGCCGCGGGCGCGCTGTTCGCCGAGCAGGGGTACGACGCGACCTCGGTGCAGCAGGTCGTGGACCGGGCCGGGGTGACCAAGGGCGGTCTGTACCACTACTTCGGGGCCAAGGAGGACCTCCTCGTCGAGCTGTACCGGGCGGTGTTCGGGCAGCGGCTGGCCGCGCTGGAGAAGATCCTGGCGCAGGGCCGGGATCCGGAGTGGACGCTGCGGGCGATCATCGACGACATCGTGGTCGGCACCGCGGCGATGATGACGGAGTCGGCGGCGGTGTCCCGCGAGCTGGCGCACATGGACAGCGACCGCACCCAGCGGCTGCAGGCCGACTGGCGGCGTTACCAGGAGGCGGTGCGCGGGCTGATCCGCGACGCGCAGGCGGCCGGGGTGTTCGCCGCGGTCGCCTCGCCGGAACTGGTCTCCTGGTCGATCTTCGGAGTGACCACGACACTGCACACCTGGTACCGCCCCGACGGCCCCCAGTCAGCCGACCAGATCGCCCGCGAACTCGCCGACCTGGTCCTGACCGGCCTGACAGCCCGCCCCTGACCCCCCACCGCCACCGACCCGAACGCGTCGATGATCGCGACGATCTTGCGCGAGCTGTTGGGGATACGTCCGAAAAGGGCGTGTCGCACCCACCGGCCGCGCAAGATCGTCGCGATCTGGTCAGCGGGTGAACCAGCGTTGGGCGTTGGTGTTGTTGCAGGTCCAGAGGTGGATGAGGGTGCCGTTGGGGGTGCCGCTGGATTTGGCGTCGACGCATTTGCCGGAGCCGGCGCCGACGATGGTGCCGTTCGTGTTGAACGTGAAGCGCTGGGCGGCGGTGCCGTTGCAGGGCCAGACCTGGATCTTGGTGCCGTCGGCGGTGCCGTTGCCGTTGACGTCCAGGCAGCGGTCGCCGTAGATGCGCAGCTCGCCCGCTGCGGTGCGGGTCCAGCGCTGGTTGGCGGCGCCGTGGCAGTCCCACAGATGCACCTGCGAGCCGGGTCCGGCGGAGCCGCCGCCCGCGTCATCCATGCAGCGGTTGGACAGCGGGTTGGACAGCAGCACGGCCGAGCCGACCGGCGGCACGGCGACGGCGGTGAGGCTGCCGGGCACGGACTGCAGCGCGGCGTGCCACTTGGCGGCCATCTTGTCGTAGCCGGTCTGGTTGGGGTGCAGCCCGTCGGCCAGGTCGGCCAGGGTGAGGGCGGAGTGCATGTCGACCAGGTGGGTACGCGGGCCCTTCTGCGCGACGATGCCGGGGATCGCGGCGTTGAACGTCACCGAGCGCGCCTCCTCGGTGGCGTTGCTGCGCGGGATGACCTGCGCGACGAAGATCTCGGTCAGCGGCCCGAGCAGCCGGATCTTGTCGATGAGCGCCGACAGCCGGGCCGGGGCGTTGGCGACGTCGTAGTTCTGGCCGATGTCGTTGGTGCCGATGTGCAGCAGGACGGTGCGCGGCGCGTACGCCCGCATCCAGTTGACGATGTTGGCGTCGACCTGGTCGATGCGCCAGCCGGAGTGGCCCTCGTGGTCGTGGTCGCCGAGGGCGGCGGGTCCGTTGAAGCCGGAGCCGACCAGGTCGACGGTCTGCCCGGCGGCCGCCATGCGCTGCCAGAGGTTGATGCGGTAGCCGCCGGGCACGTTGAACCCGTCGGTGATGGAGTCGCCCAGCGGCATGACGCGTACGCCGCCGTTGGTCTCGGCGTAGGCCGGGGCGGCCGTGAGCAGGGTCAGGCCGCAGCAGGCGGCGAGCACGGCGGCGAACGCCGGCAGCCTGCGCAGGAAACGGCGCATGAGCGGTCCCTTCGATCAGGTAGGGGCTCGCGTGACGCCGTCCACGCAAACAACATCGTCAATGCGTGAGTTTTACGGCGATCGATGGGAATGTCAATGCCCGCGCAACGGCGGCTGGGCGGCGGCAGGTCCCGTCCCGTATCGTTGATCCTTCAACGTCACCAGCCCACAAGGTGCTCACCGATGCCGACCAGTCCTGCGACGCTGCGGGCCGACCTCGCTGCCGAGGAGGCTGCGCAGCCGAACCTCGGCGCGCTCCTGCGGCACGTGCACCGCGACGGGCCGCTGTCGCGCGCGGCCCTGGCCGAGCGGATGAACCTCAATCGCAGCACCATCATGGGACTGACCACCAAGCTCGGCGCGGCCGGCCTGGTGCACGAGCGCCGGCCCGCGGGCGAGGGCCGGTCCGGCCGCCCGTCGCTGGTCGTCACCCCCGCGGCGCAGCAGGTGTACGTGCTGGCCTTCGACGTCGCGGTGGATCGGCTGGTCGCCGCCCGGGTGGCACTGGGCGGCACGATCCAGGAACGCCGCGTCGCACCCCGCTCGCGGTCCGGCCCCGACCTCGACGCCGTGGTGGGCGTGCTCGCCGGGTTCGGCCGGGAACTGCACCGCACCGCACCGCCGGGCGCGGCCTGCGTCGGCGTCGGCGCGTCGTACTGCGGGATGATCCGCCCCGGCGACGGCATGGTCCGCTACGGCCCCCACCTGGGCTGGGTCGACCAGGCGTTCGGCACCGAACTCGGCGAGCAGCTCGGCCTGGGCCTGCCCGTGGCCGTCGGCAACGAGGCCCACCTGGGCGCGCTGGCCGAACACGAGCGCGGCGCCGGAGTCGGCGTGCAGAACCTCGTCTACCTGCACGGCGACGTCGGGGTCGGTGGCGGCATCATCGTCGGCGGCGAGGTGCTCGACGGCGAGTCCGGATACGGCTGCGAGGTCGGCCACATGCTGGTCAACCCGCACGACGGGCGGCCCTGCTCGTGTGGCGCGCGCGGCTGCCTGGAGGCCGAGGTCGGCGAGCGGGCACTGCTCGACGAGGCGGGACGCCCGGCCGAGCTGATCGGACGCGACGCGGTGCGGGCGGTCGTCGCCGACGCCGAGCGCGGCGACCCCGCGGCACGGGCCGCCGTGCGGCACGTCGGCGATTGGCTCGGCATCGGCGTCGCGAACCTGATCAACCTGTTCAACCCGGGTGTGGTCGTCTTCGGCGGCATCATGGGCGACGTGTACCCCGGGGCCGAGCCGCAGATCCGCAGCCGGATCGAACGCAACGTGCTGCCCGTGTCACGTGAGCGGGTGCGGCTGGCCACCGCGGCGCTCGGCGACGACACCACCCTGCTCGGCGCGGCCGAGCTGGCCTTCGCCGAACTGCTGGCCAACCCGCTCGCGGTGATGGCGCAGGCCGGTCGCTGACCCATCGGACCTGGACGGGCCTTCCTCGGCGGTCTCCGGCCCGGGCCTCGGGCAGCCGTCCAGCAGCGACGCTGGGGCCGACGGCGGATCTTCGCCGCCGGCCCCGGCGTCGCTCACCTCAGAGCGCGGCGTTCAGCCGGCTGTCCACGCCCTGCGCGATGCGCACGAACGACTCCTTAGACAGCCCGCTGCGGTCCAGCCGCACCCGCACGATGTACTGACCGTAGCGGGCTATGTACCGCCAGCTGCCGCAGGATTGCGGCCAGACCGGGTCGTCGTCTGGCCATTCGACACAGACAATCTCGCCCTCATCCGCCGCCAGGGCGGACTCCGGATCGATCCGGTATGTGACAGGGTCGCCGTCACCCCCGATCGGAAAGATCGTCGAGTAGTCGTATCTGGCCCACAGCGGACTGTCGAAGCGGTCCACCGACACGTTCGACTCGCCGCCGCCGGGACGGACCGACAGGAGGTAGGACAAGACGGCATCGCCGTCAGCCCGGCGCTGCTGCCACTGGCCCGGCGCGCCCTCGTGCACCACCGTCTCGGCGAGTTCGGCCAGCGTCCTCGGCGCAGTCTCCGGACGCTGGCCGGATCGCAGCGCCGTCACCGCCACCGTGCCTGCGACGAGCACGACACAGACTGCCAGCAGCGCCCAGAACAGCCGGGGCCGAGCCCGCAACCGGCCCGGCGCCGTAGCGGAGGTGTTGCCGCTCATTTCGACACGATCTTTCGCTTCTCGTTGTCACGCAGCGGTGTGGTGAGGTATTCGTTGACTCTGGACATGATCGCCTGATGGAGCAGCGCGGTCGTGATCTGCTCCGGCTTGTACCTCGCCTGCAGGTCGATGCCGATCTGAGTCGAGATCAGGTCGCCATTCTCCCGCTTGCCCGTCATCGGCGTGTCGGGCATGTACTTGTTGACGAACTGCACCGCTTCATCGCTGAAGCCCGCGACCTTGCCCACGTAACCGTAGTGGATGTTGGAGAAGATGTCGAAGTTCGCCTTCATTCCCCCGGTGCCGGCCATCTCGCTGTACATCTTGTTGCCGAACAGCGCTTTCATCTGGGGCTTGTGGTCCCAGACGCCGCCCGCCTTGACCAACTCGTACCACTCCAGGTAGGCCAGCTCGACGTCCTTCGCGGTCGGGTAGATCAGGCACACGAAGAACTCCACCATGCACGCCCCGGTCATCACGGTGTGCAGGGACTGCACACGCTTATCCACCGAGTTCCGGCGGATCTCGTCGATCGTCAGCTTCAGCGCCTTGCAATATCCGGAGTCCGGCGCCTTGACGCAAGGGTCGGTCGACTGGTCGGCGATCTCCTTCTCACACTCCTTGACACTCGCGCACTGCTTGCCACCCCCCGAGGTGTTCTCGGTGCCGGTGCACGCCCCCGGACCACCGACCTCCCCCGGCTTGCAGCTGGCCGAGCCGAGCAGGCCAGTGGGATCGCTCATCGTGACCGGCGTGTTGTTCGAGTAGCCATAGGCCTGCCACTGCTGTGGATCCTCAAGATCCATGATCGGGTCCGGGGAGACGAACCGACCGATGAGGGGGTCGTACTCCCGGGCGCCCAGGTGGGTCAGGCCGGTCGGGTCCTGCGTGCCGCCGACAAATCCCTTCTGATCGGGCCAGGCCGTCGGCGCGGCACCCCGGCTGGCGCCGTACGGAGTGACGCGCCGCCAGGTGAGGGCTCCGGTGTTGGCGTCGATGGCGCAGGAGCTGGTGCCGTGATGGTCACCTGCCTGGAAGGACACTCCTGACGTGGTGCGGATCGCCACATTGCGGCCGCCGAACACATACGTCCTGGTGCCCGATACCACCGTGCCGGTCTGGGCCAGTTCCATACCGGGCAGGTAGATGGTGGTCGCCCCATTCGGCTCCTTGCGTGCGATGCGGTTGCCGTCCGCGTCGTACACGTAGCTGGTGGGCTGGCCGCCGGCCGGGGTGCTGGTGGCCAGCCGGCCTTCCGCATCCCAGGTCAGCGTCTGGTGTCCCGACTGGGTGCCGGAACCGCAATTATTGGTCGCGGTGCCGCCGGGACGGCACACCACGTTGCCGGCATTGTCATAGTCGTACTGGTAGGTCCGGTTCCCCGCCGGACCGGTCTCGGCCACAGCCAGCAGCGCGTGCGGCTGGTTCGGGCCAGTGCCCTGGTCGGGATACGTGTAGTCGCGCTCGGTATCGGCGCCCCCGGTGAGCGAGTGGATCGTCTCGGTGTCCCGGTTGCCGACCTTGTCGAAGGTCCAGCTGTGGTGGTACGGCGCAGGACCGCCCACACCGGTCTGGCCGACGCCGTCGGCACACGTCTTCGTGCCACTGCCGGTGGCCCAGGCCTCAGTCAGCCGGCGCAGGTAGTCGTAGCCGAAGCACTGGACGTCGCGGGCGCCGCTCTCCGGAGCGTCGGCGATCGACAGGATGTTGCCGGAGTCGTCGTAGCCGTACCTGGCGTCCATGTCCGGACCGGCGACGCCTTGCCGGTCGAGCTTCGACCTCACCACCCGACCGGTGCCTCGCTCGTACTCCCAGCTCAGCCACGCCTTCTTCCCGGTTCCACCGGTGAACAGCTCCGCCTGCAGCAGCTCGCCCTGGTTGCCGTAGAGCGATGCGGTGACGTAGCTGCTCAGCCCCGTCAGGGTGACGGGGCGCTGAAGCGTGTCATAGGTGGAGGCGACCGCCTCCGCGGCCAGCCCACCGGCGGCCGGCATGCCGACCGACTGCACGGTCCCGTCGGTGTTGTAGGCGGTCGTGATGTCATAACTCTTGCCCAGCAGGGATCCGACACCACCGGAGCCGCCGGCCGGGAAGCTGTGGCGAACCTTGGTCGGCCGCCCGAGCGCGTCCCGTGTCATGTTGATCGTGAAATAGCTCGCACCGGCGACGATGCGCTGGCTGTAGTAGAGCTGGCCCGTGTTGCCCGCGCTGTCGTACACCCAAGCCGCCAACTTGGTGCCGCTGTCCAGGTCTCCCTGCCACATCTCGGTCTTACGGCCGATCTTGTCGTACCGGTACGACGTCTTGGCCTGGTTCGCGTCGGTCGTCGACGTGACCTGCCCGACGGCATCGTACGTGAACGTGCGGGTGCCGGAATCCGGATCGTCGACCGACTCCTTGAGCTGGCGCAGGTTGTAGTGGTACGTCCACACGTTGCCCAGCGGGTCGGTCACCGTCTTCAGCGAGCCGGCCGGCGTGAAAGTGTAGTGGGTGACGTCAGCCGGACCCGACGGGCCGCTGCCCTGGTACTGGTGCAGCTCCGTCACGTTGCCGCGGCCGTCGGTCACCGAGGTCGTCGGCACACCGCCGACCGGGGGGTCGACGTGCGTGCGATCGCCCTCGTACGACGTCGTGGTGACCCAGCGGACGTCGCCGGCGACCGAGAAGGTGTCGGCGACCTGGCGGCCGTTGCCGTCATAGGTAAGCGTGTGCTGGCCGTTGACAGCGCCCTCCGGGGTCACCAGCGGCACGTCTCCCGCCGCCCCCAGGGCGAGGTAGGGCTCGTTGCTCTTGAACGCGTTGCCCCTGCCGTCGTAGAAGGTGTCGGTCACCTGCCAGGATTCGCCGGGTCCGGGCTGCTGGGCCTGCCGCAGCCGCAGCATGCCGTCGAAGAGCTCGTACGTGGGCCGGTAGCTGCCGTCGTTGTTGATCTGCTCGGTGGTGACCACCGTGGTGCCGTCGGTGCGGATGCGGTAGCCGAACTTCACGTTCGGGGTCGCCCCCTGATCCCGGTCACGGTTGGGCAGCCAGACCGCGGTCATCCGGCCCAGAGCGTCGTACGCGAGGTCGGTGCGCTTGCCGTCGTTGTCCACGACGCGCGTCGGCACGCCGAATGCCGGGTCGATCGTCGTGGTAATGGCGTGACCGAGCTTGTTGATCGTACGGGTCTGGGTGGTGAGGCCGTTGGTGCTGGTGTACTCCAGTCCGTTGGAATAGCCCAGCGCGTCCTTGGCCGACGTCATCCGCCCGTAGCCGTCCAGGACCGTGGTCTCCGACTCCGTCAGGTACTTCACCTCGGTGCCGTCGACCCGGTCCAGGGTCTCGGTTCGCGTCGACACGCCCTTGGTCGGCTTCGCGTTCCAGGCGAGCAGGTCGTAACTGGTACGGCTGTCGCTGATCAGCTGCTGGGACAGAAGGGGGTCGGTGACCGAACACTTCACGGAGACCGACCACACCCGCGACACGAGGCCGTACAGCCAGGCATCCGGATTGTCCGCGTACGTCGTCCGGGTGCACCGGTCGTCCCCGTCCTTGCCCTGGCCGACCTCGCCGAGGTCGTCAACCTCGTAGACCCGGCCCCAGGTGGTGTCGCGCCGGGTGACCGTCTGGGTCTCCCGCCAGCGCGGCTGGCCCTGCGCATCGTCGGCGAGCGCGGTCAGCTCGCGCACCGTCCCGGTGCCGACCAGGTTCGCCCTGACCGTGCCCCAGGTCTCGGTCTGGGTCCGGGTCGTGTGCGACCAAGGCTGGTTGATCGTCTTGGAGACCACCTGACTCCCGTTGTAAGCGATCGTCTCCAGCTCGTGGCCCGACCACTCGTCACGGTCGGTGTACTGGGCACCGGTCGAGTCGGCGACGGTCACCGCGGGCGAGGTCCCGTCGGCCTTCTTGCCGGCGCTCATCCCTCGCAGGAAGTAGTGGTCGGTGCGACCGGGCATGGACTGCCCGTCACCGGTGCGCGCGATCACCTGGGCGTAACCACGCCAGTCCGACCAGGTCAGATCCTCAGTCTTGGTGATGCCGTCAGGTTCGGTCTTGCGCCACGCCGGAGCGCCGACGTACTCGTACGAAGTGACCATGTCGTCGTTGCCGCCGACCAGGTCGTCGACGACGACGTCGTGCACCACGTACTTGTGGAACCAGTCGGTGACCTCGTCCTCCTCACCGCCGCCCAGGGGGTTCCAGATCACCGGGTAGCAGCGTCCCGTCGAGTTCCCCGCCGACGGGACGGCTTCCTTCGTGCAGTCCGGCGCCTGGTAGTTCACGGTGATCTGCGCGCCGCTATCGGTCTTGACACTCGCCAACCGGTACCTGATCAGGGGACCGAAGTCGTCGTCGTCTCGGTCGATGCGGTTTGCCAGCTGGATGCCGTCCAGCTCCACCGCGGGCAGGGACTGCGGCGTCGCGCCCTGGTGCCCGGTGTGGCCGATCTTCTTCAACCACAGCGTGCGGGAGTTGTCGTCATTGACCTTGAACTCGTGCTCCAGGGTCCACGACTCCACCGGCGCCCAGCCGGACGCCCCGCGGATCTCCGTCTGCACCTTGGCGAGGCGCTTTCGCGTGAAATAGGTGGCAGAGGTCTGGTTCTGATCGCAGTGGACGCCGGCGGCGCACAGCAGATCCTGCGGAACGTCCGGCCACGACGCCGCGGTGTCCGCGTTCAGATCCTGCGGGTCGCAGTCGACGCCACCGCCAGGGATGCACCGCTCCGCGGCGGAGAACACGACCCGAGCCGGGGCGTTCGTGCTGTACACCTCGTTGTCACGCTGACCGTAGTCGATGCGGGAGAGGTAACCGCCGCGGTCGTAGGCGGTGCCGTCGACGTCGGTACGCCCCCCGCGCGCGAAGTGGTTGGTCTCCCGGTCGTAGAAGTACGAGATCACGTTCCCACGAGTGTCCACGACATAGTCGAGGTTCCAGCGCCAGGCCTGGTCACAGTACGAGTCGGCGAAGCCCGACGACCGGTTGCAGGGCTCACCGGAGTCGTCACCGTAGACCGGCACCGACCAGACCGACTCGGTCTCCTCTTTGCCCGCCGTCCAGCCGGGCAGGCGGTTCTTGCCGAAAAAGTATCGCATGCCGTCGACCGTGGTGATCGTCCAGTACTCGCCGTCGTTGTCGCCGTTGACCGCACCGGTCACCCGCTCGACCTTGGAACCGTCGTCGGTGGACAGCTTCCACGTGTCGTCGTCGATCTTCACCAGGCTGCCCGAGTGCCCCGCCAACGAGACCGTGCCGTTCTGGAACGCCCAGCACTGATCCGACGACTCGTCATGGCCGTCCTCGGAACACGGCTTGTACTTCCGCTCGATGTAGCCGGGTTCGTAGGTGAAGCCCTCACCGATCCACGAACCCTGGTTGTTGGTGGCCGAGTTGCGCCCGTCGACGTCCTGCGACGAGTACGCGAGCTCCAGCGTCGGGTTCAGGCCGCCGGGCGTGCCCGGCACCCGCATCGGATACTTCCATGAGAACCCGCCCGAGGAGAGCGCGGTCGACCAGGACGAGGACGGCGCCAGCGCCGTCGCCCGGTAGTCGCCCTGCGCCGAAGCCTCCTGCGAGGTCAGCGCGTACGCGGCGAAACCCTGCGCGGCGTCGATGTCCGCGCTGACCGTCTGGCTCCTGGCATCGTTGACCGAGGCAACGGCTGTCCACCTGCGGCAGTCGTCACGATCGGGCTCCACCATGGCGCACGACGGCAAGGCAACCAGGCGCAGCCTGGCTCCGAAGTCACCGCCCGCAGCGTGCGCGAACGCCGCATAGCCCAGCGCCAGCCGGATCCGGCCGGCGGTGGTCGCGCCGTCCGCCCGCTGCACGGCGATCACGGGACCGTCGACCCCCGTGCGGGCCGATGTCGCCCGGTCGAGCACCTGCACGCGCACTCGGCTCGGCGTCGACTGCGCCGACCGCAGACCGGCGCCGGGAACCGCCGCGGCTTCCGCGACGTCCAGCATTAGGCCACCCACCTTCGCCGGGGCCGCCGCCGCATCGATATCAGCCGTTGCCATAGTGGGCCAAGACACCACATCGGGCCGGCCCATCCGCAGGTCAGCGGTGGGATCACGGCGAGGCGTCTGCGCCTTGAGCTGCGCGGCCCGCGCCGGCTGGGCCTGACGATGCACGGCTGGGGGCTCCTGACGCCCGGCCGCCTGGGCGGGCAATGCCTGCATCGGGGCCAGCAGCCCGACAAGCACGGCTACGACCGCTCCCATTCGACGGCGCGGCAATCCGCTGCCGCCCCATGGCGCGGTTCGGTGACGAGATGACATCACACATCCTTCGGAATTCACGAGAATCTCCGGGAATATAGCGATGATCTTGAAGGAAATCCGGTCAGTCACGGTGCGCGGACCAGCGACACCAAGGCGCTTCCATCGATTTCCATAAGTGGCCTACGGCGGTCCACCGTTCCCAGCACAGGGAATGCGGCCGCCACGCGGCAATGCGAAGATCTGACGCATTCGCGACCGGGCCAGCCGATCGTTACGCAACCGATATACCCGCCGCCCTCGGGCGGCGCGCCCGGCAGGCGCCCCGTCGACAACCGCGATGCGCGACGAAGCTTCCCGATGACGAATCCGAACGAGGTCATCGTTCTGTCGAAATATTCGAGTCCCGACTACGCGGCTCGATCCGGAACGCGACCAGGCCCCCACCGAGGCCGAACGAGCCACGACGCCGCGCCCTTCTGCAGCCGCTCAACACGGCATGACCGGCGACTGTTAGGAAGCTTTATTTATTGATACTCTTCGTCGCGAGCGCTCGCCCCCAGGTCCCGCACGAGCCGCCGGCGCTGCGCCGCGGAGAGGAGTCCCCATGCCACGACAACGTTCCCTGGCGCTGGCCGGAGTGCTGGCGGTCGTCGCCGCGCTCGCCGTCATCCTGCCCTCGTCGTCCGCGTCCGCCGCGAACTGCGTGGCCGCGTGGCAGTCGTCGTCCGTCTACACCGGAGGCATGACCGCCTCGCACAACGGCCGCAACTGGCTGGCCCGCTGGTGGACCCAGAACGAGACGCCCGGCGTCGCCGAGGTCTGGTCCGACCAGGGCACCTGCACCGGCGGCACCACGCCCCCGCCCGGCGGCACGTGCAGCCACCCCAACTGGGCCGCGGGCACCTGGTACACCACCGGCAGCATCGTGCGCTACACCAACGGGCTGTACTACATCGCCGAGCACGACAACCCGGGCTACGACCCGACGATCAGCACCTGGTACTGGGACCCGTACACCTGCAGCGGCACGCCCCCGTCGACCCCGCCGACCAGCCCGGGCGGCTTCGTCGTCTCCGAGGCGGCCTTCAACCAGATGTTCCCGGGCCGCAACTCCTTCTACACCTACCAGGGCCTGGTCGCCGCGCTGAGCGCCTTCCCGTCGTTCGCCACCACCGGCAGCGACACCGTGCGCCGCCAGGAGGCCGCCGCGTTCCTGGCCAACGTCAGCCACGAGACCGGCGGCTTGGTCCACATCGTGGAGCAGAACACGGCCAACTACCCGCACTACTGCGACGCGGGCCAGCCCTACGGCTGCCCGGCCGGGCAGGCCGCCTACTACGGCCGCGGCCCGATCCAGCTGAGCTGGAACTTCAACTACAAGGCCGCCGGCGACGCGCTCGGCCTGCCGCTGCTGACCAACCCGTGGCTGGTGCAGCAGGACGCGTCGGTCGCCTGGCGCACCGGCCTGTGGTACTGGATGACCCAGAACGGACCCGGCACGATGACCGCGCACAACGCCATGGTCAACGGCGCGGGCTTCGGCGAGACGATCCGCAGCATCAACGGTTCCATCGAGTGCAACGGCGGCAACCCGGCCCAGGTCCAGAGCCGGGTCACCAAGTACCAGCAGTTCGTGGGGATCCTCGGCACCACCGCCGGTGCCAACCTGTACTGCTGAGCGCAGCGGGCGGCGCCTCGTCGGGGCGCCGCCCGTCAGCCGTCCCGGCGCTCGTAGTGCAGCAGGACGACCCCGCTGCCGAAGGTGCGGGTGCGCTTGAGGCGCAGGTCGTGCCGGTGGTCCGCAGGCTGGAACAGCGGGCGGCCCCGGCCCAGCACGACCGGGTGCACGTAGAGCCGGATCTCGTCGACGAGGTCCTGTTCGAGGAACGCCGCCCCGAGCGCGGCCCCGCCGAGCGCGACGTCCCCGCCGACCTGCTCGGCGATCTTGCGAATCTCGTCCGGCACAACCTCCCGCAGCACGGTGGTGTTCCAGCCGGCCTGGTCAAGGGTCCGGGAGAAGACGTACTTCGGCATGTCGCGCCAGATCCCCGCGAACTCCGCCATCGGCCCCGCGCTGCCCGGGTCCTGGTCCGCGGTCGGCCAGTAGTCGGCCATCAGCTGGTAGGTGACGCGGCCGTCGAAGAACGCGCCCATCGGGGCGAGCAGCGCGTTGAAGTGGTAGTGCAGCTCCTCGTCGATCAGGTGCCAGTCGAGCCCGCCGTCCGGATCGGCGAAGAAGCCGTCGACGGACACCGACATCATCATCACGATCTTGCCCATGGCGGCCTCCTCGCCGTCGTCGCCCACCATCCTAGAGTCCACGTCCGACGCCGCCCTGGTCGAACGGCCCGTGCTGCGACAGCCTCGGCGTGGACGCCCTCGACGCCGTTCACGCGCGGGCGGGACCATCCTGGGGCGCCGCTCGTTCCGGCATCGGCCCATGTCAAGACGGCCAGTAGCGCCCAACGGCCGGCATGATCACCCCGAGCAGCAGGAATCCACCGCAGAGCCAGCGCGCGTGCGCCGGCCAAGGGAAAAACTCACGCAGCGGCCCACGAACGTTTCCGTGAAGGCCCAAGCCTTCGCGATATTCGCGAATGCGGCGAACCGCCCCGCGTGCGGCCGGGTAGCCGAAGATCGATCATGTCGATCCTTCGGGCACCCCTGCGTGGGTCTACAGCACCTCCACCACCCGGACAACAGCCACGACCACGAGTGCGAGTCCGCAGGTGCTCGCTCCCAGCCCCCGTGGTCATGTGGAGCACCCGGTCAACGACCTTGACACGTCGCGCACACTCGGCGGATGGGTGTCGACGTCGCAGCGCTCGTGATCGTGCTGGGTGAGGTGCGGGAACGGCTAGCCCGACCGGACAACGACTTCTCGTGGTCATCCTTCATGGACGCCGACGCCGCGCTCGCCGAGATCGACGGACTGATCGTCCGCGTTCGGGCCGAAGGCTCGGTGCCGTTCGCGCTGTCGGTGCTGTTCGCCCCGACCGGCCCGATCCAGGAGGTGGCGCTGTCCAGCGGCTGGGGCGACGAGTTCCTCGCCCTCGCCGACCGCTTCGACGACGCGTCAGCCGGAGACCACTGATCGGGCCGATCCGCGCGCGGGTGTCACGGCGCGATGGCGAAGCCCAGGATCACCGCGGCGGAGACGACCACGTGGCCGGGTGCCAGTGACTCGTCCGCCGCGTCGGCCGCCGCGCCATGGCCGCGGTAGCGCTCCTGCCCCGGCGCTTCCGGGTCCACGTCCTCCAGGTGCATCAGCGGACCGACCTGCACGCCTGCCGCCGCGGCGTATCGCGCCGCCTTCGCGCGTGCCGCCTCGACCGCCTGCTCCCTGGCCTCGTCACGCAGCTGCTTCTTGGCGCTGACGTCGAACTCGACCGCGTCGATCTCGGAGGCCCCGGCGCCCACCAGGTCGACGAGCAGCGCCTGCACCGAGTCGAGGTTCGGGGACGACACCGAGAACGAGGCCTGGCAGCGGTAGCCCTCGAAGCGCTTCTTGCCGCCGTTCCAGTCCCACTCGCTCTTGAGGTCGAGGCGCGAGCTGTCGACTGCCGAGTCCGGCACACCGTAGCGGCGCAACACCTCCCGGATCGCACGTACCTCCTCATTGATCAGTATGAAAGCCGCCTGCGGGTCCTTCTCCACCCGCACAGCCCGCAGCCTGATGCGCACCAGGTCCGGCGCCTTCTTCACACTGGCCGCGCCGTAAACGCTGATGCCCCACGGGTGCTTAATCATCTGCTTGTCCGACATCGTTCTCCTGGAGGGGAAGGAGCTTGGAGGATGCACCAGCATACGGTCGCCGGGCGACGGCGGCCGTCCTGTGGACGTCAGCGCAGGGCGGTGGCGGCGGCCGCCTGGACGGCCGTGGTGAGCGCGGTGAGGACGGCCGACTCCAGCCGCCAGTGCTGCCAATACAGCGGCACGTTCAGCAGGCCGCCCGGCACCAGTTCGCGGTAGCGGTCCTCGGCCAGGTCCGCGTCGGCGACCAGGTCGGGCACCATGCCCCAGCCCAGGCCGAGCCGGATGGCCTCGTCGAACGCGGTCACCGACGGCACGTAGTGGATCGGCGGGTCCAGGTCGCGGCGGGTGAGCGTACGCAGGAACCGGTGCTGCAGCCGGTCCTTGCGGTTGAGCACGACCATCGGCGCGTCCGCGAGCGCCGCCGGGGTGACCCCGTCGGCGAACCACGTGCCGAACATCGCCGGCGCGGCGACAGCCCGGTATCGCATAGCGCCGAGCCGCTGCGACCGGCAACCCTGCACGGGCACGTTCTGCGCGGTTACCGCCGCCATCACGGCGCCGCTGCGCAGCAGTTCGGCGGTGTGCTCCTGGTCGTCGGTGTAAATGTCGAACAGCAGTCGCAGCTCGGCCGGCACCGCGGCCAGCGCGGGCATGAACCAGGTGGCCAGGGAGTCGGCGTTGACGACGATGGCGGCCCTGGTCCAGTCGCCGCCGCGGCCGCCCCGGGCGGTGGCGAGCGCCTCGCGCTCCAGCAGCGCGATCTGCCCGGCCAGCCGCAGCAGCGGCTCCCCGGCTTCGGTGGCCTGGCACGGCTTGGACCGGCGCACGAGGACCTGCCCGGCGGCCTGCTCCAGCGCCTTGATCCGCTGGCTGACCGCGGACGGGGTCACGTTGAGCACCCGCGCGGCGGCGTCGAAGCTGCCCTCGCGTACGACGGCGGCGAACGTCTCCAGCTGTGCCGAGTCCAGGCTCACATAAGCGATGCTAATGCTTCGTAAGAAACATTAGCTGGAGTGAGGACGGCACCGGCCGTACCGTCGGAAACATGATCACCTCTCTGCTCGCCGGGTTCACATCCTCGCTGGCGCTGATCGTCGCGATCGGCGGCCAGAACGCCTTCGTGCTGCGCCAGGGGCTGCGCCGCGAGCACGTGCTGCCGGTCGTGGTGACCTGCGCGGCCGCCGACGCGCTGCTGATCGCCGCCGGGGTCGGCGGGCTCGGTTCGCTGGTCGCCGACCGTCCCGGCCTGCTCGTGGCGATCCGGTGGGGCGGGGCCGCGTTCCTGCTCGGGTACGCCGTGCTGGCGGCCCGGCGCGCGCTGCGGCCCGGCCGCCTCGACCCACGGGACGGGGCCGCCACGCCGCTGCGGGCCACACTGCTGACCTGCCTGGCGTTCACGTTCCTCAACCCGCACGTGTACCTCGACACCGTGCTGCTGCTCGGCGGCCTCGCCGTACGCGACCCGAGCCGGTGGCTGTTCGCCGCCGGAGCGGCCGCGGCCAGCGTCGTCTGGTTCGCCGCGCTCGGCACGGGCGCGCGCCGCCTGGCGCCGGTGCTGGCCAGGCCGATCACGTGGCGGGTGCTGGACGGGGTGATCGCGGCGACGATGACCCTCATCGCGGCCGGGCTGGTGTTCTCCTGACCATGGAACCGCGCGGCTACGAAAGGCGCGGTGCCGGCTCGGCTGCCGAGGCGAGCGCCGGCAGTTGGGCGTGGCCGGTCCGGCAGCGGTCGTAGTCGTCGTCCAGGGTCCGGAACAACCGGTCCCACAGCGTCGTGTAGAAGCCGAGGTTACGGGCCGGGTTGAGGTGGTGCATGGTGTGCATGGTCGGCGTGGCCACGATCGCGAAGAAGCGGGAACGACGCCAGCGCGCCGGCAGCGGCTCCACGCCGAGGTGTCCGAACACGCCGAAGACCAGGTTCACCACGGTGTAGCCCACCAGCGCCCACACGCTGAACGGCGCCGCGGCGAGCACCAGCAGCCACAGCGCCCCGAAGGCGACCACCTCGCCCGGGTGCAGGGCGAACAGGGTGATGGGCCGGGCGTCGACGAACCGGTGGTGCAGCCGGTGCCCGAGCGGGTAGAGCCGCGGCCGGTGGGCCAGGGCATGGCCCACATACGACGCGAAGTCCATGATGAGCAGCAGCGCCAGCAGGTCGACGGCGATCCACCAGGTCGTGTCGAGGTCGAGCCGGATCACACCGAGGATCCACAGTTTCCAGCCGGCGAGCGTGACCCCGGTGTTGAGCATGACCGCACCGGCGGCCAGCCACAGCTGCAGCGGCTCGGCCCGTCCTGTGTCGGGCAGCAGCCGCGCCGCGCCGGCCAGCCGCAGCACGGCCGTACCGAGCCCGACCCCGGCCAGCAGGATCAGCACGTTCTCGGCGAGGAACAGCAACGCCGCCGCCCACATCGGCAGGTCTCGAACGTACGCGGCGAGCTCATGCATGCCTGGAGAATACGAGCCGCGGGCGTGTTGCGTGTTCCCGCTGTGCCTCACCGATCGGGCAGCACCATTTCAACAGGTTGTTGACAAACACTCTGTTGAAGGCGAAGCTGGCCGAGTGAGTCGATCATCAGCTGACCAGGCCGATGCCGAGGCCGAGAGCCGGGCCCGGCATCGGCTCACCGCTCGCGGCGGGCAGGACCTTCCCCGGCTGCCCTGGCTGGCTGCCGGGCAGCCGCACGACGCCGTCACGCTGGTCCGCCAGGCGCTGTGGCGCGTGGGCACCGACCGCGGCGCGCTCGAACTGCCCGAGGACCTGCTGGCCGCGATCACGCTGCTGTCCGCGGCCCGCAGCGAGCTGGACCAGCTGGAGGCCGGAGTGCTGTTCACCGCCCGCGCCGAGGGGCTGACGTGGGCACAGATCGCCGAAGCGCTCGGCCTGCGCAGCGCCCAGGCGGCCCAGCAGCGCCACGAGCGGGTGCTGACCCGGCTCGGCGAGGACGGCTCGTGACCGCCGTGGAGCCCGGCGGGGTCACCGGCGTGCCCGCCAGCCCCGGCCGGACGGTGGGACCGGCGAGGCTGGTGCGCTCCGTCGACGACTTCGGCCGCCTGCGGCCCGGCGACGTGCTCGTCTGCCGGACCACCGACCCGGCCTGGACACCCCTGTTCCACCTCGCCGCCGCCATCGTCACCGAGACCGGCGGGCTGCTCAGTCACGCCGCGATCGTCGCCCGCGAGTGCCGCATCCCCGCCGTCGTCGGCGCCGCCGAGGCTTTGTCGCTGCTGGAGGACGGGGCACCGGTCGTCGTCGACGGCTCCCTCGGCACCGTCACCGGGGCGACGCGTTGACGGCCCGTACGTCGCCCGCCGGCCTCCTGGTGCTGCATGCCGTACGGCTCAAGGGGTTCGCCCGGACCGACGCCGTGGCCGCCCGGTTCGGTCTCGACGCCGCGCAGACCCATGAGGAACTGCTCGACGCCGAGGCGTACGGGCGGGTCACCCGCGCCTCGTTCGCCGGGCTGACCGGCTGGTCGCTCACCGAGGCCGGCCGCCGCCGCAACGAGGCCGAACTGCGCGAGGAGCTCGACGCCCACGACGCCCGCGACGCCGTCGCCGCGATGCACGACGACTTCCTCCCGCTCAACTCGCAGGCGACCCGGACGTTCACGGCCTGGCAGCTCGAATCCATGGACAGCCCCGCGAAGGCGGTGCCCGGTGACCTGATCGGGCAGCTCGCCGGGCTCGCGCAACGGCTGCACCCGCTCGAACGGCGGCTGACCGAGCGGCTGACCCGGTTCGGCGGATACCACCGCCGGTTCGCCGAGGCGCTGGCGCACGCCTCCGACGATCCGGCCTGGGTCACCGGCATGGAGGTCGACTCGTGCCACCGCGTCTGGTTCGAGCTGCACGAGGACCTCGTCGCGTCGCTGGGCATCTCCCGATAGTCTTCCGGCGTGGACTTCCTGGAGCTGCGCGCCATCGTGCCCGGCCCGCGCCTGTTCTTCGACGGCGTCGACCCCACGGCCGGCCGGCCCGTACGGACAACCGTCTACAGCGGACACCTCTGCCTGGCCCGACGTGCGGGTTTCCGTGGCGCGGTGCGCCTGGAGGACCTCCAGGAGTTCGCGGTGTTCCTGCCCGACAGCCTGCCGTACCCGCAGCCGCCGTCGAGGCTGTCGGTGGAGCTGAGCGTGCGCCGGTTCCGCAGCACGGGCAACATCGGCGCGGTGCACGTCGGCGCGTGCGACGAACGCATCGAGGTCGCCGACGACCCGCGCGGAGGCGAGCACCGCTGGCTGCGGCTGGCGTTCCGGACGCCGATCTACTCCCACGACCAGGTCGAGATCAACTACCGGGTGACCGCCCAGTCGGATTGATCGAGCGGTCGGGCGATTGACTGTTAGGATTGCTTACCGTTTAACTCAGTTCCATGCGTCGATTCCTTCGCGGCCTGGCCGCGCTATGCCTGCTGGGCTCCGTCCTCATGCTGCCGAGCCCGGCTCACGCGGCGGCCGGCCAGTACACCTTCAACACCGGCACCATGGCCGCGGGCAGTTCCAAGACCTGGTACTGGAACAACGCCGGCACCGGCAACGCCTACCAGATCGGCCTGTCGCCGCAGGGCGCGACCGCCGCCTCGACCTGCGAATTCGAGGTCGTCCGCGACTGGTACGCGCAGCGCCTCAACAGCGGCATCAGCGAGATCGAATACTGGTTCACCGTCAAGAACGTCGGCGCCATCACCTGCAACGCCGACATCACGCTCGCCTGGAACAGCACCAGCGGCACCACGCCGACCATGTCCGCCGCCCCCGGTGAACCGGCCGGCACCTGGTACTACTACGACGCCGCGCCCGCGACCACCGCCATCTCCGTCGCGCTGATCCCCAGCGGCGCCACCGCGGCCAGCCCCTGCCAGTACGAAGTGGAGCAGATCCAGGTCAGCGCCAACGAGGACGAACGCCGCCACGGAATCAGGGTCACCAACGTCGGCGCCATCACCTGCCAGGTCACTTTGCGGGTCACCCCGCTCGCCTCCACCGCCTCCTGGTCCACCGGCACGATGACGCCGATGAGCAGCAAGACCTGGCGCTGGAACAACGCCAACCCGCTCACCGCCGCGCACGTGGTGACCCTGAGCCCGAACCAGGACATCCGCTACTTCAGCATCGAGCGCACGTGGTACCTGCAGCGCATCAACACCGACGGCAGCGCCGAGCGCGAGTTCTGGTTGACCGTCAAGCACTACAACTCCCCCGCCGGCTCCACGGCCCAGGTGCTGCTGGCACGCGCCTGAGCAAGCCCGATACGCCTCCGGCTCCGCACCGCCCGTATGCGGCGATGCGGAGCCGGCCGCCGATCACGGGCGTCTCGATACGCACAAGTCGTTGCCGCCCAACAGCTTCACCGATGACCGACCCGAAGTCCGATGATCATCTCATCTTGCGGTGATCGTAGGTTCGTGCGAATCTCGTCAGGTGAGTACGCGTAGGGTGACCGCTGATGTGAAGACCGTGCTGGCAGCGGTTCCGGACCCGCTCGTCGCCGCCGGCAGCGACGCGGTGCTGTCGGCGCTGGCGGACGCGCACGCACGGCGGATGCGGGCCGAGGAGGAGATCCGCCTGCTGCTGGCCTACGGTCGCCAGTTCGTGTATCCACACCCGTACACGCTGGGCGAGCTGGCTTCGGCGGCGGGGATGTCGGTTTCGGGTGTGCGCACGGCGTACGGGCCGCAGGACGTCGCCAAGGTCGCGGCGGCGACCGGGCTGGAGCCGGTGCCCTCAGAGGTGGAGGAGAGTTGACGTGGGTGCCGCCGACGTCGACCTGCACGGCGACGACCCGGGCGAAGCGCTCGTGGCCGTGTCCGGCGAGATCGATCTGACGGTCCGTGACGAACTGCTGGACTCCCTGTCCGCGACGATCGGCGAGCCGGGCGTCAGGAAGGTCGTCGTCGACCTCTCCCAGGTCGCGTTCATGGATTCGACCGGGCTGCACGTCCTGCTGACCGCCCGGGAGCGGGCGCACGGTTCGGGTGTCGGCTTCCGTGTCGTCGGAGCCACCGGCCTGGTCCGCCGGGTGCTGGCGGTCACCGGCGTGCTGGAACTGCTGACCGGGGAGGTCCCCGACCTCGACGAACCGGTGGCACCATGGACGCCCGCCGACGACCCGTCACCGCCGGACCTGCCGCGAGCCACAGCACGGTGAGCAGCACACGACTGTGACCTCCCGCCGCGGCGCGGCGGCATCGGCCGAAGTTTAGGCCGGCCGGGATCTGGAGAAGATCACGCTGTGAGCAGCACAGCACCGGGAGGAACGGCATGAGCATCAACGACGACGACCTGACGACCACGGGCACACCCGGCACCGAAGGTCCGGCCGACGCCGGAGCGGGCCGGCAGGCCGACCCGAACGAGCACGACGGCGGAGCCGACGGCGGCGCAGACGTGGAGGGTCCGCTCGACGCCGGCGCCGACGACGCGGTCGACTCGGCCGAGGACGACGGCGGAGCCGACAGCGGTGCCTGATCTGCTCGACGGCGGCGCAGCTCCCGACCCCGACAGGTCGGCGCTGCGCCGCTGCGTGGGCGACCCGGCCGAGTTCGAGCGCACGCACTGGGGGCGGCAGCCGCTGCTGCGCCGGACCGGCCGCCACGACGATCTGCTGGACCTGGCCGCCGTCGACGAACTGCTGAGCGAACGCGGCCTGCGCACCCCGTTCCTGCGTATCGCCAAGGCCGGCAGCGTGGTGCCCGCCAAGTCCTTCACCGGTGGGGCAGGACTGGGCGCCGAGGTGTCCGACCAGATCCGGGACGACAGGGTGCTCGAACAGCTGGCCGCCGGCGCCACCCTGATCTTTCAGGGGCTGCACCGGGTCTGGCCGCCGCTGCAGTCGTTCTGCCTCGACCTGTCCCGCGAGCTGGGCTGCGCGGTGCAGGCCAACGCCTATCTGACCCCCGCCGGGAACCAGGGCTTCGCCACCCACTACGACACCCACGACGTGTTCGTGCTGCAGGTTGCCGGTGTCAAACGCTGGCAGGTGCACGAGCCGGTGCACCCGGACCCGCTGGAGCGCCAGCCCTGGGGCGGCCGCGCCGACGAGGTCGCGGCCTCGGCCACCGGGGCCCCGTACCTCGACCACGTGCTGGAAGAGGGTGAGCTGCTGTATCTCCCGCGCGGCTGGCTGCACGCCGCGGCAGCGGTGGACCGCACCAGCCTGCACCTCACCCTCGGGCTGCGCCGGCCGACCCGCTACAGCATCGTCGAGGCGCTGCTCGGCCTCGCCGCCGAAGATCCGCAGTTGCGGGCCGGGCTGCCCATCGGCCTGGACTTGTCCGACCCGGTCGCGCTCGCCCCGCACCTGTCCGCCACCGTGTCGGCGCTACAGGACGCGGTCGCGAAGGCCGACGCCGACGATGTCGCGCGCCGGCTGCGGCCCGGGCAGTGGACCGCGCACCGGCCGGGTCCGATCCGCCCCGTGGCGCAGGCCGCGTTCGCCGACGCGCTCACCGCCGACAGCCGGGTGCGCCCCCGCCCCGGCCTGCGCCTGGCCATCGGGCAGGGCCGTATCGAGCTGGACGACCGTACGGTCGGCTACCCGGCCGAGTGCGATCCGGCCGTGAAGGCGCTGCTGTCCGGGGCCGCGGTCCGCGTCGGCGACCTGCCCGGCCTCGACGAGCAGTCACAACTCGTGCTGGTACGCCGGCTGCTGCGCGAAGCCGTCGTGGTGCCCGCCTGACGCAACCCGGCGAGCGTCACGCGGGGAGTTCACGACCACCAGCACGACTGCCGCCACGACGAGCATCGCCAGCCCCACGAAGGCCAGTGATGTCTGCCCGTCGGGGTGGACCACCGACTGCCCTCGCGCGGCCTGCCAGGTGAGCACGGCGAACACACCCGTGTAGCCGAGGGCGGCGACGCCCGTGAGCCGGGCGCGGACCCGCTCGTCGCGCAGCCGGCCGTGGCGAGCCGCGAGCAGGCCCAGGACGGCCGCGACGAGCAGCAGGACCTGGATGCCGTGCAGCCCGACGAAGTGCGGCACGCGCAGGTCGCCGCCGGTCGTGCTCCAGTGGGTGACGGCCATGCCGTTGCCGTCGGGGTCGCCGATGCCGTGGCCGCCGGTCATGGCCACCGGGTGGCCGTTGGCGTCGGCGATCGTACGCGGTCCGGCGGAGTTGCTGAGCCAGACGGCCACGACCATGCCGGCGACGGCGAGCCCCAGCCCTGCCCGCAGCGCGATCGTCAGCGCGCGGTCGCCGGTGCGCTGGATCAGCACCAGGACCGCGATGACCAGCGTGGTCAGCAGAAGCGGCAGGACGCCGAAGTCGAACACCGTGCGCACGGTCCGGGCGACCGGCTCGGCGTTGGCGTTGAAGTGGCTGACGGTGCCGTGGGCGGCGGCGTAGACGACGGCGCCGACGTCGAGCAGCCCGGCGACCGCGAAGACGGCGCCCAGCCACCAGGCGAGCCGCCGGCCCCTGCGCAGCCTGCTGATCAGCCAGGCCAGGGTCAGGCCGTACACGCCCATGGCGAAGCCGAACTTCAGCGGCTTGAGCCACACCGATTCGCCCAGCAGCAGGCGGTCGTCGGCGAACACGCCGACGGCGCTCGCCAGGGCCAGGGCGAACATGGCAGCGGCGTTGGCGGTCAGCGGGCGGTGCCAGCCGCGCATCGCACCGACGGCCGAGGTGAGGATGCTCCTGGAATGTTCCACGTCACGAGCCTTGTGGAACCGGCCGCACCGAACCATGCGGCCGACCCCCGGGTCTGCGCGGGGGCTAACCCCACGCCACGCGGGCAACGCGCGTATCAATGGGCCCACCGGTCACTCCTGTGCCGTCAACAGGGGGCGGTCACGGGCTCCGTAAGGACACTCACCGTAGAGCTGTGACTACATTGCGTGAAAAAATCTTGGCCGCACCCTGGACGACCGCAGGTCAGGCGGCATAACGTTTGCACCAGTGGCGCGACGCTCGATGAAGGCCCCAGGGTCCCAGCGGGCCGGCCCGGCCGGGAATCCGTTTCCGGTTGGTGGCGCCGAGCGAAGTGCACAGGGGGATGGGTGAACAGATGCCGTTGGGGGACGGCGTTCACCCGGACAGTGAAAGGCCGGCGGTCGCTAACGGGGGTGAGCGACCGCCGGCCGCTGTCTGCCGTCAGTCACCCGGCAGATCCAGGTTCAGCCGCAACCAGGCCGCCAGGTCCGCGATCTCCCGGTCGACCGCCGCCGTCATCGCCTTCGTGAACGGCACATCCCGGTGGACCGCGTCCACCCGCAGCACCCCGGCCCGCCGGTCGGCGGTGGCGTCGAGCTTGCCGACCAGCCGGTCGCCGTACAGGATCGGCATCGCCCAGTAGCCCCACCGGCGCTTGGCGGCGGGCTTGTACATCTCCAGCTGGTACTCGAACTCGAACAGCTCGGCCATGCGCTTGCGGTCGAACACCAGCCGGTCCAGCGGCGACAGCAGCACGGCCCGGCCCGCCAGGGGCCGCTCCCGGACCGCCGCCAGCTGCGCCGGATCGACCCGCCAGCGGCCCCGCAGACCCTCGACCACCGCGGGCTCACCGGCCTCGGCGACGTCGACCGGCTCGGCGGGCTGCTGCGCGCCGCGGGCACGGGCGACCCCCAGCGCACGCAGCCGCCGCTGCGCCCGGATCCGCGCGGCCTCACCGGCCGGGACCACCTCATCGTCGGGGAAGATGCGCTCGGCCAGGTCCCACAGGCGCTCGCGGCCGTCGCGCCCCGCCACCGCGACCTCGCCGCGCGCCTCCATCAGCTCCAGCATCTTGAGCACGTTGCGGTCGTTGCTCCAGCCGCTCGACGGCCACCGCAGCTCGCACGTGTCCGGCAGCTCCCGCGCCGGCAGCGGGCCGTCGGAGCGCAGCCGCCGCATGATGTCCAGCCGGCAGCCCCGGTTGGCCTCGACCCAGTCGCGCCGGTACTCCTGCCAGTCCAGCAGCTCGCCGCGGCCGGGCCAGTCGGCCATGTCCGCGCGGAACAGCGCCAGGTCCTCCGCGGGCCGGATCATCCCCTGCAACTCCAGCAGGGCCTGGTCGCCCACCGCGGCCTCCAGATCGGCGGGCCGGTACGCCGAGCCGAGCCGCGACCACAGCACCAGGTCCGCGTTCGGCGCGACGGCCGCGGTCTGGTCCGCCTGCAGCAGCGTCAGCTGCCGTACGACGTCGAGCAGTGATTGCGGCCGGGGCCGGTCGAGCAGCTGGGCGCGTACGGCGACGGCGCGGGCCTCGGCGCGGGTGAGCTCGTGGATCCGCACCCGCCGAGCCTAGGCCACGGCACCGACACCGCTCCCGCGCTCCAGGTCGGGCGCGGCTTCGGGCCGGTGGACCCCGCGCGGGCGGTAGCCCAGGGCTCCGCTCTCCCCCAGCACGTCCGCGAGCAACCAGATGATCGCCAGCCACATCTCCGTGCCCTGGAGGCCGGGCACGTGTTCGGTGCCGGTGGTGGGCGCCGGGCTGAAGGCGAACCCCGCGTCGGGGTGCCAGCGGGTGAGCGTCGCGGCGAGCCGGTCGCGCGCCCAGGCCTGCACCTCGGCCCGCCGGTGCCGGGTCTGCCGCCCGCACAGCCACAGCGGGTGGATCACGTCGAGCACGTCGCAGGCGGTGCCGCGGCCGTCGCCGAAGAACCGGTCGTCGCGGGCATGGGCCAGCACCGTGTCGATCGTCTGCTCCGGACGCGGCACCGGCAGCCCGAACTGCGCGAACGTGCCCCGGGTCAGCCGGTAGTAGCCGTTGACCGGCTGCCGCCGGCCCTCCTGCGCGCTCGGACCGCCCCACAGCCCGGAGAACGCGTCCTGCCGGGTCAGCAGCCAGCCGAACAGCGTCTCGACCGGCTCCCGCGGGTCGCACAGCCGGCGGTTCCAGTGCAGGCCGGTGGCGAGGATGTCCACCCAGGCTCCAGCGCTCCAGGCCTGCCGCGCCCACGGCAGGCCGTCCAGTTCCGCCACGAGCCGGGCCGGGTCCATACGCACGGCTTCGACCGGGTGCGGCAGGCGCGCGCCGAGCAGGTCAAGGGCATACCCGACGGACAGCACGTGGTACGCCGAGCCGCTGTCCAGCCTCAGCGGGCGTGTCTCGCCCAGCTCGGGGACGAGTCCGGTGGCCGGGTCCTGCAGCGCGGTGAGCCGGCGGACCAGATCGTCCCGGCCGAGCTGCGGCGGTGGCGCGTTCAGCAGCAGGTCGGCGATCTCGACCGCGTCGCAGACCGCGCGCACGGTGGGCGCGGCAGCGGGCTGGTCGGTGAACGTGTCGCCCGTCCAGCAGCGGTCCAGCAGCCGCGATGCCTGCTCCCGGGCCT
This sequence comes from Catellatospora coxensis, assembly GCF_016862635.1. Taxonomy (GTDB): domain Bacteria; phylum Actinomycetota; class Actinomycetes; order Mycobacteriales; family Micromonosporaceae; genus Catellatospora; species Catellatospora coxensis. The sequence goes on along the minus strand of NZ_BONI01000004.1, from coordinate 23,051 downwards.
GTGCCGCGAAGTCGGTCAGCTTCGCCGCCAGACTGTCGGGACGGGCCTGGTCCCGCCGGTCGCGGATGCGGCGGGCCGGGTTGCCGACCATCACCGACCAGGCGGGGACGTCCTTGGTGACGACCGCGCCCGCGCCGATGATGCTGTGCGCGCCGATGGTGACGCCGTCGAGGACGATCGCGTTCGAGCCGATCCACACGTCGTCGCCGACGACGATGCCCTTGGCCACGATGGGCTGCTGGTATACGGGCGCGTCGGGTTCGGCGGAGTGGTTGAAGCCGACCAGGGAGGCGTGCGCGCCGATGCGCACCCCGGAGCCGAGGCGCACCGGGCCGCGTACGACCGCGTACGGGTTCAGGCTGGTGTTGTCGCCGAGCTGGACCTCTCCGGTGAGGTAGACGTGCGCGGCGAGGTAGGAGTGCGCGCCGACCGTCAGATCGGCCTGATGGATGGCGGCGAGCGGGGACACGAAGGACCTGTCGCCCGCGGACCGCAGCCCGGCCAGGCCGCGCTGGAAGGCCAGTTGCGCGTCGCGTTCGTCCTGGGTGGCGTCGTCGGCGAACAGCCACGGGCAGAAGTCGAACTCGCTCATGGCGGAGATCATCGCGCATTAGACCGCCTCGTGGCGACGGCGGAAGCCGTTCGGGCCAACGGATCGTGCCGCGCCGGCCCGTACCATCGGGTCGTGCTCGGACTGTCCTTCTGGCGCGAGCCGCGTCCCGCGCCCGTCCCGCGCCACGGCCGGCGCGACTACCTGCTCATCGCCGCGCTCATCGTGCTCACCGCGGTCGAGGGCCTGTTGCGGCCCGCGCTTCCGATCGCTTCGCTGCTGCTCAGCGCTGGTTTCACCGTGACGCTGGTGTGGCGTCGCCGGTGGCCGCTGGCGATGGTGCTGCTGTCCTTCGGCGTGGGCGCGCTAGTGCCGCTGGTCACCCGGGACTCCGTGCCCGAGACGTACACGATGATCTACCTGCTGCTGCTGCCGTACTCGGTGGCGCGGTGGGGTTCGGGGCGCGAGATCGTGCTCGCGACGGTCGCGGTGCTCGGTAGCCTGGGGCTGTCGGCGCTGACCGGGAGCACCGGTGCCGCCGACTCGCTCGGCGGCCTGGCTGTCGTGTCCGCGGTGGCCGCGGCCGGGCTGGCGCGGCGCTACCGGGTGCGGGCCCGCGCCCGCGAGCTGGACCAGGTGCGGCTGCTGGAGCGGGAGCGGCTGGCGCGCGACCTGCACGACACGGTCGCGCACCATGTGTCGGCGATGGCGATCCGGGCCCAGGCCGGGCTGGCGATCGCGCCGGCCAGGCCCGAGGCGGCGATCGAGGCGCTGCGGGTGATCGAGGCGGAGGCGTCCCGGGCGCTGGCGGAGATGCGCACCATGGTGCGCCTGCTCCGGGAAGGCGAACCAGCCGAGTACACGCCGGACCAGGGCGCCGGTGACCTGCACGGGCTGGCCCGCTCCGCCGGCTCCGGCCTGCCCGTCGAGGTGCGCGTGGACGGCGATCTGGCATCGCTGCCCGCGGCACTGGGCGGCGCGCTGTTCCGGATGGCGCAGGAGTCGGTGACCAACGCGCAGCGGCACGCTCGGCAGGCGACCCGGGTCGAGGTCCGGGTCAGCGTGGACGACGACATGGTGCGGCTGCGGGTCGGCGACGACGGCGCACCCGCGAAGGACACCGGCAGGGGGTACGGGTTGACCGGCATGGACGAGCGGGCGCGGCTGCTGGACGGTGTGCTGCGGGCCGGGCCCGATCCGGCCGGCGGTTGGACCGTGGCGGTCGAACTTCCCCTGGCCGGGCCCGCCCGATGAGCGTCCGGGTGCTGGTCGCCGACGACCAGGAGCTGGTACGCACCGGGCTGGCGATGATCCTCGACGCGCAGCCCGGCATCGACGTGGTCGCCACCGCCGCCGACGGGCTGGAGGCGGTGCGCCTGGCCGAGCGGCTGCGCCCCGACGTGTGCCTGCTCGACGTGCGAATGCCGGTGCTGGACGGGATCGCCGCGACCCGCCAGCTCGCCGGGCCCGGAGTCGCCCAGCCGACGGCGGTCGTCGTCATCACCACGTTCGACCTCGACGAGTACGTCTACGGCGCGCTGCGGGCCGGCGCCCGCGGGTTCCTGCTCAAGGACGCCGGGCCCGCGCTGCTCAGCCAGGCGGTGCACGCCGCCGCTCGGGGCGACGCGCTGATCGCCCCGAGCGTCACCACGCGGCTGCTGAGCGCGTTCGCCCGGCACGACCCCGCGCACCCGCGCCGCCAGCCGCTGGAGCCGCTGACCGACCGGGAGGAGCAGGTGCTGCGGGAGCTGGCCGCCGGGCGCACCAACACCGAGATCGCCGCCGACCTGTTCATCAGCCTCAGCACGGTGAAGACGCACGTCGGCAGCCTGATGACCAAGATCGGGGTGCGCAACCGGGTGGAGGCGGCGATCTGGGCGTACGAGACGGGCCGGGCGGGTCGTAGTACCAAAGGATGACCCGGACCTCCATTCGCGAGCCTGAAGGTCGATGATCCGGGCCCGGCACGGCCGCACCATCGACCCGTGACCATTCGCGCTCGCCTCGTCCCGTACTCCCTGGTCGCCCTGAGCCTGATCCCGGTCGTGGCCGGGGCGTTCCGGGTGACCGAACTCGCCGCCGGCGCCCCGATCGACGACGGCAACGCCCGGTTCTTCGCCAGCCCGGTTCCGGTGGTGCTGCACATCGTCGGCGCCACGGTGTACTGCCTGGTCGGCGCGTTCCAGTTCGACGCGGTGCTGCGCCGGCGGCGGCCGGGCCGGCACCGGATCGCCGGGCGGGTGCTCATCCCCTGCGGCCTGGTCGCCGCGCTGTCCGGGCTCTGGATGGCGGTCGCCTACGACGTGCCGCCGATCGACGGCCTCGGGGTGATGCTGCTGCGGCTGGTGTTCGGCAGCGCCATGGCGCTGTCCATCGTGCTCGGCTTCCTCGCCGTACGGCGGCGCGACTTCACCGCCCACCGGGCCTGGATGATGCGCGGCTACGCGATCGGGCTGGCCGCCGGCACCCAGGCGTTCACCCACGTGCCCTGGCTGCTGGCCGGGAACCAGCCGGACATGCTGGGCCGCTTCGCCGCCATGGCCGCCGGCTGGCTGATCAACCTGGCGGTCGCCGAGTGGTTCATCCGCCGCTCCCGCCGCCCCGCACGCCGGGCCACCCCCGCACCGACAGCCGTGCCCGTGGGCTGACCACCCCGCTTCGAGCAAAGGAAGGGCACCTTCACATCGCTATGCGATGTAGAAGGTGCCCTTATTAACGCGCGAGGTCCCTCACGACAGGAAGGAGCCGTACGGGCCGTTGAGGATCTGCGTCTTCTGCGCCTGGCTGAAGTGCGTGTTCGGGTAGCTGTAGAACGACGCCGACATCGGTGTGCCGTCGGTCGACGACGACCCACGGTTCGCCAGATGGTGGACCGACAACTCGAAAGAGGCGTACAGCACCGGGCTGGCCAACGCGGCGGCGGCGTTCGACAACTACAGCAAGTCGAAGCAAGGTGTTCGTGCGGGCCGCCGGATGGGCAGGCCTCGGCGTAAGTCCAAGCGTGGGGCGAGGTTGTCGTGCCGGTTCACGACCGGCTCGATCCGGGTCGAGCCGGACCGCAGGCATGTGACGTTGCCGCGGTTGGGCACGATCCGCACCCACGAGAACACCCGCAAACTCCACCGCCGCCTGGCCGCGGGGACCGCCCGGATCCTGTCCGCGACCGTCACCTACACGCGCGGGCGCTGGTTCGTGTCGTTCCAGGTCGAGGTCATCCGCGATGCGCGCACCCCGGCCCGGCAGCCGGACACGGTCGTGGGGGTCGATCTCGGGGTGAAGCATCTGGCGGTGCTGGCCGACAACACCGGGAAGATCACCTACGTGCCGAACCCCGGGCATTACGACAACGCTCTGGCGAGGCTGCGTCGGTTGTCGCGGCGGGTGTCGCGCCGTCGGGGACCGGACCGGCGTACCGCGTCGCGGCGGTGGGTCAAGGCCGACGCCGAACGCAACCGGGTCCACCACCGGGTGGCGAACCTGCGCACCGACGCCCTGCACCAACTCACCACCCAGATCCGGGCGCAGTACGCCACCGTGGTGGTCGAGGACCTCAACGTCGCCGGGATGCTGGCCAACCGGCGCCTGGCCCGCAAGGTCGCCGACGCCGGGTTCGGGCAGATCCGGCGGCAACTGACGTACAAGGGCGAGTGGGCCAGCGGTGTGACGGTGAAGGCCGACCGCTGGTTCCCGTCGTCGAAGACATGCTCGGACTGCGGTGCGGTGAAAGCCAAGCTGCCGCTGCACGTCCGGGTGTTCGCCTGCGAACAGTCCCCCTGGTGATGGACCGTGACGCGAATGCGGCCCGTAACCTCGCCGCCCTGGCGGCGGCAGTCTCTACTGGTACCGGAGTGGCCGGAGACCAGGACGCGCAAGCGTCGAACCCCTGTGGAGCCGACCGTCAGACCCGCGCCACCACCCGACCGCGCAAGCGGCCGGGTGGGCGGGCAGGTGGCAAAATCCCGCACCAGCGGACAGAAACGGGGATCTTCGCCGGGCCGAAGCGGTGACCGCCGAGGCAACGGAAAGACCCTTCCCGACCGAAAGGCCGGGAGTGCTGATATCCGACTATGTAATCAGCAACGGTGCAGGCGAGAGCGCGGACACGTCCGGACTTTTGCATGATCACATCATTCGAGGCGCGACGATCGCCTACCCGCCCGTGATTCAACCCATCGAAACATTTGTTAGCAATACATCTCGATCGATCGCTTTGGCTCCCTGGCGAGGCGTGATTCCGGATGTGAGCGACCACCAGCAGCCGAGCGCCGCCGCACCGACCCCTGCGACGACCATCGCCGCGCCGGTCGAGGTGCGCTCGGCGAGCAGGCCGAGCAGCACCGGCCCGACGCCCTGCATCGTCATCAGCCCGGTGAACTGCAGCGCGAACGCCTGCCCGCGCAGCTCCGGCGACAGCACGTCCAGGAACGGGCGCTGCACGCCCAGCGAGTAGCAGAAGGCCGCCCCGGCCAGGAACATGACGGCCATCGCGACGGCCGTCGGCACCGGCAGTGCCAGCAGCACCAGCGGCCCGCTCAGACCGCTGATCACTGCGGCGACCAGCCGTTCCCGCGTCGCGGGCCGGAGCAGGCGGCTGTAGACGAGGTTGCCGGCGACCATGCCGAGCGGCGCGCACGCCAGGATCAGGCCCGCCGCGGCGGACCCGTGGCCGCGCTCGGCCGCATACGGCACGACCAGCGCCTCCGCCCCGACGATGAACGCCGGCGGCAGCCATTGCACCAGCAGCAGGCGGCGCACCGGACGATCCCGCAGCAGCAGGGCGGTGACCTGCCAGCTCCGCCCCACCGCCGAGCCCTCCGCAGCGGGCGGCGCCGCGAAGTCGGGCAGCCGCAGCCGCACCCAGATCGCCGAGACCAGGCCGCCCGCGGCCGCCGCGAGCAGCGCCCAGCCGGGTGAGAGCGCGGCGACGACCGCGCCGCCGAAGGCGAGCCCGAGCAGCTGGGCGCCTCCGCCGGCCACGCTGGACAGGGCGCGGCCCAGCACGTACGCGTCGCCGGTCAGCTGCTCGGCGATCAGCCGGTTGGACGCCCCGGTGAACACCGGCCCGAACACGGCCACCGCCGCGAGCAGGCCCAGGCTCGCGCCGACCGGCAGCGGCAGCAGCGCCAGCGTCACCGCGGCCGCCGCGTCGAGCAGGAACCCGGTGACGATCAGCGGCCTTGGCCGCAGCCGGTCGGCCAGCGCCGCGAGCAGCGTCCCGCCGACGACCTGCGGCACGAACCCGATCGCGAACGTCAGCGCGGTCAGCACGGGCGAGCCGGTGCGGTCGAAGACGAGCACGGACAGGGCCAGGATGCGCAGCGACCCGGCCGCGATGGACAGCGTCCGGGTCAGGAACAGGGTGCGGAACACCGGCTCGGACAGCACGTCCCGGTACGTCGCCTGCTTCGTCTCGATCACGTGCCGAGCGTCGCGGACCGGCGGCCGACCGGCGAATGTTTCGTCCGACGACGTAAGGTCGGGCCATGCTCCGGTTCGAGGTCACCGCCGACGACCTGTTGCACAGCCGGTTCGCGATCTCCCCGCTGTTCGAGCTGGACAGCCTGATCCGCATCCTGGCCGGGCTGTCCCGCGAGCAGCGGCTCCCGCCCGGCTGGGCGGCCCGGCTGCGGCCCGCGTACGAGCGACTGGCCGCCGACCCGGCGATGCGGGCCGTGGTGGCCCTGCACTCCCCCCACCGCGGACCGGGCTTCCTCGCCCCGCCCCCGGCAGGACTGGCCCAGACCATCGACGACGACCTCGCCGCCGTACGGGCCACCCCGCTCGCCCTGGCCCGCCGGGACATCCGGGACTGCCTAGCCCGGCGGGACTGCCACGATCCGGCCGCGCTGGCGGTCCTGCACGACGCCGATGTCACCGGACTGCTCGCCGACCTGCTGGAACGGGCGTGGTACGACCTGCTGGCCGCCGACTGGCTCCGGCTGCGGGTGATCTGCGAACGCGACGTGCTGCAGCGGTCGGCCGACCTCGGCCGCTCCGGCTGGGCGGCCGCGTTCGACGGGCTGCCGCGCGTACGCTGGCGCGACGGCGGCATCGAGATCCCGCGGCTGCTGGATGCCCGCGTCGACGTGGCAGGCCGGGGCCTGCTGCTGGTGCCGTCGGTGTTCATCTGGCCGGCCGTGGCCGCCCACAGCGAGCAGCCCTGGCACCCCTCGATCATCTACGCCGCACGCGGCGTGGCCGCGCTGTGGGAACCCGATCCGCCACCGGCCGAGGCCCTCGCCGCGCTGGTCGGCAAGGCTCGGGCGCGGCTGCTGGAGGCGCTGTCCGAGCCGGCCAGCACCACGCAGCTCGCGCGCTCGCTGGGCTTCGCACCCGGCGCGGTCGGCGACCACCTGGCGGTGCTGCTGCGTGCGGGCCTGGTCGACCGCACCCGCTCCGGCCGCTCCGTGCTCTACCGGCGCACCCCGCTGGGCGACGCCCTGACGGCCACCGCCTCCCTCTGACATCGCCCACTCTCACCCGTGCGGCGATCGGCCTCGCGGTGGAAGATGAACTGCGGACTGCGGGACGCTCGCCGGTGGTTGCGACAAGCCCGAAACTCCTCGGAGAAAAATCTCATGGCGCGTGTCCGACTCAGGCGGCCCCGTTCGTAGCAGGGTTGAAGGCGGCCCGAGGGGCGGCCACCCGACCACAGGAGATGATCCCGATGGCGCAGTACCTGATGTCCGTGCTCGATGAGAAGGGCGGCCGGGCCACCGCGGAGGAGATGGCCGCGATCGACGTCTTCAACGAGAAGCTCCAGGCGGACGGCAACTGGGTGTTCGCCGGCGGCCTCGCCTCGCCCGGTTCGGCGACCGTCGTCGACGGCCGCGACGGGGAGCCGGTGTTCACCGACGGGCCCTACCTGGAGTCGAAGGAGCACATCATCGGCTTCTGGATCGTCGAGGCGCCGCACCTCGACGTGGCGCTGCGGCTCGCCGCCCAGGGCTCGAAGAGCTGCAACCGCAGGGTCGAGCTCCGGCCGTTCCTCAGCGAATGACCGACGTCGGCGAAGTGATCACCCGGGTCCACCACGCGGAGTGGGCCCGGCTGGTCGCGACCCTGACCAGGCGTCTCGGGGACCTCGACGTCGCCGAGGAGATGGCCGCCGAGGCGTTCGCGTCCGCCGTCGAACGCTGGCCGGTCGACGGCGTCCCGCCGAACCCGGGCGCGTGGCTGACCACCACCGCCTACCGCAGGGCCGTCGACCGGCTCCGGCGCGAGGTCAGGCGCGAGGAGAAGCACCGGGAGGCGCTGATGCTGTTCGACCCGCCCGAACCGCTCGGCGCCATCGACGACGGCCGGCTGCGCCTCGTCTTCACCTGCTGCCACCCGGCGCTGGCCGTGGAGGCGCGGGTCGCGCTGACCCTGCGGATGGTCGGCGGGCTCACCGTGCCCGAGATCGCCCGCGCGTTCCTGGTGGAGGAGGGCGCCATGGGCCGGCGGATCACCCGCGCGAAGTCGAAGATCAAGGCGGCGCGGATCCCGTTCGGCGTGCCGTTGCGCGAGGACATCCCGGGCCGGATCAGCGGGGTCCTCGCCGTCCTCTACCTGATCTTCAACGAGGGCTACCTCACCTCGAACTCCGCGACGGAGCCGGTCCGCGCCGACCTGACCGCCGAGGCGATCCGGCTGACCCGGCTGGTCCGCGAGCTGATGCCGGACGACGGCGAGGCCACCGGGCTGCTGGCGCTGATGCTGCTGACCGAGGCCCGCCGGGCCGCGCGGGTGTCGGCGACCGGTGACCTCGTCACCCTGGGCGAGCAGGACCGCGGCGCCTGGGATCGCGGGCTGATCGCCGAGGGGCACGCCCTGGTCCGCGCTCGCCTGGCCACCGGGCAGGCGCCGGGGCGCTACCAGATCCTCGCCGCGATCAACGCCGTCCACACCGATGTCCCCGACATCCGCGACACCGACTGGTCGCAGATCGTCGCGCTCTACGACCAGCTTGCCCGCCGTGACCCGTCGCCGATCGTGCGGCTCAACCGGGCCGTCGCGGTCGCCGAACTCGACGGGCCCCAGGTCGCCCTCGCCGAGATCGACCAGCTGCCGCTGGCGGGCTACCACGCCTTCCATGCCACGCGCGCCGAGCTGCTGCGCCGCCTGGGCCGGAGCGAGCAGGCCCAGGCGGCGTACGACCGGGCCGTCGAGCTGGCCGGCAACAGCGCCGAGGCGGCGTACCTCGTGCGACGCCGCGACCAGCTGAGCGGAGCATCCTGACCGGGATGCTCCGCTCACCCGCCGGCGGCGGTCAGGCGCGGGTGATCCGCACCGCGTCGGCGATGACGTAGCCGGTGCCGGCGGTCCAGCGGCTGACCCCGACGACGTTGGCGTCGCCGGCGGCCAGGTTGAACACGCCGAGCGAGACCCACCGGCCGCCGTTGACGCGCTGATTCACCCGCACCGTCTGGTTGCCGCTGGTGGTCGCCACGATGTACGGCGTCGAGTCGTTGTAGCCGGCGTTGGCCGGGTACCAGACGGAGACCTCGTACGCCGCGGTCTGCGGGATGTTGACCTTGTACCAGGCGGAGTCGCTGGCCAGCACCGGATCGGCGAACCGGTAGTCGGCCCCGAACCGCTCGCTGGAGTACGTCGAGGTGCCCCAGTTGGCGCTCGCCGTGAACCGGCCCGCGGTGGTGTTGTCCACGGTCGTGGTCCACGCCTGCGCCGTGGAGACGAAGCCGATGCCGTTGGGAACCGGGCGCTGCGCGCCGTCGGACGGGGTGTTGCGCACGGACACGGAGGTGGCGCCGGGCATCCGGGCGACCAGGGTGCTCGAACCGCCGCCGTCGAGGTTGATCGCGTCGTCGGCGCCCAGCGACTTCATGTAGTTGGCCAGTTCCACATAGGTCATGCCGACGCTCGCCGTGGACCGGCCGTCGACCACGACCAGCCACATCTTCAGGCCGTCGGCGGAGAAACCGACCGCGGTACGCGGGTTCTTCGGGTGCGCGACCGTGGTGGCGACGCCGTCCTTGACCAGCACCAGGTTTCCGCCGATCGCGACCTGCGCCGCGCCGTCGCCGCCGCGCGGCGCGTAGTTCACCGTCACCGTGTCGCCGACCGCGAGGCCGGCCAGGGCGTCGGCGCCGGTGTTCACGCCGAGCACGGCGACGGTGCCGTTGGCGACCTTGCCGCCGGGGGTGGTGCTCACCTTGCTCACCTTGCCGGCGGTGACCTCGATCTCGCGGGAGCGGGTCGCGCCGTCGAGGACCTGGCTGCGCGGTTCGTCGCCCCAGAGCGGGTTGTAGACGCCGATGCCGTTGGCCGCGATGTCGGGCGAGTTCAGGTTCGTGGCGGTGAGCCGCGCGCCGCCGGGCAGGGTGACCGTCGCGTCGAGGAAGATCTGGGCCAGGCCGCCGCGGCTGCCCGCCCCGTTGGCGTACAGCGCCGCGACGTTGTTCCAGCCCGAGGCCGGGCCGTGCAGCAGCGAGCCGTTGTCGATGCCCACGCCGCGGGGTGCGCCGGTCGCGCCGATGTCGAAGAAGTCGCCGTTGACGCCGGCTATCGCCCCGACCCGGTTGGCCTGCGTGGTCAGCGCGGCGGTCGCCCCGACAGTGCCGGGGCTGAGGTACCTGGGTTTGAGCGTGGGTTCGTTGAGGTCGGCGGTCAGGATGTTGACCTGGTTGGGCCCGCTGATCGAGGTGTTGGTCAGGGTGAGGCCGGGTGCGAGGGACGTGACGGCCAGGGTGCCGGCGTCCGCCACGGCGGGGACCGCGACGGCGGGGGCGGCTGGCGCGCCCAGGCCGGTGAGGGCGAGCAGGGCGGAGAGCAGGACGGTTACGGCTGGTCGGCGCATGGCGGCTCCCGGTCGGAGGGGTTCTGGTTCGCTGGCAGGGGAATTCGCGGTATGCCGCGTGCTGCTCAGGAGCAGGCGGCCACGACTGCTCTCTCGGCGCTGCGGGTCGCGGGCAGCTCGATCACGGCGGCCAGCTTCGCCTGTTCGCCGTCGGATCCCTCGACGGCGACGATGGCCTGCTCCACTGCCAGCTGGTACGCGGAGATCTTCGCCTTGAGCTGCGGGTCGGCGGTGAGTTCGGCGGCGCCGGCCACACCGACGTGCATCGCGGTGTAGGCCGTGTTCAGGTCGTTGGTCGCCTTGGCGAGCGTTTCGTGGGGCCGTCCGGGCTGAGCGAGGACCGCGGCCACCGGAGCGATCGCGGCGAGGGCGGTCTGCCGGGCCTTCAGCACGGCATCGCAGGCGGGGGCGCTTTTCGAGGCGGGCGTCGCGCCGGGCGCGGCTGACCCGGTGGGCGCGGTCGGTCCGGCGGAGGCTCCTGCTTCGGCCGTTGGCACCGGGCCTGCCGACGCGGCGGTGCCCGCGGACGCGGTCGCGCCGGGTGGCAGCGGCGACGCGGTCGGTGCCAGCTGGCCGCAGGCGGTGACTCCCACCAGGGCGAGAGCCGTGGCCGCGATGCCGAGCAGACGTACGGTTTCGGGTCGCATGGCAGGTCCTTTCTGGCCGCCCGGCGCGCCGGGCGGGGTGGGGTTCGAGTCGGAGCGCGGCATGCTCAGAAGGCGAACGCGGCTCGGGCGGCCAGGCCGAACCCCACGACGATGATCACGGAGCCGGTCGCCTCCGCAGGCACGGTGAGCCGGGCGAGCCAGGCCCAGCGGTCGCGCACCCGCAGCAGCAACAGCCCCGCGGCGGTCAGCATCCCGGCCATGCCCAGGCCGTAGACGACGATCAGGACGATGCCGAACCAGAGACGACCGAGCGCGGCCGCGCCGAGCAGCACGACCAGTGCCGTGGGACTGGGCACGAGGCCGCCCGCGATACCGAGGGCGGCGAGGCTGCCGCGCCGCCCGCCGTGGTGATGGTGGCCGTGGCTGTGGCTGTGGCTGTGGCTGTGGCCATGTTCGTGGTCATGGTCGTGGCCGTGGTCATGGCCGTCGTGGTGGTGATGCGAGCCGTGGTGGTGATGGGCGTGCCGGTGGCGCAGGGCGTTGACGAGAATGCCCGCTCCGACGGCGGTGATCAGGACGCCGCTGGCCACGCCGAGCCACTGGAGCACGGACTCGGCGGCCAGGCCGGCGAAAGCGGTGGTGGCGATGCCGAGGACCAGCACACCGGCGGTGTGGGTGAGGGTGACGGTGCCGCCGACGATGACCGCGTCCCGCCGCCGCCCCTGCCGTCCGGCCATGTACAGGGCCATCACGGTCTTGCCGTGCCCGGGAAGGGCCGCGTGCGCCGCGCCGAGCAGCGCCGCCATCAGCACGGCCAGCAGCAGCACGCCTGGGGACGGGTCGCCGAGCACACCGGCCAGCCAGGCCTCGCCGCGCTCCAGCCAGCCCTTCTGCGGCGCGGCGGCAACCACCGGCGGGCTCGCGTCGGCGTCGGCTTGCAGGGTCAGTTCCGCCGAGCGCTCGTACGGCGGCAGGCTCGCCGGCATGGCGACGCCGTCACCTGCCATGACGATCTGGTTGGCGCCGACCCGGTCCGTCAGGTACCCGTTCGCCACCGCGACGGTCGCCGAGGCGCCGACCTCGGTCGCGGCCGAGAGCCGGCAGGTGAGCCGGATGGTTTCGACGCCGGCCGCGCCGAGCCGCTTCAGCTCGCTGGATTGGACGGTCCACTGCAGAGGCGCCGATCCGGCGCGCGCTTCGAGGGCGGTGGCGAACGCGGCGCAATCGGGCGTGAGCTGCTTCGCCGCCACCTCACCGACCTCCAGCACGGCGACGACGTCGACGCGGTCCGGACGCAGCGTCACCTCGACGCGCTGGTCGACCGAGAACGGGGTCAGCGGGTGGGCGGCCAGGGCCGCGCCGAGCAGGAGAGCGGGGATCACGAGACACACTCCGTGGCGGTTGGTGGCGCACGCGGTCGGCGGGAGGGCGGAGGTACGGCGCGACGGCCGCACCTCCGCCCGGGACTGCGCTCGGTTCAGCTGATGCGGGTGACCTTCACGGCGTCGGCGATGACGTATCCCGTCCCCGCCGTCCACCGGCTCACGCCCACCTTGTTCTCGTCACCGGCCGACAGGGTGAAGTTGCCCAGGGACACCCATTTGCCGCCGTTGGCGCGCTGGTTGACGTGGACGGTCTGGTTGCCGCTCGGCGTCACCACGATGTATGGCGTCGCGTCGTTGTAGCCGGCGTTGGCCGAATACCAGACCGCGACCTGGTAGGTGCCCGTCTCCGGGATGTTCACCTTGTACCAGGCGGGATCGCTGACGGACAGGGGGTCAGCGAAGCGGTAATCCGCGCCGTACCGCTGCGTCGAGTAGGTCGACGTTCCCCAGTTCGCGCTCGCGGTGAACCGGTCCGCGGTCGTGTTGTCGACGACGGTGTTCCACGCGGGTGGGATCAGGTTGATGTTGCTGAGGACGAACTGGTTCGCCGCGTCGGTCTTGTAGGTGTTGAGGAACGGCGAGTACGTCTTGACGTCGAGGGTCTTGGTGTTCGGGTCGACCGTCATGATGCGCAGGAAGCTGTTGGGGTCGCGCTGGGAGGAGTTCTGGTAGTCGGCCTGGATCTGGTGGACGGTGTTGCCGTTCACGCCGGCCTGGGTGATCACCCCGGCGTTGACGTAGTGGCCGGAAAAGGTGAACCGGAAGTTCTTCTGCTTGCTGACCAGGTTGGTCCACAGGTTGTTGCCGTTGCTGTCCTTGGTGACGCCGTTCTGGTAGGCGTGGGTGACCAGGATGGAGTTGTGGTTCGGGTGGGCGGCCACCACCGAGTTCGCCCAGGTGATCTCGGCGGCGCTGGGCGCGTACTTCATCGCGACGACCAGCCAGTCCACACCACCGGCGCTGAACGTGTGGTAGGTGTTGTCGTTCGCGGTGGCGGGGTAGGTTCCGCCGAACGACGGCAGCGCGGTGAAGGTGCTCCGCGGGTAGTGGCTGTTGTAGGTCGTCGCCGCGCGGGTGGTGGTCGAGTCCAGGTCGTGGTTGCCCGGCCCGATGATGTACGGCACGTCGTCGGTGGGCAGGCCCATCGCGCTCTTGCTGTTGTTCCACTGGGCGACCTGGCCGACGTTGTCGACGACGTCGCCGACGTGCAGCACGTACTTGATGTTCCGGGCGGTCCGCTGGGCGGCCACCCACTGCATCTGCGCCCGGAACACCTCCGGCCAGTACTCGGAGGCGTACTGGGTGTCCGGCAGCATCACGATGGTGAAGGTCTCCGCGGCCAGCGCCTGCGCCGGCGCCGCGGGGCCGGGCAAGACCGTGACCATGAGCGCGGCGAGGGTGGCGCCGAGCCCACGGGTGATCTTGGTGATCCTCATTCCTTCCGTCCTTCCTCGGTCGGTGGAGCGGAACCGAGGCACCGGCAGGAACGAACATCGATGGACATGCCGTGCCCCTCTCGTACCACTGGCGGTCGAGCGAAGCTATTCAACCAACGATGCGTTCAGATGGAAAGATATCTTCATAGATTGTCATCTAAGATTTGCTTCCGGGCATGCGGGCGGTTCCCCACCGGACGCAGCGAACCGGGCCGGACGCGCGTCGCGTCCGGCCCGGTTCGTTTACGTCAGAGCTTCAGCTCGCCTGTCTGCGGTGCGTGTCGAGCTGCTCCACCAGCGCGACCAGCTTCTCGAACGGCATCCTGACCACGGGGCTGAACAGGTTGCGGCTGACGCCGACGCCCGTGGGGACCTGGGTGCCGTCCAGCAGCTCCACCCAGAGCAGCCGCTTACCGGCCTTGCCGGGCTCCGGACGCAGGGTGAACTCGCGCACCCGGTTCAAGGCGACCACCGAACTGCCCAGCCCGTGCCGCAGCACGAGCTGCTCGCCCACCAGGTAGAGGCCCTGGCGCATCCCCCCGTACGCGGCGCCGAAGATGATCAGCAGCGGGATCAGCCTCGGCTCGGCGTAGCGGCCGGCGATGAGCGCTTCCAGGACCAGCGCGCCGCAGATCACTACGAGGACGAGGTAGAGCGGGCCGAGGGCGGGCAGCGGGGTGAGGCGCTTCACGCGGCGTACGGAGACGGAGGGCACCGGCGCATTCTGCCCGGTCACCGACCTGGCCGTCTGCCCCACTTTCGGCTGATCATGCGCGAGGGCTCGGGGTGCCCTGCCGCAGGGGCGTGGCGGCTCGCGCTGGTCGAGCCAGGCCAGGAGGATGAAGCGATGCCGCGGGATCTTGTTGTGGTGGGAGCGCCGACCAGCGCGGGAAGCTACGCGCCCGGCCAGGAGGCGGCCGCGCGGGTGCTGCGCGACCTCGGCCTGATCGACCGGTTGCGGGCGGCCGGCCGCCAGGTCCGTGATGCCGGTGACGGTCCGGTGCAGGTCTGGTCGCCGGACCGCGGCGACCCCTTCGCCCAGAACCTCTCGGCGGTGGTGCAGTCCGTCGTCGCCGTCGCCGATCAGGTGACGGACGCGCTGGCGGCGGACGCGGACGTGCTGGTCCTCGGCGGCAACTGCACGATCGCCCTGGGCGTCATGAGCGCGCTGACGGCCCACGATTCCGACGCCGGCCTGCTGTACGTCGACCGGCACTTCGATCTCAACACACCGCAGAGCACCACCGACGGCGCCCTGGACTGGATGGGCCTGGCGCACGCGCTGGATCTGCCGGACGCGACCGAGCCGCTGGTGTCGGCCCTAAGCCGCCAGCCGCTGCTGACCCCGGATCGGCTCTACTTCCTCGGCGTCGAGCACGCAGCCGCCACCGACTGGGAGCGGGAACAGGTCGAGCGCCTGGGCCTGCGCTGGTGTTCGAGCGCCGGGCTGGCCGCGGCTCCGTCGGCGCAGGCGGAGCGGGCACTCGACAGCCTTCCGGCCGCCGCCCTGGCGGTGCACCTGGACGTCGACGTCCTGGACTTCACCGATGCGCCACTGGCCGAGAGCACCGACGGCCGCAACAGCGGCCCGTCACTCGACCGGCTCAGCGCGGCACTGCGCATCGTCTGCCGCGATCCTCGCTTCCGGGTGCTCTCGATCGGCGAACTGAACCCCGCCCGGGCCGCTGGACACCCGGAGACCCTCGACCGCTTCGTCGGCTGCATCCGCAACGCGCTGCGGCCTGTGCCGCCCACGCGTCACCTCTCCTGACCGCGATAGCGGACCGTCTCCAGCGACCAGTCCAGGTTGCCGCGCATCCAGCAACGCATGCCGTCGGCGTAACGGTCCAGGTCGAGCCGGGCGGCCGGGGCGAGGTTCAGGGCGTCGTGCAGCCCACCGAGGTCGGCACCCCGCCCGGCCGTCGCCGCTCAGCCGTACGCGGGCCGCGGGGCCGACACGCGCAGCGCGGTCTGCGACTTCGTGTGCCGGAACAGCCTCGGGATCACCCGGTGCAGGTCCAGGAACGACGGCCACCGCGCCACGGCCGTCGCCGCGTCCGAGGCGGCGACCTTGCTCGACAGTTCCAGGACCGGCTCGGCCGGGAACTCCCACAGCTGCAACGCCAGCGGCTGCTGCCAGCCCCGTGCGGTGCCGGCCAGCCGCTGCACCCGCACGGGGCCGAACAGCGACAGCCCGTCCAGGCCCACCCCGCACGGTGCGTACGCCTGGAACAGCCGCCGCTGCCGCGGCGTGAACAGCCCGCCCGGTGGCGTACGCCCGGACACGGCCGCCGCCACGGTCGCCCCGGCGAGCCTGGTCTTCAGCGACGCCGAGCAGACGAAACCGTGGGCGGCCATGTCCAGTTCCACGTTGAAGCCCTTGCGGCGGCGCAGTTCCGGATCGAGCGCGGCCGGATCGGCGGGGCGGATACGCACCGTGGTGTCGGCTCCGGCGTCGCCGTTGCGGCGGATGCGGACGATCACCCCGGCCGCCTCCAGCGCCAGCGCGGGCGTGTCCAGGTAGTAGACGTGCCTGGTGGACGCGTCGGCCAGGTCGAAACCCAGCGAGCGGGCGGCCCGGCGGCCCTCCGCCTCGGTCAGCACGGCCTTCAGCTCGACCGTGTCGCACTCGTCGAGGAACGCCGGCACGTCCGGGACGGCGTAACGACCGCTCAGGGGCTGTCCGATTTCAGGGGTCACGTGTGATCGCAACGAGCGCACACCGATCCCGGTTACCGCGCATCCGGCCGGTCCCACTTTCGGCGCACCGCCGCCGGCCTAGCCGTGCGCCGCGTTGTGCTTCGCGACCAGGCCCGGGAGCTCGTCCAGTGCATCGACGCGGAACAGGGACTGCTCGGCCACGGCGGGCAGGTCGAGGATGTGCCCCCACGGGCCGCGCCGGATCAGGCAGGTCTTCATCCCGACGGCCAGGGCCGGGCGCACATCGTTGTCGGGCCGGTCGCCGACGTAGAGGATCGTCGACGGGTCTCCGCCGCCTGCGCGCACGACGTGCTCGAAGAAGGCCGGTGACGGTTTGGCCGCGCCCCAGCCCTCCGACGTGCCGATCACGTCCACGGGCAGGTCAAGGCCGCGCAGGATCGTCTCGGCGTCAGCCGGCTGGTTGCCCGCCAGGCCCACGAGCAGGCCCTGGTCCTTCAAGGCGGCCAGGCACGACCGCGCGTCCGGGTAGAGGTCCTCTTCGCCGAACGACTCGTGCTCGCCGGCGGCCGCTCGCCGCTCGCGTTCGGCGACGATGTCGAAGTCGGGCCGGAACGTCCGGAACGTCTCCTGATAGTCCAGGCCCCGGGCGATCACCGCGCCGAGCACGGCCGACAGCGTGTGCCGCGGCACGCCGAGCCAGTCCGCCCAGGTGTGGAACTCCCGCGACTCGTCGAGGATCGTTCCGCCGACGTCGAAGAACACCGCATCGATCACTTACGTGCCTCCGCTCGGGTCGCGCCGACAGTGGATCATAGAACGGATCGTCAAGAGCCGTTCTATGATCACCGCGGCGCCACCCGGGCGGCTGCGATCACTGGTAGCTGGGGTCGACCCACCGTCCGATGGAGCGCGAGCGCACCGGCTCGACGAAGCGGGGTGCGGCGCTGTGCGGGTAACCCTCGCCCCAGTTCGTCGCGTCGCCCTGCATCACCACGCGGGCGTTGTCGGTGTACCAGTCGACGAGGTCGCTGTCGGAGCGCACGATCCAGGTGCAGCCGGTCTCCGCGTCGGCGGTGAAGTCGCCGTGGCGGACCAGCGGCGGGCGCCAGAAGTAGGCGCCGGGCCACATCTTGCCGAAGTTGTAGTCGAACCCGCCGTCCAGGCAGTACGCCTCCTCGCTGCACGGGTGGTGAGCCAGCGGCACCTCGCGCCAGCCCGGCTTGGCCTTGATGAGGCGGGTGTAGAAGCCGGTCTTCACGTCGCGGTGCAGGAGTTTGATGTAGAGCCCGGGCACGGGCGTGCCGCCCAGGTCGAAGCGCATCGGGCTGCCGTCCTTGACGTCGATCCACGGCATCTGCGCGGTGTCCAGGACGATGAGTTCCTGGTCGGGGCGGACCGTGTCGAGCGAGCTGTCCGCGGGTTCGAAGCCCCAGTCGCCGTACTCGCGGAACAGCAGGATCTCGGTGCCCGCGGCGGCGGTGACCGGCGGGGTCAGCACGCCCGCGGGCGCGGTCCAGTAGCCCTCGGGCCCGAGCACGGTGTCCCCGATGGTCACCTGCCCCGACAGGACGTACCACTCGGTGTCGGCGCGGTGGATCCCGGCCGGCCGGGACCAGTCGCCGGTGAACCTGACCTTCAGCGACGCCGAACCGTCCTCCTCGTCGTAGCTGAGGTTGCGCTGCTCGGCGGAGCCGTGCGCGTGCTGGAACTCGGCCATGTGCCAGATCAGGTCGCGTTCGTCGATGAGTTCTACGTGAGGCCGCACCGTGGTCTCCTTCCCGAGACTGTTTCCAGTACGGAATGTAGCGGTTACCAGTTTCCAAGACAAGGTGTATCGTTTACGACCATGACCCGAACTGGACGCCCCGCGGGGCCGGCGACGGAGACGACCACCGTCGTGCTGACCGCGGCGCTGGAACTGCTGCTCGCCGAAGGAGCCGCCGCCCTGACCCCGCAGCGGCTGCACACGGTGACCGGGGTGTCCCGCTCGACGATCTACCGGCACTGGCCGACGCCGCACGACGTGCTCGCCGCCCTCATCGACGTCGCCCCGCTCGGACCGGCCGAGCGCACCGGCGACCTGGCCCACGACCTGCACGCCGAGGTCGACCTGCTGTGCAACCGCCTGCGCGACCGGCCCGTCGCCGCGCTGCTGCAGGCCCTGACCGCCGCGGCCGAGGCGCAGCTGCGCCACCGCTACGTCGGCGACCTGCTCGCCCCGTTCCACGACGTGCTGCGCACCGCCGGCGTCGGCGCGGCGCAGCGCGAGGACGCGGTCGCCGCGATCGTGTCCCCGCTGCTGGTCGACGCCCTGCTGCTGGACCGGCCGACGGCCCGCACCCGGGCGCACCGCACCGTCGACGAGCTCGCCACCCGGCTGGCCCGCGCATGACCAACAACGTAGGCCCCCGGGCGGTCTTCGGGGTGATCGTGCCCAGCACCAACACCGTCGTCGAGCACGACTACTGGACCGCCGGGATCACCGGCATCGCCTACCGGGCCGGCTCCATGCACATCCCCAACCCCGTCATGGGCGGCGACGAGGACTTCCAGGCGCTGCTGGCGCAGATCCGCGCGTCGATCGACACCGCCGTGCGCGACGTGCTCACCGCCGAACCCGACCGGCTCGTGATGGGCATGTCCGCCGAGACGTTCTGGGGCGGCGTCAACGGCAATGCCGCCTTCGAGCAGCGCCTGCGGGACCGCAGCGGCCTGCCGGTCACCACCGGCGCGAGCGCGTGCCGGGCCGCGCTGACCGAGCTGGGCTGCCGCCGGATCGCGGTCTTCTCGCCGTACCAGCCGATCGCCGACCGGGAGGTCGGCCGGTTCTTCACCGAGGCGGGCTTCGACGTCACCGCGATCACCGGGCTGCGCTGCCCCACCGCGATGGACATCGCCCGGGTGCCGGAGCAGCGGCTGGACGAGGTCGTGGCCTCGCTCGACGCGCCCGACGTCGACGCGGTGGTCCAGGTCGGCACGAACCTGTCCTTCGTCGCCCAGGCCGACCGGCTCGAAGCCGAGCTGGGCAAACCCGTGATCGCCATCAACGCGGCCACGCTGTGGCACGCGCTGCGCGAGCACGGCTTCTCCGACCAGGTCAGCGGAGGCGGCCGGCTGCTGCGCGAGCACTGACCGCCCGCGAGGCGGGGCGGGCGGGCGACCCGTCAGCACGGCCGCCCGCGGCCGTCAGCCGCCGCCCGCGCCCTGGCAGCTGACGGTAGGGTCCACGCCCGTGTAGTTGAACGGGCCGGCCAGGATCGTGGCCGCGATCGTCGAGACGTGATCGCAGTCCGCCGCGCCGCCCGTGAAGTAGTCGCGCCGCGCTCCCGCCATCACCCCGGCGACCAGCCACGCCAGGACCACCAGCAGCACGATACGGCGCATCCGGACCTCCCACGACCAGGCTAGCCATGCCATCCGGTCTCAGCAGGCGAACCGGCGACGGCGGGTGGCCCCAGGCAGCTCGGACCGACGACCGGACCGAGCCGAGGGTTCCTCAGATCGCGTCCCACGCCGCGGCGTCGTACGCCCGCGCGATCGTGGCCGTCATCGCGGCGGGCACCGGCACCGGCGTGTCGTCGACCCGGTCCACGGGCGCCCAGCCGCGCGAGTTGCACAGGAACATCCCGTCGTACGCGGGCAGGTCCGCGAGGCGGATCGACGCCTGGCGCTGCGCCACCTGCTGCGCGTCGAGTTCACGGCGCAGCACGAGCATGGTGATGCCGGGCAGCGCGGGCGCGTCGGGCCAGACGATCTCGCCCGCCCGCCAGAAGCCGACGTTGGTGATCGCGCCCTCCGCGATCGTCCCCTGCGCGTCCACCAGCAGGGCTTCGTCGAACCCGGCGGCCAGCGCCCGGTCGAGGAAGTAGCCCTGCGCCGCCCCGCTGCCCGGGTGCTTCAGGGCGGCGAACGCTCGCTGGAAGTGCTGCGAGCTCACCTGGTGCGGCCGCGACGGCATGAGCTCAGGTTGGCGCACCGTCACGATGAGCCCGGCCCAGTAGCCGTAGACGCGCACCGACGCGTCCGGCGCGCCGCCAAGTGCGTGCCGGATACGGTCGCGGATCAGCGCGCCGTCGAGATCGGCACCGTACGTCGCGCGGTGTGCGGCCTGCAGGCGTGCGAGATGCAGGTCCAAGCCGCGGGTGCGGCCGTCGCGCACCTGCATCGCGGTGAAGTGGCCCCAGGCCCGGTGCTCGATCAGCGCCAGGGCGTCCGCGTCGGCGGCGCGTCCGTCGATCTCCACGCGCGTGTGGTCGGGTCCGGTCACGCGCCGAATGTACGCCGCGCCGACCCGCGACGCCGACCGCCCGATCCAGACATCGGAGCTGTCGCTTGACAGCGCCGACCGCCAGACATAGCCTGCCGTCAAACTGGCAGGTAACTTTACCGTTCCGCTGGAGGGTGTCGTGCACCATCGCGTCCGGCAAGTTCTACTCGTCTTCGCGGTCGCCGCCGCCACCGGAATCGTCGGGCTCGCCCAGGCCCCCGCGGCTCATGCCGCCCCCCTGAGCCTGCAGAGCGTGGTGCCCGCACCGGTGTCCGTGCAGCCCGCCACGGGCGTCACCTACACGCTGCCGGCCGCCGCCACGATCCAGACCCCGACGGGCTCGCCGGCCGCCACCACGGTCGGCACCTACCTGGCCGACCTGCTGCGCCCCTCCACCGGGTACGCGCTGCCCGTCACCACCACGAGCGGCACCCCCACCAGCGGCATCGCGCTGCTGCTGTCCGGCGCCGACCCGAGCGTCGGCAGCGAGGGCTACCAGCTGGACGTGACCGCGGCGCTGATCACCATCCGGGCCCAGACCGCCGCCGGGCTGTTCCACGGCGCGCAGACCCTGCGGCAACTGCTGCCCGCCGCCGTCGAGGCGCGCACCGTCCAGCCCGGACCGTGGGAGGTCGCCGGCGGGCGGATCATCGACTATCCGCGCTACGGCTACCGCGGGGCGATGCTCGACGTGTCACGGCACTTCTTCGGCGTGGACGTCGTCAAGCGCTACCTCGACGAGATCAGCCAGTACAAGATAAACACCCTGCACCTGCACCTGTCCGACGACCAGGGCTGGCGCATCGTCATCGACGCCTGGCCGCGCCTGGCGACCGTCGGCGGCAGCACCCAGGTCGGCGGCGGCGCCGGCGGTTACTACACCAAGGCGCAGTACACCGACCTCGTCAACTACGCCGCCGCCCGCCACATCACCATCGTGCCGGAGATCGACATGCCGGGGCACGTCAATGCCGCCCAGGCCTCCTACGCCGAACTCAACTGCAACGACACGGCCCCGCCGCTGTACACCGGCACCAGCGTCGGGTTCAGCTCGCTGTGCGTCGGCAAGGAGGTCACCTACACCTTCGTGCAGCAGGTCCTCGCCGAACTCGCCGCGCTGACCCCTGGCCCCTACCTGCACCTCGGCGGCGACGAGGCCAACAGCACCTCCGACGCGGACTACCGCACCTTCATGAACCGGGTCCAGCCGTACGTCGGCGCCCTCGGCAAGACCGTCATGGGCTGGCACCAGGTCGGCCAGGCCGACCACTCCCCCGGCCGGATCGCCCAGTACTGGGGCACCAGCACCTCCGACGCCGACCTGAGCGCCGCGGTCAGCAAGGGCGCCAAGGTCGTGATGTCGCCGGCCAACAAGGCCTACCTCGACATGAAGTACACCAACCAGACCCCGCTCGGCCTCACCTGGGCCGGGCTGATCGAGGTGCAGACCGCCTACAACTGGGACCCCGCCACGCTGCTGCCCGGCGTACCGGCCGGCGCCATCCTCGGCGTGGAAGCCCCGCTGTGGTCCGAGACCATCACCAAACTCGCCGACATCGAGTTCATGGCCTTCCCCCGCCTGCCCGCCCTCGCCGAGCTGGCCTGGTCGCCGCAGTCGGCCCGCAACTGGGACACGTTCAAGACCCGCCTGGGCGCGCAGGGCCCGCGGTGGACGGCCCAGGGCATCAACTTCTACCGCTCGCCGCAGGTCCCCTGGGTGACCCCGCCCGCGACCGGCCGCGTCGAGGCGGAGGCCTACACCTCCCAATCCGGCGTGCAGATCGTCGCCGACGCCAACGCGCACGGCGGCAACCGCGTCGGCTACATCGAGAACGGCGACTGGATCGGGTTCTCCGGCGCCAGCCCCGCAGGCAAGACGGGCTTCACCGCACGCGTCTCCTCCGGCGGAAACGGCGGCACCATCCAGATCCGCACCGGCTCGGCCACCGGCGCCCTGCTCGGCACCGCCACCGTCGCCAACACCGGCGGCTGGGGCAACTACACCGACATCACCACCACCATCACCACCGGCTCCGGACCGCTGTACCTCGTCTTCACCGGCACCGGCAGCCTGTTCGACGTCGACAGCTTCGCCCTGACCGGCACCGCCCCACCGGCCACTCGCGTCGAGGCGGAGTCGTACACCTCGCAGTTCGGCGTGCAGATCGTCGCCGACGCCAACGCCCACGGCGGCAACCGCGTCGGCTACATCGAGAACGGCGACTGGATCGGATTCTCCGGCGTCAATCCCACCGGCAAGACCGGCTTCACCGCACGCGTCTCCTCCGGCGGAAACGGCGGCACCATCCAGATCCGCACCGGCTCGGCCACCGGCCCCCTGCTCG
>NZ_BONI01000003.1 GCF_016862635.1 Catellatospora coxensis | reverse complement strand
CGGCGGCTGGGGCAACTACACCGACATCACCACCACCATCACCACCGGCTCCGGACCCCTGTACCTCGTCTTCACCGGCACCGGCAGCCTGTTCGACATCGACAGCTTCGCCCTCACCGGCACCGCCTGAGCCCATCGCCGCCCGGCAGCGCGTCACCCGGCCGACGGCCCGGGTGACGCGCTGCCGTGTGCGAATCCAGGACGGGCCGGGCGCACCGTCATACGATGGCCCATGTCCATGAGGTCTCCGACGAGGTGAGGACCGGACGCCATGCGCATCGCCGTCGCCGGGGCCACCGGGAACATCGGCTCGCTCACCGTCGCCGCGCTGGAGCTCGCCGGGCATGAGGTGGTCCGCATCAGCCGCTCGCTCGGCGTGGACCTGTCGACCGGGCAGGGCCTGGACGCCGCGCTGACCGGTGTCGAGGCCGTCATCGACGCCACCAACGGCCCGGCCCGGGACCGCGCCGAGACGGTGGCCTTCTTCCAGACGGCGACCGGCAACCTGCTCGCCGCCGAGCAGCGCGCCGGCGTACGCCACCACGTCCTGCTCTCCATCGTCGGCGTCGACCGCGTCGAGGGCAACGCCCACTACGCCGGCAAGCGGGAGCAGGAACGCCTCGTCGAGACCGGTCCGGTGCCGTGGACGATCGTCCCGGCAACGCAGTTCCACGACTTCGCCGCGACGGTCGTGACCTGGACCGAGCAGAACGGGGTCGCGTCGCTCCCGCCGCTGCTGATACAGCCGATCGCCCCCGCCGACATCGCCGACGTGCTCGCCGAGGTCGCCGTCGACGAGCCGCAGGGGCGGCACCGGGACGTCGCCGGACCCGAGACGCAGGACCTGGTGGACATGGCCCGGCGCACCGGCGAGGCCCGCGGGCGCGCCGTGAAACTCGTGCCCACCTGGTCGTCGGTCCTCGGCGTCGAGATGGCCGGAGACGTGATGCTGCCCGGCAGGAACGCCCGTATCGCGCCGACCACCTTCGACGAGTGGCTGCGGGAACAGCGGAAGACGATCTGACCCGACCCGAGCGCGTATCGGCAACCGCCGACCCGTGTCCCGCGTCCAGGATGCATGACTCGAGTTCGCGACGCCGTGATCACCGTGGTCTGTGTGGCGGCGCTGACCCCGCTGCTGGTGCTTTCGACGGCGGCCGCCGGGCTGAGTCCGCGGCACTGGTCCGGAGTACCGCTGTCGGGGGTGGACCTCCTGGTGCTCGCAGGGGGCTCGACGTCATCCGGCAGCCGCCCCGCGGTCCTCGACGCGGTCACGGACGAACTGATCACCATGGAATACGGCGGATGGACCGCCGTCTACGCGGGCGCGGACGGCCTCGTCCACGTCGAGACGACCCGGCTCAGCTCTTCCCTGTTCCGCGAGCTGGGCAGCCGTTTCGGCGGTGACACGGTGGGCCTGGTCTACGCCCCGACGACCCCGCCGATGTTTCCGGGTGGACCGGACGGCGGACACAGGGTCGAGACGACCTGGCAGCGTACAGACCCGGTCGGCAGCTGGTCCACGCTGCTGATCGGTTTCCCCTGGCAGCTCGGCACGGTCCTGCTGCTGACCGCGATCGGATGGGCGTTCGTCGTGCGCCGCCGCCGTTCGGCCGGCGCGCGCCGGTAGTCCCCGTCGCCCGTCAGCCCTCGTCGAGGCAGAGGCAGAACGGGTGCCCCATCACATGCCGGCAGTTCGAGAACGCATCCTCCCATCCTGTCGTGGCGGTCGTGCGCCCGTCCAACCGACAAGCCGCGGCATATGCTCAGGAGCGTGTCCGACGATGACGAGCGGCCCGCCCAGGTTGACGACGTGCACGAGCTGGCCCTGGCCATGCCGCACGTGACCGTCGAGTACGGGACCGGGGAGAACCCCGTCTACCAGGTGGGCGGCAAGTCGTTCATCTTCTTCCGCAATCCCCGTCCGGACGCCGTCGACCCCGACACCGGCGAGCGCTACCCCGACGTGATCGTCTTCTGGGTCGGCTCGGACGCCGACAAGCAGGCGATGGTCCAGGACGAGTCCTCGCCGTACTTCACCACCGCCCACTTCAACGGCCACCCGTCGGTGCTGCTGCGGGCCTGCCGGGTCGGCGAGATCAGCCGCCGGGAGCTGGCCGAGCTGGTCCAGGACGCGTGGCTGTCGCGCGCCTCGGCCCGCCGGGCATCGGTCTGGCTCGCCGGGAACCCGCCGGCCTGAACATCACCGCCGGTGGTGGCCGTACTCTTCCCCGGTGTCCACCACTGTCTTCAGCACCGAGCGGCTCCTGGTCCGGCCGTTCGACCGCGCCGACGCCGCCGATGCCTTCGCCATGTGGTCCGATCCTGAGGTCTGCCGCTTCACCGGCGACGAGCCGCCAGCCGACGTCGACATCATCGTCGGTGACATCCCGCGCTGGCAGGGCGTCGCCGAGCGCGGGCCGGGCTGCGGATTCTGGGCCGTCACGACTCACGACGGCGTGTTCGTCGGGGACGTCTACATACGCCCGCTGGACGGAGCCGCCGGGGAGCACGAGATCGGCTGGCATTTCGCCCGGCCTTACTGGGGCCGCGGATACGCTTATGAGGTCGCGCGCGGGGCGATGGACCATGCCTGGCGTCACGGCGTCGACCGGCTGGTGGCGCTCGTTCACCCCGATCATGTGGCCTCGCGCCGCGTCGCGGAGAAGATCGGTATGGCGTTCGAAGGGCTGTCGGACCGCTACGACGCCGACGAGCCGCCCGTGGCAGTGTTCGCCGCCGTGCGATCCTGAGCCGCCGCGGGTTCACCGGGGCCGTTCCGGCCATCGATGCCTGACCGGGTTGCCGCAGTCTGTTGCCGTCGAGTCAGGGCGATAAACCTGATCGGGGACAGAATCATCCGAAAGAGTGTCCGCGCTCGTAATAAGACGATGGCACCCTTTTCGGATGACTGGATTCCTGAGCCACGCGCAGCGGCGCGGCATGTGGGCCGCGTTCCTGCTGATGGCCGCGTATGCGCCGTTCACCGCGTGGCTGTCCGACGACGACACCTGGTTCCTGAGCATCGTCGTCGCGGGCCTGGTCGCCACGGTGCTGCTCGCCGACGACCGCGAGCGCGGCGCTCGCCGCGCCAGGCGCGACTGACCGCGGTCGCGCTCGACGCCTTC